>NZ_JAJOZR010000004.1:0-348888 GCF_021168455.1 Rhizobium quercicola
GCGAACGCAGGTTCATCATATCGTCGGTCATCGGTGGTGTCCTTCAGGTTGGTTCTAAGCAACCCGACCCTACCGGAAATTACCGATGGCTACGAAATCCAGCTACACCACTCGCTGGGACACGATCTTTTTGTCTTTTTGTGTTTGGCGAGGAACGATGTCGAGCAGATGCAGCAGGAGTATTCCTCCGCCTTCCAGTCGGCCTTTCGGCACTCCACGCTGCAATAGCGCTGCGGGCGGCTCCCCAACTGCTTCTGCCTGAAACCCGTGCCGCAATGCTGGCACTCCCGATGTCTGGCAGGATCCCGTTGGGCCGCGTGCGAGCAATCGTATGAGCAATATTTCTGCTCTGCAAACGAGCTATGGTATTCCGTCGAGCAAAACGAGCACGATCGCGCCGGCGCCTTCTTCTGGAGGGCGACGTACCATGACCGCGCGTAGACCTTGCGGTTGATGGCGCCTTCGAGGCCTTCGCGGTAGAGCCTTGCCGAGTCCCGGCATAGGTCCGAGCAAAACCGGTCCCGTGCGGTGATCGTGTCCTGATCGAGCAGTATGCCGCAACGAATGCAGTTCTCCGTCGCCTCCGTGAACTCGCGCTGGCCTTCGAGCCAAGACGACCGCTTGGCCCCCATCTTCGTGAAGGCGGCCGACAGCAGCGCGGCCGCCTCGCTGTCCGACGGTTGCCAGCCGTTGCCTGAGAGGCAAAGAGCCGACCGCACGCCGGCGCGAATGGCACCTTCGTTCTCGAACTTCGACAATCTGAAATCGTCCAGGATATCGATGATCTTGGAAATGACGGACTTGCGCCTCTCGCCGCGTAAGATCTGCTTCGACTGGGGCTTGGTGTGCGAGAATTGAGCGAGGTAGACCATCTTTCATCACCCGAACACTGCGTCGAAGGCATCGGCCGACAGGGCGCCCGATGGCTTCTTTGGTTTCGTCTTCCCGTCCCCGCGGCTCGCGTACGCTACATCGAGCCACGCCGCGTCCAGAGCGCGCAGGAGGCGGATGTGGTGTGCCTGAAGCGTCCAACCGGACAACCGCGCCCATGCCTCGATTTCGGCAAAGCTGACGGCATTCGGTCCGGCAGGATGGTACGTGCGGGTCGAGGATAATTCGATGAACCACGACCAGACCAGTCGGCCCGGCTCCGGCACCACCGTGGGCCGGCCGGCCATGCTGGAGCGCAGCGCAGCGACCAAGAGCTTTTCGAGTTGGTCTAGCCTCATGGCCGGTTCCTCGGGTTGCGGTTGATGTGCGCGACGGACTCCGGCAGCTGCTTGTGAATCTTCTTGGCCATCTGCGCGGAGGACTTCTGGGCCGACTTCTCGGAGATTTCCGTGACGAACGGCAGTAGATTGCCGCTCGAGTCGACATCGACGCCAACCTTAAGACTCGTCTCGACATCGACTTTTGTGGACTGGACGGACGAGACATCGCGGGCTTGCGGCATCGGGGCGGCCGGCGCTGGCATTGCAGCGGATCGCGGTGCGGCTCCGATCTGATCATTCGGCGTGATCGTGCCAGATTGCCCCGGGTTGAAGATCTCCGGACCTCGTTCGCCGACGACGTAGCTCTTGCCGCTGGAAACCGGGCCGCCTTCGGCACGGAAGCCGCCGAAGAATGCGCCGATAAGCTGACCGAAGATACCCCCGCCGCCGCCCGCGCCGCCGCCGAACAAGCCGTCGAGCGCCATGGACAGAAGCTTGTCCGCAATCTGGCCCAAGGCATTTTTGAATGCGTCGGCCGCGGATTTGCCGTTGATCAGGTCGGTCACAAAGCCCTTTGCGACCGTCGATCCTAGCTGTCCAAACTCGGACATGGTGCGCTGGAGATCCTCTTGGCTCTGCACCAGGCCTCGAGTCTTTTCCTCGGCAGCTGCCATTTGTTCGGCGAGAGCTTGCAGGTGAGTGAGTTCGTCCGGATTAAGATCGATGCCGGCCTGTTTGGCCTGGTTCAATAGTTCCTGCTCGTAACGCAGGGCGGCGGCCGCCTCCTTTGTCATGCCGACGGCCGTGGCCTCTGTTCCCTGCGTGGCGATGAAGGCCTGCGCCTGCGTCACGAGATCGGCATATTCCTTTGCCCGATCCTCAAGATCGGCCACACGGTCCTGCACGCCCTGAGGCGCATCCGACAGATAGAGCTCGGACTCTTGCTTGCGCCGGCCACTGTTCACGCCGCCATTGTCGGAACCAAGCCCGCCGATGGCTTGGCTGACGGTGCCGGCGTCACCGGACTTGATGGCCGCAACGATCCGGTCCGGCAGGCTGCCGTAGTTGTAGGCGATCGAGGTCAGGGCGGCCTGCTGGTTTTCGGTCATAGCCCGGAAGGTATCGGCGCCGATCTGCCCCTCGATACCTTTCTGAAACTCACCGATGCGGCGCGTGAGGTCGCGGTTCGCGTCGGCAACGGAAACCGAGATGCCAGCGGTTACGCGCTGGACAGAGTTGTCCGACAGCGTGACGGTATCCGACCCGTAGCCGGCACGTAGCGCGTTGACGTCCCAATAGGGCTTGGCGCTGAAACCTTCGAACTGCTTGATCAGCGCCGTGGCGGAATCAACGGATGCTGTCGTAGCCGCTGTCGCGTTCTCTGCCGCGACCTCGCTCGATGCCTGGATGGTGGCTGCCGCCTTCGTCAGCGACACACCCACCTTCTCCGCCGCCGCGAGGATCACCTCCGCACGCGCTTCGATGTCCTTTTGCAGTTCGCTTCGGGCCGCTTCGGCCGTCCGTTGCGTGAGGAAGTTCTGTGTCATCGCCGCGTCGCGCTGTGCGATGCGATCAACCTGGTCCGCCGCCGGCGTGATTGTGCGCGACGTCGTAGCAAGCCCCTTGGGGCGCACGACAGCCGGCACAGCTTTGACCCGCTTGTTTAGCTCCTCGACGATCATCCTCTCTTCGGCGGCGATCTCTGCCAGCTGCACCTCCAGCTTCCGACGCGTCATCGGCTCGGCATCACCAATGGTGAGGATCTGCGTCTCAAGATCGAGACGCTTCATGCCCAGATCGGCCTGCCGGTTCTCCAGCGTCTTGGACTTCTGGTTTTCGAATTCCTTATAGCTGTCCAGGAATTCGAACCACGCCGAACACGCCTCGACGATGGCTGACTTCAAATGCGTGCCAATGGTGTTGGCGATGATATTGAACTGCTGGTCGACCTCTTCGGCCTTCGCAATCAGCTGATCATCCATGACAATGCCGAGATCGTTCGCCGCCTTGATCTGCGCGCGAATGCCGGCCTCGCCCTTCGTGAGCAGCTGCACGAACTGCTCGCCACCGGTGCCGCCGAAGAGCTCGTCCGAAATGCGGATCTGCGCGGCCTTGTCGAGGCGCTGAAGCTTGCCGATGATTTCGAGGAAAAGCTGGTCGGGATCCTGAAGCTTGCGCGCCAGTTCGGAAGCGTTGTAGCCGAGCCGCTTGAACGACTCTGCAGCCGAGCCGGCGCCGGTTTTGATGAACTCATCGGCGCGAAGGGACATTTCCTTCAGGCCATCGGTCAGGCTGTCGATACCGATGCGGTTCTGTTCCGCGACGAACTTCAGTTCCTGGAATGCCTTGAAGGAAACGCCGGCGCGCTTCGCTTGGTCGGACATTTCCAGCACAGACTTCGTGCTGTCGATCACTGCCTGCCGGATGCCCTCCAGGGCGCCGATCGCAGCGCCGGCCGCCAGACCGGTGACGAAGGCCTTCCCGCACGTGCCGATGCGCGTCGAGGTCTGAGCAAGCGCCTGATTGACGCGCGTCGTGGTGCGGACCATGCGCATCCGGACTCGAGCGAGCGTGTCCCCCTCGTCGACGCTCTGCCCTTCGCCCAGGATGATGCTGGGTTTTGGGTTCGGTCGGTCGTTGCGCTCGCGGATGTTGTCAGCCGGGACCAGCGCGACGACGCCGGGAGTGGCAACGAGGCGGGCTCGGATGGCTTCTTGTAGGGCGATTTCCGGTGTCATGCCGCGGCGCGCTTCGTGACGACGACGGCGCCATAGGCCGTGTTGACGTAGGCATGCTCCTCGGCTGTAAGGTAGATTTCGCCCGCCTCGTTTAGCCGGCAGAATTCAACGGTGCCTTCTTCCTCGTCGGCCATGACGGCCGCCGCGACCGGTGCGCCATTCAAAGTGACGTCGAAAGTGAAACCCGTCTGCCGTGCTGCCTCGACAGCGGCATATCCGCGGTCATATTCAAAGCTCGAAATCCTCATTTTTTCGTCTCCTTTATGGCCTTGCTGATTGACCGCTTGATGCGGGTGAGTGCGCGCTTGCGCTCCAAGCGAAACCCGGGCCAGAAGAACGCCTGAGCCGGCGCCTTCGTGGTGCCGTGTTCGACTAAATGGGCATATCTGACGGCGCTGTTTCCAGCGGTCACGATCGCCTCGAGTTCTCCCGCGACGCGTGCGCCTCCGGGCTGGGAGTACGGCGGCGTACTCTGTCGCGGCCGCGTGACCTCGATGCTGTCGCGGAGATCGCCGTCATCGACTGGCGCCAGACGGCGCTGCGTGTCCGCGATTTCGTCCGCGCCCTTGACCAATGCAGGCACGACTGCTTTGCGCGACAAAACTGTACCGGGTGTGGCGGAAAAAGTGATCGAAGCAGTAAAGCGGCGAAATCCTGCTGCGATCAATCTTATGATACAGACTGTGCAGTCAAATTTTCTAGGTGGCGAGCTTTACACCGTCGCCTTCGATATGCCCGATGGAGAGATCGGTCCTATTCCAGCGTACAACAATCGTGTTTACGTCACGAAGAAAACCATTGAGGTTTACGGGAACGATATCTTTCTTCTTGAGGTTCTCGGCGCAAAACATAGCAAGAGTCTTTTCGAATTTCTAGCAAACGGCGATATTGTTTCCGGCATCATTGCTCTGGCTGTTACAGTTCTTATCGTTCCCAGCTTTTTATTATCACATATAACCAGCAGTCAGATCTCTGTCCCAGATTGGATCACCAGCGGGTGGCTTCTCATACTTGGTTTCTATTTTGGCAAAGCATCGGGAAGAGGTGAGTAAGGAGCGGCGTAGGGGGGCCTTGCCATTCTCATCAAAGCTGCGGACACCGACAGCTCACGCTCCCGAAATATCCGGCCGCTGATCCCGTTCGTGGTAGCGCATCTTCCAGTGGATGATGTCGCTGTTCTGGTGGAGGGCGACGAGAAACCAGGAGATGGAGACCGCGCCGACGGTGACGGAAACCACGGTGGCGGCGATATCGTTGAACTCCTTGACCAGGCATTTGGCCTCGGCCTCATAGTCCGCGCTGCCATCCACCTCGTAGGCGAAGAATTCGTGTTCCGGCGTGGCGATGGCGAGAAGGGCGCGGCTGAGCTGATCGCCACCCACGAGACGGGTCGCGCGCTTTTCGGACTGGCCATAGGCCTGGACCTGTTGAAAGCTCCAGCCATAGGTGTCGATCGCACCGCCCGCCTTCGGCTCCCTGCGCGAATAGGTGCGGAGCGTCACGGCTGCTGTTCCCTTCGCGATATCGCCGACCACGGCAACGGCTTTCGCCCATTCCACTGTGCGCAGGAACATGCCTTCTCCATCTTTGAACGGTGCACCGAAAGACGTCTTGCGGCATCGATGGTCAAGGTAACGCACGCACGGTGAAATCATAGGTGTTTTCCCGTTGTCCTTTCGCACGCGTCACGACCGAGTGTGTTTGAACATCCCATCTCCGCGTCCACACACAAGCTTCGCTTCAGCGTGAGCGGGTAAGCTCCTACTGACAATCAGGAGAGACCTGTGGTTTCAGACGATATCTTGCGGACGGCATGGGCCATTGTCGCCGAGCACATGACGCGGGGCGAAAGCGACCCGACGAAGATGGTCGCCGAAGGCATTCGCCGCGAACGCGACAGCTGGCATCGCGACAGACAAAATACGGTCGCAATTTGCGTCGAGGACACGCGGCATGAAGAATGCCTCGTTGATCGCAACCGCCTTGGTGGCAACTGCCGCAATTAGTTATGTCGTCTTTCGCTTCGCGTCGGCGCTCGCCTAGAGCATTTTCAGCCGATGCGTCGCGCCGCGTCGGCAGCGGGCCATATCGTCGGGAACGTTGTAAGGATGATCTCGTTAGCGTCGGAACGCTAGAAGGAGACATCCATGTCCGACGCCCGCAGACCGACGCCGCCCCATCCCGAACAGCAGCAGACCCCGCCCGGGCTGACCCGGCTGATGGATCCTCTACCGGATCATGGCGAGACGACCTACAAGGGCAATCACCTTCTGGACGGCAAGGTCGCCCTGATCACCGGCGGCGATTCGGGCATCGGTCGGGCCGTGGCCATCGCCTATGCGCGCGAAGGTGCCGACATCGTCATATCGTATCTGAGCGAAGACGAGGATGCGGAAGAGACGGCAAAGTGGGTTCGTGACGCCGGCCGGACCTGCATTCTGGTGTCCGGCGACATCCAGTCCGAAGATCACTGCATTTCGCTGGTCGAAAAGACCGTCGGCGAACTCGGGCACATCGATATTCTGGTCAACAATGCCGCCTTCCAGCGGACCTATGAGGATATCGCCGACATCACCGCGGCCGAGTGGGACACCACCTTCCGGACCAACATCTATGCGTCGTTCTTCCTCTCGAAGGCCGCCGCGCCGCACATGAAGCCGGGCAGCGCGATCGTCAACACGACGTCGATCCAGTCGCGGCAGCCCTCGCCGCAGCTTCTGGCCTATGCGTCCACCAAAGGTGCGATCTCCAATTTTACGGCGGGTCTCGCCGAGATGCTGGCCGAGAAGGGCATTCGCGTGAACGCAGTGGCGCCCGGGCCGATCTGGACGCCGCTCATCCCCTCGACCATGCCTGCGGAAAAAGCGGCACAGTTCGGCAAGCAGACGCTACTCGGCCGCGCCGGCCAGCCGGCCGAACTGGCGGGCGCCTATGTGCTGCTCGCCTCCGATCTGGGCAGCTACATGACCGGTGCCGTGGTGCCGGTCACCGGCGGCGAGATCATGATCTAGGACGCAGCCGGCACGTGGACTGCTCCGGACGACAAGACCGGACAGACGGCGGCGCCGGCGGGCCGATCGGAAAACACCGCATGCCCGGAAAGCCTGCGGCGTTTTCGTTTATCGACGCCGGAAGAGAGCGATTCGCCCTGCATCGGCCTTGCGGACATGCTTCGGATACCGTCCTTTCTTTTCGCTATCCCTTTCATACTGCGGGATTTTATGCATGATGGCGCTCGGCCGGCATCGGCCCCTGCCGCCCTCGGCGGCGTGTCCAGGCAATGGCAAGGCACCTCATGCTACGCACCTTCGAGACGATCGCCTTTGCTCCATCGCAGGCGGAGGAAGCGCAGAAAGCGGCAGCGGAACTGACGGCCATTTACGGCAATGCCGATCCCGACGCGGCCGACGTCATCGTCGCGCTCGGCGGCGACGGCTTCATGCTGCAGACGCTCCACAAGACGATGAACACCGGCAAGCTGGTCTACGGCATGAACCGCGGCTCGGTCGGGTTCCTGATGAACCGCTACAGCACCGAGAACCTGCGGGAACGGCTGGAAAATGCCGTGGAGAACGCCTTCCGTCCGTTGGAGATGCAGACGCGCGACAGCGAGGGGCAGACCTTCAGCGCGCTCGCCATCAACGAGGTCTACCTCTTCCGGCAATCCTATCAGGCGGCAAAGCTGAAGATCACGGTCGACGGGCGTGTGCGGCTGGAAGAGCTGATCTGCGACGGCATCCTCCTCTCCACCCCCGCCGGATCGACCGCCTACAATCTCTCCGCCCACGGCCCCATCCTGCCGCTCGAAGCGCCGCTTCTCGCCCTGACGCCCGTCAGCCCCTTCCGCCCTCGCCGCTGGCGCGGCGCGCTCCTTCCCAACAAGGTGACAGTGGAAATCGAGATTCTCGAGACGGACAAGCGGCCGGTCAATGCGGTGGCCGACCATGTCGAGGTAAAATCCGTCGTCTCCGTGCGCATCGCAGAATCCGAGGAGATGACGGCGCGAATCCTGTCCGATCCCGATTATTCCTGGTCGGATCGCATTCTGGCGGAGCAGTTTTCCAACTGATTCGATTCGAGATGAATTCTATGGCAGGCTTACCCAACCGAGTGGAATCGCCTGCGGGACGGGGTTGCCTGATGATGCGTATGATGTGGATCGCCATGCTTGCCGGGACGGCCGCGGTCTGTCCGGCCGCCGTCCAGGCGGAGGACGTGCTGCCCGCCAACGTCACCTTCGTGACGAGCTCCGGCTTCTGGGAGGATAGCGGCGACCCCTCGGCCGTTCTCGATCCCCGGGGCAAGGCTCCCTCTGCCGCCCCGCCTGCGAGCGCCGCGCAGAAGGGCTATTACAAGCTGATTGCCCTGCGCCAGCAAGACGGTACGGCGCATATCGTGCTGCAACAGATTGCGCTCGACCCGGCCGGGCCGAAGATCGTATCGTCCGCCGAGCTGGACGAGTTCTCGAAGATGAAGGCGTTCGTGACCGACATCCGGCCGGAGACGTCCGACGGGGTGACGCAGCAGCCGGGATTGTTTGCAACCGTCTATCTGCGCACGGACCCTGCCGCGACGGATGTGGAGACCTGGACGGTGCTGATCGACGAGCTGGGCGACATCCGCATCGAGCGCGAATCGAACTAGGTCGCGTTAGAGTCGGCAGACGAGCGGCCGCGCTGTCACGCGGCCGCCGGGTGTCAGTTCAGATCGTCGACCGCGGCGTCGGCGCCGCCATTGACGCGGTGCGCGAGCGCCGCTTCCATGAAGTCGTTCAGCGCACCATCGAGAACGTCCGAGGGAGCCGTGCTTTCGACGCCGGTGCGAAGATCCTTCACCAGCTGATAGGGCTGCAGGACGTAGGAGCGGATCTGGTGGCCCCAGCCGATCTCGGTCTTGGAGGCAGCCTCCGCATTGGCGGCTTCCTCGCGCTTCTTCAGTTCGGACTCGTAGAGACGGGCGCGCAGCATGTCCCAGGCCTTGGCCTTGTTCTTATGCTGCGAGCGCTCCTGCTGGCACTGAACCACAATGCCCGACGGCATGTGGGTGATGCGGACGGCCGAGTCGGTGGTGTTGACGTGCTGTCCGCCAGCGCCGGACGACCGGTAGGTGTCGATACGGCAGTCGCTTTCGTTGATGTCGATCTGGATCGAATCATCCACCACCGGATAGACCCAGACGGAGGAGAACGAGGTGTGGCGGCGGGCATTGCTGTCATAGGGCGAGATGCGCACCAGGCGGTGAACGCCCGATTCGGTCTTCATCCAGCCATAGGCATTGTGACCCTTGACGAGAAGCGTCGCGGACTTGATGCCGGCTTCTTCCCCATCATGGATTTCCATGAGTTCGACCTTGTAGCCCTGACGCTCCGCCCAGCGCGTGTACATGCGCAAAAGCATGTTCGCCCAGTCCTGGCTCTCGGTGCCGCCCGCGCCGGAGTGGACTTCGAGATAGGTGTCGTTGCTGTCGGCTTCGCCGGAAAGCATCGCTTCGACCTGGCGTCGGGCGGCCTCGGTGCGCAGAACCTTCAGCGTGTCCTCGGCATCGCGGATGATGTCGGCATCACCCTCTTCCTCGCCAAGCTCGATGAGTTCGATGCAGTCCTTGAGTTGCTGCTCGAAAGCACGCACGCTGTTGATGCCCTCGTCCAGGCTCTGGCGTTCGCGCATCAGCTTCTGTGCTTCTGCGGCATCGTTCCACAAGGCCGGGTCTTCCGCCTTGTTGTTCAGCCAGTCCAGTCGTCTTACCGCCTGATCCCAGTCAAAGATGCCTCCTCAGCAGGCTTACGGCCTGCTTGATCTCGTCGACGATATTCTCGATTTCGTTGCGCATTGTCTCTTTTTCTTGATCGTGCCGGATACGGTGCCCGTGAGATAGCGACGCCCGCCGCCGATGTAAAGGCAGCGGGCGCATCGCGATCGGGTGATGGCTAGAACAGGCCGTTGGAGCCCGAGGTGACCGCCTGATTGGCCTGGGGCGACGTGCGCAGGATCTCCTCCGGCGGTACATAGGCATCGGCGCCGCCGATGACCGAGAAGGTGTCCGCAGGTCCGGTACCCGGCTTGAACGCCTCGATGATCGTATCCGGATCGCCTTCGGCGGCCGCCATGCCGGTCTTGCGGTTGACGGGCACGAGGCTCATGCCTTCCGGCGAAACGAACTTGGTCGGGCGGGTTCCGGCAAGGGCTGCCTGCATGAACTCGTTGAAGACAGGGGCTGCGAGACTGCCGCCGGTGCCGCCACGCCCCAGGGGGGCCGGGTTGTCGAAGCCGAGATAGAGGCCAGCCACGAGATCCGGGGTATAGCCGACGAACCAGGCGTCCTTCTCGTCGTTGGTCGTTCCGGTCTTGCCGGCCACCGGGCGATCGAGCGTGACCTTGCCGGCCGCGGTGCCCCGCTGCACGACGCCTTCCATCATGGACGTGATCTGGTAGGCCGTCATCGGGTCGAGCACCTGCTCGCGATTGTCGGTCAATGTCGGCTCGTCCTGTTCCTGCCAGTCGGGGGCGTTGCAGGTCTCGCAGGTCCGCTCCTCATGGCGGAAGATGGTCTTGCCGTACCGGTCCTGAATACGGTCGATCAGAGAGGGCTTGATCTGCTTGCCGCCATTGGCAATAACCGAATAGGCCGAAACCATGCGCATGACGGTGGTCTCGCCGGAGCCGAGCGACATGGCGAGAACCGGCAGCATCTTGTCGTAGATGCCGAACCGCTCGGCATATTCGGCGACAAGGTTCATGCCCATGTCATTCGCCAGCCGCACCGTCATCAGATTGCGCGACTTTTCGATGCCGAGACGCAGCGTGGAGGGGCCGGCCGAACCGCCGCCGTAGTTTTCCGGGCGCCAGACCTGACCACCGGTCACGAGTTCGAACGGCGCATCGAGAATGACGGATGCCGGGGTGTAGCCGTTGTCGAGCGCGGCCGCATAGATGAAGGGCTTGAAGGAGGAGCCCGGCTGGCGCATGGCCTGCGTCGCACGGTTGAACTCGGACTGCCCGTAGGAGAAGCCGCCGACCATGGCGAGCACACGGCCCGTCTGCGGGTCCATGGCCACGAGACCGCCCTGAACCTTCGGCGGCTGGCGCAGGCGATAGTCGCCATCCGACTCCAGCGGCTCGACATAGATGACGTCGCCGGGACCGACCACGCCTTCCGGCGAGCGCGCCGTGCGGCGATTGCCTTCGGACGAGCGGTACGCCCACTGCATGTTCTTTGCCGAGATCCGGCCGGTCACGCGGTCGGGGCCGACCTTGCCGGCACCATCCTTGGACGGCTGGACACCGATCTCGGCACCCTTTTCATCCACCGCAAGCACGACGGCGAGCTTCCATTCCGGCACGTCGGAGAGCGCGTCGAGCTTGCCGAGGGCGACACCCCAATCGCCGCCGATCTCGATGCTCTTCAGCGGACCATGGAAACCGCGGCGCTCGTCGTAGTTGACGAGCCCGTCCTGCAGGGCCCTGCGGGCTTCGACCTGGATCTTCGGATCGAGCGAGGTGCGAACGGAGAGACCGCCTTCGTAGAGCGCATTGTCGCCGTAACGCTGGATGATCTGGCGACGGACCTCTTCGGCGAAATAATCGGACGCAAAGAGGTGCGAACCACCGCGGCGCACGGACACGCCGAGCGGCTGGGTCTTCGCCTCGTCGCCGTCGGCCCGCGTCACATAACCGTTCTCCACCATGCGGTCGATGACCCAGTTGCGGCGCTCGAGCGCTGCAGCCTCGTGCCGGAAGGGGTGATAGTTGGACGGGCCCTTCGGCAGGGCTGCGAGATAGGCCGTTTCGGCGATGGTGAGCTCGGTCACCGACTTGTCGAAATAGGTCAGCGCCGCGCCGGCAATGCCGTAGGAGTTCAGGCCGAAGAAGATCTCGTTGAGATACAGCTCGAGAATGCGGTCCTTCGAATAGGCCTGCTCGATGCGGAAGGAAAGGATCGCTTCCTTGATCTTGCGGTCGATCGTCTGGTCGGCGGAGAGAAGGAAGTTCTTGGCAACCTGCTGCGTGATGGTCGAGGCGCCGACCGGGCGGCGGCCGGAGCCCATGTTCTGCACGTTGACGAGGATCGCGCGGCCGAGACCCATGAGATCGACGCCGGGATGCTGGTAGAAGTTCTTGTCTTCCGCGGAGATGAAGGCCGCCTTGACGCGGTCGGGAATGGCCTGGATCGGCAGGTAGAGGCGACGCTCGCGGGCGTACTCGGCCATGAGCTCGCCATTGCCGGCGTGGACGCGCGTGGTGACCGGAGGCGCATAGCTGGCCAGCACCTCGTAATCCGGCAGGTCCTTGTTGAGGTTGCCGAGATAGAGTGCCGCCGCCGCCGCCGCGATGAGGACGAGGAAGGCGCCGGCGCCGAAGAAGTATCCAATCAGTCTGATCATCGGTTGGCTACCGGTCCCTTCGTCGTCGCTATCAAAGGAAAGGCAGCGATCCCGCCGCATCTTTCCGCATGTCGTCACTCACGGCGTCGCGCCCCACGGGCCGCGATGTCATCGCCGAAGACGTCGAGGTCGCCCCATCCTTCCGGACGAGAGGTACCTGAACGCTCGATCCGGATCGACATCCTGTCGATGCCGCCCGTTCCGGTCCGCCGGCCATCGCCCCGAGCCATTGATACCCGTATGGCGATTCCCGGGCCGTCGATTTCGGCTTGAGGGATAGCGACGGGAATGTGAGGAAAATAGGGCTCTTGGCCCAGTTTAGCCCGTTCAGCCCGCGGAAGCCACAGCGGCTGTGGCCCGGGCGACACGAAATAACGTAAGTCGTCGTGAATTTTTACGTCCACTCCCGGTCGTATCTCCGGCTCCCGAGGACGGCTGCCGCTCTCAGCGATCAGCCACCGTCGGCCAGGGCGCCGCCCCGGTAGCGGCGGACAGCGGCTGCGATGCGCTCGGACACCTTCTTGCGCCACGCCGGATCGACCAGAAGCTTCTCGTCCTCCTTGTTGGACATGAAGCCGAGTTCGAGCAGAATGGAGGGGACGTCCGCTGCCCGCAGCACCTGAAACCCGGCAAAGCGGTGGGGATTGTTGATCAGGTTGATCTGCCCCTCGAAGGACGCGATGATCGAGCGCGCGAGATTGACCGAGAAGGCCTGCGTCTCGCGCCGCGTGAGATCGATCAGGATGTCGGCGACCTCGGCCGGCTCGTCGGCCAGCGGCACACCGGCCAGCTGATCGGACAGGTTTTCGCGCTCCGCCAGGCTCGCCGCCAGATGGTCGGACGCCTTGTCCGAGATCGTGTAGACGGTGGCGCCGCGAATATCGTGCTGCTTCAGCGTGTCGGCATGCAGCGAGATGAAGAGTTTCGCCTGCTTCTGCCGGGCGATGAGCACGCGCTCGGACAGAGACAGGAATTCGTCGTCGTCGCGCGTCAGAACGGCCTTGATGCCCGGCTCGCGGTTCAGCGTCTCCGCCAGTTCCTTGGCAAACGCCAGCGTGACGGCCTTCTCTTCCATCTTGGTATCGACGCCGATCGCACCGGTATCGATGCCGCCGTGACCGGCATCGACGGCGATGATGAAGTCGCTGGACGCGGGCGCCGGCTCATCGACGCGCGGCGCCTTCGTCAGCGCGACGCTGCCGGTCCAGGTCTGTTCGGTCAGAAGTTCGGCAAAACGTTTCTTCTCGACCCGCTCGGCATCCAGCACGAGGCGGTAGCTCTTGCCGCCATCGTCGGTCTTCACGTCCGCCACCGTGATCTCGACCGGCTTCGTCGCCGTGAGCACGAGGCGGGCGCTGCTTGCGCCCATGGCGCCGAAGCGGATGTCCTTGAAGAGCCCCCTCGCCTGCGCGTCCTCCGGTTTCACGCCGAAGGACGTTTCGGGAAGATCGACGATGACGCGGGGTGGATTATCGACATAGTGGACGAAGATGTCGGGCTTCCGGTCGAAATCGACCACGACGCGCGTGCGGGCATCGTCGCCGGCGATGCGCATGCCGTAAGCGAGCAGCGGCCCCTGCCCGGAGACCGGTTCCGCCTGCAGCGCACCGGCCGTTCCCAGCGCGATGACCACGCCCGCAAGACATGCCGACAGGGATGGGAAGCGCCAACGCGGCCCGCAATGCGGCGAGGCCTGCATCGCCATCCGCTGTCCATCCGTGTCCTGCCCCGTCTTCCGCTGCAACAGTCTCTCCTCGCAAGGGCTTCGGCCGACCTGGCGGAACGATACACATCGTCCGACGCGCAGCCCTGCCAGCCGTCGGATCCGCATCCTTGCCGCATCGAGGTTAATCGAGTCTTACCGCCAGGTTTCGGCCGGTCCGGCATCCCCCTCGGGGCACGATGCCGCTGCGCCAAAACGAGACAAGCAATTCCATCAATATTAAGGCGCAAAGGCTTTTCTCTTGCCATTGTGACATGAAAACCATAAACGTAGCAGAGGTAAAAAGTGTTGACGGGATAGATTCCACGACCGGGCAGCCAAGGGGCAAAACCCTGGCGCCAGAGCATGATCGGGAAGCGGACTACGCGCTTCCGGCCGTCATGTCCTCGCAGCAAGCGTGTTTCATCCGCCGTCGCTTCACTTTTCATCGCATTCCGAATCGAGAACAATCCGGCGGTGGCCGGAAGATACGGTGTCTGACACCACGCCCCGCAAAGGGCACACTCATCGGGCCACAAGGCCTATGACTTTGGCATTCCTTGTTTGGTATCTCATGTTGACGCAGCAGGATCGGTCAGAAGCGGAAAGCGCCGGAAACGGAACGCTTGCCTCTGCCGTCCGGCTGTTTGCCCATGACCGGTATCCTTCGGGAATTTATCTATCCGGCGAACGCCGTGACCTGCGTGGGGAACCGCCTCCGGGACGTCCTTTTCCTGCCCTGTCACGCTCACGCCGAGGAGCACAACCTACATGGCAGAGAAAATGCTTATCGATGCGTCTCACGCTGAGGAGACGCGGGTCGTTGTCGTACGTGGCAACCGCATAGAAGAATTCGACTTCGAGTCGGAACACAAGAAACAGATTCGCGGCAATATCTACCTGGCGAAGGTAACGCGCGTCGAACCTTCGCTTCAGGCCGCGTTCGTCGATTACGGCGGCAACCGTCACGGCTTCCTCGCCTTCGCCGAAATCCACCCCGACTATTACCAGATCCCGCTGGCCGACCGTCAGGCACTGCTGCGCGCCGAGGCTGAAGAGGCCCGTCGCGACGACGACATCGAGCATGTCGAGACCGGCACGGATCTCGACTCCGATGACGATGCCTCGGAAGACGACGCCGAAGAGGTTTCGCCCGCCGCTGCCGTCGAGGCTTCGCCCGTCGAAGCTGCCGCGCAGGACGAAGCGGAAGCACCGGCTGAAACAGCGGCTGCCGACCTTGCCGTTTCCGACGTCGCCGATGGCGCTGCCGCCGATGCCGTCGAAGGTGTCGTCAAGCACGAAGCCCCGGCCGAAGCGATCGCAGTCGAGCCCGCCGCCGTCGAGGACGCGCCGAAGGCTAAGCCGAAGCGCGCCCGCCGCTCCAAGAAGGCCATCGCTGCGGAAGCCGCCGAGGCCGAAGCGGCTGCCGAAGGCGTTTCGACGGCCGATGCTACGGATGGCGACGAGACCGACGAAGGCCGTGGCCCGAACGGCGAAATGGCCGCGATGGTCGATGCCGATACGATTTCCGAAGCGCCGAGCCGCCGTCGCGGCCATGACGACGATGATGACGATGGTCATCACGAGGAAAAGGAAGTCATCGAATCGGTTGGCGCCGAAGATGCGATGGAAGAAGTGCCGGACCGGAAGGAACGACGCCCGCGCAAGCAGTACCGCATCCAGGAAGTCATCAAGCGTCGCCAGATCCTGCTCGTTCAGGTCGCCAAGGAAGAACGCGGCAACAAGGGCGCGGCCCTCACCACCTATCTGTCGCTCGCCGGCCGATATTCCGTTCTGATGCCGAACACGGCGCGTGGCGGCGGTATTTCCCGCAAGATCACCAACCTGCCGGACCGCAAGCGCCTGAAGGAAATCGCCCGCGCGCTCGACGTTCCCCAGGGCATGGGCGTCATCCTGCGCACCGCCGGTGCCAACCGCACCAAGGTCGAGGTCAAGCGCGACTTCGAATATCTGATGCGCCTCTGGGAAAACGTCCGCACGCTGACGCTCGCCTCCACGGCGCCGTGCCTCGTGTATGAAGAGGGATCGCTGATCAAGCGCTCGATCCGCGACCTCTACAACAAGGATATCAGCGAGATCGTCGTGTCCGGCGAGGAAGGCTATCGCGAAGCGAAGGCCTTCATGAAGATGCTGATGCCGAGCCACGCCAAGGTGGTTCAGCCGTATCGCGACGTGCATCCGATCTTCTCGCGCTCCGGCATCGAGGCGCAGCTCGACCGCATGCTGCAGCCGCAGGTGACGCTGAAGTCCGGTGGCTACATCATCATCAACCAGACCGAGGCCCTGGTCGCGATCGACGTCAACTCCGGCCGTTCGACCCGCGAACATTCGATCGAGGACACGGCGCTCCAGACCAATCTGGAAGCGGCCGAAGAGGTCGCCCGCCAGCTTCGCTTGCGCGACCTTGCCGGCCTCGTCGTCGTCGACTTCATCGACATGGAAGAGAAGCGCAACAACCGTTCGGTCGAAAAGCGCCTCAAGGACCATCTGAAGAACGATCGCGCCCGCATTCAGGTCGGCCGCATCTCGCACTTCGGCCTTCTGGAAATGTCGCGCCAGCGCATCCGCGCCTCGGTTCTCGAATCGACCACGCAGGTCTGCGCGCATTGTGCGGGTACCGGTGTCGTGCGGTCGCAGTCCTCCGTTGCCCTGCATGTCCTGCGCGGCGTCGAGGAATATCTCCTCAAGAACACGACGCATGACATCACCGTGCGTGCCACGCCGGAGATCGCGCTCTACCTGCTGAACTACAAGCGCTCCACGATCACCGATTACGAGGCCCGTTTCGGCGTCGCCATCGTGGTCGAGGCGGATGCGCATGTCGGCGCGCTGCACTTCGCGATCGATCGCGGCGAAGCCGTCGAGAACCCGGTCAAGATCGAGCAGCTGCTCCAGTTCGAAGCGCCTGTCGAGGACGAGGATGACGATATCGTCATCGAGGACGAGATCGAGGACGACGAAGAGCTGCTGATCGAGGCGAAGCCCGAAAAGGCCGAGCGTCCGGATCGGGCCGAGCGCGAGAATGGCGACGACCAGAACGGTCGCAAGCGCAAGCGCCGTCGTCGCCGTCGTGGCGGCCGTGATGGCGAAGCCGAAACGTCTGCCGACGCAACCGGCTCCGACGTCGCGTCCGACGAAGACGCCGACGAGGGTGACGACGAGGACGAGGCAGATGATGCCGTGGCCGCGGAACAGACCGAAGGCGGCAACGGCGAAGATCGCCAGAAGCGCAAGCGTCGCCGTCGCGGCAAGCGTGGCGGTCGCCGCAACAAGGATGGCGAGATCGAAGCCGGTTCGGACGAAGCGGCAACGGCGGATGCCGGTGACGCCGGCGCCCGCACCGACGCCCTGTCGCTTGCCGATGTCGTCGATGACGCTGGAGACTCGGAAGAGGATGCGGTCGAGGATCAGGCGACCGCTGCGGAAGCAGACGGCCTGGCCGACGATGCGGTTGCCGAAACCGACGACAGCGGTGAAGCACCCGTTGCGCGCAAGCGGAGCCGCCGCCGTCGTTCGCCGCAGGATCTGGTAACGGATGTCGTTGCCCAGCCGGCAGCAGACGCCGACGCGGGTTCGACGGACGAGGCCGCCCAGGCTGCCGTCGAAGCCACGCCGGACGCCGTTGCAAGCGAAACGGCACCCGCCTCCGAGGAAGCCCGCACCGAAGAGGCATCCGCCTCTCTGGGCGAAAGCGACGAGGCCCATGTGGCGGTCGAGACGCCGGTCGAAAGCCCTGCCGACGCTTCGGACGACAAGCCGGTACGCAACAACCGGAACATCGAGACGATCGCCAGCGAACCACTGGTCCGCTCCTCGGCGGCAACCGGCGATGACGCGGCCGAAGAGGTCAAGCCCAAGAAGGGCGGCTGGTGGCAGAAGCGCGGCTTCCTGTAGGCCGCTCATGTCGACCGAATGAACACAAATGCCAGCCGGAGCGATCCGGCTGGCCTTTTTCGGTCTACATTCTCGGACTGCGTGAGACGGTTGAGAGGGACATGCGCCTGTTGCTCAACGGTTCCCGTCGAGCAAGACCGTCCCGGACGCCTGCCGCGAACCTCAGGCTTTGAATCAAGTGGCTCGCGATCTGAGTCCGCCGTTCCGTCGAACCCTTTGGCGCCGCTATGGTTTCAGCCAGGCCGCCATGCGCTCGATGGCGATTTCGATCTCCGCCGGCGCGCCGGCATAGGAGAACCGCATGGCGCGGTGGCCTTCGACCGGATCGAAGTCGCGTCCGGGTGTGGCCGCCACATTGATCTCGGCGAGCATGCGATGGGCGAAGGCCATGCTGTCGTTCGTGAAGCGGCCGGCATCGACATAGGCGTAGAACGCGCCGTCCATCGGCGAGGCGATGGTGAAGCCGAGTTCCGGCAAACGCTTGAGAAGTCGTGCGCGGTTGACGGCGTAGCTTTCCTTGTAGACTTCGAGCTCGGCCGATGCGCCCAATGCCGCTTCGGCCGCGATCTGCGACAGTTCCGGCGGCGAGATGTAGAGGCTCTGCGCGATCCGCTCGAAGCCGCGCACCTTGTCCTCCGGCAGCACCATCCAGCCGATCCGCCAGCCGGTCATGCAATAGTATTTGGAGAAGGAATTGATGACCACGGCGGCGTCCGTCACGGCGAGTGCCGTCGTCTCCTCGCCGACGAAGGTGAGCCCGTGATAGATTTCATCCGAGATGAAGGTGATATTCCGTGCGGCGCAATAGTCCGCCAGCGCCTGCAATTGCGCCCGTCCGGTCACGGTTCCCGTCGGGTTCGCCGGACTTGCCAGGAGCACACCGCGGATCGGTCCGCCCTCACGCGCTTCCGCGTCCGCCAGTCCCTGAGGCGTCAGCGTGAAGCCGTTCGAGGCATCGGCATCGACCTCCACGACCTTCAGTCCTAACGCCGCGAGGATGTTGCGATAGGCGGGATAGCCCGGCCGCGCGATCGCGACGCGGTCGCCGGGATCAAACAGCGCGAGGAAGGCAAGGTTGAAACCGGCCGAAGAGCCGGTCGTCACCGCGATGCGCCGGGGATCGACCGAAATGCCATAGTGCTGCTGGTAGTGAAGCGATATCGCCGTGCGCAGCGACAGCGTGCCGAGCGCATCCGTATAGCCGAGCCGTCCATGCTCCAGCGCCGCCCGGGCCGCATCGAGTGCGGCCCTGGGCGCGGGATGGCTCGGCTGCCCCACGGCCATGGAGATCACCGGGAAGCCGGCATCGCGGCGGCGCGTCGCCTCCGCCAGCACATCCATGGCGTGGAAGGGCTCCACGGCGCTGCGGTGGGAAAGCGTGGTCATGGCGGCATCCTCGTTTCGTTGGCCGGACAGGACGCGTGACGTCCCTTCCGGCAGGCCGCCATGGATTGCCCCAAGCACGCGGGCTTCACAAGAGCCGCGCGCGACAAGGCGCCTGCTCTCGACGTTTTGTTGTCCCGGTGCGTTTGCATGTGCTATCGCACGGAGACCGCGCGCCGGCATTCTCTCCGCGTCGGCAGCGCCATATCAGCGAGGACCGCATGACCTTCCCCGTACGCCGACTGATCGCCGCATCGCTGCTGCTCGTCTCCACCACCTGCGTCTTCATCACGCCCGCACGGGCCCTGGACGACAGCCAGAAGGCCGAGTTCGGCGCCTTCATCCGCGAATATCTGATTGCCAATCCCGAGGTCATGCTCGATGTGCAGGAGGCGCTGAAGGCAAAGCAGGCCGCGGCGCAGCAGCAGGTCGCCGAATCGGCGATCAGCGCCAACAAGGACGCGATCTTCAACTCGAAATACGACGTCTCGCTCGGCAATCTCAAAGGCGACGTGACGGTCGTCGAGTTCTACGACTACAATTGCGGCTACTGCAAACGTGCGCTTCCGGACATGGAGGCCATTCTCGAAGCCGACAAGAACGTTCGCTTCGTCCTGAAGGAGCTGCCGATTCTCGGCCAGGAATCGCTCGATGCCCACCGGGTCAGCTCCGCCTTCCGCAAGCTCGCGCCCGAAAAATACGGCGATTTCCACCGCGCGCTTCTCGGCGGCGAGGATCGTGCGACGGAGGAAACGGCGATGGCCGTCGCGACACGTCTCGGCGTGAAGGAAGCGGATATCCGCGCCAGGATGGTCGATCCGAGCCACGACGACGAGGTTCGCGAATCCTACACGCTTGCCAATGCGCTTGGTGTGACCGGCACGCCGTCCTACATCATCGGCAACGAGGCCGTTTTCGGCGCCGTCGGTGCGGACGAACTGGTGGAAAAGATCGCCAACATGCGCCGCTGCGGCAAGACGGCCTGCTGACATCACGGCTACCTGCCTTGTGGACAAGGCCTGCGCCGGGCGCTTGCAGCCATGCGACGGGCCCAAAAGGCTTTTTTTCAACGGGCCAACCGTCTATAGCTGGCGGTACGACGAGAGGATGCTTCCGAAATGCCAACGATTTTCGTCCTGAACGGTCCGAACCTCAACATGCTGGGCAAGCGCGAGCCCGGCATCTATGGCGGCCAGACCCTCGCCGACATCGAGGCGATGTGCGTTGCGGAGGGCGAAAAGCTCGGCCTGACGATCGACTTCCGCCAGACCAACCATGAAGGCGTGCTGGTCGACTGGTTTCACGAAGCCAGCGAACGTGCCGCCGGCATTGCCGTCAACGCCGGCGCCTACACCCATACATCGGTCGCCCTGCATGACGCGACCCGCGCCATCGGCATCCCCGTGGTCGAACTTCATCTGTCGAATGTTCACGCGCGCGAGGAATTTCGCCACAAATCCATGCTTGCCCCAGCGGCGAAAGGCGTCATCTGCGGCTTTGGCGCGCAGAGTTACATTCTCGCGCTCAATGCGCTAAACACACTCCTTCAAACACAGAAATAAAAAGAACAAGAGGCTCTCATGGCTGACAAGAAGACCGGCATCGATCAGGCACTGATCCGCGATCTCGCCAATATCCTGAACGAGACCGATCTGACCGAGATCGAGATCGAGCAGGAAGACCTGCGTATTCGCGTCTCGCGCGCCGGCACGCCGCAATACGTCTCCGCACCGGTTCCGGCGGCTGCCCCCGTGGCCGTCGCGGCGGCTGCCGCCGCACCGGAGGCTGCGGCCCGCACGTCGAAGAACGCGCTGACGGCCCCCATGGTCGGCACGGCCTATCTGTCGCCCGCTCCCGGCTCGCGTCCGTTCGTCGAAGTCGGCGCCACGGTGAAGGAAGGCCAGACCGTTCTCATCATCGAAGCCATGAAGACGATGAACCAGATTCCGGCGCCGCGCTCCGGCAAGGTCGTCGAGATCCTCGTGGAAGACGGCGCACCGGTCGAGTACGGCGAAGCGCTCGTGGTCATCGAGTAAGCCCATGCCCCTCATCTCAAAGGTTCTCATTGCCAATCGCGGCGAAATCGCGCTTCGTGTCCTTCGCGCCTGCAAGGAACTCGGCATCGCCACCGTTGCCGTGCACTCCACGGCCGACGCCGACGCCATGCATGTGCGCCTGGCGGATGAAAGCGTCTGCATCGGCCCGCCACCCTCGCGCGACAGCTACCTGAACATTCACCAGATTGTCGCGGCCTGCGAGATCACCGGTGCCGATGCCGTGCATCCCGGTTACGGCTTCCTGTCGGAGAACGCGAAGTTCGCCGATATCCTCGACGCGCACGGCATCACCTTCATCGGACCGACCGCCGACCATATCCGCATCATGGGCGACAAGATCACCGCGAAGGAAACGGCCAAGGCGCTCGGCATTCCCGTCGTGCCCGGTTCGACCGGCGAGGTACGCCCCGAGAACGCGCTCGAAATCGCCCGCGAGATCGGCTTTCCCGTGCTGATCAAGGCAACGGCCGGCGGCGGCGGTCGCGGCATGAAGGTTGCGCGCAACGAGGACGAGGTCGAGGAAGCCGTTTCCACGGCCCGCTCGGAGGCTGCAGCCGCATTCGGCAACGATGCCGTCTACATGGAAAAATACCTCGGCAAACCGCGCCACATAGAGATCCAGGTGGTCGGCGACGGCGAAGGCAATGCCATCCATCTCGGCGAGCGCGACTGCTCGCTGCAGCGGCGCCACCAGAAGGTCTGGGAAGAAGCCAACTCCCCGGCGCTCAACGTCGAGCAGCGGATGAAGATCGGCGAGATCTGCGCCGATGCCATGCGCAAGCTGAAATATCGCGGCGCCGGCACGGTCGAGTTTCTCTACGAGAACGGCGAGTTCTACTTCATCGAGATGAACACGCGCCTGCAGGTGGAGCATCCGATCACCGAGGCGATCACCGGTATCGACCTCGTCCACGAGCAGATCCGCGTCGCCTCCGGCGCGGGCCTGTCGGTCACACAGGACGAGATCGTGTTTCAGGGTCATGCGATCGAGTGCCGGATCAACGCCGAGGACCCGCGCACCTTCGTGCCCTCGCCCGGCACGATCACGCATTTCCACGCTCCGGGCGGTCTCGGCGTTCGCGTCGATTCGGGTGCCTATCAGGGCTACAAGATCCCGCCCTACTACGACAGCCTGATCGGCAAGCTGATCGTGCACGGCCGCACCCGCGTCGAGTGCATGATGCGGCTGCGCCGGGTTCTCGACGAATTCGTCATCGACGGGATCAAGACCACCTTGCCGCTGTTCCAGGACCTGATCAACAATCAGGACATCGCGAACGGCGACTATGACATTCACTGGCTGGAAAACTACCTCGCCCAGCCGGCGGACTAAGGCTCCGCCGGAGCGCTGCCAGCCTCCTTCGGGCGGCAGCGCTCCGGCTTTCCAAACGCGCCGCTCGACCCCTTTCGCCCTTGACCGGCGCACGGCCCGAGCGAGCAACCAGAGGCCCAGCATGAGAGGCAGCCGCCGCAAGCAACCGGACATCACACCCGACCTGCTGCTGCGCGCCTATTCGATCGGTCTCTTTCCCATGGCGGACTCGGCCGACGATCCGGAAATCTTCTGGGTCGAGCCCGAGATCCGCGGCGTCATTCCATTGAATGACTTCCATATCTCCCGCAGCCTTGCCAAGACGATCCGGCGTTCGCCTTTCACCCTCCGGCGCAACACGGCGTTCGAAGCCGTCATGGACGGATGCGCCGCTCCCGCGCCGGACCGGCCGACCACCTGGATCAACGGGACCATCCGCGGCCTTTATACGGCCCTGCACATGATGGGTCACGCCCACTCGGTCGAGGCCTGGGACGGCGACGATCTGGTCGGCGGGCTTTATGGCGTCTCGCTGGGCGCCGCCTTCTTCGGCGAAAGCATGTTTTCCCGCCGCACCGATGCTTCCAAGATGTGTCTTGTTCACCTCGTCGAACATCTGCGCGACCGCGGCTTCGTTCTGCTCGATACGCAGTTCACCACGGATCATCTGAAGACGTTCGGCGCGATCGATGTGCCCAAGGCCGCCTATGCCGGCATGCTCGCGGATGCCATTGCCCGGCCGCACGCGCTGTTCTGACGCACATACGGATTTCCACGATGGAACGGGTTCGGCGCGAAACGCGGGCGCGGTCCGACGACAGGCCTGCGTCTTACTGGCTGTTGGAAGCACTGTCCGGGGGCGGAAGATCGGACTTGGCTTTGCAGCTCTGCAGCCAGACGTCGTAGACCGGATGCTCGACGGCGTTGAGACCCGGGCTGTCGGCAAACATCCAGCCGGTGAAGATCCGGCGGATCTTGCGATCCAGGGTGATTTCCTCGACCTCCACGAACGACGTGGTCTTCTGGGCTTCCGTATCGTCACGGCTGTAGCAGACGCGGGGCGTGACCTGAAGCGCGCCGAACTGGACGGTTTCACCGATATAGACGTCGAAGGTGGTGATGCGGCCGGTGATCTTGTCGATGCCGGAGAAGACGGCGACGGGATTGGCCAGGCGCGCAGCCTGCGTCGTCGGCGCGGTCACCGACAGCGTGGAGACGGCAGCAAGCAACAACAGGGCGGCATGGCGGGCGGACTTGCGGCAGATCGCGACTTTGCGGTTCATCGACACGTTCCGGATCTTCCTGTTCACTGCCATTGCCATCCCCTGCCCGCCTCGGAATCCCGTGGCGACAGCCGACGAGACGGGTGCAATCCCTGCCTCCGTCAGCCAATCCGAAAACCTCGGTCTCCGGTTGCATCGAACAGGCGTGTTCCGACAGCGTCGGGCCGTCTGGGTCGAGCCTGTCCGGGGCTCGGTCTCGCGGATGGATGTAGATGCCAATCATGGCCGCGAGATGATGGTTCCGGCCGATCGGCCGGAAACCCACGATGCCGCTTAAGAGCGGGGGGTCCACGCATCGTAGTCGCCGGTGACCCGCGGGCGTTCGCCGGGCTTCGCCAGCGAGCCCGGCGGACGGTAGGCCTGTGCCGTGCCGGTCATGTTGAGGCGGTGCGCCTTCTGCCAGTCGCGGGCGGCATAAGTCTCGTCGGCCGGCGAAACGTCCGTGCGGTGATGCATCCAGCCGTGCCAGCCCGGCGGGATCGCCGATGCCTCGGCATAGCCGTTATACATGACCCAGCGGCGCGTGCGGCCTTCAGAGTCCTTGCCACCTTCGTAGTAGGTATTGCCGAGCTCGTCCTGCCCGACCTTCTTGCCGAAGCGCCAGGTGTGGAACCGCGTCCCGATCGTCGAGCCGTTCCACCAGGTGAAAATCTGCAGAAAAGTCTTCATCGAACCGTCCTTGGACCGGCGCACGAAAGCCGCGCGCGGATGCCTTATGATTGCTTCTGCTTATGGCCTGCCGGACCGGTCTTGTCCAGCCTGCCGCGTTTGTCGCAGCGCGTTTGCACCGGCTTGGAAGGCGCTCTCAGCGGGCGTCGTCCAGAACCTTCTCCATCTCCACCGTCGGCATGCCCCAGGCCTCCGAGCCCGGGCCGATCTCGGCGAAACCATGTGCCGCGTAGAAGGCGATGGCCGGCGCGTTGTCGCTCACGACCTCGACCCGCATGTGTCCCGCATAGGGAAAGCAGGTTTCGAGTTCGGCGAAGAGATCGCGGGCGATCCCCTGCCGCTGGAGCGCGGGCAGGACGTAGAGCTGGTGCAGAACGGCCGTCTCGTGCAGCGTCTGCGACATGGACGCGTAAGCCATGCCACCGAGGCGCTTGCCATCGTCGGCCACCACGAACTCGCTGTTCTTGCGCTGCAGGTTCGCCTTGAGCGCCGCCACCGAGTGCCACTTGGCCGTCATCTCCGCGACCTTGTCGGCACCATAGGTGGCGTCGTAGGTCGCGTGTGCCGTCTCGCCCAGAAGCGCGCTGATGGCGGCGAGATCGCGTTCCGTGGCGGTGCGGACGAAGAACATGGCTAGTCCTCGAGCCCAAGCTTCGCCTTGACCAGCGCCTGTACGGCCTGCGGGTTGGCCTTGCCGCCCGTGGACTTCATCACCTGTCCGACGAACCAGCCGGCGAGCGACGGCTTGGCCTTGACCTTCTCGACCTGATCCGGATTGGCGGCGATGATCTCGTCCACGGCCTTTTCGATGGCGCCCGTATCCGTCACCTGCTTCATGCCGCGGGCTTCCACGATGTCGGCCGGGTCGCCGCCCTCGTTGAAGACGATCTCGAACAGGTCCTTGGCGAGCTTGCCGGAGATGACCTCCGACTTGATGAGGTCGAGGATGCCGCCGAGCTGAGCGGGGGAAACCGGAGTCTCTTCAATCCCTTTGCCGGCTTTGTTCAAGGCGCCCAGCAGATCGTTGATGACCCAGTTCGCTGCCGCCTTGCCATCGCGGCCGGCAGCGACGGCCTCGAAATAATCGGCGATCGCCTTTTCCGAGACCAGCACGGAGGCGTCATAGGTGGACAGGCCGAGGTCGCGCACGAAGCGCTCCTTCTTGTCGTCCGGCAGTTCCGGCAGATCGACCCTCAGCGCCTCGACGAAGGCCTCGTCGAATTCGAGCGGCAGGAGATCCGGATCGGGGAAGTAGCGATAATCATGCGCATCTTCCTTGGAGCGCATGGAGCGCGTCTCGCCCTTGTTCGGGTCGAAAAGGCGCGTCTCCTGATCGATCTTTCCGCCGTCCTCCAGGATCGCGATCTGGCGGCGGGCTTCATACTCGATGGCCTGGCCGATGAAGCGGATGGAGTTGACGTTCTTGATCTCGCAACGTGTGCCGAAGTCCGCGCCGGGGCGGCGGACGGACACGTTGACGTCGGCGCGCATGGAGCCCTCGTCCATGTTCCCGTCGCAGGTGCCGAGATAGCGCACGATGGAACGCAGCTTCGTCATATAGGCCTTGGCCTCGTCGGACGAGCGCATGTCGGGCTTCGACACGATTTCCATCAGGGCGACGCCCGATCGGTTGAGATCGACATAGGACATGGTCGGATGCTGGTCGTGCATCGACTTGCCGGCGTCCTGCTCGAGGTGCAGCCGCTCGATGCCGATTTCGATATCCTCGAAATGACCCTGGCGATCGGGGCCGAGCGAGATGACGATCTTGCCTTCGCCGACGATCGGGTCCTTGAACTGCGAGATCTGGTAGCCCTGCGGCAGGTCCGGATAGAAGTAGTTCTTCCGGTCGAAGATCGAACGATGGTTGATCTGCGCCTTGAGGCCGAGCCCGGTGCGCACCGCCTGGCGAACGCATTCCTCGTTGATGACGGGCAGCATGCCGGGCATGGCGGCATCGACCAGCGAGACGTTGGCGTTGGCCGCATTGCCGAAGGTGGTGGATGCGCCCGAAAACAGCTTCGATTGGCTCGTGACCTGCGCGTGCACCTCCATGCCGACGATCACTTCCCAGTCGCCGGTGGCGCCGGGGATGAAGCGTTTCGGATCGGGCGTGCGAACGTCGACAAGGGTCATGGAAGGCTCTTCCTGCAGGCTTCTTTTGGGTAGGTCCGGGTTAGAACAAATGCTGAAGGGGTGCAAGACGCGCGCGAATGTCCGGCACCGGTTTCCGGCTGGTCAGGCGCTCGGCCGCATCAGATCTCGCCGTCGCTTTCGACGTCGCGGAGCGTCCGGGCGAGCCCGACCTGTTCCACATCCCGATCCAGCCGGGCAAGGTAGGCGGTCGAGAACCAGGCGATGCGAAAGCCGTGATGGCGGAAGAACGCGATGGCCGGCGCGTTGCCCGCATGGGTCCGCGCCGTCATTTCCGGCAGGCCGGTTCCCTCCATGTCGCCGCGCAGCGCCTCGATCAGCGCGCTGCCCAGTCCGTGACGCTGGTGGTCGGGCATCACCCAGAGGTCGCTGACCTCGACATCGCCGTTCTCCCGCGCGGCCCAGCCGACGCTCGCACCACCCGCTTCCACCACGAGGGTGCGGGGCCAGCCTTCGCGCAGGAACGAGCCGAAAGAGTATTCGGCCGTGGCGCGCATCTTGGCGACATCGGCAAAGCCGACCACCGCCTGCTCCCAGGCGGCAAGGCCGATCTTTACCAGCCGGGGCACCTCATCCTCGCGTGCACCGCGTACCAGAACCATGGCCTCTCCAAGCCCCCATCGGCGCGAAGACCGCTCGGCCTACCACCACTTGGGCGGCGTGAAGCGTCCGGCAGCCTGCTCGATGACATGGGCGGTCTTGAACAGCGTCTCCTCCTCGAACGGCCTGCCGATCAGCTGCAGGCCGAGGGGAAGGCCCTTGGCGTCGAGGCCGGCGGGAACGGCGATGCCCGGCAGGCCGGCCATGTTCACCGTTACCGTGAAAATGTCGTTCAGATACATCTTCACCGGATCGGCCGCGAGCTCCTGATCGGCGATGCCGAAGGCGGAGGACGGCGTGGCGGGCGTGAGGATCGCGTCGACGCCAGCGTGGAAAGCCGTTTCGAAGTCGCGCTTGATCAGCGTGCGGACCTTCTGGGCGCGCAGGTAATAGGCATCGTAATAGCCGGCCGACAGCACATAGGTGCCGATCATGATGCGGCGCTTGACCTCCTGGCCGAAGCCGGCGGCGCGCGTCTGCTCGTACATGTCGGCAATGTCCTTGCCATCCACACGCAGGCCATAGCGCACGCCGTCATAGCGCGCGAGGTTCGAGGACGCCTCGGCCGGTGCGACGATGTAGTAGGCCGGCAGGGCGTATTTCGTGTGCGGCAGGGAGATATCGACGATTTCGGCACCGGCGTCCTTCAGCCAGGCGATGCCCTGGCGCCAGAGCGCCTCGATCTCTTCCGGCATGCCTTCGACGCGGTATTCCGCGGGAATGCCAATCTTCATGCCCTTCAGCGAGCCACCCAGAGCCGTTTCGTAATCCGGCACCGGCAGGTCGACCGAGGTCGTGTCCTTCGCGTCGACGCTCGCCATGGACTTCAGGAGGATCGCCGCATCGCGCACGTCGCGGGCGATCGGACCTGCCTGATCGAGCGACGAGGCAAACGCGACGATGCCCCAGCGCGAGCAGCGGCCATAGGTCGGCTTGATGCCGACCGTACCCGTGAAGGCCGCGGGCTGGCGGATGGAGCCGCCCGTGTCGGTCGCGGTGGCGCCGGCGCAGAGAAAGGCCGCGACGGCCGCCGCCGATCCGCCCGACGAGCCGCCGGGCACCAGATCGGCATTGGAGCCCGTGGCGCGCCAGGGGTTCTTCACCGGGCCGAAGTAGGAGCTTTCGTTGGAGGAGCCCATGGCGAACTCGTCCATGTTCAGCTTGCCGAGCATGACGGCACCGTCGTTCCAAAGATTCTGCGTCACGGTCGATTCGTACCGCGGCGCGAAGCCGTCGAGGATGTGGCTGCAGGCCTGCGTGTGCACGCCTTCGGTGCCGAACAGATCCTTGATCCCGAGCGGGATGCCTTCCAGCGCACCGGCCTTGCCGTCCGTCAGACGCGCGTCGGAGGCCTTGGCCATGTCGCGCGCCTTCTCCGGCGTCACGGTGACGTAGGCGTTCAGGGCACCGTTCGCCGCGTCGATGGCGGAGATATAGGCGTCCGTCAGTTCGACGGCTGTGATGTCGCGGGCGGCCAGCCGGTCGCGGGCTTCGGCGATGGTAAGGTGGGTGAGCTCGGTCATGGCGAACGGGACTTTCGTAAACGGCAGGCGGGCGAAACGGTCTTCGAGGCGTGAGCGGTCGGTCTCTTTATTCGACGACCTTCGGCACGAGGAAGAAGTTCCGGTCGGAATTCGGCGCATTGGCGACGATATCGTCCGCCTTGCCGCCGTCGGTCACGAGATCCTCGCGCTTCTTCATGGCCATCGGCGTCACCGACGTCATGGGCTCGACACCGGTGACATCGACTTCGCCGAGCTGTTCGACGAAGCCGAGGATCGCGTTCAACTCGCCCGTCATGCGGTTGGCGTCGTCTTCGCTGACGGCGATGCGGGCGAGATGCGCGACGCGCTTGACGGTGGCGAGATCGACGGACATGGCGGACTCCGGGCCTAACGGGAAATGATCCCCCGCTATACTGACCACGACGGGAGCGCGCAACGGGGGATTCAGGCGAGACCGCGTTCGCGCGGTGATCAGACCGTCACGACGCCGCCCACGGCGGGGACTTCCACCTTGGTGCTCGCCGGCTCCATGGCGGCGAGGAAGAGATCCGGGGTCTGGTCCACGATCGGGAAGGAACCGTAGTGGCAGGGCAGCACGGTGGTGAACCTGAAGTAGCGCTGGCAGGCGAGCGCGGCCACGGCACCGCCCATGGTGAAGCGGTCGCCGATCGGAACGAGGCCGATATCGGGCTGGTGAAGCTCCTGGATCAGCGCCATGTCCGAGAAGATGTCGGTGTCGCCCATATGGTAGAGCGTCGGCGCGTCGTCGAAATGCAGGACGAGGCCGTTGGCGCTGCCGAGCGAGTGCGAAACGCCGTCCTCGGTGATCTGCGCGGAGGAATGCAGGGCGTTGACGAAGGTCGAGGAAAAGCCCTTGAGGTGGATCGTGCCGCCGGTATTGCCCATTTCGAGCGCGGAGACGCCCCGCGACGCGAGCCATGCCGCGAGATCGGCATTGGCGACGACGGTCGCGCCGGTTTCTTTCGCCAGTGCGACGGTATCGCCCACATGGTCGCCATGGCCGTGGGTGAGCAGGATATAGTCGAGGCCGGCGGCCGCGTCCTTGCGGGTCGATTCGTCGAAGGACGGGTTGCCCGAGAAGAACGGGTCGATCAGGATCTTCGCTTTGGCTGTCTCGATGTGAAAGGCGGAATGGCCGAGCCATTTGATCTTCATGACATATCTCCTGTCATCTGTAGCGGGCGCGCCTTAAACCCGACCGGGCGAAACGCGCGCTGGTGAAATCGGTGCCCGCGGAGCATATGGAACATCGACAGGCAAAGACAAAGGCCGACGGAGAGGTTTAGCATGAGCGTGATGACCATCGAGGATCTGGCGGGCACCCTGCTGCCGCGTCAGGCGATTGCCGGGCTCGACCTGGGCACCAAGACGATCGGTCTGTCCGTATCCGACCTCGGCCGTGGGCTCGCCACGCCGCGAACGGTGATCAAGCGCATGAAATTCACAGTCGACGCGCAGGCACTGCTGGCCTTTGCCGAGAAGGAACGGATCGCGGCCTTCGTGATCGGCCTGCCGGTGAACATGGACGGGTCGCACGGGCCGCGGGCGCAGGCGACCCGGGCCTTCGTGCGCAACATGGAACAGAAGACCGCCCTGCCCTTCGTCTACTGGGACGAGCGGCTCTCGACGGTGGCGGCTGAGCGGACCCTGATCGAGATGGACGTGTCCCGCGCCAAGCGCGCGGAGCGCATCGATTCGGCCGCGGCCTCCTTCATTCTTCAGGGCGCGCTGGACAGGCTGGCCTCGCTGGCACGCGCTGCGGCCTCCACCGACGATTGATCGCTCCGGCGACGGTACCAGGCGACGATCGCCTCGCGTTTGCGCAGCGCGATGAGGCCGAAGACGATGAAGCTGTCGAAGATCATCGCGCGCGCGACGAGCGGCGGAATCGTTTCGGGCGCGATGCCGAGCACATTGCCGTACATCTGGAACACGAGATCGTTCGCCTCGCGCGACAGCATGAAGATGCCGAAGCTGATGTCGTTGTAGGACAGCGTGTACCAGCTCGTCAGAAACAGGACCGGCCCGCCCCACAGGATCAGAAGCCACTTCATGCCCGGTCTCCTCTCATGGTCGCCATGCCGCGCGCTCCCCAGGCTGCGACCGAAGCCGCCACGCCGGTGGAAACGACGCAGACCAGAAGAACGAGGGCCGGCACCGCCACGTCCAGCGCGACGACCGCGAAGATCGACATGGGAATGAACGTCAGGACTGCGCGCATCATGCGGGCTCCGTGCGGTTGCGATCCACAACACATGGAACGTTAACCTTGACGAGGCAACGTCAACCTTTCGTTAAGGTTAACGGCCGTCCCGAGCCGCGTGCGGATATCGCGAACGAGACGCGCTCAGCTGGATGCGGGATACAGGAGATCGACGATCATTGCGCTGTCGAAGCGCGAATCGAGCATGCCGTAGGTGGAGCGCCAGCCAGCGGCAAGGCGAGATTCCATGAAGGCATCGGCGATGCGTCCGGCACCGAGCCGGTAAAGTTCGGCGGCGGCGGCGGCCAACGCGAGCTGCTCGACCAGCAGGCGTGCCGCCCCCTCGTCGCGCTCGCAAAGCGAAATGGCGGCGCGCAGCACGTCGATGGTCTTGCGCGCGGCGGGACCGAGATCCCGACCGATGATGTCGAACAGAGCCTCGAACAGCTCCCGGCCGCGCTTCAGCACCCTGAGCACGTCGAGCGCCATCACATTGCCGGACCCTTCCCAGATCGCATTCACCGGCGCCTCGCGGTAGTGCCGGGCGATCGGCCGCTCCTCGACATATCCATTGCCGCCCAGGCACTCCATCGCCTCGGCGATGAGCGTGGGTGCGGTCTTGCAGACCCAGTATTTGACGACCGGCGTCATGATGCGGGCATAGGCCGCCTCCTCCGCACTGTCGCGGGCGCGGTCGAAGGCATCGGCGAGCCGCAGGGAGAGCGCGCTCGCGGCGGCGACGTCCAGCGCCATATCGGCCAGCACGCGCGTCATCATCGGCTGCGCGACCAGCGGGCGTCCGAGAACGGCGCGTCCGCGGGTGTAGTGGACCGCTTCGGCAAGGCTCGCGCGCATCATGCCGGCCGAGGACAGGGCACAATCGAGCCGCGTCAGGGTGACCATGTCGAGAATCGTGGTGATGCCGGCATCCGGGGCGCCGAGGATGAAGCCGAAGGTTTCGGAAAACTCGACTTCGGAGGAGGCATTCGAGCGGTTGCCGAGCTTGTCCTTCAGCCGCTGGAACCGCAGGCCGTTCGCCGATCCGTCCTCCAGCAGCCGGGGAACGAGGAAGCAGCCGAGCCCCTCGCGCGTCTGCGCCAGCATGACGAAGGCGTCGCTCATCGGCGCGGACATGAACCATTTATGGCCGGAAAGCCGGTAGATCCCCTCGCCCACCCGCTCGGCGGTGGAGACGTTCGCGCGAACATCCGTGCCGCCCTGCTTCTCCGTCATACCCATGCCGATGGTCACGGCGGATTTCTGCAGGAAGGGGCGGTTCGAGGCGTCGTATTTCCGCGACAGAACCTTCGGCGCCCATTCCTTCTGCACCATCGGCGTCGCGGCCATGGCGGCCAGCGAGGCGCTGGTCATCGTCAGCGGGCAGAGATGGCCGCTTTCAAGCTGCGCGGTGAGATAGAAGCGGATGGCCCGGCTCTTATGGGCATAGCCGCGCTCGTCGGCCACGTTTTCCCAGACGGAGGAATGCAGGCCCGCCGTCATGGAGCGGCGCATCAGCGCATGCCAGGCCGGATGGAAATCGACCACGTCGAGCCGCTCTCCGCGCGGCCCGTGCGTGCGCAGCTGCGGCACGCCCTGGTTGGCCATGCGCGCGAGGTCCTGCGCCTCCGGGGAGGTGACATAGCGGCCGAGCCCGTCGAAATCGTCGCGCAACACCTTGGGCAACCCGCTTGCGACGTCGGTCAGCAGCGGATCGGAACGATAGGCGTTGATGCCCGACCAGGGTTTCGGCTGGTTGAGGTCGTCAAGGGTCTGGTCGGGTCGAGTCACGGTCATGAACCGGTTCTAGCCGAAGTGCGGAACGTTAGGAACAGCACTGGCTGCGCCCTCCCGCAAAATCGATACGGCCATCGGCCAAGCCTCTGCAGCCCGATGCGTCGGCGCCCGCGGGCTTTGTCCTCAGCTGTTCGCACGCCCTGCCTTGCCGCCCACCCGCACAGGCTCTATAGAGCGCGGCAACGCGACCATTTGAGGCGGGCTTCCCATGGATTTCTTTCCGCATCGCCATCTTCTCGGCATCAAGGGCCTGAACGAGCGCGATATCACCGGACTTCTCGATCTTGCCGACGAGGCGGTCAAAATTTCCCGTCAGCGCGAGAAGAAAACCTCGACGCTGCGAGGCCTCACCCAGATCAACCTCTTCTTCGAAGCCTCCACCCGGACCCAGTCCTCCTTCGAGCTTGCCGGAAAGCGGCTCGGGGCCGACGTCATGAACATGTCGGTCGGCAACTCCTCGGTGAAGAAGGGCGAAACGCTGATCGACACCGCGATGACGCTCAACGCCATGCACCCCGACGTGCTGGTCGTGCGCCACTCCTCTGCCGGTGCTGCCGCCCTTCTCGCGCAGAAGGTTTCCTGCTCGGTCATCAATGCCGGCGACGGTCAGCACGAGCACCCGACACAGGCGCTGCTCGATGCGCTGACGATCCGGCGGGCCAAGGGCAAGCTGTCGCGCATCATCGTGGCCATCTGCGGCGACGTGCTGCATTCGCGCGTGGCGCGTTCTAATATCCTGCTTCTCAACCAGATGGGCGCCCGCGTGCGCGTCGTCGCCCCGGCAACACTGCTGCCGTCCGGCATCGCCGACATGGGTGCCGAGGTCTACCACTCGATGGAAGAAGGCCTGAAGGATGCGGACGTCGTGATGATGCTGCGGCTGCAGCGCGAGCGCATGGCCGGCGCCTTCGTGCCATCGGTGCGCGAATATTTCCGCTATTACGGCCTCGACGCGGAGAAACTGAAGGCGGCGAAGGAGGATGCGCTTGTCATGCATCCCGGCCCCATGAACCGCGGCGTCGAAATCGCCTCGGAGATTGCCGACGGACCGCAGAGCGTCATCGAGCAGCAGGTCGAAATGGGCGTTGCAGTGCGCATGGCCGTGATGGAAGCGCTGCTCGTCTCGCAACATCAGGGCGGTCTCAACAATCAGGGTACGCGCGCATGACCGATCTCGTCCTCACCAATCTGCGCATCCTCGACCCGTCGCGCAACCTCGACGAAACGGGTACGATCCTCATTCGGGACGGCGTGATCCTGGCGGCCGGCAGCGACGCGGCCCATCAGGGCGTGCCCGAAGGCGCAACCGTTCAGGATTGCCGCGGCCTGATCGCCGTTCCCGGCCTCGTCGATGCCCGCGTGTTCGTCGGCGAACCCGGTGCCGAGCACCGCGAAACGATCGCGTCCGCCGCTCAGGCGGCCGCCGTCGGCGGCATCACGTCGTTCATCGCCATGCCGGATACGGATCCCGTCATCGACGATATCGCGCTGGTCGAGTTCGTGATGAAGACGGCGCGCGACAAGGCGGTCGTCAACGTCTACCCGGCCGCAGCGCTCACCAAGGGGCTGCGCGGCACGGAGATGACCGAGTTCGGCCTTCTCAGCGAGGCCGGCGCCGTCTGCTTCACGAACGGGCGCGAGGCCCTGCACGATACGCTCGTGCTCCGCCGGGCCATGACCTACGCCCGCGAGTTCGGCATGGTGATCGCGCTGGAATCGCGCGACAAATATCTGGGCGCCGGCGGCGTCATGAACGAGGGGCTGCTCGCGAGCTGGCTGGGCCTGTCCGGCGTGCCGCGCGAGGCGGAGATCATTCCGCTGGAGCGCGACCTGCGCGTTGCCGGCCTTACCCGCGCCGCCTACCACGCCGCCAAGATCTCGCTGCCGGAATCGGTCGATGCCATCTCGCTGGCGAAGTCGCGCGGCGTCAACGTCACCTCGGGCATCTCGATCAACCATCTGTCGCTGAACGAGAACGACATCGGGGAATACCGGACCTTCTTCAAGCTGACGCCGCCGCTGCGCGGAGAGGACGACCGCACGGCCATGGTGCGAGCGCTGGCCGAGGGCCGGATCGACATCATCGTTTCCTCGCACGATCCGCAGGACGTCGACACCAAGCGCCTGCCCTTCGCCGACGCGGCCGATGGCGCGATCGGTCTGGAGACGATGCTGGCCGCCGCCCTCCGCCTCTATCACAGCGGCGAAGTGCCGCTGATGCGCCTGATCGACGCCCTCTCCACCCGGCCGGCGCAGATCTTCGGGCTCGACGCGGGAACGCTGAAGCCCGGCGCGCAGGCGGACATCACGCTGATCGATCTCGACGAGCCCTGGATCGTCTCCAAGGAGGCCATCGTCTCGCGCTCGAAAAACACGCCGTTCGAAAATGCCCGCTTTACGGGTCGCGCGGTTCGCACCTATGTTGCGGGAAAGTGCGTGCACAGCCTGTAAGAGGCTGACGCGAGGGGGCATTCATGGACGTGTTCATCTGGCCGCTGGCGGCTCTGCCGACGCTCGGCTTCCTTCTTTTCGGCTATCTGCTCGGCTCGATCCCGTTCGGCCTGATCCTGACGCGGGCGGCCGGGCTTGGCGATGTTCGCAAGATCGGCTCCGGCAATATCGGCGCCACCAACGTGCTGCGCACCGGCAACAAGAAGCTCGCGGCAGCGACCCTGCTGCTGGACGCGCTGAAGGGCACGCTGGCCGCCGCCGTCGGTTATCATGTCCTCGGCCCGGAGGCCGGTATCGCCGCAGGTTTCGGTGCCTTTCTCGGGCATCTCTTTCCGGTCTGGCTCGGCTTCAAGGGCGGCAAGGGAATCGCGACCTATATCGGCGTGCTGCTCGGGCTTGCGCCTCTCGTGGTTCTGGTCTTTGCCGCCTGCTGGCTGATCGTCGCCAAGGTCACGCGCTATTCCTCGCTGTCGGCGCTCGTCGCCACCATCGTGGTGCCGGCCGTGCTGCTGTTTGCGGGGTATGGCCGCATCGGTGTTCTGTTCGTGGTCCTGAGCGTCATCACCTGGATCAAGCACCGCGCCAACATCGCGCGCCTGATCGCGGGAACGGAAAGCCGGATCGGCCAGAAAGGATAAACGTCGATGAGCGACAGCGCGAAGGGGCCGAATGGGAAAGGCATCGCGCTGACGGATCGTCAAAGAATCGCCTGGCTGCGCCTCATCCGGTCCGACAATGTCGGCCCCGTCACCTTCCGCGATCTCATCAACCATGTCGGATCCGCTGAAACGGCGCTGGAGATGCTGCCGGAGCTCTCCCGCCGCGGCGGCTCCACGCGGGCGATCCGCATCGCCACGGTCGCCGAAGCCGAGCGGGAGCTCGCGATCGCCGCCCGCTGCGGCGCGCGATTCGTCGGCATTGGCGAACCGGACTATCCCGCAGCGCTTCGCCAGATCGACGGTGCGCCGCCGCTTCTGGCCGTCAAGGGCCGTGCATCCACCGGCACCGCGCCGGCGCTCGGCATCGTCGGCGCGCGCAACGCCTCCATCAGCGGCGCCAAGTTCGCCGCCATGATCGCCCGCGACGTCGGCAGGGCCGGCTATACGATCATCTCCGGTCTTGCCCGCGGCATCGACACCGCGGCCCATTGCGCGAGCCTCGACACCGGCACGATCGCCGTTCTCGCCGGTGGCATCGACAAGCCCTACCCGCCCGAGAACGTGCCGCTGCTCGACGAGATCACCGCGGGACACGGCCTTGCCATTACCGAAATGCCCTTCGGATGGGAGCCGCGGGCGCGCGACTTCCCGCGCCGCAACCGGCTGATTGCCGGCGTGGCGCTCGGACTTGCCGTCGTGGAGGCCGCAAGCCGCTCCGGATCGCTGATCACGGCGCGCTACGCCGCCGATTTCGGACGTCTGGTCTTTGCCGTGCCGGGTTCGCCGCTCGACCCGCGGTGCCACGGCACCAATGGTCTGCTCAAGGACGGCGCGGTGGTGACGACGGAAGCGCGCGACATCCTCGAAGCGCTGGCACCGCTCAGCCGCATCGACCTCTTCGACCAACCGCTCGCGCGCGAGACGGAGAGCGAGATGGACATCGGCATGGCGCGGCGGCCGGTCGCGGAGCTACCCGGCGACCGGGAGCGCGACGCGATCATCGATGCGCTGGGCCCGACGCCGGTCGAGACCGACGACATTATCCGCCATACGGGATGTCCCGCCTCGGCGGTCTATCTCGTGCTGCTAGAGCTTGATCTTGCCGGCCGGCTTCACCGCCACCCCGGCGGCCTCGTTTCTCTTGAGCCCCTTGGGTGAGAGGGCGCGCCGGCCGGACATGAGGTCGCCCGCCTCGACATAGGCCATCTCCAGGAGGTAGCAGAGCATGTCCGCGCCCTTTTCGTCGGCGACGCCGCGCAGTTCACCGAGCATCTGACGAATATAGGCAAGGCTCTCGTCGTCAGGCGTCGCGGGAACAGAAGCGTCATTATATACGGGCACCATGAAAACGTCCTGTTGGGCTTTGCCTTTATCCCGAGCGGGCAGCCGGCAGCACACGCGGCGACAACCTGTAAGGCTATCACCACCGCCTGTCCCTCGGTGCACTCGCTCTTCTCCGGCAGACGATAACGCAAATATTCCTAATTGCAATCACAACATTATCCCTCCAAGGTTGTGGTGCGTTGTATTCCGGGCCAACGGGCCGTCTGGCGCAGCGCTTGGTCGGAGGAAGCATCAAATGCCTGTAAATGAAGAGGTTGCGGGCCGATCGATCCTCCATGCAAACTGGCTAATTTCATGGTCGCCACTTGACCGCGACGAAATCCCCCTCCATGTCGGGGCTTCAAAAGTTCCCGGCGTGACGGCTGAGGGAAGTCCGTCACCCCTCTCTATGGTTGCTGAATCCTATGACCATGAATGTCGTCGTCGTTGAATCGCCGGCCAAAGCAAAGACCATCAACAAGTATCTCGGCCCCGGCTACACGGTCCTGGCCTCGTTCGGTCACGTCCGCGACCTTCCGGCCAAGGACGGCTCGGTCAAGCCCGACGAAGACTTCGCCATGTTGTGGGAGGTGGACAGCGCGTCCGCCAAGCGGATGAACGATATCGGCGCGGCGCTCAAGAACGCCGACGGCCTCATTCTCGCGACCGACCCGGATCGCGAAGGTGAAGCGATCTCCTGGCATGTGCTCGATCTCCTGCGCAAGAAGAAGCTGATCGGCGACAAGCCGGTGAGCCGCGTCGTCTTCAACGCCATCACCAAGAAGGCCGTGCTCGACGCGATGGCCAATCCGCGCGACATCGACGTGCCGCTGGTGGACGCCTATCTGGCACGCCGCGCGCTGGACTATCTCGTCGGCTTCAACCTGTCGCCGGTGCTGTGGCGCAAGCTGCCCGGCGCCCGGTCGGCCGGCCGCGTGCAATCCGTCGCGCTGCGCCTCGTCTGCGACCGCGAGTCGGAGATCGAGCGGTTCGTCTCCGAAGAATACTGGAACCTCTCCGCCATTCTGAAGACGCCGCGCGGCGACGACTTCGAGGCCCGCCTCGTGGCCGCCGACGGCAAGCGCCTGCAGGCGCGCTCGGTCGGCAATGGCGAGCAGGCGAACGACCTGAAGGCGCTGCTCGAAGGCGCGTCCTACGTCGTGGATACCGTCGAGGCGAAGCCGGTCAAGCGCAACCCCTCGCCGCCCTTCACCACATCGACGCTGCAGCAGGCGGCATCCTCCAAGCTCGGCTTCTCCGCCTCGCGCACCATGCAGGTCGCCCAGCGTCTCTACGAAGGTCTCGACCTCGGCGGTGAGACGGTCGGTCTCATCACCTATATGCGTACCGATGGCGTCCAGATGGCCTCGGAGGCGATCGACGCCGCCCGCAGCGCCATCGGCGATCAGTTCGGCGCGCGCTACGTGCCCGAGAAAGCCCGGCTCTATTCGACCAAGGCGAAGAACGCCCAGGAAGCCCACGAGGCGATCCGCCCGACGGACTTCACCCGCACGCCGGACCAGCTGCGCCGCTTCCTCGATGCCGACCAGCTGCGCCTCTACGACCTGATCTGGAAGCGCGGCATCGCCAGCCAGATGGCCTCGGCCGAGATCGAACGGACGACAGTGGAGATTCTTGCCGAGAACGGCGACCGCAAGGCCGGCCTGCGCGCCGTGGGCTCCGTCATCCGCTTCGACGGCTTCATCGCCGCCTATACGGACCAGAAGGAAGACGGCGAGCAGAGCGACGACGGCGAGGACGAAGGCCGCCTGCCGGAGATCAAGGCGCGCGAAACCGTCGCCAAGCAGAAGATCAATGCGAGCCAGCATTTCACCGAGCCACCGCCGCGCTATTCGGAAGCAAGCCTGATCAAGCGCATGGAAGAGCTCGGCATCGGCCGTCCCTCGACCTACGCCTCGACGCTCGCTACCCTGCGCGACCGCGAATATGTCGTCATCGACAAGCGCAAGCTGATCCCGGAAGCCAAGGGACGCCTCGTGACGGCGTTCCTCGAAAGCTTCTTCCATCGCTATGTCGAGTACGACTTCACGGCCTCGCTCGAAGAGAAGCTCGACCGGATTTCCGCCGGCGAACTCAACTGGAAGGACGTGCTTCGCGACTTCTGGAAGGATTTCTTCGCGCAGATCGAAGACACCAAGGAACTGCGGGTCACCAATGTCCTCGATGCGCTGAACGAGGAACTCGCACCGCTCGTCTTCCCCAAGCGCGAGGATGGCAGCGATCCTCGGATCTGTCAGGTCTGCGGCACCGGAAAGCTGTCGCTGAAGCTCGGCAAATACGGCGCGTTCGTCGGCTGCTCGAACTATCCGGATTGCAACTTCACCCGCCAGCTGTCGTCGGATGGCGATGCGGAAGCGCAGGCCTCGAACGAGCCGCAGGCGCTGGGCAAGGACCCGCATACGGACGAGGAGATCACCCTGCGCAATGGCCGTTTCGGCCCGTATGTCCAGCGCGGCGAAGGCAAGGAGGCCAAGCGCTCCAGCCTGCCCAAGGGCTGGACGCCCGCGAGCATCGACCATGAGAAGGCGCTCGCGCTCCTGTCGCTGCCGCGCGACATCGGCCAGCACCCGGAATCCGGCAAGATGATCTCGTCCGGCCTCGGCCGCTATGGGCCGTTCATCCTGCATGACGGGAAATATGCGAATGTCGAGACCATCGAGGACGTGTTCTCGATCGGCCTCAACCGCGCCGTCTCGGTGCTGGCGGACAAGGCATCCAAGGGTCCGGCCGGGCGCGGCGCGGCCGTGGCCGCGCTAAAGGACCTCGGGGAACATCCCGATGGCGGCGCGATTACCGTTCGCGATGGGCGTTACGGACCCTATGTCAACTGGGGCAAGGTGAACGCCACCCTGCCCAAGGGCAAGGATCCGACATCGGTGACGCTCGAAGAGGCATTGCCGCTGCTGGCCGAACGGGCCGGCAAGGCGAAACCCGTGAAGGCCAAGACGGTAAAGGCGAAGGCTGCAAAACCAGCGAAGGCGGCAGCGGATGGCGAGGAAAAGGCCGCCAAGCCCCGCGCCGCCGCCAAGGCCAAGCCCGCGGCGAAGACGACGACAAAGACGAAGGCTGCCGCAAAACCCAAGACCGCGGCGGCCGCCAAGGCACAGAAGGGATAGACCGTGAGCAAATCGCCCCGCATCGGCATGAGACGGACCGCAAAGCCCTCGGTCCGGCTGGCCCGTGCGGGCACGGTGCTGCCGCCGGCCGATGATGCACCCATCATCCACGGCGCCGTACCGCCGCGCGACGTGCTCATGCGCTTCATCGCCGAGAACCCCGACAAGGCCTCCAAGCGCGAGATTTCCCGGGCGTTCGGCCTCAAGGGTGAAGCGCGCATCGAGCTGAAGGCGGCTCTGCGGGATCTCGAGGACGACGGCCTCGTGGAGAAGAAGCGCAAGTCGCTCGTCCGGCTGGGCGCCCTGCCCCCGGTGACCGTTCTCGACATCACCACGCGCGACAAGGACGGCGAACTCGTCGCCCGTCCGGCCGAGTGGCCCGACGATGCCGGCGTCGCACCCGCCGTCCTCATCCGCCAGTCGAGCGTTGCCAAGGCCAAGGGCAAGATGCCCGTCGGCGGCATCGGCGACCGGGTGCTGGCCAAGATCTTCCCCTCCAAGGAACCGACAGGCCCCGCCTATACGGCCCGCATCGTCAAGGTGCTCGACCGGCGCCGCAGCGCCAATGCAGCCCTTGGCGTCTTCCGCGAAATGCCGGCCGGCACCGGCCGCATCATGCCGATCGACAAGCGCGGCGAGGAAATGGACGTCGAGGCGAGCGGCGTCGGCGAGGCCAAGGACGGGGATCTGGTCGAGGTCGAGATCGTCCGCTCCGGCCGGTTCGGGCTTGCCAGGGCCGAAGTGAAGTCGATCATCGGTTCGGTCTCCTCGGAAAAGGCGATCTCGATGATCGCCATTCACGCACACGGCATTCCCTATATCTTCCCCGACAGCGTCACGCGCGAAGCCGATGCTGCCGGCCCCGCGACCATGTCGCATCGGGAGGACTGGCGCTCCCTGCCGCTGGTCACCATCGACCCCGCGGACGCCAAGGACCATGACGACGCGGTGCATGCGGAACCCGACACATCGCCGGAGAACGAGGGCGGCGTGATCGTCACCGTTGCGATTGCCGACGTCTCCTGGTACGTCCGCCCGAAATCCGCACTCGACAACGAGGCGCTGAAGCGCGGCAACTCGGTCTACTTCCCGGACCGGGTTGTGCCCATGCTGCCCGAGCGCATTTCCAACGAGCTGTGCTCCCTCAAGGAAGCGGTGGACCGGCCGGCGCTGGCGGTGCGCATGCGCTTTACCCGCGAAGGCCGGAAGATCGGGCACACCTTCCATCGCATCATGATGAAGAGCGCCGCCAAGCTCTCCTACAACCAGGCCCAGGCCGCGATCGACGGCGCGCCGGACGACAAGACCGGCCCGCTGCTGGAGCCCATCCTCAAGCCGCTTTGGGACGCCTATCGCATCCTCACCATCGGGCGGAACCGGCGCCAGCCGCTCGAACTCAACATGCCGGAGCGCAAGATCCTCCTGAAGCCGGACGGCACGGTCGATCGCGTCTTCGTGCCGGACCGGCTCGATGCGCACAAGCTGATCGAGGAGATGATGATTCAGGCGAACGTGGCGGCCGCCGAAACACTGGAGATCAAGCGCCAGCCGCTCGTCTACCGCGTCCACGATGCGCCCTCGCTCGCCAAGCAGGAGACGCTGCGCGAGTTTCTCGCGACGCTCGACCTGACGCTGGTCAAGGGTGGCAACATGCGCGCCAACCACTTCAACGGCATCCTCGCGAAAGCCGAGGAGCAGCCCTATGAGACCATCGTCAACCAGATGGTGCTGCGCTCGCAAAGTCAGGCGGTCTACAGCCCCGAGAATATCGGCCATTTCGGCCTGAACCTGATGAAGTACGCCCACTTCACCTCGCCCATCCGGCGCTATGCCGACTTGATCGTGCACCGGGCGCTGGTCGGATCGCTCGGGCTCGGCGAAGGCGCGATCACGCCCGCCGAGGAAGGGGCGCTGGAAGACATCACCGCGGAGATCTCGACCTTCGAGCGGCGTGCGATGGCGGCGGAGCGCGACACGATCGACCGGCTGATCGCCCACCACCTGAGCGGCCGCGTCAACGAAGAATTCGACGGCCGCGTGTCCGGCGTCACCAAGTCGGGCCTGTTCATCTCCCTGCCGCAGTATGGCGCCGACGGGTTCGTGCCGATCTCGACGCTCGGGCGGGATTATTTCATCTTCGACGAGGCGCATATGGCGCTGGTCGGCGACAAGACCGGTCTCGGCTACCGTCTGGGCGACGAGGTGCGGGTGAAGCTGGTCGATGCCGTGCCGCTGGCCGGCGCCCTGCGATTCGAGATGCTGGACGAGGGGCGCAAGATGGTGACGGCGACGCGGTCCTTCCACAAGGCGGGGCGCCGCGACAAGGCCGGCGCGCGCAAGGCGCCCGGCACTCGCCCGCCGCGTGGACGGCGCTAACCCCGATGGCGAGCGGTGACATGCGAGACAGCGACATCGGGCCCGGAGCAGCGACACTGCATCTGGGCGACGCTCCGATCAGCGAACGCCCGGTCGGGCGCTCGATCCGGCGCGGGCTTCTCAACCGCTGCCCCAATTGCGGCCAGGGGCGCCTGTTTGGCCGATTCCTCAAGGTCAACGACACCTGCGCTGTCTGTGGAGAAGCGCTTCATCATCATCGCGCCGACGACTTTCCGCCGTATATCGTCGTCACGATCGTCGGCCATCTGGTGCTCGGAGGCTTCATGATGACGGAAATGCTGGTGACGCTGTCGAACTGGCAGCACCTCGCCATCTGGGTGCCGATCACGATCGCCGGCTCGATCGCCCTCATGCAGCCGGTCAAGGGCGGCGTCGTCGGCCTGCAATGGGCTTTGCGGATGCATGGCTTCGGCGGGCACGAGGATCGGCCGGAAGACGACTTGCCGCCGCAGGGCCGCAGCTGATGCGCAGCGATGATGCCGCGACCGGCGGCACATCCGAAACGGTGCCCGCACCGGCAAGGGCGCTGCGCCCGCGGCTCGCGGCCTCCATCCTCCTTCTCGACCGGCGCAACAGCGAGGTGCGCGTGCTCGTCGGCCGGCGCAGCAAGAAACATGCCTTTATGCCCGACGTGCACGTCTTCCCCGGCGGGCGACGGGATGCGGGCGATCACAGGATCGCCTTTGCGAGCGACCTCCCGGCGCCGCTGATCGACCGGCTGGTCGGCATCTATCGGGGACGCCTGTCCGTTTCGGCCGTGCGCGCGCTTGCGCTGGCCGCCATGCGGGAGCTGCATGAGGAGACGAGCCTCGTGGTGGGGCCGTCCTGTTCCGGCCAACTCCCCTTCCGCCCCGACCTCGCATGCCTGCGCTACGTCGCCCGCGCGCTGACACCGCCCGGCCACGTACGGCGATTCGACACCCATTTCTTCGCGCTCTTCACCGACGAAGTCGAACTCGACCTCGGCGGACTGCAGGACAGCCGGGAGCTCAAGGACTTGCGCTGGGTGCCCGTCGGCGACCCTTCGGAGGTTTCCATCCCCGATATCACCGCGCGCATTCTCAAAGCCTTGCACACGAGGCTTGACGCCGACCCTCTGCTCGGCTTTGACGGCACCGTGCCGTTTTTCCACGTCCGGAATGGACGACCCATCCGCGATCTTCTGTGAGGACACCGAATGTCTCAGACGACCCCTGGCTCGTCTCGGCCGGTTGAGGATATCCATTGGCTGTCGCTGATCGCGGCGCTTGCCGCCGTGACCACGGTCGGCATCGCCATCGGCCTCGGCGTGCCTCTGCTCAGCTTCATCATGGAACGGCGCGGCGTCTCCTCGACGCTGATCGGCCTCAACTCCACCGTGGCAGGCCTCGCCTCCATGGTCGCCGCCTCCTTCACGACGCGACTCGCCCACCGGTTCGGCGTGGCGCAGGTCATGGTGGCCGCCGTGGTGCTGGCGGCGGCGCCCGCGCTCGGCTTCTATTTCGTCGAGAATTTCTGGCTGTGGTTCCCGCTGCGAATCGTCTTCCAGAGCGGCATCACCATTCTCTTCGTTCTCTCCGAGTTCTGGATCAACGCTACGGCGCCCTCGCATCGTCGTGGGCTCGTGTTCGGCATCTACGGCACCGTGCTGTCGCTCGGGTTCGCCGCCGGCCCCCTGCTCTTCTCCCTGCTCGGCAGCGAGGGCATCCTGCCGTTCGCGGTCGGCGCTGGCATCATCCTCCTGGGTGCGATCCCGATCATCATCGCCCGCAAGGAAAGCCCTGACATCGACGAGATGCCGGAGATGCACTTCCTGCGGTATGTCTACATGGTGCCGATGGCGACAGCCGCCGTCTTCGTGTTCGGCGCCGTGGAATATGGCGGCCTCTCCCTCTTCCCGGTCTACGGCACCCGCGTCGGTTTCTCCGAATCGCAGGCGGCGCTGCTTCTCACCATCATGGGCGTGGGAAACCTTATCTTCCAGATTCCGCTCGGTCTTCTGTCCGATCGCATGAAGGACCGCCGCAAGCTGCTCGTGGCCCTCACCGTAATCGGCTTTGCCGGTGCGCTCAGCCTGCCCGTCCTGTCGACCAACTGGTACGCGCTGGCGGTGATCCTGCTGCTCTGGGGCGGCATCATCTCCGGGCTCTATACGATCGGGCTCAGCCATCTCGGTTCGCGGCTCCACGGGCCGGAGCTGGCCGCTGCCAATGCCGCCTTCGTGTTCTGCTACGCGCTGGGGACCGTGGCCGGGCCGCAGGTCATCGGCGCCTCCATGGATGTGTTCGGCAATGACGGGTTTGCGTGGTCGATCGCCGGATTCTTCGGCCTCTACATCGTGCTTTCCCTGGTTCGCCTGGTTTATAAACCGAAACAGGGTTGACTTTTCGGGCGCGATTTGTAGTTTCGCGCCAAGCTCGCCGGGACCTTCTTCGAAGTCCGGCTTTGTTATTTCAGAAGGCAGGACGACCATGGCGAAAGCTGCAAAAATCAAGATCAAGCTGCTGTCGACGGCCGACACGGGTTTCTTCTACGTGACCTCGAAGAACAGCCGCACCAAGACAGACAAGTTCAGCATGACGAAGTACGACCCGGTCGTGCGCAAGCATGTCGAATTCAAGGAAACCAAGATCAAGTAAGATCCGGTTTTCTCGGTTTAAAAAGGGCGCCGACGGCTACGTCAGGCGCCTTTTTTGCGTCTGCAGACGTCAGCAGCGGCGCGCGCTCGGCAGACGCTACATAAAGGGTCCAAAACGAAAAACGCCGCCCCTGAAAACAGAAGCGGCGCTGGATGGATGCCGGCCGGCACGCAGAGCGGCACGAGGAACCGCTGATACGTACCGGCCGACGACCCCACGACCCAGGAGATGCGGCGGACCTGACATCATGGGGTAACTGATCGGCTTGGGAGACTGGACCTCCCCTGCATAAGAACATCGGCGAGATGCCGAAGAAAATCAATGAAATCTTAAAGCTTGGTTCGCTTTGGTACAGTCATGGTTAACAAGTTCCATGACGTGCAGCCCGATTCGGGAGAAATTGCGGCGGTGTTCCACCCCAGGTCGCCAGACCTTGCCGTTGCGCCGCACAACTGCGTGATATCTCGCTGACGCATCCTTGCAGACCTCGATGTCAGTTGCGCGACGAAAGCCACTTTCCCGCCGATTCGCTGCACTATTGGCTCAGGCTGCAGCGCCGACGACCTGATTCCGGCCGTTGCGCTTGGCCTGGTAGAGCGCCGTATCCGCCCGTTTGAGGAAGCTGTCGGGTGTCTCGCCGGCCGGGTCGAGCACCGCGATACCCATGGACGCCGTGATCGTCAGCTCCTTGCTGCGATTCTGCACGAGGAAGGGTGCCGTCTCGATGGTCACGCGAAGGCGCTCGGCAATGGTGCTGGCCGTGGCCGCATCCGTATCCGGCATGACGAGTACGAACTCCTCGCCGCCGAATCGGCAGGCGAGATCGGCGCCGCGGACGGTGCTGCGAAGGCGACGGGCGAATTCGCGCAGCACCTCGTCTCCCGCATCATGGCCGTGCGTATCGTTCACGATCTTGAAGCGATCGATATCCGTGACGCAGATCGACAGGCTGCGGCCGCGCTTCATGGCGCGTTCGATCAGAAGCTTGAGGTGGTTGTCGAGGTAGCGCCGGTTATGCAGCCCGGTCAGCCCGTCGGTGATGGCCAATTCGATGGTCTGGTGGACGCTGAGGCGCAGCCGATCGTTGCACTGCTTGCGGCGGATCTGCGTGAGCGAGCGTGCGATCAGTTCGTTCGGATCGATCGGCCGCATGATGTAGTCGGTGACGCCGAGGTCGAGCGCACGCACGACGAGATCCTCCGCCCCCTGCTCGGCCACCAGAAGGATCGGGATGTAGCGCGTCCGTTCCAGCGAGCGCAGCTGCGAGCAGAGCCGCAGCGGGTCGTAGTCGTCGAAATTGGCATTGACGATGACAAGGTCGAAAGGCTGCTCCGCCGCTTCGAACAGAGCCGCCTGCGGGTCGCTCATGATCGTCAGGCCGGCCACCGGCTTCAGCGCCCGGGCGATGCGGTCCTGCGAGCTGGCACGGGCGTCCACCAGCAGGATATTGCCCGGCTCGTCCGGTCGCTCGGCATTCGAAAGGTCCTCGAAGCCGACGCTCTTGGCGGTTTCGGCACGCAGGCGCAGCTCGTCGCTGACATTCTTCAGGCGCACGAGGCTTTTGACGCGCGACATCAGCTGCAGGTCGTTGACGGGCTTGGTCAGGAAATCGTCGGCGCCGGCCTTGAGGCCGCGCACCCTGTCGGACGGCTGGTCCAGCGCGGTGACCATGACGACCGGAATGTGCGCGGTCTTCGGGTTAGCCTTCAGCCGCTCGCAGACCTCGAATCCGTCGATGCCGGGCATCATGATGTCGAGGAGGATGATGTCGACCGGGCGGCTGTCGCAGATGGCGAGCGCCTGATAGCCGTCGGAGGCCGTGAGGACGTCGAAATATTCTGCCACAAGCCTCGCTTCCAGCAGTTTGACGTTTGCCGGTATGTCGTCGACGACGAGAATGCGTGCGGTCATACGGTCCGTCCTGTCCTATCGCCCCTTGGCCTGTTGTGCCCGAATCGGCTGGTGCGAGGGGTTCCATGATCACTCGAGGGCGCCATCATGGCGGCTCCGTCGCGGCCAATGCAGATGTCGCTCAACCGTCGCCGAGATAGGTCTTGATGGTCTCGATGAATTTCGGCACGGAGATCGGCTTGGAGACATAGGCCTCGCAACCGCCCTGGCGGATCCGCTCCTCGTCGCCTTTCATGGCGAAGGCCGTGACGGCGATGACGGGGATGACATGCAGTTCGTCGTCTTCCTTCAGCCACTTGGTCACCTCGAGGCCGGAGACTTCCGGCAGCTGGATGTCCATGAGGATCAGGTCGGGCCGATGCTTGCGCGCAAGATCCAGAGCCTCCAGTCCGTTTCGGGTCTGGATGGTCGTGTAGCCCGATGCCTCGATCAGGTCGCGGAAGAGCTTCATGTTCAGCTCGTTGTCCTCGACGATCATTACCTGTTTCGGCATATCAGAACCTTCCCGCGTGTACGGCCGTGGCCGGGGGTCATTCCGCCAGCTGCAAGACGAGCATTCGCGCATGACTGGTGAAGAGTTAGGCCTATTTGGTTGAAAAAAAGGTAATCATGGGCCAGAAAAGCCGACGTGTTGCGGAATAGGGTGAAAACAGTGACGACAGCCGATGAGACCGCCATTGCCGTGCTCGGCTGGCTTGCAGGCGAGCCAGAGCTTCTCGGCCGCTTCCTGGCGCTGACGGGCACCGACCCGACTGCTCTGCGCGGCGCCGTCGGAGACCCCGGCTTCATGGCCGGGCTGCTCGATTTCGTCATGGATCACGAGCCGACGCTGCTGCAATTCTGCGAGGCCACGGGCACGAAGCCGGAAACGGTGGCGCGGGCGCATGCGGCCCTCTCCGGCTTTCGCGGCGATACGGGCAGCGCATGACCAGCGAGACCTTCGATCCGCACGCCCCCCTCTGCTTCGACCACATCGCTCTCACCGACCGGCCGCTGATCGTCTGCGATATCGACGAGGTGGTTCTTGAGTTCGTCACGCCGTTTCAGAATTTTCTGAGATCCGGCGGACGGGAGCTTTTGCCGCGCTCGTTCCGCCTGCACGGCAACATCGTGCAGCAGGACACCGGCGAGCCCGTGCCGGACGCGATGGTGCCTGTGCTGCTGGAGGAGTTCTTCCTGACGCAGGATACGTGGCAGACGCCCGCGTCGAAGGTCGCCGAAACGCTCGCCGATCTCTCCGGCGAGGCCGATATCGTTTTCCTGACGGCCATGCCGCCTCGCCACACCGAGGTTCGCCGGCGGCTGCTCGACCGGCACGGGCTGTCGGCCTATCCGCTGCTGGCGACCGAGGCGCCGAAAGGCCCCGTCGTCAAGCGGCTCCATGACGCGCGCGATGTGCCGGTGGCCTTCATCGACGACATTCTGCGCAATCTCGAATCCGTGCGCGAGCACGCGCCCGATTGCCTTCTGATCCGCCTGATGGCCAATGCGGAATTTCTGGCGATGGCACCGACGCCCGGCAACGGCATCGAGAGTGCCGACAGCTGGGACGCCGCCGCCCGGATCATCCGGCAGCATTTCCTGCGCTGACGGAGATCCATAGGGCTGAGCCACGCCTTCTGCGTGATTGCAGCCTGTTTTCCACAGGATCACGTTTTGGTGATCGGATATCCGTCTGCCGCGTGCCGTTCCGCGCCAGCCGGCAAAGTTTCCTTAAATGTCTTTCCGTAGCCTTCACCCTGTTCGAATGATCCGGATGGTGTCGATGGTTTTGCGTTCTACTCTCGGGCTCGGGCTCCTGTTGCTCGCCCTCGCCAGCACGACGGCGCATGCGGCGGATGGAACGTCGCCGCTGCAGATCGTGGTGTCGAAGGACAAGCAGTCCCTGGTCGTCTATGACGGCGATACCGTGGTCGCGACCTCGAAGGTCTCCTCCGGCAAGCGCGGCCACGAGACGCCGACCGGCATCTTCTCCATTCTCGAGAAGCGGCGCTATCACGAATCGAACATCTACTCGAATGCGCCGATGCCGTTCATGCAGCGGCTGACATGGTCCGGCATCGCACTTCATGCGTCCAACAGCGTGCCCTCCTACCCCGCATCGCATGGCTGCGTCAGGCTGCCGAACGCCTTTGCGAAGTCGCTCTACAAGATGACGGAGCGGGGGTTGCACGTCGTGATTTCCGACCGCCAGATCGCGCCGCAGCCCGTGTCGCACAGCGTCCTCTTCCAGCCCTCGGCACCCGAACCGCAGCTGCTCTCGGACGCGACGCTGCGTCCCGCCATGTCGCAGATCCCCGGCGGCAATGTGGAAGTGGCGATGAGCGAGCCGGCCGCCGCCGACCCCGCGGCACCCGTGGCCCGCGCCGAGGATCACCGCGCGCCGATCCGCATCCTGATCACCCGACGTGGTGCGCGCGAGCTCAACCTCGATGTGCAGGCGGCGCTCAACGGTCTCGGCTTCGATGCCGGCGTGCCGGACGGCGCGCTGGGCAGCCGATCGATTGCCGCCATCCGCGCCTTCGAAAGCGCGGAAGGCCGCGAGCCCAAGGGCCGGGTCACGCCGGAGCTGGTGGATGCGCTCTTCAAAAAAGCCAACCTGCCGCCGCCCGCCAACGGGCAGCTTCTGGTGCGCCGCGATTTCACGCCGCTCTTCGAAGCGCCGGTGACGATCACCGAGCCGGAGATCGCGCTCGGCGCGCATTTCTACCAGTTCCAGGATATCGATGCGAGGACGGGAAAGGGCAACTGGTTCGCGCTGTCGCTCGACAACGTCATTCCCAAGTCCATGAAAGCGCGTCTCGGCATCACGCTGGACGACGATGCGCTCGCATACAATGCAGCAACGCGCGTGCTCGATCGCATCCAGATGACGGCGGAGCTTCGCGAGCAGGTCGAGGACGTCCTGGCGCCCGGCTCCTCCCTCACCGTCTCCGACATGGGCCTCGGCCCGGAAACCGGCCGCGGCACGGATTTCGTGACGATCACACATCCGGCCAAGGGCTGAGGCGCACGTATCCTGCCGATGCCCGACAGGACACCGGCAGACCTGCTGTCCCTCACCGAATCGTCAGATCAACTAGACCTTAAGAGATCAACTCGACGTCGATGACGCCAGGTGCCGTCTTCAGGGCGGCGGCGATCTCGGCGGAGATGCGGTATTTGTCGCTCAGTTCCACCTCGATCTCGCGCTGGCCATTGTCCTTGACGATGATGAAGGACACCTGCCCGTCGCCCTTGGTGTTGAGATGCGTGGCGACGGAGCGGAGCGGGCCGCTGTCGCGGACGTAGACGCGCAGCGCCTTCTGCATCTGGAACGAGCGTTCCTCCAGCGACTGCAGCGTCTGGATCCGCAGGCCGATGCCCTCCGGCCGCTCCTCCGCCTGAACGGTCAACACCAGCGATTTCCCGGGCTCCAGCAGATCGCGATATTGCTGCAGCATCTCCGAAAACAGAACGGCTTCGAACTGGCCGGACGAATCGGAAAAAGTGACGATGCCCATCTTGTTGCCGGTGCGCGTCTTGCGCTCCTGCTTGGAGGTGACGGTGCCGGCGAGCCGTCCGGCGGTATTGCCCTTCTTCACCGACATGGCAAAGTCGGCAAAGGTCTGGCACCGGATCTTCGCCAGCAGGTCGTTATAGGTGTCGAGCGGATGGGCCGAGAGGTAGAAACCGAGCACCTGAAACTCGCGCTGCAGCTTTTCGGACGCCAGCCACGGGGTGAAATCCGGCAGGCCGATCTTTTCGGGTCCTGTCGCGGCGCCTGCGCCGAACATGTCGTGCTGTCCCTTGAGCCTGTTCTCGTTGGCGAACTGGGCAAAGCCGAGGATGCGGTCCAGACCGGCGACCAGCGCCGCCCGGTCATAGCCAAAACCATCGAAGGCGCCAGCGCAGATCAGGCTTTCGAACACGCGGCGGTTCAACAGCTTCGGATCGATGCGCAGGCAGAAATCCTCGAGGCTCGCAAAGGGCGTCTCGCCCCGCACCGCCACGATATGCTCGACGGCCGCCTCGCCGACGCCTTTCAGCGCCGAGAGCGAATAGAAGATGCGATTGTCGCCCGTCTCGAAGCGGCGGAAGGAGGTCTGCACCGAAGGGGGAACCACGGTGATGCCGAGCCGGCCGGCGTCCTGGCGGAAATCGACCAGCTTTTCGGTGTTCGCCATGTCGAGCGTCATCGACGCTGCGAGGAACTCGACCGGATAATGCGCCTTGAGATAGGCCGTCTGGTAGGAAACGATGGCATAGGCGGCCGCGTGGCTCTTGTTGAAGCCGTAATTGGCGAACTTGGCCAGAAGGTCGAAGATCATGTCGGCCTGCGGCTTCGACACGCCGTTCTTCACGGCGCCGTCCACGAAACGGGCCCGCTGCATGTCCATCTCCGCCTTGATCTTCTTGCCCATGGCGCGGCGCAGAAGATCGGCCTCGCCGAGCGAGTAGCCGGAGAGGACCTGGGCGATCTGCATCACCTGCTCCTGGTAGACGATGACGCCCTGCGTCTCCTTCAAGAGATAGTCGATGGTCGGGTGGATCGACTCGATCTCTTCCTCGCCATGCTTTCGCGCGTTGTAGACCGGGATGTTCTCCATCGGGCCCGGACGATAGAGCGCGACGAGGGCGATGATGTCCTCGATGCAGTCGGGCCGCATGCCGATCAGCGCCTTGCGCATGCCGGCGCTTTCCACCTGGAACACGCCGACCGTGTCGCCCTTCGACAGCATCTCGTAGGTCTTGGCATCGTCCAGCGGCAGGGCTTCCAGCGCGACGTGGATGCCGCGCTTGGCGATGAAGTCCACCGCCGTCTTGAGCACGGTCAGTGTCTTCAGGCCGAGAAAGTCGAATTTCACGAGGCCGGCCTGCTCGACCCATTTCATGTTAAACTGCGTCACCGGCATGTCGGAGCGCGGATCGCGATACATGGGCACCAGCTTCGACAGCGGCCGGTCGCCGATGACGATGCCGGCGGCGTGAGTCGATGCGTGGCGGTACAGCCCCTCGATCTTCTGGGCGATATCGAGCAGGCGGCCGATCACCGGCTCCTTGTCGACCTCCTCCTGAAAGCGCGGCTCGTCCTCGATCGCCTTGGCGAGCGTCACCGGATTGGCCGGGTTGTTCGGCACCATCTTGCAGATCTTGTCGACCTGGCCGTAGGGCATTTCCAGCACGCGACCGACGTCGCGAAGGGCGGCGCGGGCCTGCAGCGATCCGAAGGTGATGATCTGCGCCACCTGTTCGCGGCCATACTTGGCCTGCACGTAGCGGATGACCTCTTCGCGCCTGTCCTGGCAGAAGTCGATATCGAAGTCGGGCATCGACACGCGTTCCGGGTTGAGGAAGCGTTCGAACAGCAGCGAGAAGCGCAAGGGATCGACGTCGGTGATCGTCAGCGCATAGGCGACCAGCGAGCCCGCGCCCGAGCCGCGGCCGGGGCCGACCGGAATATCCTGCAGCTTCGCCCATTTGATGAAGTCGGCAACGATGAGGAAGTAGCCCGGAAACTTCATGCGTTCGATGACGCCGAGTTCGAAATCCAGCCGCTCGCGATAGTCCGTCTCGCTATAGCCTGGAGACAGGCCGAGCTTCTGCATCCGCTCGTCCAGCCCTTCGATGGCCTGACGGCGCAGCTCAAGCGATTCCGCGCGCTCGGCCTCGGCCGGATCGTCGGAGGCGCCGGTGAAGCGCGGAAGGATCGGCGCCCGCGTCTTCAGGACGAAGGTGCAGCGCCGCGCGACCTCGATCGTGTTGTCGAGCGCTTCCGGCAGATCGGCGAAGAGCTTGGCCATCTCCTGCCGGCTCTTGAGATAGTGGTCGGGCGTAAGCCGAAAACGGGTGTCATCGGAGACCATGGCGTTGTGCGCTACCGCCATCAGCGCGTCATGCGCATCGTAGTCGCCGGGCGTTGGAAAGAAGGGTTCGTTGGTCGCGACCAGGGGCAGTTCGAGCCGGTAGGCGAGATCGATCATCCGGTTTTCGTGGCGCTTGTCGTAGCGCCCGTGGCGCTGCAGCTCGACATAGAGCCGATCGCCGAAAAGCTCCATCAGGCAACGCGCGCGCGCCTCGGCAAGCGCCGCATGGCCCGAACGGACCGCGATGTCGATCGGGCCGCCGGACGCGCCGGTCAGCGCGATCAGCCCGTCGGTCCCGATCTCCTTCAACCACGACAGGCAGATGCGAACGCTCTGGTTGCCCTCCCCGCCGAGATAGGCGCGGCTGACGAGATCGACGAGATTGACGTAGCCGGCATCCGTCGCGGCGATCAGCACGATGGCCGGAAGCTTGGCGAGGTGCTGGGCATGCCCACGCTTCTCGCCCTCGACCTCATCCTCCATGTCGAGCGACAGCTGGCAGCCGATCAGCGGCTGGATGCCGTCGTCCATGCATTTCAACGAGAATTCCAGCGCCGCGAACAGATTGTTCGTGTCGGCGATGCCGATGGCCGGCTGGGCGTCGGACACGGCTTTGCCGATGATCTTCTTGATCGGCAAAGCGCCTTCGAGGAGCGAGAATGCCGAATGGGTTCTCAGATGGACGAACTGCGGCGCCGGCTTGTCGCCATTGCCCGTCCCGCCCGCAAAGCTTGCGCCCGCATCCGCCATAGCTCACTCCGACTCCTGCATGAGAGGACAGCATACGCGCTTCGGACCTGCGAAGCGACAACGGCATCGCGTTTCTCCCCCGGAACTTGCCCGATCGGAAACCGGCGCCGCCTCAGAGACCGAGGAGAAGAATGGAGAAGCTGGCAACGAACATGGCAACGGAGGTCAGTGCGGCGAGATCACGAAGGAAGTCGGACATGGCGTTCTCCTTTAGGTTATGTTCTTTTTATGTACTCTTTTTGTTCCTTGATCAAGAGGGCGTTTCGGGCGATGGTTAAGAAACTCTCATCGATTCGACACGGCAGTCCAACCCCGCAAGGAGACCATCATGCTCGACCATATCGGCCTTCCTGTTCGTGATTTTGCGCGCGCCTCGGCCTTCTACGACGCCGCACTGGCGCCGCTCGGCATTGCACGACAGCTGGAGGTGACCGCCGAGATGAGCGGGAACGAGGCGCATCTGGGCTATGGGACGCCCGGCAGTCCGTTCTTCTGGATCAGTAGCGGAGAGGCGATCTCCGGCAGGCTGCATGTCGCCTTTGCGGCGCCGGATCGCGACCGTGTGGATGCCTTTTACGCCGCGGCGATTGCTGCCGGCGGGCGCGACAATGGCGCGCCGGGTCTGCGGCCACATTATCATGCGGATTATTATGGCGCGTTCGTGCTCGATCCAGATGGGCACAACATCGAGGCCGTGTGCCACGCGGCGGCATAGGGCCGCGCGCCGCGCCTCATTCCAGTTCGACGACCTTTCCGTCCTGCAGCGTGATGCGGCGATCCATCTTGGATGCAAGGTCGTAATTGTGGGTGGCGATCATCGCGGCGAGGCCGGATTGCTTGACCAGAGCCTTCAGCGCTTCGAAGACATAGCCGGCCGTCTCGGGGTCGAGATTGCCGGTGGGCTCGTCGGCGAGAAGCACGAAGGGTGCGTTGGCCACGGCGCGGGCGATGGCCACGCGCTGCTGCTCGCCGCCCGACAGTTCGGAGGGGCGATGGTCGGCGCGGTGGCCGATCCGCATGTAGTCGAGCAAGGCGGAGGCGCGTTCGCGCGCTTCCTTCTTGGAGAGACCGGCGATCAGCTGCGGCATCATGATGTTTTCGACAGCCGTGAATTCCGGCAGCAGATGGTGGAACTGGTAGACGAAGCCGATCTCGTTGCGGCGGATGGCCGTGCGCTCGGGATCGCCGAGCGAGCCGCAGGCCCGGCCATTGATCGAGACTTCGCCGGCATCGGGCCGCTCCAGCAGGCCGGCCAGGTGCAGCAGCGTCGATTTGCCGGTCCCGGACGGTGCGACCAGCGCGACCGTCTGGCCGCCGAGCAGCCGGAAGTCCGCCCCCTTCAGGATCGACAGCGCCTGCTCGCCCTGGCTGTAATGGCGCTCGACGCCGGAAAGCTCTAGTGCCACACGAGGGGCCATCATATCGTTCCTGTCAGACGGTTCCCGGCTGAGCGCATGGCGCGAACCGGAAACAAGAACCATCGAACATCTCTGGCCGGAGGACCGGATGTTCGATGGAAGGAAGACGGATTTCGGCCGGACCGACCGAAATCCGGATCACTCGTAACGCAGCGCCTGGACGGGATCCAGACGCGAGGCCCGCCAGGCGGGGAAGATCGTTGCCAGGAACGACAGCCCGATGGCCATGCCGACGACCGCGACGGTTTCGCCGAGGTTCATGTCGGCCGGCAGCTGGCTGAGGAAGTAGAGCTCCGGATTGAAGATCGTCGTGCCGGAAATCCACGAGAAGAACTGGCGGATGGATTCGATATTGAGGCACACGACGACGCCGAGCGCCACGCCGGCCAGCGTGCCGACAATGCCGATGGCCGCGCCGGTCATGAAGAAGATGCGCATGACGGCGCCCGAGGATGCACCCATGGTGCGCAGGATGGCGATATCGCTACCCTTGTCCTTCACCAGCATGATGAGACCCGAGACGATGTTGAGCGCCGCCACCAGCACGATCAGGGTGAGGATCATGAACATGACGTTGCGCTCGACCTGCAGCGCGGAGAAGAAGGTCTTGTTGCGGTCGCGCCAGTCGCTGATCAGCACCTGCCGCTGGGCGGCCTCTTCCACCGGCTGGCGCAGGCTGTCGACGAGATCGGGTTTCTCCACGAAAAGCTCGATCGACTGAGCGATGCCTTCGGCGTTGAAATAGAGCTGGGCTTCCTCGAGCGGCATGAAGATGATCGACGCGTCGTATTCCGACATGCCGATCTCGAAGATGGCAGACACGGTATAGGACTTCACGCGCGGATTGACGCCCATCGGCGTCACGTCGCCTTCCGGCGCGACGAGGGTGATGGTGCTGCCGGCCTGCAGGCCGAGCTGGTCCGCCATGCGGGAGCCGATCGCCACGCCGCCGCCGGCCGCATAGCCGGTGAGATCGCCGGATTTCAGGTGATCGGAGATGGATTTCATCTTCAGAAGATCATCGGCCCGCACGCCGCGCACCAGCGCACCCGTGCCCGCGCCGCCGGGACCGGAGGCCAGCGTCTGGCCCTCGATCATCGGGATCGCCATGGTGACGCCCTTGATGCCGGAAAAGCGTGTCGCAAGATCGGCATAGTTGTCGAGCGGGCCATCCAGCGGCTGCACGATCATGTGGCCGTTGATGCCGAGAATGCGGGAGATGAGCTCTGTGCGGAACCCGTTCATCACCGCCATGACGATGATGAGCGTGGCGACGCCCAGCATGATGCCGATGAAGGAGAAGCCGGCGATGACGGAGATGAACGCTTCCTTGCGCCGCGAGCGCAGATAGCGCCACGCGACCAGCCGCTCGAAGGTCGAGAACGCGCGGCTGGATGCGGATTTCGCCGGCTTGTCGCCTGACGGCGTTTCCTTCGGCGGCGCGCCCTTCGAGGCTGTCTTCAGTCCGGCTTTGGGCGGCGTTGCCGATGCCTTTGCCGGTTTCGGGTCCGTGGAAGCGGCGCTCATGCCTGGTCCTTATTTCGCAGCGGTCAGCTTGTTGATCGCAGCTTCGATGGTCATGGTCTCGCGCGCACCGGTCTTGCGGTCCTTCAGCTCGACCTCGCCCGCCACAACCGCCCGCGGCCCGGCGATGATCTGCGTGGGCACGCCGATGAGATCGGCCGTCGCGAACTTGGTGCCCGCGCGGTCGTCGGTGTCGTCGTAGAGCGTGTCGATGCCAGCCTTGGAAAGGGCTGCGTAGATCATCTCGCAAGCCGCGTCGCAAGGACCATCGCCGGCCTTCATGTTGATGATCACGGCATCGAACGGCGCGACGGATGCCGGCCAGATGATGCCGTTCTCGTCATGCGAGGCCTCGATGATCGCCGGCACGAGGCGCGTCGGCCCGATACCGTAGGAGCCCATGTGGACGAGGTGTTCCTTGCCGTCGGGACCCTGAACCTTGGCGCCCATGGGTTCGGAATATTTGGTACCAAAGTAGAAGATGTGCCCGACCTCGATCCCGCGAGCGGACAGACGCTCGTTTTCCGGGATCGCGTCGAACGCGGCCGCGTCGTGCATTTCCGACGTCGCGGCATAGACCGACGTCCACTGGTCGAAGATGGCCTGCAGCGCCGCGACATCGTCGAAATCCGTCGTTTCCGCGGGGATATCGAAGTTCACGAAATTGCGGTGGCTGAACACTTCGGACTCGCCGGTCTCCGCCAGGATGATGAACTCGTGGCTGAGATCGCCGCCGATCGGCCCTGTATCCGCCCGCATCGGAATGGCGCGCAGGCCAAGCCGCGAGAACGTGCGCAGATAGGCGGTGAACATCTTGCGATAGGAATGCTCGGCGCCTTCCTTCGTCAGGTCGAAGGAATAGGCGTCCTTCATGACGAATTCGCGCGAGCGCATGGTACCGAAGCGCGGGCGGATCTCGTCGCGGAACTTCAGCTGGATATGGTAGAGATTGAGCGGCAGGTTCTTGTAGGACTTGACCGACGACCGGAAGATATCGGTGATCATCTCCTCGTTGGTCGGGCCGTAGAGCATCGGACGCTCCTGGCGGTCCTTGATGCGCAGCATCTCCTTGCCGTAATCGTCGTAGCGTCCACTTTCCTGCCAGAGCTCGGCCGACTGCAGGGTCGGCATGGAGAGCTCGATGGCGCCGGCGCGGTTCTGCTCCTGCCGGATGATGCCGTTGACCTTGTCGAGCACACGTTTGCCGAGCGGCAGCCAGGAATAGATGCCCTGGCTCTGCTGGCGGATCATGCCGGCGCGCAGCATCAGGCGATGCGAGACGATCTCCGCTTCCTTGGGGTTTTCCTTCAGGATCGGCATGAAATAGCGGGACAGACGCATGAACGGGTTCCGGAGTGGCGCCTTCCGTTTAAGCACGGATTCGGGCGAAATGAGGTTTGCTTACGGCCTGTGCCTTGCGCGGAGCCGTATGGACGAACGCGGGACGATGCGATCCGATCGCTCGAATCCGCTAGCATCCACGCCGGAGGTCTTAAACGCTTCGCGGCGGGAAGAAAACCCGTGTGGCGACGCGTGGCGCGCAGAGCCTGCGGCATAAGCCCCCTGCCCGCTTTCTGCGACAGATCGAAGCAGGAAAAGGGAGCGCGAGTAACGGCAAATGACCTCTTCGTGTCAATGAATATTTTTTGCTGGACTGTAGCATAAATACAAAAAAACCTGATGACACCCGCAGCGATTTGGGTTAGTTTCAGCACACAAAACAGGCAGGAAGATTAAATTCTTGTCGACGTCGCGGAAAAAGTCTTGGGAGGATCAGATCTTAGGCGCGGTCATACGCAGCCACCGGCAACGGTTACGGGTCACGCGATTGCTTATAAAACAAGGCTTTTAGCCTTGTTTTTTTTTGGCTTTTCGCTGGTCCTGATGCCCGCAGGTGGCATACCGGCATCGGCTGCGAGACGAGACCGGCGCCCTTCCCCTCTGATCTTGCAAGCTTATGCCAAACTATTGAGCAAATGCTTGTCTTCTAAAACTATAGTTTGTCTTGCGCCCGCTGACTTCACCGCCGTTCGGTTGCGTCCTCAGTAGAACTTCGGCGCAAACTGCGGGATGGCGTCGATGCCATAGCCGTAGCGAACGGACAGCATGTACCAGGCCATATGGATCACGGCGGCGAGGATCGTCGTCAGGCCGAAGATGCGCAATGCCCGAAACCGGGCGGGCGCGCTTTCCACGCTCCCCGGCACCACGTCGTGCTCCTCCGCCTGGGTACGCAGGCCGATCGGCAGAACGATGAAGAGCGTCATCCACCAGATGATGAAGTAGATGGCGAAGACGGAAAAGATCGGCATGATGACATCCCGGTTGAGAAGCTGATCACTCTTATACGCCGTGCCATGACGCGCCGGAAGCCGAACGCACACGAAAAGGCCTCCGGCGCTGTCACACCGAAGGCCTTCCTTCCTCTGCGGGAATCAGCGTGGCGTCAGGACATGCGGTTGATAAAGACGGTCACGACCGGCTTCTTGCCCCAGACATCGTTGGCCGTGCCGCGAATGGCACGACGCACGGCTTCCTGCACCATGGCGAGATCCTTGCGGCGCGCGCGCGGAATGCTTTCGACCGCACCGAGCACGGCATCATACAGCGTGTCGTTCATGTCCTCGCCCTCGTCGTCGAACTCCGGCAGGCCGATCGGCACGACGATCGGGTCGGAGGCGAAGTCGTAGCGCGCATCCAGCACGACATTGACGGAGACGTGGCCGGCGAAGGACAGCTTGCGGCGGTCGCCGATGCCCATTTCCTGGAAGTCGCCGATCAGACTGCCATCCTTGAAGATGCGGCCATGCGGAGCTTCGCCGATCACCTGTGCCATGCCGGGCGCGAGCCGCAGAATGTCGCCGTTGCGCACACGCGGCACGTTCGGAATACCGGACTGGAGACCGAGCTCCATCTGCCCGACCAGATGCGCCGCTTCGCCATGGACCGGCACCAGCAGCTTCGGACGGATCCATTGGTACATCTGCTTCAGTTCGTTGCGGCGGGGGTGGCCCGACACATGTACCAGAGCGTCGCTATCGGTGACGATCAGGATGCCCTGCTCGATCAGGCCGTTCTTGATCTCGTTGATCGCCTTCTCGTTGCCGGGAATGGCGCGCGAGGAGAACACGACGGTATCGCCGGAGGAGAAGGCGACATTGCGCATCTCGTCGCGGGCGATCTTTGCCAGCGCCGCGCGGGGCTCGCCCTGGCTCCCGGTGAGAATGACCACGACGCGATCGCGCGGAATGAAGCCGAATTCGTCTTCGCTGATGAACGGCGGAATGCCTTCCATCAGCCCGACATCGCGGGCGACCTGCACCACACGCTTCATGGACGAGCCCATCAGCAGCACTTCGCGTCCGGCACCTGCGGCCGCCTTGGCGATCGAGCGGATACGGCCGACATTCGAGGAGAAAGTGGTGATGGCGACACGGCCTTCCGCAGAGCGGATGACCTTTTCGAGGCTGGCGGAGACTTCTTCCTCGGAGGGCGAGACGCCATCGCGCAGCGCGTTGGTGGAGTCGCACATGAGCGCCAGCACGCCTTCGTCGCCGACGGCGGTGAAGCGCTCGCCATCGGTCAGCGGCCCGAGCGACGGTGCATGGTCGATCTTCCAGTCGCCGGTGTGGACGAGATTGCCGAGCGGCGTGCGGATGACGAGCGACATCGGCTCGGGGATGGAATGGTTGACGCCGACGGCCTCGACCTCGAACGGGCCGATCTGCACGCGGTCGCCCTGCTTGAAGATGGTGATCGGCACCTCGTTGCGGCTGCGCTCGTACTGGCGCTTGGCCTCCAGCATGCCCGCCGTGAAGGGCGAGGCATAGACGGGAACGTTGAGCCCCGGCCACAGGTCGGACAGCGCGCCGTAGTGATCCTCATGCGCATGCGTGATCACGATGCCCTTGAGGCTCTTGAGCTTGTCCGCGAGGAAGCGGATATCGGGGAGCACGAGGTCCACGCCCGGCAGGTCCGGCCCCGGGAAGGTCACGCCGCAATCGACCATGATCCACTCGCGGTTGGCGGCGGGGCCGTAACCATAGAGCGCGAGGTTCATGCCGATTTCGCCTACGCCGCCGAGCGGCAGGAAAACCAGTTCGTTTTTCTCAGTCATCAGAGAATTGTGCCTTGTTTCATCCGAAAAAGACATCGCCGGCGGCTATGTGCCGGCGCATGCCGTTTTCATCCGTGAGAATTAATTGGCCGGAGCCGTCGATATCGTCAAAACGTCCTTGGATGGACCGATCGGGAAGATTGACCGTGATGGGGCGACCGATGCCCACGGCATGCTGCCGCCAGAGCGCGATGATGTCGCCGATCCCGAGCCCACCGTTCCAGATGCCGAGCGTTTCGGTCATGTTCATGAAGAGGTGCGCGAAGAGTTCCTCGGCGGATGCCGACGATCCCTCGCTGCGCAGATTTGTGAGCGGATAGAGACCGTGGTCCGGCGCGCTGACAACGTTGACGCCGCAGCCGATCACCAGGGCATAGCGCCCATCCGCCAGTCGCTCGCCCTCGAGCAGGATGCCGCAGGTCTTCTGTCCACCGATGAGGATGTCGTTCGGCCATTTGATTTCCGCCGCGCGTGCGCCTGCGGGCAGGACGGCCTGCATGGCATCGCGAACCGCGACGGCCACGGCCAGCGGCAGCGACTGGATCATCTCCAGCGGCGCGGGATCGATCAGCAACAGCGAGGAGTAGAGATTGCCGGGTTCCGAACTCCAGGCACGACCACGCCGGCCGCGACCATCGGTCTGCCGGCCGGCTGTGATCCAGAGATTTCCCGGATCGCCCGCGCGCGCGCGCGCAAGGCACTCTGTGTTGGTGGAGCCCACCGCGTCCAGGGCGACGTGGCGGAAGTCGTCGATGGACGTTCGGGTGAGCCGGCCCGGGCCGTTCAAAAGAATGTCCGGGCCGCGGCTTCGGCCGCCGCACCGATCGGGCCGCCGACGATGACATAGCCGACGATGAAGAGGCCGGAGAGGCCGTAGACCAGCTTCAGCGAGCCGGAGGGGCGCGCGAACTCGCCGGCCGGCTCATCGAACCACATCAGCTTGATGACGCGCAGGTAGTAATAGGCACCGACGACGGAGGCGAGGACGCCGATGACGGCAAGCGCATAGAGCTTGGCCTCGATCGCCGCCATGAACACGAAGTACTTGGCGAAGAACCCTGCCAGCGGCGGAATGCCGGCCAGCGAGAACATGAGGATCGTCAACACCACGGCCATGAAGGGATTGGTCTGCGACAGGCCGGCGAGATCGTCCACCTGTTCGACGTGATGGCCTTCCTTGCGGCGCATGGCGAGGATGCATGCAAAGGTGCCGAGCGTCATGACCATGTAGATCAGCATGTAGAGAACGACGCCGCGCACGCCCGCCATGGAGCCAGCGGAGAGACCGACCAGCGCATAGCCCATGTGACCGATGGAGGAATAGGCCATCAGGCGCTTCAGGTTCTTCTGGCCGATGGCGGCAAACGAGCCGAGCACCATGGAGGCGATCGAGATGAAGACGATGATCTGCTGCCAGTCGAGCTGAATGGGCTCAAAGGCGGTGACGACCACGCGGACGAGCATGGCGATGGCGGCGATCTTCGGGGCACCGGCGAAGAACGCCGTGACCGGGGTCGGCGCGCCTTCGTAGACGTCCGGCGTCCACATATGGAACGGCACGGCCGAGATCTTGAAGGCGACGCCGGCGAGCACGAACACAAGGCCGAAGACGAGACCGAGCGAACGGCCTTCCGCCGTGAGGGCGGCGGCGATTTCCACGAAGCCGGTATGGCCGGTGAAGCCGTAGACCAGCGACATGCCGTAGAGCAGCATGCCGGAGGAGAGCGCGCCGAGCACGAAATACTTCAGGCCGGCTTCCGTCGAGCGCAGATCGTCGCGATTCATGGCGGCGACGACATAGGCGGCGAGCGACTGCAGCTCTAGCGCCATATAGAGCGACATCATGTCGTTGGCGGAGATCATCAGGAGCATGCCCAGCGTCGCCAGAACGACGAGCACGGGATACTCGAACCGGTCGAGACCGAAGATCTTCGCCTGACCTGCGGACAGGAACAGCGCGACGATCGATGCGAACAAGGTCAGCATCTTCATGAAGCGGGCGAAGGGATCGGCGACGAAGGCGCCGTTGTAGGCAACGCCGTCGCCCGTGTTCGCCAGCAGAACGCCGGCAACGACCAGCACCGCGATCGCCAGCCAGGTCACGAGGCCGGAAGACCGTTCGCCCGTGAAGACGCCGATCATCAGAAGCGCGAGCGCCCCGATGGCCAGCGTCACTTCGGGAAGCGACAGATGAAGACTAGCGACCAGAATATCAGCGTTCATGTTTCTCTCGCCCCGTCGTCAGTTCGCCGAGAGCGCAAGGGACTGCGCTGCCTGAACGGCGGTCGTGTAGTTATGGACCAGCACATCGACGGAAGCCGCCGTGGCATCGAAGACCGGCGCCGGATAGACGCCGAAGAAGATGGTGAGCACCGCGAGCGGATAGAGGATCACCTTTTCACGCGGCGACAGGTCGAGCAGAGCCTTCAGCTTCTCCTTCTCCAGCGCGCCGAACATCACGCGGCGATAGAGCCAGAGGGCGTAGCAGGCGGACAGGATGACGCCGGTCGTGGCGAAGAAGGCGACCCAGGTGTTGGCCTGGAAGGCACCGAGCAGGGTCGTGATTTCCCCGACGAAGCCGGAGGTGCCGGGAAGGCCGACATTCGCCATGGTGAAGATCATGAAGATCACGGCGTATTTCGGCATGTTGTTGACGAGGCCGCCATAGGCCGAGATCTCGCGGGTGTGCAGACGATCGTAGACGACGCCGACGCAGAGGAAGAGCGCCGAGGAGACGATGCCATGCGACAGCATCTGGAAGATCGCACCCTGCACGCCCTGCACATTCGCCGCGAAGATCCCCATGGTCACGTAGCCCATATGAGCCACGGAGGAGTATGCGATCAGCTTCTTGATGTCCTGCTGCATCATCGCGACCAGCGAGGTGTAGATGATCGCGACGACGGACAGCGTGAAGACCAGCGGCGCGAACTGCTCGGAGGCCAGCGGGAACATGCCGAGCGAGATGCGGACCATGCCGTAGCCGCCGAGTTTCAGCATGACGCCGGCAAGGATGACGGAGCCGGCGGTCGGTGCCTGAACGTGCGCATCCGGCAGCCAGGTGTGGACGGGCCACATCGGCATCTTCACGGCGAAGGCTGCGAAGCACGCGAGCCAGAGCCAGGTCTGCATGCCCGCGGGGAAGCCGGCCTTCAGGAGCTCGACCATGTCGGTCGTGCCGGTCTGCCAGTACATCGCCATGATGGCGAGCATCATCAGGACCGAGCCGAACAGCGTGTAGAGAAAGAACTTGTAGCTCGCATAGACGCGCTCCTTGCCGCCCCAAACGCCGATGATGACGAACATCGGGATCAGGGTCGCTTCGAAGAAGACGTAGAAGAGCACGATATCGAGCGAAACGAACACACCCGTCATGACGACCTGCAGAAGCAGGAAGGCGATCATGTAGGACTTGATGCGCTTTTCGACCGAGTGCCAGCTGGCCAGCACGCAGAAGGGCATGAGGAACGTCGTCAGGATGACGAACAGCATGGAAATGCCGTCCACGCCCAGATGATAGGAGATGCCGGTGCCGAGCCAGGCATGACGCTCGACCATCTGGAAGCCCGGGTTCGCATTGTCGAACCCGGCCCAGATGAAGAGCGAGAGCAGGAAAGTGACGACCGTCGTTGCGAGCGAGATGTTGAGCACGTTGCGGCGACCGGCCGCGCTGTCGTCACGCATCAGAAGCAGGAGCACAACGCCGACCAGCGGCAGGAAGGTGACCGCCGAGAGAATGGGCCAATCGGTCATCAGAAGGAGCTCCCGAGCATCATCCAGGTAACGAGGGCCGCGATGCCGATCAGCATCACGAACGCATAGTGATAGAGGTAACCGGTCTGCAGGCGCACGACGCCGCGCGTGACGTCCATGACCCGGGCGGCGACGCCGTTCGGACCGAAGCCGTCGATGACCCGACCGTCACCCTCCTTCCACAGGAAGGTGCCGAGACGCTTGGCGGGACGCACGAACAGGAAATCGTAGAGCTCGTCGAAGTACCACTTGTTCAGGAGGAACTGGTAGAGGCCGCGATGCTGGCGGGCCAGTGCCTTCGGCGTTTCCGGCGACTTGATGTAGAAATACCAGGCCGTGACAAAGCCGAGCACCATGGCAATGAACGGGCTGAGCGCGACCAGGGCCGGAACGTGGTGGAATTCTTCCAGCAGTTCGTTTTCCGCCGAGGTGAACAGCGCACCCTGCCAGAACTCGGCATATTCGTGGCCGTAGAAGTAGCCCTCGCCGAGGAAGCCCGCGACGACCGCGCCGAAGCCGAGCACGAAGAGCGGCAGCAGCATGACCATCGGCGATTCATGCACGTGATGCATGACCTCGTGGCTCGCGCGCGGCTTGCCGAAGAAGGTCAGGAACATCAGGCGCCAGGAATAGAAGCTCGTGAACAGCGCGGCGATGACCAGCAGCGTGAAGGCGAAGCCCGAGAGCGGCGAGTGCGAGGCATAGGTCGCCTCGATGATCACGTCCTTGGAGAAGAAGCCGGCGAAGCCGACCGGGGTGAAGGGAATGCCGACACCCGTGATGGCGAGCGTTCCGATCAGCATCATCGCGAAGGTGATCTTGATGTGCGGACGCAGGCCGCCCATGTGGCGCATGTCCTGCTCGCCATCGACGGCATGGATGACCGAACCGGCGCACAGGAACAGGAGCGCCTTGAAGAAGGCATGCGTGAAGAGGTGGAACACGGCCGCACCATAGGCCCCGACGCCGAGCGCGACGAACATATAGCCGAGCTGCGAGCAGGTCGAATAGGCGATGACGCGCTTGATGTCGTTCTGCACGAGACCGACGGTGGCCGCGAAGAAGGCGGTGATCGCACCGATCAGCGTGACCACGGTCAGGGCCGTCGGCGACAGCTCGAACACCGGCGACATGCGGGCGACGAGGAAGACCCCGGCGGTGACCATGGTCGCAGCGTGAATGAGCGCAGAGACCGGGGTCGGGCCTTCCATGGCGTCCGGCAGCCAGGTGTGCAGCAGGAACTGCGCCGACTTGCCCATCGCGCCCATGAAGAGCAGCAGTGCGACGCCGGTCACGGCATCGGCACGATCGAGATGCATGCCGAACAGCGTGATGACCGGTTCGGCGGCGTTCGCCGCACCTTCGGCCGGCAGATAGGTCGCGGCCGTCGCGAAGATCGTCTCGAACGAGATCGAACCGAACAGGACGAAGACGCCGAAGATGCCGAGCGCGAAGCCGAAGTCGCCGACGCGGTTGACGATGAAAGCCTTCATGGCTGCGGCACTTGCCGAGGGCTTCTTATACCAGAAGCCGATGAGCAGGTAGGATGCGAGACCCACACCTTCCCAGCCGAAGAACATCTGCAGCAGGTTGTCCGAGGTCACCAGCATCAGCATGGCGAAGGTGAACAGCGAGAGATAGGCGAAGAACCGCGGGCGGTGCGGGTCGTGGTGCATGTAGCCGATCGAATAGAGGTGCACCAGGAACGACACGGTGTTGACGACGACGAACATGACCGCCGTCAGCGTGTCCACACGGAAGGCCCATTCGGTGTCGAAGCTGCCGGTCTGGATCCAGCGCATGACGAAGACCTTGATCATCTCCGTCTCGCCAAGGCCCACATGGACGAACACGACCCAGGACAGGACGGCAACGACGGCCATGAGGCCGGTGGTCACGTATTCCGAGGCCTTGGCGCCGATCTTCAAGCCGAAAAGGCCAGCGATCAGGAAGCCGATGAGCGGCAGGAAGACGACCGCTTTGATGATGGTATCCATGGCCGATCAGCCCTTCATCATGTTGACGTCTTCGACCGCGATGGAGCCGCGGTTGCGATAGAAGACGACGAGAATTGCAAGACCGATGGCGGCTTCCGCCGCGGCCACCGTCAGAATGAACAGCGCGAACACCTGGCCGGTGATGTCATTGAGGAACGACGAGAAGGCGACCATGTTGATGTTCACCGCGAGCAGAATGAGCTCCACCGACATCAGGATGACGATGATGTTCTTGCGGTTGAGGAAGATGCCGAAGACGCCCAGCGTGAACAGGATGGCGCTGACGGTCAGATAGTGGGAAATACCGATTTCCATGATGTCGTGTCCTTGACCTTCAGTACCGGCTCAGAGCCCCTGCCCCGGCTTGACCTTCACCACCTCGACGGCGGTGGCGGGCACGCGGGCGACCTGCTCGGAAATGTTCTGGCGCTTGATGTTGGGGCGATGGCGCAGCGTGAGCACGATCGCGCCGATCATGGCGACGAACAGCACGAGGCCGGCGATCTGGAAGTAGTAGATGTAGTGGGTGTAGATGACGTCGCCGAGGGCGGCGGTGTTCGTGCGGTCGGTGACGGCCGGGATCGGCATCGACACGGTCTTGGCGATCTCCGGCGAGAAGGTGCTGCCGGCCACGACGATGATCAGCTCGGCCGCGAGGATCAGCCCGACGAGCGCGCCGACCGGCGCATAATCGAGCACGCCCGAGCGCAGCTGGTTGAAGTCGATGTCGAGCATCATCACGACGAAGAGGAAGAGAACCGCGACGGCGCCGATATAGACGACCAGCAGGATCATCGCGAGAAACTCGGCCCCCGTCAGCAGGAAGAGGCCCGCCGAATTGAAGAAGCACAGGATGAGGAACAGGACCGAATAGACCGGGTTCCTGGCCGAAATCACCATGAACGCCGATGCGACGGCGATGAAGGCGAAGAGATAGAAAAATAGAGTCTGCAGACCCATGACCGGTGCCTTTTTCGTCTTCCCCGGAACGATCTGCCTTTGCGCAAGTCGTTCCTGGCCGACCGGAGAGGTCCGGTCGACACCCAAATTTCCAGTGTATCGCCGCCCGGGCGGGCGGCGCTGCGCCGAGATGGCGCCGTCGTCTTAACGGTACGGCGAGTCCATGCCGATGTTGCGGGCGATCTCGCGCTCCCAACGGTCGCCGTTCGAAAGAAGGCGGTCCTTGTCGTAATACAGCTCTTCGCGCGTCTCGGTGGCGAATTCGAAGTTCGGCCCTTCGACGATGGCGTCGACCGGGCAGGCTTCCTGGCAGAAGCCGCAATAGATGCACTTCACCATATCGATGTCGTAACGCACCGTGCGGCGCGTGCCATCATTGCGGCGCGGGCCGGCTTCGATGGTGATGGCCTGGGCGGGACAGATCGCTTCGCACAGCTTGCAGGCGATGCAGCGTTCTTCACCGTTGGGATAACGACGAAGCGCATGCTCGCCGCGGAACCGCGGGCTGATCGGACCTTTTTCGAACGGATAGTTCAGCGTCGCCTTGGGCGCGAAGAAATAGCGCATCGACAGGAAGAACGCGCCGACGAACTCCTTGAGGAACAGCGATCTGACGGCTTGCGAAATGGCGGCCATCATTTACCTCCGAATGAGCTGGCCTGCGAGACGCCAGCGACTGTCGCGAAGCTGTGGACGGGCATCAGGCCCATCCGCCGAGCTTCAGCGTGATTGCAACGATAAAGACCATGACGAGCGACAGGGGAAGGAAGACCTTCCAGCCGAGACGCATCAGCTGGTCGTAGCGGTAGCGCGGCACGAACGCCTTGACCATCGCGAACATGAAGAACACCAGCGAGGCCTTCAGCACGAACCAGATGATGCCGGGAACCCAGTTGAGGAACCAGACGTCCACCGGAGGCAGCCAGCCGCCGAGGAACAGGATCGTGGTGAGCGCGCACATCAGGCAGATGGCAGCGTACTCGCCGAGCATGAACATCATGTAGGGGGTCGAGCCGTACTCGACCATGAATCCCGCGACGAGTTCGGACTCGGCTTCCACCAGGTCGAAGGGCGGCCGGTTCGTTTCAGCCAGCGCCGAAATGAAGAACACGATAAACATCGGGAACAGCGGCAGCCAGTACCAGTCGAGGAAGGAGCCCGGCAGGCCCATCATCGTACCGAGACCGTCGCGCTGCGAATTGACGATGTCCGTCAGGTTCAGCGAGCCGACGCAAAGCAGCACGGTGACGATGACGAAGCCGATCGAGACTTCGTAGGATACCATCTGCGCTGCGGACCGAAGAGCCGACAGGAAGGGGTATTTGGAGTTCGAAGCCCAGCCGCCCATGATGACGCCGTAGACTTCAAGCGACGAGATGGCGAGAACGTAGAGGATGCCGACATTGATGTTCGCCATCACCCAGTTGTCGTTCAAGGGAACGACGGCCCAGGCGGCGAGCGCCAGCGTCACCGACACCAGCGGCGCGAGCAGGAAGAGAACCTTGTTGGCACCGGCGGGAATCACCGGCTCCTTGACGACGAACTTCAAAAGATCGGCGAAGGACTGGAAAAGACCGAAAGGACCCACCACGTTGGGTCCACGGCGCAGCTGCACCGCTGCCCAGATCTTGCGGTCGGCCAGCAGGATGTAGGCGATGAAGATCAGGAGAGCGACCAGCAGCAGAAGCGACTGGCCGATCATGATGGCCGCCGGCCAGACGTAGGTCGAAAGAAAACCGTCCATGGTGCCTTATTCTCCCGCGCTCATTCCGCTGCCGCTTTGAAATTGTTGCGAGCCAGCGCCGAGCATTCGGCCATGACCGCGGAAGCGCGCGCTATCGGGTTCGTCAAATAGAAGTCTTTCACCGGAGACGCAAACGCGGATTTGGTCATCTCACCGGCTTTTTGTGCAAGTGCGGCAATTTCGCCGTCAACGGCCTCGGCGATCGTGTCGACCTCACCGAAATGCGGGAATTCCGCGACCAGTTTTCGACGCAGCTCGGTGAGCGAATCGAAGGGCAGCTTCTTGCCCAGCACGTCGGACAGAGCCCGCAGGATCGCCCAGTCTTCACGGGCCTCGCCCGGCGCGAAGCCAGCACGATTGCCCATCTGAACGCGGCCTTCGGTATTGACCCAGATGCCGGATTTCTCGGTATAGGTCGCGCCGGGAAGGATGACATCAGCGCCATGGGCACCGTTGTCGCCATGCGAGCCGATATAGACCGTGAAGCCACTCTTGCGGGCGTCGAGATCGATCTCATCGGCGCCGAGAAGGAAGAGCACGTCCGTGCCCGTCACCATCTCTTGCGCCGTCTTGCCGTTCGCGCCCGGTACGAAGCCGAGATCGAGACCGCCGACGCGGGCTGCCGCCGTGTGAAGCACAGCAAAGCCGTTCCAGCCTTCGGAGATCGCGCCGATCGCACCGGCCAGCTTTGCCGCAGATGCCAGAACCGACGCGCCGCCGTCACCGATGAGGGCGCCCTGCCCGATGATGATCATCGGACGCTCGGCCTTCGTCAGCACCTCAAAGAAGCTGCCGCGACCGGCGAGCAGTTCGCCGAGCGTATCCGTGCCGGCGCCGAGATAGTCGTAGGAATAGCGCAGTTCGGCGGCATCGCCGATCACACCGATCGGGAACTTGCCCATGCGGAAGCGCTTGCGGATGCGGGCGTTCAGCACCGAGGCCTCAAAGCGCGGATTGGCGCCGATGATCAGGAGCGCGTCAGCATTTTCAATGCCCTGAATGGTGGGGTTGAAGAGATAGCTTGAACGGCCGAATGACGGATCGAGCGCTGCACCGTCCTGGCGGCAGTCGATGCTCGTGGAGCCGAGCGCCGTCATCAGGCCCTTCAGCGCGTACATTTCCTCGACGGAGGCAAGGTCGCCCGCGATCGCGCCGATCCGGTCGCCGCTGGTCTTGGCCACGGCCGCCTTGATGGCGGCGAAGGCCTCGCCCCAGCTCGCGGGCTGCAGGCGTCCGTCCTTCTTCACATAGGGGCGATCCAGACGCTGCGTCTTCAGGCCGTCCCAGATGAAGCGGGTCTTGTCGGAGATCCACTCCTCGTTGATCTCTTCATTGATGCGGGGCATGACGCGCATGACTTCGCGGCCGCGCGTATCGACACGGATGGCCGATCCCACGGCGTCCATAACGTCGATCGATTCGGTCTTGCCGAGTTCCCACGGGCGGGCGTTGAATGCGTAGGGCTTGGAGGTCAGCGCACCGACGGGGCAGAGATCGACGACGTTGCCCTGAAGCTCCGAGGTCATCGCCTGCTCGAGATAGGTCGTGATCTCGGCGTCTTCGCCACGGCCGATGAGACCGAGTTCAGCGATGCCGGCGACTTCGGTGGTGAAGCGGACGCAGCGCGTGCAGTGAATGCAACGGTTCATGACCGTCTTGACCAGCGGGCCGATATATTTGTCCTCGACGGCGCGCTTGTTCTCGTTGTAGCGGGTCGAGTCGACACCGAAGGCCATCGCCTGGTCCTGCAGGTCGCACTCGCCGCCCTGGTCGCAGATCGGGCAGTCCAGCGGATGGTTGATCAGCAGAAATTCCATCACGCCTTCGCGGGCCTTCTTGACCATCGGCGTGGTCGTGAAGACTTCGGGCGCTTCACCGTTCGGACCGGGGCGCAGGTCGCGCACGCCCATGGCGCAGGAGGCCGCCGGCTTCGGCGGGCCACCCTTCACCTCGATCAGACACATGCGACAATTGCCGGCAACCGACAGCCGCTCGTGGAAACAGAAGCGCGGAACCTCGGCGCCGGCTTCCTCGCATGCCTGAAGCAGCGTGAAATGATCCGGGACTTCGATCTCTTTTCCGTCGACTTTCAGCTTTGCCATCTTCGCACTCAATCCTGTCCTGTTCCGCCGGTCTTCAAGCGACGGATCGATCGTCAAGGGGCCTTAGCGGCCCAATCTGTCCCGAGGCCGTCGGCCTCGATCGTCCATGTGGGCCGAGGCCCCAGAAGCGCGGTCAGTGGAGGCGGAAGCACGTCGCTCCTGCCGTCGGACCGCTGTCGTTCCGGCCCCGGCGCTCAGCTCTTCGCGAGCACCTTGGCCTGTTCGACCCAACGATCCCTCACGATGCGACCGCTGACGCTCAGTTCCCGGTCGAACCGGGCAATATCGTTCTCGTCCCACGCCGCAATCTCGCTGAACCGCGTGACGTCGAGACTTTTCAGGACCTGCTCCAGCTTCGGGCCGATGCCCGAAATCTTCTTCAGGTCGTCCGCAGCCTTGCTGCGGCGGGAACGGACAGGCTTGTCGGCCGGGCTCGCTCCCTTCGTGGTCCGTGGCGAAGCCTCCGCGACGGCTGCGGTGGCCCGCGCCACCACTTCGGCCGTTGCCTGTGCAGCCTCAGCCACGACATCGCCGACCGCGACATCCGCCTCCGGTGTGTCCGCTGTCGCCGCTTCATCGGGCGCCGAGGTTTCGGCGGCATCTGGTTTTGCAGCCGATGCTGCCCCCTGCCCTGCCTGACGCTCTGCCTCGGCCGTGGCTGCCGCCTTCTGCGCGGCCTCCATGAAGCCCTGCATGGCGCCAAGCATGAAGCCGGCGAAGTGGCTGGCCATTCCGAAGCCCATCGCCGCAGCTGCCGCGACCGACGCCGTGGGATGCTGCATCAGCGGTGGCAGAGGCGGCCCGCCCTCTTTCGTCCAGCCGGCAAAGCCCGCGGGATCGCTCTTTGACGACGACGAACCCTGCTCTCCTGCGGGACCGGCCTGCTCATCGTCAAACGGCGATGTTGTCATTCTTTTACTCCGCGGCTTGCAGAACGGCCCCATGCGACGAGGCGTTCCGGGTGTATTCATCGATCCGCGCTTCCATCTCGGGACGGAAGTTGCGGATCAGGCCCTGGATCGGCCAGGCGGCGGCGTCGCCCAGCGCACAGATGGTATGACCTTCGACCTGCTTCGTCACGTCAAACAGCATGTCGATCTCGCGCTTCTGGGCACGGCCCTGAACCATACGCTCCATGACGCGCATCATCCAGCCGGTGCCTTCGCGGCACGGCGTGCACTGGCCGCAGCTCTCGTGCTTGTAGAACGCGGCCAGACGCCAGATTGCCTTGATGATGTCGGTGGAGCGATCCATGACGATGATGGCGGCCGTGCCGAAGGACGACTTGACGTCGCGCATGCCGTCGAAATCCATCGGCGCGTCGATGATATGCTCCGCCTTGACCACGGGACAGGACGAGCCGCCCGGAATGACGGCGAGAAGATTGTCCCAGCCCCCGCGCACGCCGCCGCAATGGCGCTCGATCATCTCGCGGAAGGACGTGCCCATTGCGTCTTCGAAGGTGCAGGGCTTGTTCACATGGCCGGAGACCATGAACAGCTTGGTCCCGACATTGTTCGGGCGGCCGATGCCCGAGAACCAGCCGGCACCACGACGCAGGATGGTCGGGGCAACCGCGATCGATTCGACGTTGTTGACGGTGGTCGGGCAACCATAGAGGCCCATATTGGCCGGGAACGGCGGCTTCAGGCGCGGCTGGCCCTTCTTGCCTTCCAGGCTTTCGAGCAGTGCCGTTTCCTCGCCGCAGATATAGGCGCCGGCGCCATGGTGAACGAAGATCTCCATGTCCCAGCCGAGCTTGTTGTTCGGGCCGAGCAGACCCGCGTCATAGCACTCGTCGATGGCCGCCTGCAGCGCTTCGCGCTCGCGCATGTACTCGCCGCGCACATAGATATAGGCGGCATGGGCGCCCATGGCGAAGCTGGCGATGACGCAGCCTTCGATCAGCGTGTGCGGATCGTGGCGCATGATGTCCCGGTCCTTGCAGGTGCCGGGCTCCGATTCGTCGGCATTGACGACGAGGTAGTGCGGGCGTCCGTCGCTTTCCTTCGGCATGAAGGACCACTTCAGACCCGTCGGGAAGCCGGCGCCGCCGCGACCGCGCAGACCGGAGGCCTTCATCTCGTTGATGATCCAGTCGCGACCTTTTTCCAGGATCTGCTTGGTGCCGTCCCAGTGGCCGCGCGACATCGCGCCCTTCAGCGACTTATCGTGAAGGCCGTAGAGATTGGTGAAGATGCGATCTTTATCGTCAAGCATGGCTCAGTCCGCCGATTCTTCGAGAATGTGGATCCGCCGTCAAAGCGGGTCAGTCCTTGCGTCCATTCTTGGGCCTGCCGTGCTCCGCCTCGTGGCACCAGGCGTCGGCGGCTGCCGATCCCTCCGGTGTACAAGGCTTCGCAGCCCGTGGCCAGAGCCACCGTGCGCCGAAGCCGGCGCGACGGTGCCCCGCCGTCCGATCATTTCGCCTCGGGCGCCGGCTTGCCGGCCCCTGCGGTCAGATCGGTCTTTTCACCGCCCTCGGGCGTGTCGACGGAGGCCGCATCCTTGGTCTCGCCGCCTTCCTTCTTCGAATTGGCGGCCGACTCGCTCTTGGCGGTGGCCGGCGTCTTCATCGTCGGATTGGTTTCGGCGTCGGTGCTCTTCGGGCGGCCCGCTTCCGACGGGGGAACCGATGTGCCCTCCTGCGGTGCCGCCGGTGCCGGCGGCTCGGTCACCTGATTGCGCTGCGGCGTCGGCTCTTCCGTCAGCGTCGTCAGGCCGTCGATCGGGGCGGAGAAGATGCGGTCGATCTGCGGGCCCGGTGCGATCTCGGCGCCACGGCCGGCATCGAAGGCATCGATGATCTCTTCCAGACGCTCGACCGTCAGGTCTTCGTAACTGTCCTTGAAGATCATCACCATCGGCGCGTTGACGCAGGCGCCCTGACACTCGACCTCTTCCCAGGAGAGCGTGCCGCTCTCGTTCTGGGTCAGCGGCTGGCCGTGGATCTTGCGCTTGCACAGCGCGATCAGCTCTTCCGAGCCGCGGAGCATGCAGGGCGTCGTGCCGCAGACCTGGATATGCGCCCGGGTGCCGATCGGCTTCAGCTGGAACTGGGTGTAGAAGGTCGCGACTTCGAGGACGCGGATATAGGGCATGTCGAGCATGTCGGCGACGCTCTCGATCGCGGCCTTGGTCACCCAGCCGTCCTGTTCCTGCGCCCGCATCAGCAGCGGGATGACAGCGGATTGCTGGCGGCCTTCCGGATATTTCCGGATCGTGGTCTGGGCCCATGCAGCATTGGCATCGCTGAACGCGAACTGCTGCGGCTGGACGGCTTCATCGGCTAGTCGACGAACGGACATGGTTACCGCACCCTATTTCAGTTTCTCGTTCCGGCGAACATGCTGTTGAACAGCGGCTCGGACCCGGAGGAATTTTGTTCGCGGCGTTCGGCCGCAGCGGAAGACTGCCCGTTCGCGGCCGATTGGGCCAGGAGTCGGTCGAGCGTCTGGATGACGAAGCGGCGGGCGGCGACGGAGCGGTCCAGCATCAGCGATCGACCTCCCCGAACACGATATCGAGCGAGCCGAGAATGGCCGAGACGTCGGCTAGCTGGTGGCCACGACAGATATAGTCCATCGCTTGAAGATGCGCGTAACCCGGAGCCCGGATCTTGCAGCGATACGGCTTGTTGGTGCCGTCCGACACGAGATAGACGCCGAACTCGCCCTTCGGGGCCTCGACCGAAGCGTAAACTTCGCCGGCCGGCACGTGATAGCCCTCGGTGTAGAGCTTGAAGTGGTGGATGAGCGCTTCCATGGAGCGCTTCATTTCGCCGCGCTTGGGCGGAACCACCTTGCCGTCGAGCGAGGAGACCGGGCCGACCTTGGCGTCGCCGAGCAGGCGATCCACGCACTGGCGCATGATCTTGGCCGATTCGCGCATCTCGATCATGCGGATGAGATAGCGATCGTAGCAGTCGCCGTTCTTGCCGATCGGAATGTCGAAATCCATGTCGGCATAGCACTCGTAGGGCTGCGACTTGCGCAGGTCCCAGGCGGCGCCCGACCCGCGAACCATGACGCCCGAGAAGCCCCAGGCCCAGCAATCCTCGAGGCTGACGACGCCGATATCGACGTTGCGCTGCTTGAAGATGCGGTTGCCGGTCAGCAGCTCGTCGATATCGTCGACCGTCTTCAGGAACGGATCGATCCACTTGCCGATGTCTTCGACCAGCTCGTGCGGCAGATCCTGATGAACGCCGCCCGGACGGATAAAGGCGGCATGCATGCGCGAGCCGGAGGCGCGCTCGTAGAACACCATCAGCTTCTCACGCTCTTCGAAGCCCCAGAGCGGCGGCGTCAGCGCACCAACGTCCATGGCCTGCGTGGTCACGTTGAGCAGATGCGAGAGGATGCGGCCGATTTCGGAGTAGAGCACACGGATCAGCTGTCCGCGGATCGGCACCTCTGTGCCGGTCAGCTTTTCCACGGCCAGCGAGAAACCGTGTTCCTGGTTCATCGGCGCAACATAGTCGAGGCGGTCGAAATACGGCAGCGCCTGCAGATAGGTCTTCGCCTCGATCAGCTTTTCGGTGCCACGATGCAGCAGACCGATATGCGGATCGACCCGCTCGACGATTTCCCCGTCCAGCTCCAGCACCAAGCGCAAAACGCCATGCGCCGCCGGGTGCTGCGGCCCGAAGTTGATGTTGAAGTTGCGGATGTTGTGTTCGTTCATGTGCGTGCTCCGCAGTGATCAGTAAGCCGTAAGTCGTGAGCAGAAAAGTGCCGTTTCATCGAAATCACTGCTCGTTCTCCCTGCGCTGAACCGCGCGAATGAGACCACTGATCATTTTACCATTCTCTTCGCACCGTTTCAGCATCTGCTCCGAAGCAACGGCATCCAATAATCCAACGCGTTCGCAGATGATCAGATGCGTCTCTAGCTCCTTGAGCGATCCTTGTGCAATTTTTAGAAATTGAACAAAAGCACCGCGGCTGTTTCTGCCATAGCCTTCTGCGATATTTGCCGCCACCGAGACCGATGACCGCCTTATCTGGCTGGTCATGCCGTAGATCTCCGACTTCGGAAAATCCCTGGTCAGCCTGTAACATTCGACACTGAGATCGATAGCGCCCTGCCAAACCCTGAGATCACGGTACGATCTGATCTCCCGGCTATCCACGGCAGCTGCTCACCCTCGTATCACAAGACCCTGCTCACAGCTTACGACTTACGGCTTACGGCTCACCCGACCTCACTTCGCCTTCTCATCCCCCGGCAACACATAATCCGTCCCCTCCCAGGGCGACAGAAAGTCGAAATTGCGGAATTCCTGTTTCAATTCCACCGGCTCATAGACCACGCGCTTGGCTTCGTCGTTGTAGCGCACCTCGACATAGCCCGTCAGCGGGAAATCCTTGCGCAGCGGGTAGCCCTCGAAACCGTAGTCGGTGAGGATGCGGCGCAGGTCCGGGTGGCCGGTGAAGAGGATTCCGTACATGTCGTAGGCTTCGCGCTCGAACCAGTCGGCACCCGGGAAGACGCCGCAGATCGAGGGGACGGGCTCTTCTTCCGAGGTTGCGACCTTGACGCGGATGCGCAGGTTCTGCTTCGGCGAGAGGAGGTGGTAGACCACGTCGAAACGCTCGGCGCGCGCAGGGTAATCCACGCCGCAGACGTCGATGATGTTGACGAAGCCGCAGCGGGCATCGTCGCGCAGGAAGGTCAGAAGTGCGACGATGTTTTCGCCCGTCGTCGTCAGCGTCAGATCGCCGAAAGCGATCGTCGCTTCGGCGAACAGGGCGCCCTTCGTTTCCCGAAGGTAGGTCGCGAGGCTGTTCAGAGCTTCACTCATTGCGTGTCCTTATCCGGATGACCATCGGGCCCTGGCCGCATGCGGCCCTGAACCTTCCGATCGAGACCCCGAGGGCCTAGCGTTCGATCGTGCCCGTGCGGCGGATCTTCTTCTGCAGCAGGAGCACGCCGTAAAGCAGTGCTTCTGCCGTGGGAGGACAGCCCGGCACGTAGATATCGACGGGCACGACGCGATCGCATCCGCGCACCACCGAGTAGGAATAATGATAGTATCCGCCGCCATTGGCGCAGGAGCCCATCGAGATGACGTAACGCGGCTCCGGCATCTGGTCATAAACCTTGCGGAGCGCCGGCGCCATCTTGTTCGTCAGCGTTCCCGCAACGATCATCACGTCCGACTGGCGCGGCGAGGCGCGCGGCGCAAAGCCGAAGCGCTCGGCGTCGTAGCGCGGCATCGACATCTGCATCATTTCGACGGCGCAACAGGCCAGACCGAACGTCATCCACATCAGCGAGCCGGTGCGGGCCCAGTTGATCAGCTCGTCGGTCGAGGTGACGAGAAAACCTTTGTCGGCAAGTTCGTTGTTGATTTCGCCGAAGAACGGATCGTTTGCGCCGACCGGCTTGCCGGTCGAGGGATCGATGATGCCCTTGGGGGCCTCGGCCACCAGGGTGTTCGTGGTTGCTACTCCCATTCGAGTGCTCCCTTCTTCCATTCGTAGATGAAGCCGATGGTCAGCACGCCGAGGAAGGCCATCATGGACCAGAAACCGAACCAGCCCATGCCCTTGAACGCGACGGCCCAGGGAAAAAGGAAGGCGACTTCGAGGTCGAAGATGATGAACAGGATCGACACGAGATAGAAACGAATGTCGAACTTCATGCGCGCATCGTCGAACGCGTTGAAGCCACACTCGTAAGCCGACAGCTTTTCGTCGTCCGGCGCCTTGAAGGCGACCGCGAACGGCGCGGCAAGAAGCGCCAGGCCGATGACCAGCGAGATGCCGATGAAGATGGCGATCGGGATGTAAGAACCGAGAAGGTCTGTCATTGTTTTGTCCCTGCCCGCGGCCACGCCGGTGAGGCGCGATTGGCGTCTGCCTGCAGGCCGAAAAATGTTGCAACGCCAAAGTCGTTAGCGCAGCCCGCGCCATGGCGCAAGCCTCGCATCCTGTTTTCATCCGCTCGTCCAAGCGAATGAAGAGTCGGCATATTCGGTGGTTCCACCCCAGCTCTCCGGATCACATCCGAAGCCACACTAGGTCGTCACTTACATAGCCGTTTCGGCGGAGATTACCAGTCTTGGGGAACCCTGGAAGGGCGGAAGGGCAAAATGTCGCGGTCCTCTTTCGAGGACCGCTGATCGACATTTTCATTTTACTGTGAAAGTAAAATGGCGCGAGTGACGGGGCTCGAACCCGCGACCTCCGGCGTGACAGGCCGGCACTCTAACCAACTGAGCTACACCCGCGCATTGTTTGGAAAACCGTTCTTTTCAGTCCGTCTTCCGTGACCGTTCAGCGTTGCGCCGTTCGATGAGCGGCTGTTTACGGGGGGTTTCGGGGAGTGTCAAGCGCGTTCAAATACAAAATCATGACAAACTGAAATTTCTTGTCGCCCGCCTCCTGGCACAGGCCCGTCCGCCGCTCTCCAAACCCTTGCAAATCAGGGCGTGGCGGCGAAAAACGTCCCGTTTTCCGCGCCTTAGAAAAAGATCCTGCTTTTCCACAGGACGCGTCTCTCTCCATTGTGACCTGCCGAAAGACGCGAAAACGGGCGTTTAGACAGGACGAAAATTCCCGGAATCCCTTGGAATACAGCCGTCAGGGCCGAGCCCGCAAAAAAGTTTGAAAAACCGCCGCTGCGGCCTTGCGGTTTCCAGCAGTTCCGAATACATCACGCCCACCAACACGGCGGGCGATTAGCTCAGTTGGTAGAGCGCCTCGTTTACACCGAGGATGTCGGCGGTTCGAGTCCGTCATCGCCCACCATTTTCTCCCCGCCTCGAATTCATCCCGGTTTGTCATCGCGACATGCGCTTCACCGGCGCATCGGTTTCGAACGCGTATGCCGCACGCCCTGCCCGTCTCCGATGGAAACGACCGACGCGCGTCTGCGCGCGCCGGTCTTGTCGTGTCATGCTGCCGTGTAGGCGGCGCTGAGCAGCGTTTGCGTATAGGCCTGACGCGGGGCTGCAAACAGCGCCTCGGTGTCGCCTTCTTCCACGATCTGCCCGTCCTTCATGACGATGACGTAGTCGGCCATGGCCTTGATGACGGCGAGGTCATGGCTGATGAAGACGTAGGACAGTCCATGGGCATCCTGCAGGTGGCGCAGGAGGTCGATGATCTGTCCCTGCACCGAGCGATCGAGCGCCGACGTCGGCTCGTCGAGGATGACGAGGCGAGGTTTGAGAATCATCGCCCGCGCTATGGCGATACGCTGCCGCTGGCCGCCGGAGAACTCGTGCGGATAGCGGTTGCGCGCCTGGGGATCGAGACCGACCTCCTTCAGCGCCGCGATGGCGCGCTTGTCGCGATCGGCACGGGTGAGCGTCGGCTCGTGGACATAGAGACCTTCGGTGATGATCTCGCCGACCGTCTGGCGGGGCGAGAGCGAGCCGAACGGATCCTGAAACACCAGCTGCATCTCCCGCCGGAGCGGGCGCATCGCCTTCCTGTCGAAGCCGGAAATATCCTGTCCGTCGAAGCGGATGATGCCTGTGGCGGGCACGAGCTGCAGCAGCGCGCGCCCGAGCGTCGACTTTCCCGAGCCCGATTCGCCGACGACACCGATGGTCTGCCCTTCCCGCAGCCGGATGCTCACTTTGTCCACGGCACGGAAGGTGCCGGAGCGTTTGGCGAAGAGGCCGCCACCCGTCGCGTAATCGACGGAGACGCGCTGTCCGTCGAGCAGAATCGGGGCGGAGGTCGGGACTGGCGGCTTCTCGCCGCGCGGCTCGGCATCCAGCAGCATCTTCGTGTAGTCGGCCTGCGGGCGCTCGAAGATGTCCGCCGTCAGCCCCTGCTCCACCACCTCGCCCCGCCGCATCACGACCACACGGTCGGCGACGTGGCGCACCACGCCGAGATCATGGGTGATGAGAACAACGGCCATGCCGAATCGCGTCTGTAGCGACTGGAGGAGATCGAGGATCTGAGCCTGGATCGTCACGTCGAGAGCGGTCGTCGGCTCGTCGGCGATCAGGATGTCGGGATCGTTGGCGAGCGCCATGGCGATCATGACGCGCTGGCGCTGGCCACCGGAGAGTTCGTGCGGGTAGCTGTCGATGCGCCGCTTGGGGTCGGGAATGCCGACGAGATCCAGGAGTTCGAGCACGCGCGCCCGCGCCTGCCGGAAGCTGCCGCCACGGTGGTGCACGATCGGCTCGGAAATCTGCCGGCCGATGGTGTAGAGCGGATCGAGCGAGCTCATCGGTTCCTGGAAGATCATCGTGATCTTCGCACCCCGCACCGCGTTCAGCGCCTTGACCGGCAGGCCGATCAGGTCCTGCCCGCGATAGGCCGCCCGGCCCGTCACGCGGCCGTTCGCCGCCAAGAGCCCCATGATGCCCATCATCGTCTGGCTCTTGCCGGAGCCGCTCTCGCCGACGACGGCGAGCGTTTCGCCGGCGCGCACGTCGAGATCGATGCCCTTGACCGCCTCGACCGGCCCGTCCGGCGTCTCGAATGTCACCTTGAGATCGCGAACGTCGAGAATGATGTCTTTTGGTTCCGGCATGTCAGCGGTCCCTCGGATCGAGTGCATCGCGCAACCCGTCGCCCACGAAATTCAGCGAGAACAGCGTGAGGACGAAGAAGATGGCGGGAAAGATGAGAAGCCAGGGCGCCGACTGGATGTTGTTCGCCCCTTCCGAGATCAGCGCGCCCCAGCTCGTCAGCGGCGCCTGCACGCCGAGGCCGAGGAAGGAAAGGAAGCTTTCGAGCAGGATGACCTTGGGAACCACGACGGTGACGAAGACGACCACCGGGCCGATGGTGTTGGGCACGACGTGGCGGCGGATGATCTGCCAGTCGGTCAACCCCAGCGCCTGGGCGGCAGCCACGAACTCCCGGCGCTTCAGCGCCAGCGTCTGGCCACGCACGATTCGCGCCATATCCAGCCATTCCACCGCGCCGATGACGAGGAAGATGAGAATGAAGGAGCGGCCGAAGAAGACCACGAGCACCACGACGAGAAAGACGAAGGGCAGCGAATAGAGAATCTCGACGAACCGCATCATGACGTTGTCGACCCGGCCGCCGAGATAGCCCGACGTCGCGCCGTAGAGCACGCCGATGCCGAGCGAGACGAGGCTGGCAAGCAGGCCGACGGCGAGCGAGATCTGGCCGCCCAGCATGACGCGCGCGACAAGGTCGCGGCCGTTCGAATCCGTGCCGAACAGGAAGTACTCGCGCGACACGCGCCCCTCGATCACGATCGTCCGGCCGTCATCGCGCGTTTCCGTGACCTTGGTGTCGTCGAATTCGTTGGCGCGGTCGATATAGCGGGTCGTGCGCGGATCGATCGCCGCGTCGGAGGTAAGGGTCGCGGTGAAGGTCTGCCCCTCGACCTCGAAGGCCTGAAGCGTGACACGGGCCCGCGCCGCTGCCGCGGAGATCGCGCCCTGCAGGCTGTCGGCACCGGGTCGGGGCTCGAGGCTCGGCGGCACCGAGACATAGGAGGGAAAGACCTGATCGTAGCTGTGGCTGATGAACAGCGGCCCGAGAAACGAGAACAGGGCGACCAGAATCAGCACGACGCTGCCGGCCATGGCCGCGCGGTTGCGCCGGAAGCGCGTTGCGGCAAGCTGGAACAGGCTGCGGCTGGCCGCTTCCGGCAGAACCGCCGGCATTTGGGCAAGATCACTCATGGCGAACCCTCGGATCGAGCAGGCCGTAGAGAATATCGACCACAAGGTTGAAGACGATGACGAAGACCGCGATCAGCACCACCGTGCCCATGACCAGCGTGTAATCGCGGTTGATGGCGCCGAGCACGAAGAAGCGGCCGACACCGGGAATGGTGAAGAGCGTTTCTATGACGGCCGATCCCGTGAGAAGAGCTGCGGCGCAGGGCGCAAGGTAGGAGACGACCGGCAGCATGGCGGCCCGCATGGCATGCGTTACCACCACGGTCCGCGCCGGCAGGCCGTAGGCGCGCGCGGTGCGGATATGGTCGGTGTGCAGCGCCTCGATCATCGCGCCACGCGTCAGGCGCGCAAAGACCGCCAGCTGGGGAAGCGCGAGCGCGATCATCGGCAGGATCAGAAATCGCAGCGAACCATCGCCCCAGCCGCCGGCCGGCAGCCAGGACAGGGTGACGGCGAAGACCAGCGTCAGCACCGGGCCGACGACGAAGTTCGGCACCGTGACGCCAACCGTCGACAGGGTCATGATGGCGACGTCGAGAAAGCTGTTCTGCCGCAGGGCGGCGAAGGTGCCCGCGGCAACGCCGCCCACCAGCGCCACGCCCAGCGCCCAGAGGCCGAGCTCGATCGAATAGGGCAGTCCCATGCCGATCAGCTGATCGACCGTGTTGTCGCGGTAGATGTAGCTCGGGCCGAAATCGCCGCGAACGACGTTGCCGAGATAGCGCAGATATTGCTGCCACAGCGGCAGATCCAGCCCATAGGCCTTGTTGATATTGGCCATGGTCTGGGGCGAGAGCGGACGTTCGAGATTGAACGGACCGCCAGGGGCAAACCGCATCAGGAAGAACGAGATCGTGACGACGATGAAGAGGGTCGGCACGGCGCTCGCCAGGCGGCGAAGAACGAAGGATAACATGGCCGTCTCCATGGGAGGGCGGGAGGCACGATGGATTTTGCGGGGAACGATGAGGCCAGCGGTCTTGCGATGGCTGCCCTATCCGTAACCGTCGGTGGCGGGCAAACAGGGGGACGCGCGATGCCGGGCATCTCATGGCCAGGCCATCGTCATTCCGCGGATGGGGAGCCGTCGCCCCGCGGGCGGGCGGCTCCCAAGACCTGCAACGCTTACTCGGCGAGGCTCAGGAATCGGCTCGGGTGTTCGTTGTTGGCGTTGTCGATCCAGCCCTTGACCTTCTTGGACACGAGCCACAGCTCGTTCTGGTAGAGCAGCGGCGCCACGGGCTGCTCCTTCATCAGGATCGTCTCGGCTTCGTGCAGCAGCTTTGCGCGGGCTGCGAGGTCCGTCTCGTCGTTCGACTTCGCCATGAGCGCGTCGTAATCGGCATTGCTCCACTTGGCATAGTTGAAGGTGACGTTGCTGGTCGTGTTCATGGCGAGGAAGTTTTCCGGATCGCCGTAGTCCGCCGTCCATCCGGCGCGGGCGACGGAGAATTTGCCGCCTTCCTGCAGGTAGGCGTAGTGCGAGGAAACGTCGAGATTGACCATGGTCACCTTGGCGTTGAACGCGGTCTTCCACATATCGGCGACGGCCGTCGCGACCCGCTCGTGATTGGGGTTGGTGTTGTAGCGGATCTCGATCTCGAGCGGCTTGCCGCCCTCGCCGTATCCGGCCTCCTTCAGGAGCGCCAGGGCGTCGTCCTCGCGGTCGAGCTGGCTCTTGGTCGCGAAATCGGCCGCGGACGGTGTGCCATAGCCCGGCAGACCCGGGGGAACGAAGGCATAGGCCGGCTGCTGCGAGCCGCTGTAGATTTCCTTGGCGAGGAAGTCGCGGTCGATGCCCATGGAGAGCGCACGGCGCACGCGGACGTCGTCCATCGGCGCGGTGCGCGTGTCGAACACATAGTAGTAGGTCGCGAGCGCCGGCGAGATATGCACCTCGTCACCGACCTGCGCCTTCAGCCGCGCGATCTGGTCGGCGGAGAAATTGTAGTTCACGTGCAGCTCGCCCGCCTCGTAGCGGCGTACGGCCGCGGCCTGATCCTCGAGCGGATAGAAGACCACCTTGTCGAGCTTGATGTTGGCGGCGTCCCAGTGCTGCTCGTTCTTGCTCAGCGTCAGGTGATCGTTGGCGACGTGCTCGGTCAGCTTGAACCCGCCGTTTGACACCATGATGCCCGGCTTGACGAAATCCGTGCCGTTCTTCTCGAAGCTCGCCTTGGAAACCGGCAGCGCCGTCTGGTGGGCAAGGAGCTCGAGGAAGTAGGGTGTCGGCCGTTCGAGCGTGATCTCCAGCGTCTTCGCGTCGATCGCCTTCACGCCCAATTCGTCGAGGGGCGCGCCGCTCTTGTTGATCTTTTCGGCATTCTTGATCGGGTAGAGAATGTTGGCATAGCCGGCCGCCGTCTTCGGATCCTCGATGCGCTTCAGCGAGAAGACGAAGTCCTCCGCCGTCACCGGTGATCCGTCCGACCAATTGCCGTTTTCGCGCAGCTTGAAGGTATAGACCTTGCCGTCGTCCGAAACGGTCCAGCTTTCGGCCGCGCCCGGCACGATCTCGCCCTTGGCGTCATGGATCGTCAGGCCCTCGTAGAGATCCTTGAGAATGAAGGCTTCGATATTGATCGACGTATGGGCCTGATCGAGCGTCTGCGGTTCGCCGGCATTGCCACGGTTCAGCACGGCCTCGGCCAGCGCCGGGCTGGCGCAAAGCAGCAGCGAGCCGATCAGGGCGGCGCGGCGCAGGTTTTGTGTCACAGCAGTCAGGGGTGCGGTCATCGTTGATCTCCTTGCCTGTTTGCGCCATTGCGGTGGCGCTAAAGCGTCAACAGAGGTGAAAACGCGGGCAAAGGCAACCCTGATCCGGCGGTCGATCCACATGCACGAAGCAAGGGAAATCTCCTGGTTACCGTTCTGACGGTTGCAGGATTCCGTTGCATGAGAGATGTCTTTCTTATCGTCCTGCCTCGCTCCGACGCCGATATTCAGGTCCAAAGATACGCTCGCACCTTACGTCAAAGGTAATCTGCCGCGATTACGAGGGCGCATTGCTAATTGTGCACCTTCACCGAACAGAAAGATGCGACAGCCGGTGGTTGCTGCCGCATCGTTTGAGACCGTCGTTCGTCCCATGGATGTCACGACACCGAATTCGTCCCATGGATGTCACGACACCGAAGCTGTGGGCAAGTGCCGATCGCGGGCGCTCACACGGAGAGCGGTGGCGCGTCGTTCTCGTCGGGATTGGGATTCGGCGTTTCGTCGGGCAGACGATCCGGTTCCGGTTCGGTGATCGGCGGCATGGGTGTGGGGATCGGCGGATTACCGGGAACCGGCGTCGGAATGGGATCGGGCACGTTGGACATGATATCTCCTCTCGGTATGGATCTGCCAGGCTATTCGCGGGCCTATCGGTGAATCTCGGCCTGCCGCATCGGCATGCTGTCGATCTCGGCGAAAATCACATCGGGATCGACCACGTCGTCGTACCGGCTCTTTACGTGGCCATCCTTGCCGACCAGCACCAGGGCGAAGGCGCCGGGTGCGCAGCCCAGGTCCTTGCGCAGCGTATGGGCCTGGGGCACGAAGTCCGAGCCGAAGGCGGGACGTACCTCGTTGTTATCGACCGTGAAGATGGCAAGGTCACGCTGTCGAAGTGCGTCCGTATCCGCCCGCAAGGCACCAAGCTGGGCATCGGACTTGAGGCGGGCGGGGTCGGAGAAGATCACGATCACGCGTTTCTCCCACTGCAGATCATGCAGGTTTCCGGACGTTTCCTCCGGATGCGGGCCAACGCCGAAAATTTCGGTCATCAGGGATTTCAGCATGATCGTCTCCTGTCGTGTGCATCGTCAGTCGAAGGACGCGCCGCTGGCACCGAGCCGTTCGCGCGCCAATTGGCGGATTGCCGCCTCCGCCACATCGCGGTCCCAGCCGGAGGACTCCGCCTGCTTGATCAGTTCCTGCAATTCTCGCGGAAGTTCGGCGCCGGCGGCAGAGCCCACGCTCACCTCGCCACTCGCGTTTATCGCTTCGAAGGCCTCGTTCAGCGCGACTTGGCACGCATCGACGTCCTTGCTGCCCTCCATCGTTCCATGCCCGAACGTCCTTGGTTCGACATTGCTGCTCATGGTGTCCATCCTCCCGTGCGCATGGGCACATCGCATGATCCTGCGCTACCCTCAACACCCGGATCGGCAGGATGTTCCGTATGACGCCAGGCGTCGCCACTCTTCGCCTCCGAAAGCGGCGACGGCGTCGCGAAGAGATGAGGCTCTGCCGTCTGGCGCCTGTTTCTGCAAAAGTCGTTCGATGTCGGCAATGAAAGGCATCTGCTCGCGGACGTCTCCGATCCGCGCTTTCGTACACGCAGTTGCCGGCACGCTTGAATGTCACGAAACGGTCATTTCCGCGTCATTGGCCGGGCGTAGTATCCTGTCAGGCGTAGTATCTTTCATGACGCTTTGAAAAATTCAGCCCGTCTACGATGATTGATAGGTCAGATCTCGGAGTCGCCAGTTCCGATCCGTCCTGTACACTCACATGCCGGGCAAACCCGGGGAGATCTTCATGCCCACAAGGGATTTCGGTCTTGAGACCGACAGACGCCCGGACGTTCGGCATGCCCTTCGCGGCGGCCACGCGCTGGAGCGCGTCTTCGAGGACCATTGCACCGCCGGCGCCGAAACGGGTGATGTGGCAGCGGCGCGCAGGATCCACGTCTTCCAGTGCGGCATGATCAGTGAAGCCGCGCTGCAGGATCTCCTGCAGGACAGCAACCGCCGAAGAAACGATCGCTGAGGCACGAGCCGTCTGGCAGACCGCCAGTGACGGCCAAAGCCTCGTTGGTAATGTGACAAACGGCCCGGCGCGAAGCGCGGACCGCGCCCGCCTCAGATATCGACCTTTTCCTTTTCCCGCTTCGGCGCGGCGCGCTTCGGCTCTTCGGGCGCCGGCGGCGCATAGGGCGTTTCGCCCTTCGGCGTGGGAGCCAGAAGGTTCTTCAAGGTCGACAGGCGATCCTTGAGCAGGGGGCGGAACCGTGTTGCGCGGTAGGGCATGTCGGCGGCGCCGTACCCTTCCGGGCCGTCATCATTGCCGCGGTGGATTTCCTCCAGCTTCACGCCGATGAACTCGCCGTCGATGTAATGGCTGTACGGGCCGACCCAACGGATCGTGTAGATCTCGCCTTTGCGGATCAGCTGGTCAATCGAGACGTTCTTGAACTTGTCGTCGATGCAGACGACCTTTTGGCCGACATGGAAATTGTTCATCGCTGCCTCCGGCCCGACGGGCCACGCTCGAATGTGAAAAGCCCGCCACGCTTACGCGCTCCGGCTTTCCCTTGCCGTCTGCCTCTCGTCGCCGGCGTCGCGGCGCGAAGCGTTTCCAGCGACCGTCATCGTGATGGAAGCCGGCATGGTGCACCCCTATAGGGCCTATTGGCGTCCGCCCGCAAGTCCGCAGCAGGACGGGCGGTGCCGCCGGAGTCTGCACCGCCTCAAAGCCGGTGCAGCACGACATCCGGGCAGGCCTTGCGGGCGATGTCGCAGAGGTGTTCGTGATGGGTCAGGTAAATGACCTGGCCGACCCCCGCCATATCCGCCATCAGGCGGAAGGCATGGAAGGCGCGGGCATCGTCGAAGGTCTCCATGATGTCGTCGGCAATGAAGGGCAAGGCCTCCCGCTGGGCACTGATCTCGTGGAAGCCGGCCATGCGGAGCGCGAGGTAGAGCTGAAAGCGCGTGCCTTTCGACAGGTCCCTGGCAAGCTTGGTCGCGCCGGAGGCCGAGCGGACCAGCAGGAACTCCGCCCCCTTCTCCATCTCGGTCGAAAGGCCTTCATATTCCCCGCCGCTGATGGTGGCGAAGGCGGTGGAAGCCCGCTGCATCATCGCACTGCGATGCCGCTCGCGATACAGGCGCAACGCCATATCGGCCGCCAGCAGGCCGGACCGCAGCCGGAGATAGGCGAGCGCCTGCTCCTCGATATCGGCAAGCACCGTACGCCGGCGTTCCTCGATATAGGCGGCCGCGTCGTCGCCCGCGGCTTTTTCCAGCCCGCGCTCCGCATCGCGCAGTTCGGCATGGCGGTCCTGCACCATCCGGTCGGCCGCGTCGTGGCGCGCGGCCAGCTCGGCGGCCTCGCGGCGCAGGCCTTCCTCGTCCAGCGCGACAAGCACCATCTCGGCCTCCTCCGCCGTGCCGACGCGCAGACGCGCGGCCAGATCGGCCTCGGTTTCCGCAATGCGCTCCCGCAGCCGCGTCCGGGTCTTGGCCGTTTCGAGGTGGGCGGCAACATCGGCAAGGTCCGTGCAGCCGAAGAAGGCGAGCATGTCGCGCTTGCCGGCCTCGTGCCGCTCCCGAGCTTCGGCCAGTGACAGCGCCTCGCGCTCGCGCTCATCGAGCTCCTGCGACAGACGGTGGAACAGGGCCTCCACCTGCTCAGCGCTTGCGACCCGCTGCTGCAGCATGGTGAACACCGCGAGCGGATCGTCGCCGGCCGGCACATCCAGCGCCTTGCAGCAGCCGGAGATGACGCTCGCGAACGCGGTCTGGTCGCGGCCCATGGCCTGAATGCGATGGTCGAAATCGCTGCGGCGCTGAACCAGACGCTCGATCTCGGCCAGCACCGCCAGCGTCGGCATCACTTCGGCCGGGCCCGGCAACGCGTTTTCGGGCGCCAGCCAAAGGCCGGCGAGGCATTCGCCCCAGGCATCCGACCATGCCGCCATCGCCGTCTCCGCCGCATCCGCGTCGACACGCCGCGAGGCGAGCGCCGCTTCCGTCCGCTTCAGGTCTTCCCGCAGCGTGCGCCCCTCGGCGGCCTCGGCCTGCGCCGCCGCGAGCACGCGCTCGCCGAAGGCCAGCGCCGTCTCGAAATCCTGTGGCAGCGCGGTCCCGAACGCCGCGGCCAGCCGGGTCATCGCCCGCTCTTCGTCAGCATCCGCCTGCGCGAGCTTCTGGCGCATGGCGCGCAAGGCGGCACGTGTTTCCAGCGCCGTCAGCCGGCGTTGCAGCCAGTCTTCCAGTCGCGCCAGAGACAGGTCGGCCGGGAGACCGCAGGCTGCCGCCGCCGCCGCAATGGCGGCATCGAGCGTGCTGCGCTCCCCGAGCAGCGCGTTGCGCTGCTGATCGTGCGCCATCTGCCGCGCATCGAGGTCGGCGATCGTCACCGCCAGCGCGCGGCTGCGGGCGATATGCTCGGTCTGGGTCAGCCGCAGGGCGCTTGCCCGGTCGTCCCTGTCGAGCGCGCTTGCGAAATGGTCGGCCGTGTCCGGCGTCAGCGTGTCGCGATGCGCGTGCCAGGCCGCATCGCGCGCGTGGCGCAGCGCGGCAACCCGCTCGTCATCGGCAAACTCCGCCTGCACCAGCAGCGTATCGCGCTCGGCTTGCGCGGTGGCCCGCTGCAGGGCGATCTCCGCACGGCGCTCATCGAGCCGGCGCAGGCGCTCGCTCGAAGTTTCGGTCTTGAACGACCAGTCGGCCAGATCGCCTTCCACCGGCACCGGCGCGAGCGCCAGGCTGTCGGCATCGTGCCGGCCCGGCAGGGCTGCCAGCTGGTCGGCCAGGAGATCCTCCAGCCGCGCCAGCTCCTCGCGCGCCGCCTTCTGCCGCAGCGGAAAATCCTCGCGCCGCAAGGCGCGCAGCAGATCGGACAGCGCCTGCGGGTCGCCCGTCGTCGGCGTCGCGGAGACCTGCGGCACCGTCCTGTCGCCAACCGCCTCGGCCCGTTGCAGCGCCTCGCGGTGGGCGGCCTCGGCCGATGCGCGTTCCCGCCGGGCCGCATCCTGCCGTTCGGTCAGGCGCGCATGCGTTTCGGCAAGCGCCCGCAACTTGCCGATGGTCGCGGCCGGAATGAGCAGCGCCGCCGGGTCTTCGTCTGTCGTTCGGCCGAGTTGCAGCAGCCGCGCGGCCAGATCGGCGGAAACCGCTGCTCGCTCCTGCGTGCGGGACGGCATGTCCTGCGCTGCCGTGCGGTAGCGGGCTTCCAGCCCCGAGCTTTCCAGATGGAGGAGGTCGCCGCGCAGGGCGAGCACGGCCTCGTCGCGCGCAAGCAGGTCGCGCTCCTGCGTGCGGCGGGCGATGTCGGCTGCGACCTGCGTCAGCCGCGTGCCTATCTCGGTCTCCGCCCGCATCAGGTCCGGCAGCATCTGGTGCCAGACGGCGGGCGGGTCCGGCAGGTCGCTGAGCGTGGCCAGCTCGCCGCGCACGGCCCGCAGCCGCAGGAGGAGCGGCAGGCCGTCGAGCTTCGCCTGCACGCCGTCCCATTGAACGCGGAGCCCGGCGCGGGCCGCAAGCGCCGCCGCGTGCCGCTCCGTTGCCAGATCCCGCGTCTTGCGGAGCGCCGTATATTCGCGCTGGCTGACATCGATGGCCGCACGCTCGTCCTTCAGCGCATCCAGCTCGGCTTTCAGTTCCGCCAGCCGGTGCTTGCGCGCCTGCGGGCGATAGAAGGCGTCCGTGCGTCCCTTGAGGTCGGCCATGACGCCGGTCAGGTCCGGCAGGCCGGAGCTTGCGGAAAACAGCAGAGATCCCAGCTCGCCTTCGCTGCGAAGAATGCTCTCCCCGCCCTTCTCGATGCTGTCGTCGTCGAGCGAGAACATCAGCTGATAGGTCGCACGGTCCACCGTGCCGAAGGCGTTGGCGAGCAGCTCTTCCGGCAACGGCTGGTCGTTGGCGTCGATCAGCGTGTTCTGCTGGCGCTTGACGCGGAACAGGGACTGGCTGCGACCGCCCGTCTCCACCGTCGCGCCGATGCGCATGGCCGGGTACGGATGCAGGAAGTTGTAGGTGCTGCGGCCCTCGATGCCGAAGAACAGGTCGAGCACGGCCGAAAACAGCGTGGACTTGCCGGCCTCGTTCGGGCCGTAGATCAGATGCAGGTCGGGCTTGCCCGGTTGCGCGGGGCCGAAATCCAGCAGCTTTCCGGTAAACTTGCCATAGCGGACGAGATCGAGAGCGGAAAGACGCATCAGTGACCGCCCTCGCCGGCTCGCACATGCGCCAGCACCTCGTCGCTGCCGTCGCGCGCGATCTCGGCCAGGAGCGCCTCGACCGTCGCCTCGTCCGTTCCGAAGGTCTCCCGCAGCTCGCGGGGCAGCTGGCCGAGAAGTTCGGCCATGAGGTCGGCCGCCTGCTGGCGGAACCCGTGGGAGGCAAGCACGTCGCCATGGATCAGCGCTGACAGCTCGGCGGCGGGATCGAGACCCGCATCCCCTCCGGCGGCCCTCTCCGGCGCATGACAGTCGATCTCGATCTTCTCCACCCAGCAGCCCGGCACGGCGTTGGCGAGGCCCGTCACCTCGTCCATCAGGAAGGCGGGGTCGCGTTTCAGGCGAAAGGCGAGCGGTGTGGCGCCCGTCAGGTGAAGGCGAAGGATGAGGTGCTCGGCACCGGCTGCCGCCACGCGGCGCGCGAGGTCGTCAGCGATGCGGGCCAGAAGCTCGCGCCATTCCGCGATGCCGGTGAGGTCGATCGTCGCCCGCTCGAAGACGGCGCCGCCGATGCGTCGCTCATCATGGCGGATCGCACCGCCGGCCTCGACCGTCACCAGCGTCACGCTTTTCGCGCCCGCCTCGTTGATATCCCGGCCCTGCGGCATGCCCGGCATGACGATCAGCGGCGTCTCGCTGTGCACGAGGCGATGGTGGACATGGCCGAGCGCCCAGTAGTCGAAACCGTGCGCGGCCAGCTCCGCGACGCTGCAGGGCGCGTAGAGATCGTGTCCCGGCGCCCCGGCTAGGCTCGTATGCAGCATGCCGATGTTGACGCTGTCTGCCTGCGGTCCGGGAAAGGACGGCAGCAGGCTGTCCGGCGCGTGCGGCTGATCGAAGCCGATGCCGTGGATATAGACCGCGCGCCCATCCGGCAGCGTCGCGGCCTTCACCGATTTGGTGCGGTTGGAAAAGACATGCACATTGTCGGGAAAGGTCAGCTCGCGGCGGATGGCGGACTGGTTGTCGTGATTGCCACGAATGACGAAAACGCGCACCCCGGCCGCCTCCAGCCGACGCATCTCGGCCATGAGGAACAGCGCCGTGTTCATCGAGGTTTGCGAGCCGTCATAGAGATCGCCTGCGATCAGAAGCGCATCGACCGCCTCCGCGATGCAGAGATCAACGATGGCCGTCAACGCGGCCCGCGTCGCGCCGCGGACACGCTCGGCCAGCTCGCCATTGCGAAGGGCCAGACTGCGCAGCGGAGAATCGAGGTGAAGATCTGCGGTGTGAACGAAGCGGAAAGCCATGCCCGACCATGGGCCCGGCGATGCGGGAAGGTCAATCGTTTCGGCTTGCGCAGCTGCGTCTTTCCACCGGCCCCTGCGACGCGAGCGTTCGGGGCATCGTCACAGCTCAAGCGGGAGAGCGCGCCTCGTCGTCACCTCTGTGGCGCGTCCGACACCGCCGCCGGGTTTCCGGCGACCGGCCCTGACATCCCTGTGAAGGGATTTGACATGGGCCCTCATAACGTCCATCTCCAATCTATGAAAACGACCTTCGACGTCTCCGACAAGCTGTTCGAGCTGTATCACCGCGTTCACCGGCTCATCAACCAGTCGATGACGGAAGAAGGCGTTTCGCTGGCCCGCAGCAAATTCCTGTTCTTCCTGAACAAGCTCGGTCCCTGCCGCTCGACGGATATCGCCTGCGCGCTGAACTTTGCACCGCGTACCGTGACGGAGGCGATCGACGGGCTGGAACGCGACAAGCTGGTGGTTCGCCAGCCGGATCCGGAGGATCGGCGCGCGAAGATCGTTTCGATCACCGATGTCGGTCGGATCGCGCTCGAGGCGGCCGAACATCCGCGCAAGCAGCTGATCGAGGAAATCTTCTCCGCTCTTGACGACGAGCAGCTCGACCAGCTGTACGAGATTGTCAGCAAGCTCGTCCGCCGCACCGACGAGATTCGCGAGCGGCGCGAACAGGACGAGGCCATCCCGCCGGCGACGGCGGCAGAGGTCTGAGGGCAACCAGCCGAGACCCGATCTCACCCGCCGCGCATCCGAAGACCGTCACCGCAGCGCCGGACCTGCTGAACGCAGGCCCGGCCTCGCAGACCCCGGCATTTCCGAGGCGACCTCTCGCTACATCGCGTCGATCTTGCCGATGCTCCAGAACATGGTTTCACCCGAGCTGTCGTCCACGCCGTCATTGTCGGTGACGACGAAGCCGGTGCCGGTCTCATCGACCGCGAAACCTTCGACCTTGTCGAGAACATAGCCGTTCAGCGTCTTCAGGTCGGGCAGCAGATCGCGGAACTCCTCCTTGGCGACGACCGGCAGCGGGCCGCCGAGCTTGGCAGGCTTCAGCGCAGCCAGCGCCACGCGATAGATCTTCTTCAGCTTCGCCGCCTGGCCGACGAGGTTGTCGCGTTCGATGACATAGGCATAATCACCGTGAATGGTGATCTCGGACAGGCCGACCCAGCCCTCGCCCTTCTTGTCCAACGGATAGCGCACGGCGCCCCATTCCTCGGACTTCGGCTTGTAGGAGACGAGCTTGACGAAGCCCTTCTCGTCGTCCTTCCATTCGCGCTGCACGGCCATCCACAGCGTCGTGTCGTCGCCCTCGCCCGTCACTGTGATGCCCTCGAAGCCGAAGCGGGTCTCGCCCGCCCGCAGGGCTTCCGGCAGGGCGATCTCCTTCTTGATCTGGCCTTTCGCGTTCACCTGATACAGCGCATGCGGCACCAGCTTGTCGGAATTGCCCTCGGAGGCGAGCCAGAAGCCGTCGCCTGTCGCAACGATGCCCTCGATGTCGAGCTTCTGCGCCGGAGCGCCGTCGCGGGTGATCGTCAGGGCGTCTGTGATCTCAGCGGGGCTCCTGGTCGTGTCGATGGTGAAGATGCGCGGCTCGGCACCGTAGACCGAGTCGCTGACCGCGTAGAGCTTGCCGGGCTCGCCCGGGACAGCCGACAGACCCGACAGGGCACCGAAACCGATCGGCACGCCGTCCTTCTCCACGGAGCGGATCTGCGGATAGGCCGGCTTGCCCTCCTTGCGCTCGTAGATCATGACATGCGAGCGCGCGGCGCCGTCCTCGACGAGATCGGCCTCGTTGGCGGTCACCAGCAGGTTGCGGCCGGGAATGGCGACACCGCCTTCCGGCGAGATGCCCGAGGGCAGAAGCTGCAGCAGTTCGGGCGCGGCACCGGTATCCTTGTAAACGCCGACGAGCGAGGCGCGCTCGGCCAGCACGAAGAACAGCCGATCCTCGCCGAATGTCGCGGCCTCAAGGCCCTCCGGCTCGATACCCTTGGCGGCGGAGCGCTTTTCGGGATAGTGCCCGATGGCCGCGGCCGCATGCTCGAAGCTCGCACCGGCCTCGTAGAGCACCTTGCCGCTGGTGTCGAAGATGGTGAAGCTGCGCGAGCCGCCCTTCCAGTCGCCCTCGTTCGCCACCACCAGCCTGTCGTCATCGAGCCACTTCACGGCGTCCGGCTCCCGGGCCACGCCGTTGAGCGATCCGGTGAAGGAAAGCTTGCCGTCGCGCTTGGTGTCGATCGTGTCGAGATCCACCGTGCCGGCCGAGAAATGCGAGACGATCGCGCCCGAGCGACCGTCGAGAATGACGATATGGTTGTTTTCCTGCAGCGTCAGCGCGATCTGGTCGCGGCCGTTGAAGGACACGAACTCCGGCTCGGGATCGTCGCCGCCGACAGCGGCAAGACCGGTGAGCGACACGTGGCGGATCGTGGCGCAATCCGGCGTGCCGTCGTTCAGCTTCACGATGACGAGGTCGCCGGCCGGCATCTGCGGCAGCGCGCCGTCGTTGACCTTCTCGTCGCGCTCGTTCTCGATGGCGACGGCGGCGAGCGTCCGATCCTTGTTGACCGCGACCGAGTCGGGCTGGCCGCCAAGTTCGCAGCTCGACGTCACCTTACGGCCGGCAATATCGACGGCGGCGAGCATGCCCGACGGGTTGGCGCGGTCGGGGCTCGTGTTGACGGCGACCAGCGCCCTGGTGCCGGCAACCGTCACCGAGGTCGGCTCGCCATCGAAGGCGACGATGCCGCCGGCCTTGGGCGCCGCGGCATCCGTGATGTCGATGAAGCCGATGGCCTTCAGCGGACTGTCGGAATAGATCAGCGTCTTGCCGTCATCCGTCGCGGTCACGATTTCCGCCGAGGTCACGGTCTTGCGGTCGGTTGCAGCCGGCAGATTGTCCGCGACGGCGAAGGACGAGATGCGGTTGAAGACGGGCTCGGCGCAGGCCATCCCGGCAACCGAGGTCGCAAGCAGGGCCGCGAGTGCGGCGGTGACGGATACGGTTTTCATGAGACATCCCCTCGGCGTTCAGACGGCGGTTCGCGCCGCGTGCCGCTTGCATCGTCGCGCCCGGCACAATCCCGGGATTTGTGAAGCGCCCGCATGACAGAGGAATGACAGGGACGAAAAAGGCCCGGGAAAACCCGGGCCTGAAGGTGAGGAGCGCGGCATGGGCCGTCTCCTCCTGCGCAGCAGCGCTTTATGATGATCGAGCAGCCAGTCGGCATCCGCTTGGGGGGATGCGCGGCGCTCGGCCGTGAACCTTGCAAAAAAGCAGGATCCCGGGGCGGAAGCGCACCGCTCCGCCCGGATCTGCCTTAGGAGTTCACGGCGTCCTTGAGGCCCTTGCCGGCCGCAAACTTCGGAACGTTGCGTGCAGGGATATCGACTTCCGCACCGGTGGAGGGGTTGCGGCCCTTGGAGGCTTCGCGGCGGCTCACGGTGAAGTTGCCGAAGCCGACGAGGCGAACGTCGCCGCCGTTCTTCAGTTCACCCTGGATCACGTCGAACAGTGCTTCGACAGAAGCAGCTGCCTCTTTGTTCGTGATGCCGGCCTTTTCGGCAACAGCCGATACGAGCTCATTCTTGTTCATGTTTCCACCCTTTCAACTTGGTCCGAAACGACTTGTTTTCGGGCGGCCGCGCCATCGTCGCAGCGGTCGCCTTGGCAACCCAATCGCGCCGAATGCCCGGAAATGCAAGGCTTTGCGGCGCATTTTACGAAAAAAGACCGGCGCAGAGGCCGGTCTTCCACTGTTTAAGCGATGAATAACGGTGCAAGGGCACCTTCATCCCGCCGGAGAATCAGTCACGCCGCCCGTCCGGGCGTGTCCGGAAAAGCCGCATTGCGGCCTCCCCGGGATGCGTCGTCAGTGGGCGAAACCGGTCGTGGTTTCGTCCGTATCGGCCGCGACCTTGACCGGCGCGACATGCTTTGCCGGATCCCATTCGATGGCTTCCGGCATGCGGACCAGAGCGTGCTTCAGAACGTCACCGATCATCGACACCGGGATGATCTCCATGTTGTTCTTCACATTGTCCGGAATCTCCGCCAGATCCTTGGCGTTTTCTTCCGGAATGAGCACCTTCTTGATCCCGCCGCGCAGCGCCGCGAGCAGCTTTTCCTTCAGGCCGCCGATGGGCAGAACCCGGCCGCGCAGGGTGATTTCACCCGTCATGGCCACGTTCTTGTCGACCGGAATGCCCGTCATGATCGACACGATGGCGGTTGCCATCGCGACGCCGGCCGAGGGACCGTCCTTCGGGGTCGCCCCTTCGGGAACGTGGACGTGGATGTCGCTCGTGTCGAAACGCGGCGGCTCGATGCCGAAATCGATGGCGCGCGAGCGGACATAGGAGGCCGCCGCCGAGATCGATTCCTTCATCACGTCCTTCAGGTTGCCCGTCACCGTCATGCGGCCCTTGCCAGGCATCATCACGCCTTCGATCGTCAGCAGTTCGCCGCCGACCTCGGTCCAGGCCAGACCCGTAACCACGCCCACCTGATCGGTGCGCTCGGCCTCGCCATGGCGGAAGCGCGGAACGCCCAGATAGTCATGAATGTTCTCGGCCGTCACCTGGATGCTGGTGGCCTTGCCCTTGAGGATTTCGGTCACCGCCTTGCGGGCGAGCTTCATCAGCTCGCGCTCGAAGGAGCGCACGCCCGCCTCGCGGGTGTAGGTCTGGATCACCGCCATCAACGCGCCATCCGTCACCGAGAATTCGGCGGGCTTCAGGGCGTGGTCGGCGATGGCCTTCGGCAGGAGGTGCCGCTTGGCGATCTCCAGCTTTTCCTCTTCCGTGTAGCCGGCGATGCGGATCACTTCCATGCGGTCCATCAGGGGCGCGGGAATGTTCAGCGTGTTCGCCGTGGTGATGAACATCACGTTCGAAAGGTCGTACTCGACCTCCAGATAGTGGTCCATGAACGTTGCGTTCTGTTCCGGATCGAGCACCTCGAGCAGGGCCGACGACGGATCGCCACGGAAATCCTGGCCCATCTTGTCGATTTCATCGAGCAGGAAGAGCGGGTTGGACTTCTTCGCCTTCTTCATCGACTGGATGACCTTGCCGGGCATCGAGCCGATATAGGTGCGGCGGTGACCGCGGATCTCGGCCTCGTCGCGCACGCCGCCGAGCGCCATGCGGATATATTCGCGGCCGGTGGCCTTGGCGATCGAGCGGGCGAGCGAGGTCTTGCCGACGCCCGGAGGACCGACGAGGCACAGGATCGGACCCTTGATCTTCTGCGAACGCGCCTGCACGGCGAGATATTCGACGATGCGTTCCTTGACCTTGTCGAGGCCAAAGTGATCGAGCTCAAGCACCTTTTCGGCGGCATTGAGGTCGGTCTTGACCTTCGACTTCTTGTTCCACGGAATGCCCGTCAGCCAGTCCAGATAGTTGCGCACGACGGTGGCTTCCGCCGACATCGGGCTCATCTGGCGCAGCTTCTTCATCTCGGCGTCGGCTTTTTCCCGCGCTTCCTTGGAGAGCTTGGCCTTGTTGATCTTGTCTTCCAGTTCGGCCATCTCGTCGCGGCCTTCCTCGCCGTCGCCGAGCTCCTTCTGGATCGCCTTCATCTGCTCGTTCAGGTAATATTCGCGCTGGGTCTTCTCCATCTGGCGCTTGACGCGCGAGCGAATCCGCTTCTCAACCTGAAGAACAGAGATCTCGCCTTCCATGAAGCCGAGCGCCTTTTCCAGACGCCCCTTCACGCTCGTCGTCTCCAGCATTTCCTGCTTTTCGACGATCTTGATGGAGAGATGCGAGGCGACCGTATCGGCCAGCTTCGAGTAATCCTCGATCTGGCTGGCGGCACCGACGACCTCGGGCGAAATCTTCTTGTTGAGCTTCACATAGCTCTCGAACTCGGAGACGACGGAGCGCGACAGCGCCTCGATCTCGACAGGATCCTCGGCGGGCTCCGCCAGCGGATGCGCCATCGCCTCGTAGAATTCCTCGCGGCGGGTGTAGCCGTCGATTTCGGCGCGCGAGCGGCCTTCGACCAGCACCTTAACGGTGCCGTCGGGCAGCTTCAGCAGCTGCAGCACGTTGGCGATGGTGCCGATCTGGTAGATCGCGGAGGGCTCCGGATCGTCGTCGCCGGCGTTGATCTGGGTCGCAAGCATGATCTGCTTGTCGGTGCCCATGACCTCTTCCAGGGCACGGATCGACTTTTCGCGACCCACGAAGAGGGGCACGATCATATGGGGGAACACCACGATGTCACGCAGGGGAAGGACTGGGAAGGTCCCGCTCTCGGCTGCCGGAGACGTTTTGTTCGTCATGTCATTTCCTTTCCGTCCCGTTTCCGGGAGCGTTACCCGAAGCACGTCAAGGGTGCTTCCGGTCATCACTTTCTTCACTGTCAGAAGTGGAGGTTACGAGACCCGTTTTCAACCCTCCGACCGCCTGACCCGACGGCCATCGAAGCGTATCGCACAGTAGAGGCTACGTGACTGTCGCGGGCCTTGCCACGCAACCGCAAGCCTCATGATTCGAACCACCGCCCCAAGACACGAAACCGTCATATCATCGCGCTGCCCGGGTGATTTAGCAATGCTGTAATCATTGGCCGAAACGAAGGAACGGAAGAACGTACTGAATTACGAGAAGCGACGAAAGTCCCGCTGCCTTGCACCTCACGACCCAATCTGCGACCATATAGTGCCGCGACCTGATGGTCGGAAGCTTTTTCACGTTCATCAACGTCTTGATCCGGAGCGTGCGTGAACCTTCATTCCCGTCCCGTTGGAGAGTTCTTCGAGACAAGCAACGTTACCTTGCTGTCGATCAGCCAGGCAACGGCGGCAACCTTTTCAGACCTCTTCATCGGGCTCGCTTTCCTGTGCTTCATCGGCGTCGGCTCCAAGCGTGTTGCGTGTCCCGTCAACGGCGAGATCATCGGCTGTGAGGGAGACCTACTCGTCTTCCCGCCCGGCTCCATCGTGACGCTGGAGAATCGACCGGTGCTGAACGCGACCTACCGTGCCGAAGGTGTCTATTTCACCCAAGACCTTCTCAACTCGGTCTTTCCCGAGCAAAACCCTCGGTCGGCTCCACCCGGCATACAGATCATCCGGGCCGAACCGCAGCAGCCGGGCGTCATTCTCGACATCATACGGGACACACTGTTGGCGACGGACCTGCCGCCGGCCATCCGGCGTCACCGCCTCCTCGAACCTCTCATCTGGCTGCGGCATCTCGGCGTGCGCCTGCCAGCACAAGCGGATCATCAGCCTATGATCCGCTTGCGCCGTCTGCTGGAGACCGATCTGAGCCATCCGTGGCGGGCGTCCGAAGTTGCGGACCATTTCGCCATGAGCGAGGCGACTCTTCGCCGCTGGCTCGGACGATCGGAACAGGGATTTTCGAAGATCCTGCAGAACACGCGACTGGAGAAGGGCCTTTCGCTGCTGCAGACGACCGGACTTCCTGTCTCGCAAATCGCGCTCGAATGCGGTTTCAAAACGCAGTCCCACTTCTCCGACTCCTTCCGGAAGCGCTTCGGCATCCAGCCCCGCGCGATCCGCATCGCAGACGAATGAGCGTTTTTCGACAAACTTTGAAGGTTGGACGAAAGCAGCAGCCGGTGCGGAAGGATAGTCTGAAGGTGTGTTGAATCATCTTCAGAAAGGGACATAAGCATGTCTTCCGCATTTATAAACGTCCGGTCGATCCTCATCGGCCTTACTCTCCTCGGGAGTTCCGCCGCGCAGGCTGAGGCGCAGGAGTTTCGAGTGACGAGCACATCCATGAGCGAGGGCGGCCGGCTCTCTTCCGCTCAAATCTTCAAGGGGTTTGGCTGCGACGGGGGCAACACGTCTCCGCAATTGTCTTGGTCGGGTGCGCCGGCCGGCACCAAGAGCTTCGCCGTCACGGCCTATGACCCCGACGCGCCGACGGGATCGGGCTGGTGGCACTGGAATATCGTGAACATTCCGGTAGGAGAGACTAGGCTGGCCGCCAGCGCAAGTGGTACGGAGGCCCTTCCCAAAGGTGCCGTCGAATTGAAGAACGACTATGGTAGTGTCGGATTCGGAGGTGCCTGCCCGCCTTCCGGCGTCGTGCATCGCTACATCTTCTCAGTACACGCCCTCAATGTCGAGGCACTGGATCTACCGAAGGATGCCAGCAACGCCCTTGCCGGCTTCATGATCGGCAGCACGACGATCGCCACCGCCCGCCTTACCGCCGTCTATAACAGGTAGGCACCAACAGGCGGACCACACCACGAACGAAAAAGGGCCCGCATCGCTGCGAGCCCTTCCTTCATTCTCCAAATCACATCAGGCCGAAACGTTGGCCTTCTCGTCCGTGCGCTCCGAGTAGATGTAGAGCGGGCGGGCGGAGCCCTTGACGACTTCGTCGGAGATGACGACTTCGCGGACGCCTTCCAGCGTCGGCAGTTCGAACATCGTGTCGAGCAGGATCTTCTCCATGATCGAGCGAAGGCCGCGGGCGCCGGTCTTGCGGATGATGGCGCGCTTGGCGATTTCGCGCAGCGCGTCCTCGTGGAACGTCAGTTCCACGTCTTCCATCTCGAACAGGCGCTGATACTGCTTGATCAGGGCGTTCTTCGGCTCCGACAGGATCTGGATCAGCGCATATTCGTCGAGGTCCTCGAGCGTCGCCAGAACGGGCAGACGGCCGATGAATTCGGGAATGAGGCCGAACTTGACCAGATCTTCCGGCTCCAGCTCACGCAGGACTTCGCCGACACGGCGGTCTTCGGGAGACTTGACCGAGGCACCGAAGCCGATCGACGTCTTTTCGCCGCGGGCGGAGATGATCTTGTCGAGGCCGGCAAAGGCGCCGCCGCAGATGAACAGGATGTTGGTCGTGTCCACCTGCAGGAATTCCTGCTGGGGATGCTTGCGTCCACCCTGCGGCGGAACGGAAGCGACCGTGCCTTCCATGATCTTCAGAAGCGCCTGCTGCACGCCCTCGCCCGAAACGTCCCGGGTGATCGAGGGATTGTCGGACTTGCGCGAGATCTTGTCGACTTCGTCGATATAGACGATGCCGCGCTGGGCGCGTTCGACGTTGTAGTCGGCCGACTGAAGCAGCTTCAGGATGATGTTCTCGACGTCCTCGCCGACATAGCCGGCTTCGGTGAGTGTCGTCGCATCCGCCATGGTGAAGGGCACGTCGATGATGCGGGCCAGCGTCTGGGCGAGATAGGTCTTGCCGCAGCCGGTCGGGCCGACGAGCATGATGTTCGACTTGGCCAGCTCGATGTCGCTACCCTTGGCCGAATGCGCCAGGCGCTTGTAATGGTTGTGGACGGCGACAGACAGGATGCGCTTGGCCTGCTGCTGGCCGATCACGTATTCGTCGAGAACCTTGATGATTTCCTGCGGCGTGGGAACGCCATCGCGGGACTTCACCATCGAGGTCTTGTTCTCCTCGCGGATGATATCCATGCACAGTTCGACGCATTCATCGCAGATGAAGACGGTCGGTCCGGCAATCAGCTTCCGGACTTCGTGCTGGCTCTTGCCGCAGAAGGAACAATAGAGGGTATTCTTGGAGTCACCGCCGCTGCTGCCGCTGACTTTGCTCATTTCACTTTCCTTCCAGCACGCCGCGCGTCCCCTGCGGGACGCAACGAACCACTCAAACCGCTCCGCAGACTGGCGCGCCGTTCGGCGTCAATGTGCTTTGCTTCCGGGAGTACGAACCGGACGCGCTTTCGCGCGCGCCGGCGGCAACTTATCTCCCATCGAAAACCGGATGCTAGATTGCCAGAACTCAACATAGCATTAACGGTTGATAGTAACGGCTTTGGTCCAGGGATAAAGACCCTTGGAAGTTACAATTGTGTCACAAATGCATCATTCGCGACACAAAAGCCATGCTCAACTTTCGATGGCCGATTCCATGGCTTCGCGCGAGGTGATGACCTTGTCGATCACGCCCCAGGCGAGCGCCTCGTCAGAGGTCATAAAGTGGTCACGATCAAGCGTCTGTTCAACCTCTTCATAGGTCCGTCCGCAATGCTTGACGTAAACCTCGTTCAGGCGACGCTTCATTTTCAGGATGTCGCGGGCATGACGCTCGATGTCCGATGCCTGGCCCTGGAACCCGCCGGAGGGCTGGTGCACCATGATGCGGGCGTTCGGCGTGGAGAAGCGCATGTCCTTGTGGCCGGCGGCCAGAAGCAGCGAGCCCATGGAGGCGGCCTGGCCGACGCAGAGCGTCGAGACGGCCGGCTTGATGAACTGCATCGTATCGTAGATGGCCATGCCGGCCGTGACGACGCCGCCCGGCGAATTGATGTAGATTGCGATTTCCTTTTTCGGGTTTTCAGCCTCGAGGAAGAGGAGCTGGGCGCAGACCAGCGTCGCCATATGATCTTCCACAGGGCCGGTGAGGAAGATGATGCGCTCCTTCAGGAGGCGCGAGAAGATGTCGTAGGAGCGTTCGCCACGGTTGGTCTGCTCGACGACCATCGGCACGAGCGCCATAGCGGTATCAACGGGATTTGTCATGTCAGCCCTTCGTCTCAGGAATGCGCGAGCACTTCGCGTATCGGAATCATTCGAATATCTCTGCCCCTTTACATAGAGTGTCAGAGGTAGGCACTTCAAGTCGGCTGCCATCTATAACGTTAACGAGGACCGCTTGCCCGAAAGTGGCGTCAGAGCTGGGATTCGATGGGGAGGTAGCCGATGACGGCGGCCGTCACCCGCCGCCAGAAACCGGCATCCGGCTCACGGTCCAGCATGCGCGAGCAGTGTTGCGCCTCGTCGTTCCAGCAGAGTTTGCCGTCCTCGAGCGACAGACGGAAGCTCGTGCCCGGATGGGTCTCGAGCGCGAAGATCGCATCGACATCGGCCACCAGCGAGGGGCAGGTGAAGAGCACGCCCATCTCGGTGTTGAGCGACGCGGAACGCGGATCGAAGTTCATGGAGCCGACGAAGGCGCCCTTCCCGTCGATGGTGAAGGCCTTGGTGTGCAGGCTCGCTCCGCGCGATCCGAAGAGCGAGATGCGCTGCGTCTCCGTCGCCTCCTGCACCGCCTTCAGCTCGTAGAGCGCGACACCGCCCGCCACGAGCTTGCGGCGGTAGTTGGCATAGGCGCCGTGCACCGCGGCAACATCGGTGGCGGCGAGCGAATTGGTGAGGATCGCCACATCGACGCCCCGTGTCACCAGTCCGCACAGCTCCTTCACGCCGTCGGCACCGGGAATGAAATAGGGCGAGATGATCGTCACGCTCTGCCCCGCCGCGGTGATGTGCGGCAGCAACTCCTGCATCAGCCAGTTCTGGCGACGCTCAAGATGCGCCTTTTCCGGCGGATCGGCCTTGATGGTGATGTCGCCGGTGAACCGCAACTCGCCGCGGCCGTGAAAGAGTCCGGGCTCGGCCGCTGCCTGCTCCACATGGCCGAGATAATGCCGGCCGCCCTTGCCGCGTGCGAGCCGGGCGAGCTTGCGGCGCAGGCGCGGAAGATAGTGCCGATGCGGGGTGCGCAGCGAGCCGATCGGCAGCACCATGGAGCTGTTCCAGTAGTCGTCGAAAACGCTGGCCGCCTCGCGGGCGATGGGGCCGAGCATCCACATATCGAGGTCGCGGAAATTGGCCTGCTCGGCCGCATCGAAATAGGCATCGCCGATATTGCGTCCGCCGGCGATGACGACACGGCCATCGGCGATCCAGGTCTTGTTGTGCATGCGCCGCGTCGCCCGCAACGGCCGCAGCATCATTTCGAGCCCGCGGCGGAAGCGGTCGTTGCGGGCGCGGCTCGGATTGAACAGCCGGACCTGAATGTTCTCGTGCGCGTCGAGCGCCAGGCAGAAGCGGTCGTGCAGCCCGGCATTGATGTCGTCCAGCAGCAGGCGCACCTTGACGCCGCGATCGGCCGCCGCCAGCACCTCGCCGGCCAGAAGCCGCCCGGTCAGGTCGCGGCGCCAGTAGTAATATTGCAGATCGAGGCTGCGCCCCGCCTTGCGGGCCGAGATGGCGCGCACGGAGAAGGCGTCCATATTGTCGGAGACGAGGGTGACCGCGCTCTGTCCGTCCTTCTCGTCCAGCAGCGGCACGCTCTCCCGGTCGATCTCCGTCTGCCCCGCGACAGGCTCGATCGCCTTTGCCGGCTGGCCGTAGAGATGCCGGCCGAAGCGGCCATAGACATAGATGGTGCCGAGCGCCGCCAGCACGGCCAGGATTGCAAGGGAGATGATCAGCCATTTCATGGAGCGGACGCGGGCCTCCGGGTGGGTCTGGCAGTCGGGTTCGTCACAGGTGCTATCGCGCCTGCAGCGTCGTGTCCGTCGAAATCGTCTCGGCCCGGGCAGCGGCCCCCTCACCGAGCTCCCTCCGGGTCGACAATGCTGCCTGCAGATCGATATGCGCCTTCAGCGGCAGGTGGTCGGATGCGACGCGCGATAGGGCCGAGTTGTGCACCTCCACATGCGTCACCAGCGTGTGGGGGCTGCCCATCACCCGGTCGAGCGCCAGCAGCGGATAGCGCGAGGGAAAGCTCGGAACGGCCGAAATCGAATGGTCGAAGACGGGGCTGAGCAGCGACAGGGCCGAGCGCTTGCCGATCCGCCATTCGTTCAGATCGCCGATCAGCAGCGTCGGCCGCTGCTCGGCCTCCTCGATGGCGGCGAGAACGGCACGCGCCTGCTGGCTGCGCGAATGCCGCAGAAGGCCGAAATGCGCGGCGATGATGCGCAGCGGCCCGTGCTTCAGGTCGAGATCCACCATCAGTGCGCCGCGCGGCTCGACGCCCGGCAGCTTCATCTGGCTGACCTTGGCGACGGCCCCTTCGCGCACCAGCAGCAGGTTTCCGTGCCAGCCATGTCCCTTCGGCGAGAAGGCGGCGATCGGCACCGACAGGAGGTGACAATCGCGATGCAGCCGCTCGAGATCCAGCAGCCCCGCCCGTTCGCCGAAACGCTGATCGGCTTCCTGCAGCGCGATGATGTCGGCGTCGATCTCACAGATCACGTCCATGATGCGGCCGGGGTCGAAGCGCTTGTCGGTGCCCACGCATTTGTGAATGTTGTAGGACGCGACCACCGTATCGCCCCGCGCGCCGGCCGGGGCCTCGCGTCCCGGCAGGGCCACGCGCCGGGCCCGCAGAGCCGCCAGCAATCCACCGGCCGTCTTACCGGCATTCAGGAATCGGGCGGGCTTGGCTGGCTTTTGCGACATGGCGGGGCTCACCTTGGCTCTTGGATGCTTCGGGTCGGAATGGTCGTCTCCGTGGGTCTGGAGATAGCGAGCAGGCGCCGCAAGACAAGGCGCGAGCGGCACGCAGCGCGCAGCAAGCCTTATGTCGGCGACACCTGACGCAGGCGCCCGACGACCCAGCAGGCCAACCGAGAGGGAGCGGGACGTTGCCAGCGGCAAGGCCGATCTTGACAAGCCAGCGCTGCCGACCGCCTTCTGTCGCATGCACCGACGGCCGGACGATCGGGTTGCGCGCCCGGCGCCGCAGCCCGATCGTCCGATCACGGTCTCCTCGACCGCATCTAGGCCGCAAACATTCCGCGGTCCCGCCCAGACTGGACATGCCATGCCGACTGCCACGCCCTCCGCCCCATCCCCCGCCATGATCGACGCCGCCACACGTCACGTGCGGCTCGACATTCGCGATCCCGCCTTCTACCGCGATCCGCTGCCGACCTATGCGGCGCTCCACGCCGCCTGCCCTGCCTTCTACTGGGAAGAGCCCGGACAATGGTTCTTCACAGGCTACGATCAGGTGAATGCACTGCTGCGCGACCGCCGCTTCGGCCGCCAGATCCTGCATGTGGCGACGCGCGCGGAACTCGGTATGCCCGATCCGAAGCCGCATCTGGCCGATTTCGACCGGCTGGAGCATCATTCGCTGCTGGAGCTGGAGCCGCCGGCGCACACCCGCCTGCGCACGCTCGTCAACCGCGCCTTCGTCTCGCGGCATGTGGAGGCACTGCGACCGGAGATCGCCGCGCTGTGCCACCGGCTGATCGACGGCTTCGAGAAAGATGGCCGCGTCGAGCTTCTCAAGACCTATGCCGAGATCGTGCCCGTTACCGTCATTGCCCGCATGCTCGGCGTGCCGCTCGACATGGCCCCGAGCCTGCTCGACTGGTCGCACCGCATGGTGAAGATGTACGTCTTCAACCCCTCGGAGGAGACCGAGCACGATGCCAACCGCGCCTCGGCGGACTTCGACGCCTATCTCCGCAGCATCATCGCCTGGAAGCGCGACAATCCCGCCGACGACCTTCTGACCCATATGATCACCTCCGAGAAGGACGGCGAGCGGCTGACGGACGACGAGCTGGTCTCGACCGCCGTTCTCCTGCTGAATGCCGGCCACGAGGCGACCGTGCACCAGCTCGGCAATGCCGTCGCCACGATCCTGCAGACCGGTGCCGACCCTGCCACCCTGTTTGCCGAGGACACCACCACAGAGCGGACGGTGGAGGAGTGCATGCGCTACGCCGCACCGCTCCACATCTTCCAGCGCCATGCCCTGTCCGATATCGCGCTCGAAGAGGGAATCACCCTGAAGAAGGGCGACCGCATCGGTCTCATGCTGGCTGGCGCCAACGTCGATCCGCGCCGGTTCAGCGATCCCTCGACCTTTCGCCCGGACCGCAACGAAGGCCCCCACCTCTCCTTCGGCGCCGGCATCCACTTCTGCATCGGCGCGCCGCTTGCCCGGCTGGAACTCAAGCTGTCCCTGCCGATCCTCTTCGAACGACTGCCGACGCTGCGCCTTGCCGAGACGCCGGTCGTCAAGGACAGCTATCACTTCCACGGGCTGGAGCGGCTGGATCTGACGTGGGGATGACGCTTCTCAAACCCGGATCACGTAATCCTTGCGAGTCGTTTCAAGCACTTCCCAGGTTCCCTTGAAGCCGGGCCTGAGGATGAGGCTGTTTCCGGTCTTCAGGTCGAAGGTCTCGCCGTCGTCGCTAGTGACGATGGAGTGGCCGGAGAGGATGTGGAAATATTCCCATTCCTCGTAGACGATCCGCCATTTGCCGGGCGTCGCTTCCCAGATGCCGGCGTAGAGGCCGCCCGGGGCTTCCTCGATGTTCCAGGTGCGGAATTCCGGGTCGCCGGAGATCAGGCGATCCTCGGCCGGGGCGCCGATATCCGGCTGGATGCCGGAGATGTCGAAGGTGAGCGAAACGGCCATCGGCGTCAGACCTTTGCCAGAGATTGTTCGAGATCGGCGACGATATCGGCAGCGTCCTCGATGCCGATCGACAGGCGCACCACCTCGGGTCCCGCGCCAGCCGACACCAGCTGCTCGTCATTCAGCTGGCTGTGGGTGGTCGAGGCCGGGTGGATGACGAGCGAGCGCGTGTCGCCGATATTGGCGAGATGGGAGAGCATGGAGACGCCTTCCACGAAGGCCTTGCCGGCGGCATAGCCGCCCTTGAGGCCGAAGGTGAAGACGGCACCTGCCCCACGCGGCGCATAGCGCTGCTGCAGCGCGTGGTTCGGGTCGCCCGGGAGGCCGGCGTAATTCACCCAGGCCACCTTGTCGTGCTGGCTGAGATAGCGCGCGACGACCAGCGCATTGTCGCAATGGCGCTGCATGCGCAGCGGCAGCGTCTCGATGCCGGTCAGGAGCATGAAGGCGTTGAACGGGGAGATCGCGGGCCCGAGATCGCGCAGGCCGAGCACGCGGGCGGCGATCGCAAAGGCAATGTTGCCGAAGGTCGTGTGCAGCACCATGCCGTTATAGTCCGGCCGCGGCTTCGACAGCGCCGGATACTTGCCCGACGCCGACCAGTCGAAGGTGCCGCCATCCACCAGAATGCCGCCCATGGAATTGCCGTGGCCGCCCATGAACTTCGTCAGCGAGTGCACGACGATATCGGCACCGTGCTCGATCGGCCGCACGAGATAGGGCGTCGCCATCGTGTTGTCGACGATCAGCGGCAGGCCGTTGCGATGGGCGATCTCGGCAATGGCTTCGATATCGACGAAGGTGCCGCCGGGATTGGCCAGGCTCTCGATGAAGATCGCCTTTGTCCGCCCGTCGATCTCCGCCTCGAAGCTCTCGGGCGCCGCCGTATCGGCCCACCGTACCTGCCAGTCGAAGGATTTGAAGGCCTGTCCGAACTGGTTGATGGAACCGCCGTAAAGCCTGCGTGCAGCAATGAAATTGTCGCCCGGCGACATCAGCGCGTGAAACGCGATCAGCTGCGCGGCATGGCCCGACGCCACCGCCAGCGCCGCCGTCCCGCCCTCCAGCGCAGCGACGCGCTCCTCCAGCACGGCCTGCGTCGGGTTCATGATGCGGGTGTAGATATTGCCGAAGGACTGAAGCCCGAACAGCGACGCGGCGTGGTCGGCATCGTCGAAAACGAAGCTCGTCGTCTGGTAGATCGGCGTGGCCCGCGCGCCCGTCGTCGGGTCGGGCTGCGCACCGGCATGTACGGCCAGCGTGTTGAACCCCGGTGCGTTCGTCATCTCTCGTCCTCCCTGTGGCGAGCGCACTGTCGCGACGCCCGATCCCGCATCGTATCGCCGAGCCCGCAAACTGCGCTGCGTTCCCGGCCTCGACGTTTTTCGTTCGGCACACTATCCCAGACCGGACGTCTGACAGGAAGAGGCGAACGGCGTGTTCTTTCATAGGCGGGACGGGGGCGGGCGACGTTTAATGTCAAGGTCGGCGGGGTCAGGATACGGCCTTACGCGGAGATTGGCGCCGCATCACCCAACCTTTACAGTGAGTGGTTGCGCCGTCCGCAAGCTATAGAACCGAGACCCGGTCGCGACCCGCTCGTTTCGATAGATACAACCCCTCGTCAGCGCGTCTGAGGATGTCGCTGGACAAGCGATCCGGCCCACTGAAGTCGCTGACGCCGCCGCTGATCGTCGCGTCGCAGCGCAAATTCTCCCGAAGAACAATCGGAACATGCACGCGCAATCGCTCTGAAATTTCCAGCGCATCGCAACGATGCGTATCGGGCATGACAATCACGAATTCGTCGCCACCGAAACGGGCGATCACATCACTCTGCCGCAGATGCTGCCGGCACAGGCGGGCAATCTCGACCAAGGCGGCATCGCCTGCCTGATGTCCCATCTCGTCATTCAGCCGTTTGAAATTGTCGAGATCGAAAACGAGTACCGACGTTTGCGATTTTTCCCGTTTGAAGATCGCAAGGCGTTGATCCAGGGTCTCGATAAGCTTCCGCCGATTGTAGAGCCCTGTAAGGGCGTCCGTCTCGCTGAGTTGGCGCAGCTCTTGTTGAACCTCGTTCTTGTCCGTGATGTTGCTCGCCACCCAGACGACAGCAGCCTCGCCTTCCACCTGAAAATCGAGTGCCTGAACACGTCCTTCAAACCAGATGGAATGGCTGGGGCCGTCGCCGGCTCCGTTGACGTCACTGCCGCTGAGTTCATATTCGACGATATGGAGTACGCCGCTCTCCAATGCCTTTTCGATTTCGCCAGCAAACCACTGTGCCTTATCCTCTTTCAGCACATCAAAAATACTACGTCCGACAAGACCGCTGCCGTCATGATAATGCCGGAGATCCTTTCCCCCGAATATAGCTGCATACCTGCCGCTACGCGTTAGGATGAAAGCCGGGTCCGGAAGGGAGGAAAGAATGGACATCAGTTGCTGCTGCATAAACACGGAGTCACTTTCCACATCGGCCGACGAAACGACTCTGCTGAAGAAATACCCGTATGTACAAACGGCACGTATTTATCTGCAGGCCGGCCTTCCACGTCCTCCAGCTTGCCACAACGGCATTTCATTTTTCTAAATGCAGCAACACGAGCTAACCTGGTAAAGGCCTTTAGTGTGGACAGATTGACGTCCCGTCATTGTTGACGGTCCGGTGTTCGAATCGATACCGATCGGGCCGTTCACCGCTCAAGAAGGGCAACGCGTGATCACCCCACAAGCCGCGGATACTCGATCGCCGGGCAGCGGTCCATCACCACCTTGATGCCGCGCGCCTCTGCCTTTGCAGCCGCCGCATCGTCGCGGACGGAGAGTTGGCCCCAGATCACCTTTGGCAGGGGATCGAGGGTCAGGATTTCGTCCATCAGAGCCGGCAGGGCGTCGGCGGCGCGGAAGATGTCGATCATGTCGATCGGCTCGTCGATATCGGACAGACGTCCATAGACGGTGCGGCCCTGAAGCTGGGTGCCGGCAAGGCCCGGATTGACGGGGTGTACGGTGTAGCCCTTGCGCAGCAGGAAACCCATGACCCGGTAGCTCGGACGCTCCGGATTGACGGACGCGCCGACCAGCGCGATCGTCCGCGTCGAGCGCAGAATGTCCTTGATGTAGATGTCCGGGTACTGATCGTGATTCATGGTGCCTCCTGCATCTCTTTCTGGCGCGCATTCTCGCTCTTTCCAATGGAAAAGATGAGAGCGATCCGCGCTGTTCCCGAGAAAAAATATCTCATTCCGCCGGAAAGCCCGGTCCGGATCCGTGGAAAACGGCATTCCCGTCATAAAACCGTCATCCCGGCAGCTGCCGGAGCTTGCGGTCCCACGCCGGCCTTGCCACAACGAAGGGACGCTTTCGCCCGCTTTGCTCCCCGGTGTCCCGTGCCGCTCGACGTTCTTCTCTTCGTTCTCTTCGGCGCCCTGCTGCATGCCGGGTGGAATGCGATGGTGAAGGCGGGGACGGACAAGTCGCTGGATGCGGCGATGATCGCGCTCGGTGCCGCCGTCATCGCCCTGCCCTTTCTGCCCTTCATGCCGCTGCCGGATGGGCGGGCGGTGCCGTTTCTGCTCGCCTCGGCCGTGCTGCAGTTCGGTTACTTCCACCTCGTGGCCGCCGCCTACACGGCCGGCGATATCGGGCTCGTCTACCCCCTGATGCGCGGCGGCGCGCCGCTGCTGATCGCGGCGACCAGCAGCATGATCGTTGGGGAAAAGCTGACCCAGAGCGCCTCCCTCGGCATCTTGGCCATTTCCGCCGGCATCTTCACGCTCGCCTTCGAGGCGCGCCGCAGCGGCATGCGGGCCATCGTGCTCGCGCTCGTCAACGCGGTCTTCATCGCCGCCTATACCTATGTCGATGGCATCGGCGCGCGCCTTTCCGGCAATGCCATTTCCTACACTCTGTGGATGGCGCTGCTGCCGCCCGTGCTGCTCTTTGGCTGGGCGATCTCCCGGCGCGGCGCGGCTCCCGTGCTGCGTCACATCCGCCAGAACGGATGGCGCGGGCTCGTCGGCGGCGCCGGCTCCATCGGTTCCTACGGCATCGCGCTCTGGGCCATGACCAAGGCGCCGGTCGCAACGGTGGCTGCCCTGCGCGAGACCTCGATCCTTTTCGCGATCGTCATCTCCGTCACCGTGCTGAAGGAGCGGATCAGCCCCTTTCGCATCGCAGCCGCCGGCCTGATCGCGCTGGGTGCGCTGCTCCTGAAGCTCGCCTGACGGCTGCTATGCCTTCGGCCAGACAGGCTTTCGGTTCGACAGAAACGCCGCCATTCCCTCGACGGCATCCGGCGTCAGCGCACTGTCGGCTTCCGCGCCTGCGGCCTCGGCATAGGCCGCCGCGTACGCCATCGACGCCTGCCGGTCGAAGGCGGCCTTCACGCCGTGCTGCGCATCCTGGGACTTCGAGGCGATCACGGCGGCATATTTGTCCACCACCTGCCGGAGATATTGCTTCGGCACGATGCGGTTCACGAGGCCGAAATCCTTGGCGGTGGAGGCGTCGATCGTCTCGCCCGTCAGCAGCATTTCCATGGCCTGCTTGCGGCTCGCCGCGCGCGCCAGCGCCACGACCGCGCCCATCGGCGCGACGCCGATATTGACGCCCGGCGTGCAGAACGTCGCCGTGTCGGTGCAGATCGCCAGATCGCACGCCGCCACCAGCTCGCACCCTGCCGCCGTCGCCAGCCCGTCGATCTCGGCGATGATCGGCTGCGGCAGCGCGGAGATCGTCGTCATCAGTCTCGCCGAAAGCGCGAACGTCGCCTCAAACGCATCACGGCCGGCATCCGCCGCTTCCCGCTGCCGGGTGAGGTCGTCCAGATCAAGCCCCGCCGAGAACACCGCGCCGGTCGCCGCGATGATGACGACGCGCAGCGACCTATCGGCGGCCGCCGCATCGAGCTCCGCCAGCAGCGCCTCCATGACATCGCCCGACAGCGTATTGAGCGGCGGGTGGTTCAGCGTCAGGCGCAGAACGCTGCCCTCGCGTTCGCACAGCACGAGGTCGCGGGGCTCGGGACGACGGAGGGAAACGATATCGGCCATGTCGGCTCCTCTGTTGAAGGGGCGAAAACTGGACCCCCAGCTACGCCGCCGGGCGCCTGCTTTCAAGCCGGATGGTCGCAAATGGCCCGTCACGTGAGGTTCAAACGCAGAAAATCGGCCGGATTTCTTGTGGTATCATGAAACCACACCGCTAACGCATTGATATTGCTTGTCACACCTGAAAGGCTGACGGCCCGGACCTCTTGACGGGCGATCCGGCCTCGCCTTATAAGCCACCCTGTTCGCGGGCGGTCACGTCCGCGTTCGTTTTTGCAGGTCGTCCCCTCGGGGTGGATCGCGCAATTCAAGCAACAAAAAACGCCCGGCGGCAACGTATCGGGTCCCAAACGAAAGAGTTTCATCATGTCAACCTTCGTTCAGAAGCCTGCAGAGGTGGAGAAGAAGTGGATCCTCATCGACGCCGAAGGCCTCGTTGTGGGTCGCGTCGCGACCATCATCGCCAACATCCTGCGCGGCAAGCATAAGGTCACCTACACTCCGCATGTCGACGACGGCGACAACGTCATTGTCATCAATGCCGAGAAGGCCGTGCTCACCGGCAAGAAGTACACCGACAAGAAGTACTACTGGCACACCGGCTATCCCGGCGGCATCAAGGAGCGCACCGCGCGCCAGATCATCGAAGGCCGCTTCCCGGAGCGCGTTCTCGAGAAGGCTGTCGAGCGCATGGTTCCCCGCGGCCCCCTCGGCCGTCGCCAGATGAAGAACCTTCGCGTCTACGCAGGCACGAACCATCCGCATGAAGCGCAGCAGCCGACCGTCCTCGACGTCGCCAAGCTGAACACGAAGAACGTAAGGAGCGCCTGATCGTGGCCGACCTCTCCTCTCTGAAAGAACTTGGCACGGTCGCGGAAGCCAGCAACGCTGCTCCCGTTCATGTCAAGAAGATCGACGCCCAGGGCCGCTCCTACGCGACCGGCAAGCGCAAGAACGCCGTCGCCCGCGTCTGGGTCAAGCCGGGCTCCGGCAAGATCACCATCAACGGCAAGGCCTATCCCGAGTATTTCGCGCGTCCGGTTCTGCAGATGATTCTGCGCCAGCCGATCTTCGCAGCTGCTCGTGACGGCCAGTTCGACATCGACGCCACGGTTGCCGGCGGCGGTCTTTCCGGCCAGGCCGGTGCCGTTCGTCACGGCATCTCCAAGGCACTCACCTATTACGAGCCGGGCCTGCGCGCCGTGCTCAAGAAGGGTGGCTTCCTGACCCGCGACAGCCGCGTCGTCGAGCGCAAGAAGTACGGCAAGGCGAAGGCCCGTCGTTCGTTCCAGTTCTCCAAGCGTTAATCGCTTCGGATATTTTGGAATCGTCAAAGGCGGGGCTTCGGCTCCGCCTTTTTCGTTGGGGCCCGATGGCTTCCGTCAAGAGACGGCGACACCCCTCCCGGCCGAAGGCCGTCATGGGATATCGTCTCGCAGACAATACCTCCGGAGTTTCCATGGCCGCCAAATCGATCGATCACGCCATCACCGCCGACTCGCTGCGGAGCGCTGCCAGCGATCCGACCCATGCGGGCATCCTGTCCTTCATGCGCCGCCGCTACAGCAAGACGTTCACCGGCGTCGATGCGGTCGTGTGGGGCATTCCGTTCGATGCGGCGACGTCCAACCGGCCGGGCGCGCGCTTCGGGCCGCAGGCCATCCGGCGAGCGTCGGCCATCTTCGACAACGATCCGCAATATCCGTTCGGGCGCGACCTGTTTGCCGAGATGGCGGTGATCGACGCCGGCGATTGCCTGCTCGACTACGGGCATCACGAGCGGACGCCGGCGACGATCGCGCAGGAGGCGGCGCGGATCATCGCGTCCGTGCCCTACCTGCTGTCGCTGGGCGGCGACCATTTCGTCACGCTGCCGCTGCTGCGGGCGCACGCCGCCAAACATGGGCCGCTCGCCCTCGTCCAGTTCGATGCGCATCAGGATACCTGGCCCGACGCGGAAGGCCGGATCGATCACGGCTCGTTCGTCGGGCGCGCCGTGCGCGAGGGTCTGATCGATCCCGCACGCTCGATCCAGATCGGCATCCGGACGCATGCGCCGGAGGATTTCGGGATCCGCATTCTCTACGGCGATGCTGTGGAGGAGATGACCGCCTCCGCCATCGCCGACGACATCCTCGCTCACACCCAGGGTACTGCTGCCTATCTCACGGTCGATATCGACTGCCTCGACCCGGCGTTTGCGCCGGGCACCGGCACGCCGGTCTCCGGCGGGCTCTCGAGTGCGAAGCTTCTGTCGGTCCTGCGCAAGCTCGCGCCGCTCGATATTCGCGGATCCGACGTGGTCGAGGTGGCGCCGGCCTATGACCATGCCGATATCACCGCCATTGCCGCATCCACCGTCGCGATGTATATGCTCGGCCTGCGCGCGGAGCGGCTTGCGGCCGGCCGGTAACGATGACCGGCTGTTGTTATCAAACTGAATCAAGAGCATGACACACTGAATCGGACGACACGCGCAACCTCTTGAACCGACGGGACAAAGACATGACGGCGAAGATCTTCATCGATGGCGAACACGGTACAACGGGGCTGCAGATCCGTGCCCGCATGGCCGACCGCAAGGATGTCGAACTCCTGTCGATCCCCGAGGCCGAGCGCCGCAATGCCGCAATGCGCGAAGACCTCCTGAACAGCGCCGACATCGCCATTCTCTGCCTTCCGGACGACGCCTCCAAGGAGGCCGTCGCCATGCTGGCCGGCAACAACAGCGTCCGCATCATCGATACATCCACCGCCTATCGCGTGGCGCCCGACTGGGCCTACGGCTTTGCCGAGATGGACGCGGCCCAGGCCGACAAGATCCGCGCCGCGCGGCTCGTGGCCAATCCCGGCTGCTACCCGACCGGCGCCATCGGCCTCGTGCGGCCGCTGCGGCAGGCGGGCATTCTGCCGGAAAGCTATCCGGTCAGCGTCAATGCCATCTCCGGTTATACCGGCGGCGGCAAGCAGATGATCGCCCAGATCGAGGACCCGTCGAACCCCGATCCCATCACCTCCCCCGGCTTTCTCTACGGCCTGCCGCTGAAGCACAAGCATGTGGCCGAGATGAAGACCCATGGTATGCTCGGACGCACCCCCCTGTTCTCCCCTTCTGTCGGCAAGTTTCCGCAGGGGATGATCGTGCAGGTGCCGCTGTTCCTTGAAGAGGTCGGCAACGGCGCGACGCTGGAGAGCATTCACGGCGCGCTCTTCGCGCATTATGCCGGCCAGTCGATCGTCGAGGTCGTGCCGCTCGAAACCAGCGCCGCCCTGGCGCGCGTGGACGCTGTGGAACTGGCCGGCACCGACCGCATGAAGCTCTTCGTCTTCGGCACACCCGGCGGCGAGCATGTCAACCTCGTGGCCCTGCTCGACAATCTCGGCAAGGGCGCCTCGGGTGCGGCCGTGCAGAACATGGACCTGATGCTGTCGGCCTGAGGGTCGGCCTCTTATTTTCTCGAACCGTCGTCGCCTCGGTGCCATGTGCATCGGGGCGATTTTTCTTGCGCGCAGATATTGCGAAGAGAGACTAGCCCCGCACCCCGCGCGTCTCCACCGGATACTCCCCGACGAAGCCGCGCCAGTGGGCGATAGCGAAGCCGAGGACGATGAGGGCGCCGGCCTGGTGGGCGACGCCCCAGACGATCGGCACCTGCAGGATCAGCGTCATGATGCCGATCGATGCCTGCGCCACGACCAGACAGGCGAGCACGAGGGCGCCGCGGGCGTGGGTGGAGCGCGGCGCGAGGCGCAGGCTGGCGATCATGTGGCTGATGACCAGTGCCAGCAGGACATAGGCGCCGCAGCGGTGCACGAACTGGACGGTCTTCGGGTTTTCGAAGAGATTGCGCCAGCCGGGGCTCTGGATGAAGAGGTCGCCGGGGATCAGCGCGCCGTCCATCAGCGGCCATGTGTTGTAGCTGAAGCCTGCATCCAGACCGGCGACGAGTGCGCCGAGATAGATCTGGAACAGCGCCATCAGCGCGATGCCGGCGGCAACGAGGATCGAGTATCGTGTCGGCGGCGCATCGCCGCGGTGCGGCGACAGGCCCCGCAGGATCCAGAGACAGGCCGAGAAGATCAGACAGGCGATGATCAGATGGGTCGCCAGCCGGTACTGGCTGACATCCGTGCGGTTGACGAGGCCGGACGAGACCATCCACCAGCCGATGAAGCCCTGGAAGCCGCCGAGTGCGAGAATGCCGAGAAGCGGCAGCTTCAGCCGCCGCTCGATCCGCCCCGTCAGCCAGAAAAAGGCAAGCGGCAGGGCGAAGATGACGCCGATCGAGCGGGCCAGCGCCCGGTGCGCCCATTCCCACCAGAAGATGGTCTTGAACCCCTCGACCGTCATGTCGCTGTTCATCTGCGCATATTGCGGGATCTGCTTGTAGAGCGTGAACTCCTCTTCCCACTCTGCCTGCGACAGCGGCGGGATGACGCCGTGGATCGGCTTCCATTCCGTAATCGAAAGGCCCGACTCGGTGAGCCGCGTCGCGCCGCCGACGAGGACCAGCGCGAAGAGCGCGAAGACGACGACGGCCAGCCAGATGCGGATCTGGCGACGGTTGCGCCGGGCGATGTCGATCTCCCGCGTCAGCCGCGCGTCGGTCGTCATAGGCGTTTCCATTGGCTTGGCACTCGTCATCGCGCTGCTCCGTTCGCCCTTGATGGCGGTCGTCGGTGACATTGAGAGATATCCGACGATATGGCGTTGATTTGCATCAGTCCGGCAGGCATGACAAGGAGTGGCTTTGCGGCATGCGGTCGCGGCGAACGCTTCTGGAGGAGATTGAGACAATGCCGGTGCGCCTTCGCAAGCTGATCGGGACGATCCTCATCATCGTGCTCGTCATTTCCTACGCGCTCATCGCCACCACCTTTGCCGAGCTTCTGCTCGGCGCATCGCCCTGGTGGGTGCATCTTCTCTACTTCTTTTTCACCGGTCTTCTCTGGGTGCTGCCGGCCATGCTGATCATCAAATGGATGGAGAAGCCCGGAAAGCCGCGCCCATGACGATCGCCGTCATCGCCGACATTCACGGCAATGCCCCCGCGCTCGAAGCCGTGCTGGCCGATATCGACGGCCGGGGCATCCGCGACATCGTCAATCTCGGGGATCACCTCAGCGGACCGATCGACCCGGCCCGCACCGCCGATCTCCTGATGGCCCGCGAGATCGTTTCGATCCGCGGCAATCATGACCGCGCCCTGCTGACGCTCACGCCCGACGCGATGATCGCGACGGACCGCTTCACGCATGCCGCGCTGGACGAACGCCACCGCGCCTGGCTGCAAAGCCTGTCTCCGACGCGGCACCTGCAGGAGCACGGGCTCTTCCTTTGCCACGGCACGCCGGAGAGCGACCTCGTCTACTGGCTGGAAGACCTGACCTCGGACGGTGTGGTGCACCGCGCGGATGCGGCGCGCATTGAACGCCTTGCGGCCGGCGTCGAAGCCCCCGTGCTTCTCTGCGGCCACACGCATATTCCCCGCCTCGTCACGCTGTCGGACGGGCGGATCGTGCTCAATCCCGGCAGCGTCGGTTCCCCGGCCTATGAGGACGATGCGCCTGTGGTCCACAAGGTCGAGACAGGAACGCCGCGCGCCTCCTACGCCCTGATCGACAGACACGCGGACGGCCGCACCGATGTGACCTTCCGGCTCATCGCCTACGACCACGCCTCGGCCGCCCGTCTTGCCGAACAGAATGGCCGCCCGGACTGGGCGCGTGCCCTGTCCACCGGCTGGATGTAACGAAGCGGGATCCGTTAACGGGTCGATAACCCCATAAAAGGATATCGCGGCGAAGGCGCGCGAATGCGGGCAAGCTTAAGCAAACGTCAGAGGCTTTCCGGGCTAGATGCCGGCAACGCGTTTCAGACGGAGGGCGCTTTTGTGATGAATGCCCATATCAGTGCTTTTTCGATCGACGTTCCGCTCGCCGGCCTGCGCAGCACCGTCGACAGCAACGCGACGACCGGCCGGTCCTGCGATCTCACCGTGTCGGTGCATGTGCTGATGTCCGCGCTGGAAGCGGACTGGCGGGCGCTGGAGGCGGCCAACACCGTTTCCCTGCATCAGAGCTTCGATTGGTGCGCAGCCTGGGTGGCAACGCATGTCGAGCGGCCGCTTCTGCTGCGCGGCCGGCTTGGCGACCGCACCATCTTCATCCTGCCGCTCGAGCTGGTGCGCAACGGCCTGTTCCGCACCGCGCGTTTCATCGGCGCACCGCACAGCAACATCAATACCGGCCTCTTTGCCGAGGATCTGGGCGGCCTGCCGCGCGAGAAACTGGCGGATCTGGTGCTCGAGGAACTCGCCACCAAGCTCGCCCATGTCGCCGACATCGTCACGCTGGAAAAGATCCCGCTCGAATGGCGGGGCCAGCCCCACGCGCTCGCCTCCCTGCCCTCCATCCGCAACCAGAACGCCTCCTACCAGCTGCCGCTCCTGCCGGATTTCGCGGCCACGCTCGCACAGATCAACGCCAAGCGCCGGCGCAAGAAGTTCCGCGTGTCCGAGCGGCGCATGGAGACCTATGGCGGCTACGACTACATCATCGCCGAAAGCCTCGACGAGCGTCGCGCCGTTCTCGACGTGTTCCTCGCCCAGAAGGCGGCGCGATTCGAGACGCTGGGTTTGCCGAACGTCTTCCGGGACGCGCCGACGCAGGCCTTCCTGCGGGCGGCGATCGCGGTCGATGGAATGGCGGAAAACCGACCGCTGGCGCTGCACGCGCTGCGTCTTCGCAGCGAAGCCGACAGTCGCATCGTGGCCATCGCCGGCGTGTCGCGCAAGGGCGACCACATGGTCTGCCAGTTCGGCTCGATCGACGAGACGCTGGCCGCGGATGCGAGCCCGGGCGAGCTTCTGTTCCACAGGATCATCGAGCGCGCCTGCGGCGAAGGCGTTCGCCTGTTCGATTTCGGGATCGGCGACCAACCCTACAAGCGCTCCTGGTGCACGGTCGAAACCGCGCAATACGACATCGTCCTGCCGCTGACCCTTCGTGGTCGCGTTGCGGCTGGCGCCCACAGGCTGATCGTTCGCGCCAAGCGCGCCATCAAGTCGAACCGCCAGATCTATTGCGCCGTCCAGCGGTTCCGCCAGAAGCATCAGGGCAAGGCCGCGCCGGTATCGGCGGATACCGACGCGGACTGACGATCTCAGGCGGCGCGGCGGTCGGGTTCCGGCAGGGGCTGGTCGGCCAGCCGCGCATCCATGATATGGATGTGGTCGTAGCCGGCTTCGGCGAATTCCGTAATGATCTCGACGATATCCTCGGCCGAAACCGCCGGCACCGAGAAGATGATCTCGACATCCTGGGCGCGCGCGAGGCGCGACACCGCATCCGCATCCGCGTCCGCACATTCGACCAGAACGAGATCGTAGGCATCCGTCAGCGCCTCGATGACGATCTGGAGGCGGTCGATCGCCTGCATGGCGACCGCGGGATCGGCATTGCCGCGCGGAATGATGTGCGCGTCCGAGCCCCGGTCCGCATGCAGCGCATCCGCAAAGGCGATCTCGTCGGCGAGCAGATTGGTGATCCCCGGCAGGTCTGCCGACATCGCCATCAACGCCGTCGGGCAGCCGGACGCGGTGAGATCGACCAGCACGACGCGCCGTCCCTCCTCCGACACCATTCGCGCGAGAGCGACCGTTTGCGTCGAGCCGGCGTCGCCCGTCGGGGAGACGATGAAGGCGAGCGGTACGCGATCGACGATCAGTGCGGCCGCGACGTTCTCCACGAAGAAGCCGTCGAGCGGCACGTCGGCCGCCTGTTCCTGTCCACGGGCATCGGCCGACGCAAGGGCTTTGTCGCGGGCCAGCGCGGGCTGGGCCGTCCCATGCCCGCTTTTGGCAGTGGCGACATCGCGCCGAAAGCCCCAGCCGCGTTTGGCCCGCGGCTCCGGCGTGTTCGGCGGCAGCGGCGGCATGGGCTGCGCGGAGACGGCGACAGGCACCGGTGCGGGCGCCCCGACCGGTCGCAGGGCGCGACCGCTGAAGAGCTCCTGCAACATGATGACGACGCAGCTGAGGAGGAACGCCGCCATGGCCGCGACGATGGTGATCGGCAGGATCTTCGGGAAGCTTGCTTCCGTGGGTTCGACGGCGCTCGAAATCACGCGTGCATCGGCCGGCGCGGCGCTCGCCCCGGTGCGGGAGCTCGCCTCGCGATAACGCGACAGATATGTTTCCAGCAGCTGGCGCTGGGCAGCGGCCTCGCGTTCCAGCGCGCGCAGGCCGACCTCGTCTTCGCCGGCCTTGGCGGACGAGGCCTTCAGCGTGTTCATCTGCTGGGTCAGCTGGCGCTCACGCAGCTCGCCGACCTTCGCCTCGTTTTCGAGACTTGCCAGGATCTTCTGCGTCTCCTCGCGGATCTGCGTGCGGATGCCCGTCAGCTGCGATCGCAGCGCCTTGATGCGGGGATGGCCGTCGAGCAGCGTGGTCGACAGGTCGGCCGTCTGGTTCTGGATCTGCGATTCGGATTCCTTCAGGCGCTGGATCATCGCCGAGCCAACGACTTCGTTCAGCGTCTCGGCGCCGCGTCCGCTCGACAAGGCCGCGCGCACGTTCTCCGCCCGCGCCTCGGCCGTCGCCCGGTCGCCGCGCACACGGGCGAGTTCCGTCGAGATATCGGTCAGCTCGCGCGTGGCGAAGGTGCCGGTGTCGCCGGAGGGCAGCAGGTCGGAACTGGAGCGGTATTCGGCGATCTTCGCTTCCGCCGCCCGCACCTTTTCGCGCAGATTGGCGATCTCCGGCTCCAGCCAGCGGCTGGCCTCCGTGTTGGAATCGAGCTTCGCGCCCGCCTTCAGCGAGAGATAGATCTTCGCCATCTCGTTGGGGATGGCGGCGGCAAGCGCGCGATCCTTCGAGGTGAACTGTATGCCGATGACACGCGATTTCTCGACCTGGTAGACCTGCAGCTTCTCCTGAAACTCCTTCAGCACCCGTTCCTCGGGCGGCATGTCGAGCGGGTTGCGCTTGAGGCCCAGCATCACGAGGATATCGGAGATGGCGGAAGGGTCGGCCGTCGGGTCGAATTCTTTCAATTCGTGCAGCCGCATGTTGCGCGCGACCTGCTTGATCAGATCGACCGAGCGCAGCAGCTGCACCTCGCTCGAAATCCCCGGCTCGTCGAAGGACGTCGCGCTGGCGGCCGAGGGCTGCAGGGTCGTGGAGCTGAACTCCGGCTCGCGCGGCTCGATCAGCAGGCGCGCCTCGCTGTCGTAGCGCGGCGAGATCATGTGTGCTGCGGTAAAGGCCAGCGCGGCCACGGCCACGGTGGTCAGCAGAACCCGGGTCCGCCGACGCCAGATCGCACGGAACAGACCTCCGAGGTCGATATCCACGTCCTGTTGACGGTCGCTATAGCCTGACATCCACGCACCTGCACACGAGCATTGTTCGCGCACAGGGTAAAGAAAGATGGTAACTCGAGCGTTAACGCTTGGGTGGCAAGGCCTGTTCGGATTCTATTTTAGCGACACATGATTCACGCCGATTCCGGGCGCCCTTTACCGGCTGTTAACCCTAACAGATCGATAACAGCATCACGTTCATCCTTGAGACGCGAGAATCGCATGACCTTCGCACGATTGAAGTCAGGTCTGGCCTTGGGTATCGCCCTGCTGTCGATCACGATGGCCGGGTGCAGCAGCTACGAGCCCGCGCCCCGCGCCTTCAGCGAAGCCACCATTCAGCCCTACCGGCTGGACAGCGGCGACCGCCTGCGCATCAGCGTTTTCGAGCAGGCGGGCCTTACCGGTTCCTATACCGTCGATCAGGCCGGCTATGTCGCCTTCCCGCTCATCGGCTCGGTCCCCTCGCGCGGCCACACGCTGAGCGAGATGGAAACCATGATCGCGCAGAAGCTGCGCGCCGGCTACCTGCGCGATCCCGACGTCACGATCGAGGTCGATCGCTACCGCTCCGTCTTCATCATGGGCGAAGTCGGCCAGTCGGGCCAGTATTCCTACGTGCCCGGCATGACGGTGCAGAACGCCATCGCGGTCGCCGGCGGCTTCTCGCCCCGCGCCAACCAGCGCACGGTGGATGTCACCCGCAAGATCAACGGTCGCATCATCACCGGCCGCGTCTCGATCTCCGATCCGATCATGGCGGGCGACACCGTCTATGTTCGCGAACGGTTGTTCTGAGCCCATGCCACGAACGCCAATGCCGGCAGAGCCCCTCTCGCACGCCAGACCCCTGCGCATCATTCACTGCTTCCGCTCGCCGGTGGGCGGCATCTTCCGCCATGTGCGCGATCTCGCGGCCGCCCATGCGGCGGAAGGCCACCATGTCGGCATTCTCTGCGACAGCTCCACGGGTGGCGCACACGAGGAACGCCTGTTCGAGGAGATCCAGCCCCATCTGGCGCTCGGGCTCGTGCGGCTGCCGATCCGGCGGTCCATCGGCCCTTCGGATGCCCGGGCGCTCTGGACGAGCTACAAGGAGCTGCGCCAGCTCCGGCCCGACATCCTTCACGGCCACGGCGCCAAGGGCGGCGCCCTCACCCGCACCATCGGCACGGTGCTGCGGATCAACGGGTCCCGCGTCGCGCGGCTCTACTCCCCCCACGGCGGCAGCCTGCACTATGACGGTAGGACGCTGCGGGGAAAGGGCATTCTCGCGCTCGAACGCTTTCAGGAACATGCGACGGACGCGCTCGTCTTCGTCTGCGATTTCGAGCGGCGAACCTACGAGGCGAAGGTCGGCCATCCCCGCCCGCCGGCGGAGACGATCTACAACGGTGTCGAGGATGCCGAGTTCGTCCCCGTCGTCCCGGACCCGGATGCGGTCAATTTTCTCTATATCGGCATGCTGCGCGACATGAAGGGGCCCGACATCTTCATCGATGCGCTGGGCCGCACGGAGCGCCTTGCCGGCCGGCCGCTCAGCGCCATGATGATCGGCGACGGGCCGCAGCAGGACGACTATCTGCGCATGAAACTCCATCGCGGGCTCGGGCAGCGCATCGGCATGGCGCCCGCCATGCCCGCACGGGAGGCCTTTGCCCGCGCACGCTTCGTCGTCGTGCCGTCGCGGGCCGAGTCGATGCCGTATATCGTGCTGGAGGCCGTTGCGGCCGGCCGACCCGTCATCGCCGCACGCGTCGGGGGAACACCGGAAATCCTGGGTGCCGACAGCGCCGCGCTCGCCGAACCCAACGACGCGCAGTCGCTGGCCGGCATCATGCACCGCGCCTTGACGGAAGAAGGCTGGGCCGAGCGCACCATGCCGGAGCCCGAGGCGTTCAAGGCGACCTTTTCCTCGACGACCATGGCCGCCTCGATGATGCGGCTCTACCGGCGACTGGCGGGCGACACGGGCGCCTAAGCCCCGACAGCCTGGCCGGCCGCCACCGCCCCCGTCGATGCCTTTTCATGGCACCGTGTTGAACGCGCAGGGTTATTTCCCTTAACCCATTTCAAAACGGGTCGCATTGCGGTCCCTGCCGTAAACGTTTCTTAGGCCCTCCCTGCTAAGTCTTTGCGAGCCAACGGCAGGATGGGCAGCATCATGAACCAGATCGACAAGCCGGAAACCTTCGACCCCGAGGCCCTTCGCCGCCAGATCTCCGAAATCCGGACGATTTCGCGCGACGAGGTGCGCCCGGTCGAGCCGCGCAAGGAGCTCAACCCGCTGGCGCGGCGGATCGCGGCGCAGTTCCGCACCGACACCTATTCGCCCACCATGGTGCTCGGCTGTCTGCGCCTCTTCGAATTCGCCGCCCTCTTCATCATCGGCTACATCATCAACAGCCTCTACGTGGCACCGGAATACGGCCGCTGGGTCGAGTATTGCGTCATGCTCGCCGCCAGTTCGGCGCTGACGGTCGTCTTCCTGCAGTTCTCCGACGGCTACCAGATCCCCATCCTGCGCTCGGTACCGCGGGCCCTGCCGCGCCTTCTGGGCGCCTGGACGCTCGGCTTCGGTGTCATCACCATCGTCATGTTCTTCCTGAAGACCGGCAATGCCTATTCCCGCCTGTCCTTCGGCATCTGGTTTCTCGCCGGCACGACCTTTCTCCTGATCGAGCGCGCCATCATCGCCTTCTCCATCCGGCGCTGGGCGCGCAACGGCATGATGGAGCGCCGCGTCGTCATCGTCGGCGGCGGCCAGCCGGCCAAGGACCTCATCCGCGTCCTCGAGCAGCAGACCGACAACGACATCCGCATCTGCGGCATTTTCGACGACCGCGACGAGCGCCGCTCGCCCAACATCATTGCCGGATATCCCAAGCTCGGCACCTTTGCCGAACTCATCGATTTCGCCCGCCTCGCCCGCATCGACATGCTGATCATCGCGCTGCCTCTGTCGGCCGAGCGCCGCATTCTCGATCTTCTGAAGAAACTCTGGATCCTGCCCGTGGACATCCGGCTGGCCGCCCATGCCGCCAACCTCCGCTTCCGGCCGCGCAGCTATTCCCATGTCGGCCAGGTGCCGATGCTCGACATCTTCGACAAGCCGATCGCCGACTGGGACTCGGTTGCCAAGCGCATCTTCGACGTCGTCTTCAGCATCGTGGCGCTCGTGCTTCTGTGGCCCGTCTTCATCGGCGCGGCGCTCGCCGTGAAGCTGACCTCTCCGGGCCCGATTATCTTCAAGCAGATGCGCCACGGCTTCAACAACGAGCAGATCGAGGTCTACAAATTTCGCTCCATGTACACCGAAATGAGCGACCCGAGCGCCCGTAATGCGGTGACGAAGGGCGATCCGCGCGTGACCCCCGTCGGCCGCTTCCTGCGCAAGTCCTCCATCGACGAACTGCCGCAGATCTTCAACGTGCTGCGCGGACAGCTGTCGCTCGTCGGCCCCCGCCCCCACGCCGTCGCGGCACAGACGGCCGACCGGAACTACAGCGATGTCGTCGAAGGCTACTTCGCCCGCCACCGGGTCAAGCCCGGCGTCACCGGCTGGGCGCAGATCAACGGCTGGCGCGGCGAGATCGACAATGACGAGAAGATCCGGTTCCGGACCGCCTTCGACCTGCACTATATCGAGAACTGGTCGCTCTGGTTCGACCTGAAAATCCTGTTCCTCACGCCCATCCGCCTCCTCAACACGGAAAACGCATATTGAGCGCGATCGTCGCCCCTGCCGGCGTGTTCCGGCCGCAGCTGGCCGCGTTCGGGCTCATCGGCTCGGCGGCGGTCGCCTTCGGCGTGTTCCTTCAGGGCTTCGTCATCGTCGAGCCAGCGCCGCACGAGCTGTTCGTCGCGGCTCTCATCGGGGTCTGGGCGTTCTGTGGCCTGCGCATCTCGCGCTCCACGGCGCCGCTCTTCACGCTCCTGATGCTCTTCATGACGGGCGGCCTGATGTCGCTGACCGTCATGGAGGACCTCGACGTCGCGCCGATGTACATGGCGATCTCGGGATTTCTCGCAATCACCTCGATCTTCTACGCCGCCATCATCGAGGCGCGGCACGAGCGGCTGAAGCTCATGTTCCGCGCCTGGGTCGGCGCCGGCATCGGTACGGCCACGCTCGGCATCCTCGGCTATTTCGGCGCCATTCCCGGCGGCGAGGCGTTCACACGCTACGACCGTGCCATGGGCGCCTTCCAGGATCCGAACGTCTTCGGCCCTTTCCTCGTCGCCCCGTCGCTCTTTCTCATCCACGGGGTGCTGAAGGGCCGGCTGATCGACCTGCCGCTGCGGGCGCTCGGCATTCTCGTCATGGCATTCGGCCTGTTCCTGTCCTTCTCGCGCGCGGCCTGGGCGCTCTATCTCTTCTCCGCCTGCATGCTCGTCTTCATCATGCTGCTGAAGGAGCGGACCGGCGCCTTCCGTCTGAAGATCTTCGTCATCGCGCTCGGCGGGGTCATCCTCATGGTGACGGCGCTGGTGGTAGCGCTGCAGATTCCCCAGGTCGCCGACCTGTTTTCGAACCGCACCCAGCTCGTCCAGGACTATGACGGCGGCCACCTCGGTCGTTTCGAGCGCCATCGCATCGGCTTCCTGATGTCCATGGAAAAGCCGCTCGGCATCGGACCCATGATGTTCTCCAAGATCTTCCCCGAGGACGAACACAATATCTGGCTGAAGACCCTGACCTCCTACGGCTGGCTCGGCTTCGTCTCCTATGTGACGCTGATCGTCTGGACGCTTTCCATCGGCTTCCGCTTCATGCTGCTGGAACGGCCGTGGCAACCCTATATGATGATCGCGTGGATCGTGCTGCTCGGGCATGTCGGTATCGGAAATGTGATCGATACGGATCACTGGCGCCATTTCTACCTGCTTCTCGGCATCATCTGGGGTTGCGGCGCGCTCGAATACCGCTACAGCAGACGATCGCAGGCACAGAGCCCGTACCAGACGACTTCAGAAGGCGCAGCGGCCTGACACGCCACCGCGATCGAACCTCATGACAACTCCGACCGCGACGACGGAAACGAAGGCGACCGAGATGCAGGCGAGCGACAGGCCAGACGGATCGGCGACGCCGGCAACCGGTCATGCCGGACGGCCGGAAACCGATGCGGATCGCGCCTCGCTGTCGATCCTGCAGGTGCTGGAGCCGTCCGGCGGCGGTTCAGGCCGTCACTTCCTCGACCTCTGCCACGGCCTGTCGCGGCGCGGGCATCGCGTTGAAGCCGTCTTCTCCCCGCTGCGCGCCGAGGAAAGCTTCGTGCGCGAGCTGAAGTCGCTCGGCCTTCCCGCCATCCACAAGGTGGAGATGACGCGCTCGCCGGGCCGCGCCGATATCGCCTCGTGGAAGAAGCTGAACCGCATCGTCTCGCGGGGCGGTTTCGATATCGTCCATGGCCACAGTTCCAAGGCAGGGGCGCTGGCGCGCCTGCGCCTGCCCGGACGGCACGTGCCGCGCATCTACACGCCGCATGCCTTCCGCACCATGGACCCGACGCTCGGCTCCAGCGGCCGCAAGCTGTTCGGCTCGGTCGAGGCCTTTCTCGGCCGGTTTCTGACCGATCACCTTATCTGCGTCTCGGAAGACGAGTATCGCCATGCCGTGGCGCTCGGCATCCCGGAAAACCGGATGTCGGTGATCGTCAACGGCGTTTCGCAGCCCGTGAAGGACATGGCGATGACGGTGCGGGCGAGCTTCGGCATCACGCCGGAAACCTTCGTCTTCGGCTTCGTCGGCCGGCTGTCGCACCAGAAGGCGCCCGAGCGCCTAATCGAGGCCTTCCGCCATGCCGCGTCGAAGCTGCCGGAAGCCCACCTCATCATGATCGGTTTCGGCGAACAGGACGCGCCCGTGCGCGCCGCCATCGCCGCGAGCGGCCTGCAGAGCCGCATCCACCTGACATCCGCCTTCTCGGGCCCGCAGGCTATTCCCGCGTTCGACTGCCTGGTCATGCCGAGCCGCTACGAAGCCATGTCCTACGTGATGCTGGAGGCTGCCGCCGCCGGCCGGCCGATCATTTCCACCGCCGTCGGCGGTGCGACGACCGCGGTGGAGGAAGGTGCGACCGGCATCATCGTGCCCAATGACGGGGACGCGACGAAACTCGCCAGCGCCATGGTCACCCTCGCCGAGCCTGCGAAGTATCACGCCTTCCGCGCGGCGGCCGACCACGCCCGTGCCCGCTTTGCGCTCGATGTCATGATCGACAAGACGGAAGCCGTCTACAAGATGCTCGGCACCCGACGCTGACGACTGCAGGAGGCGGACCGTCCGCCTCTGCGATGCCGCGCCCCCGACCTCCGCATTCCCAAACACGCAAAACGCCCGCCGCGGATGCGGCAGGCGTTTGCTGGTCATGGCGAACGGCTCGCGCTCGCGAGCTATCCGCTCAGTACGGCGAATTGCAGAGGCGACGCGGACCGTTATAGGGCTGGTAGCTATTGTCGTAGGCGCGATACGAACGATAACGGGCCTGGCACCAGGCGACATGCGAACTGCCGCCATAGGCGCGCGTATAGCCCGGACGGACGTAGCGCGGCGGTGCATTGAGCGCGCCGCCGAGGATGGCGCCGGCGGCAAGACCGCCCAGCGCCAGACCGACGCCGCGATCGCCGTAGTAGCCGTCGCGATAGTAACGGTCGCGGTAACGGCGATCATAGCGATAGCCGCGGTTGCCACGCCAATCGCGGTGGCCGTTCAGCGTGCGAAACGCCCGATCGCCGCGCCAGTCGCCGCGGTGGCCACGCCAGTGACCACGGTTCCAGTCGCCACGCCCGTGGCGGCGGATGATGACCCTGTCGCGCACCTGCTGGACGTCGTTTCTCGTCTGGACCGGCTCGATTTTCGCCAGGGGCATGGCGCTGACGGGCCCGATGCCGGAAAACGCCGTGACGAGCGACACGAATGCAATGATGAGTTTCTTCATGGATGTCTCCTTCCGTCGGGAGGAAATTAGAACGCGAAGCAAGCGAAACAATATGCCGGGCTGCCGGAGAACCATCACAATAGCGCGACTGGTGATCCGCTATCCCCTTCATCACGCCACCGTCGCGCGCGGACACCCGGCAAGGTCGAGCCCCATCCACCATTTTCTCGAACCCGGCCCATTTTCCCCTTGCACCAGCAAGCCTGAGAATATACGGCTTCCCTCGGAACGGAATGTAGCGCAGCCCGGTAGCGCACTTGACTGGGGGTCAAGGGGTCGTCGGTTCGAATCCGGCCATTCCGACCATCAACACCTGAAATGGTTGTTGTTTTTGAAAGAGGCTCCTTCGGGAGCCTTTTCTGTTTTCGGTCAACAGCCAAGACTTCACGGGCATTGCAGACCGTCTCGAGAGAAGGCCCGAACCCAGCGCGTTCTGCCGCTCACGCTCTCCCATCTCGGCCTGGCATCGCCGGCCAAGCGGCAATCGTCATCGAGGTTTGGCGCTTGACTGTCGGGAGCATCATCGCAGCGACGCGAGGGATTGCTCCGAGCCGACAGATGCTCGACCTACCGCACCTGATCCAGCAAGCGCTTGCACTCCAGCAGGTCATAGAGCGCTTCCTGCAGCAAAGCGCGGTCTTCCTTGTTGACGGAGGTCTTGCCGACGGAGATGTCGGGCGCGTCGTCGGTGCCGTTGCCGAAGGAGAAGAAGCGGCGGCTGGTGGGGAGTTTGGCGCGGCCGACGATCTGGTCTTCGTCGGGCATGCCGACCTTGGGCTGCTGCTGCGACGGCGCTTCGTCGTTGCTGGCCGCGGCCAGTGCCTCGACGGTGGCGAGGTCGCCGCTGGCGATGGCCGCAACGAACTTGTTGCCGTTCATCTTCAGGAGCTTCTGCACGCCCTTGATGGTGTAGCCGTGATCGTAGAGCAGATGGCGGATGCCCTTCAGCAGGTCCACATCCTCGGGACGGTAATAGCGCCGCCCCCCGCCCCGCTTCATCGGCTTGATCTGGACGAATCGCGTTTCCCAGAAGCGCAGCACGTGCTGCGGCAGGTCGAGATCGTCGGCGACTTCGCTGATCGTGCGAAACGCATCCGGGCTCTTGTCCATATCGTCCTCAATCACGCCAAGTGCGCCACGAGCTTTGAAGGCCGTGGCCGGGTGCTGCCGCGTCCCGATTCGGGACAACGATCCGCTCTGGCGACCATGATCGCACAATCGGGCCGTCTTTCAACGGCTTAGGCCGGGGTTTTCAACCGGAAAAGACAGATGCGCGCATTCGGGTGCGGCAAGCCGCGCCGGCAGGGAGACGCGTCACGGCGCCGGTGCGGCCGGCTTCTGCTTGGCCTTGCGCGCCAGATGGGCCTTGAGCACGCGCTGCTTCAGCACGTTGGAGGCCTTGAAGGTCATGACGCGGCGCGGCGAGATCGGCACCTCCTCGCCCGTCTTCGGGTTGCGGCCGATGCGCTCGTTCTTGTCGCGCACCTGAAAGGTGGCAAATGAGGAGAGCTTGACGCTTTCCCCGCGCACGATGGCGTTGCAGATCTCGTCGATGACCGTTTCGACCAGTTCGGCGGACTCGGTGCGCGACAGGCCGACCTTGCGAAAAACAGCCTCGGCGAGGTCTGCTCTCGTTACCGTTTTACCGCTCATGATCCCCCACCGATGTTCTGGAATATCGATTGCGGCGAAGAGTATTGCCGTTGGTCACGTGGGTCAAGCGCTTCATTCCCCACGCTTTTCATCTCACGGCGCGCCCTTGCTTTTCCTCTACCAGCGAAGGAGGACGGAGCCCCAGGTGAAACCGCCGCCCATGGCTTCGAGCAGGACGAGATCGCCCTGCTTGATGCGCCCGTCGGACGCCGCCTCGTTCAGTGCGAGCGGAATGGAGGCGGCCGAGGTGTTGCCGTGGAGATCGACGGTGATGACGACCTTTTCCGGGGGAATGCCGAGCTTCTTCGCAGAGCCGTCGATGATGCGCCGGTTGGCCTGGTGGGGCACCAGCCAGTCGATGTCGTCGGCCGTCGTGCCCGTGGCGTCGAAGGCCTGCTCGATCACGTCGGTGATCATGCCCACGGCATGTTTGAAGACCTCGCGGCCTTCCATGCGCAGATGGCCGACCGTTCCGGTGGTCGATGGGCCGCCGTCCACATAGAGCTTTTCGCGATGGGCACCGTCGGAGCGCAGGTGCGACGTGAGGATGCCGCGATCCGCCGTCGTGCCGTCGCCTTCGCCCGCCTCCAGCACCAGGGCGCCGGCACCGTCGCCGAAGAGCACACAGGTGGTGCGGTCGTTCCAGTCGATGATTCGGGAGAACGTCTCCGCCCCGATGACGAGGACGCGGCGCGCCAGGCCGCCGCGGATATAGGCATCGGCCGTCGCCATGGCATAGACGAAGCCGGAGCACACCGCCTGCATGTCGAAGGCTGCCCCGTGATGCATGCCGAGCCGCGCCTGAATGTTGACGGCGCTGGCGGGAAACGTATTGTCCGGCGTCGAGGTCGCGAGAATGATGACGTCGATATCGGCCGGCGTCAGGCCCGCGCGGTCGAGGGCTGCGCGCGCGGCGGCTTCGCCGAGCGATGCCGTCGTCTCGCCTTCGCCGGCGATGTACCGCTGACGGATGCCGGTGCGCTGCACGATCCACTCGTCGGTCGTGTCGACCCTCGCCTCCAGGTCACGGTTGGTCACCACTTGTTTCGGAAGCGCTGCCCCGAACCCGCGAACCACAGAACGGATCATGTCTTTGTCAAACCTCATCACCGGTACCCGTCGGCGCCCCTTCGGGGGCCCGGGTCGCGCGGTATTTGTCCAAGTCGGTCTCGATCTTGGCTTTCAAACCATTGCGGACCATGTCGTAGCCGACATCGATCGCCGCTGCAAAACCTTCGGCATCCGCGCCGCCATGGCTCTTGATCACCACGCCGTTGAGGCCGAGGAATACGCCGCCATTGACCTTGCGCGGGTCCATCTTCTCGCGCAGGCGGTCGAAGGCGCCTTTCGCCAGTATATAGCCGATCTTGGCCAAAAGAGTACGGGACATGGCCGCGCGCAGATATTCCGCGATCTGGCGGGCGGTGCCCTCGGCCGCCTTCAGCGCGATATTGCCGGAAAAGCCCTCGGTGACCACGACATCCACAGTGCCGCGACCGATATCGTCGCCTTCCACGAAGCCGAAATAGTCGATGCCGTCGAGATTGGCCTCGCGGATCAGCCGGCCGGCTTCCCTGACGTCTTCCTGCCCCTTCATCTCCTCCACGCCGACATTCAGGAGACCGATCGTCGGGCGGTCCATCTCGAACAGCGCCCGCGCCATGGCGCCGCCCATCAGGGCGAAGTCCATCAGCTGCTGGGCGTCGGCACCGATCGTCGCGCCGACATCGAGCACGATGCTCTCGCCCTTGACCGTCGGCCAGATCGCCGCGATCGCGGGACGCTGGATGCCCGCCATGGTGCGCAGGCAGAAAACGGACATGGCCATCAGCGCGCCGGTGTTGCCGGCGGAGACGACGACGTCGGCCTCATCGCGGTTGATCGCGTCGATCGCCTGCCACATGGAGGCCTTGCCGCGGCCGCGGCGCAGCGCCTGGCTCGGCTTTTCGTCCATGGCGATGGCGAGTTCGCAGGCGTGGAAGGTGCTCGCCGCCTTGACCTTCGGGTACTTGTCGAGGATCGGCAGGCATTCCGCCTCCAGACCGTACAGCACGAATCGGATGTCCGGATGCCGCTCGAGCGCCTTGGCCGCGCCGGGGATGATGACCTGCGGACCATGATCGCCGCCCATCAGATCGAGGGAAATTCTGACCACGTGTTTCCTATCCTGCTGTCCGTTTCGTGCCCGCCTGCCCGCCCGCTGCGGATCGCGCCGGCGATCGCGCATGGCGACACGCTGTGGTCCTTAACCGTTCGCGCCGGGGAATGCGAGCCGATCCCGCGGTTCCGGCCGCCGGTTTTCCGCCAAAACGCCTGTTTTTCCATAAGTCATACCTGAAAAACCCGGAAATTGGCGTCCGTCGCCGTGTCTTCAGTCTTTCTTCCAGTCCTTCAGGGCTGCAAACGGGTTCGGGCGCTTGTCGTCCTTCTCGGTGCTTTCGATGTGCCCCGGAAAGGCCGCGCCCGGCTTTTTCGGGTAGGGGTCGATGGCCATGGCCGCGTGCTCGGCCACCGTCTGGCCGATGTCGATCGTATCGCCGATGAAGATGTCGGGCGCATCCGGACCATCGGGATCGACCACCGTTTCCGCGGCCTCGACGGTCAGCGCGCGGGCGAGCTTCGATCCGTCCGGCACGAAGGTCGCTTCCACCGGCTCGTCGATGTGGCTTTCCACCGGCTCCAGCGTCACCACGCATTCCTGCACCAGATCCGCCGTCACGCGGCCCTTGACGCGCACGCCGTCCTTCTTCCAGCGGGCGATCTGCAGGTCGGCCTTGAGGCTGCGGACCTCCGTCACGCTCCACTGCCGCGCCAGCGCTTCCAGCGCCTCGGCATCGGCCTCGAGACGCAGGTTCGTCAGGCTGGCGGAAAGGGTGCCGACCTTGACCGGATGGGAATAGGCGGGGACGTCGTCGGGCATCACAGGTCGTTCCTTTGTCTCGCGTCTCGTTCTGTCGAGGTTTCCGCCATCGGCAGGGCCTCAGGCGCGGGGATCGCAAGCGCGCCCGTCTCGACCTGATCCTCGCCGGTCGCGGTCAGCGCCGCCTCGGCCGACATCATATAGGCGGCAAGGGCGGCCATCGCGGGCGCCTGCCCCTCGGCCTTCGGGTGGAAATTGCGCCGAAGCGCGGCCTCCAGCGCCGGCCGGTCGCCCTGGTCGAGCGCTGCGGCGTAGCTTTCCAGCCGGCCATAGAACATGGAGGCCAGTTTCTTCATGCGTTTGGGCACACCGACATCCCCGACGCCGAGTTCGCGGATCGAGTGATCGACATCCTCGAAGAAGGCGTCCACGATTTCCTGCGCGATCTCCTGCCCGGCCCGGGCCGACGCCCGCGTGCGGCGGAAGTACAGAATCAGCACGGCCGAGACCATTTCGAACCGGCCCATCACGGTATCGGGCACATCCATGCTCTCATAGAGCACAGGCTGCCGCGCTGCCGCCGTCAGGAGATCGTACTGACGGGCGACGATGGCGGCATTGCCGTTTTTTTTGCCGAACAGCCCGAAAAACATCATTAAGCCCAACTTTCCCCGCTTCAAACACGCTGAAACACCGGGGGCACGCGCATCGTCTTGTTGCATGATCGCGGAAGCTGGTTTACCGAAGCAGGCACGAAAAGCAATGGCGCATCTGCCGGCGTATCTTCAAGGGAGATGTCGTTGACGAGACGTTTTTTCAAGTCCGACATGCAGTTTCTGAACCGGACAGGCCTCGCCGTCACCCTCTGCGCCGGCCTTCTCGCCGGATGCCAGAGTTCGGGTGATCTGTTCACCGTGTCGCAGACCTATAATCAGGGCTATGTGGTCGATCAGGAGACGCTGGCCCTGGTGCCCGTCGGCTCCAGCCGTGAGCAGGTGCTGCTCTCGCTCGGCACACCCTCCACCACCGCGACCTTCGACAACGAGGTGTTCTACTACATCTCGCAGAAGCGCCGCCGCCCGGTCGCCTTCATGAAGCCGAAGCTGATCGACCAGAGCATTCTCGCCGTCTATTTCGACAAGGACGGCACCGTGTCCCAGCTCGCGCACTACACGCAGAAGGACGGCAAGGTCTTCGACATGATCTCCCGCACCACGCCGACGGGCGGCAAGGAACTCACCTTCCTCAGCCAGCTTCTGACCGGCAACGGCATCGGCAAGGGCCTGGCGCGGTCTGTTCTCTCGGGCAGCGGCAACAGCGGCGGCCTCTGAGCCTTATCTCCTTCCCCCCGTCGACAGACCGGGGGCGACACGACAAACCCGCAGCGCCGAGGGCACTGCGGGTTTCTTTTTGCCGTCATGCAGCTCACGCGCGGCTTCCGGTCCGATTGACCGCAAGCCGGCTCAGGCGAGGACGGCGAGCAGCAGCAGCGCCACGATGTTGGTGATCTTGATCGCCGGGTTCACGGCCGGACCTGCCGTGTCCTTGTAGGGATCGCCCACCGTATCGCCGGTGACGGAGGCCTTGTGCGCGTCCGAGCCCTTCAGGTGACGTTGCCCGTCCTTGTCGACGAAACCATCCTCGAAGCTCTTCTTGGCATTGTCCCAGGCACCGCCGCCGGAGGTCATAGAGATCGCGACGAAGAGCCCGTTGACGATGACGCCCAGAAGCGACGCGCCGAGGGCGGCAAAGGCCGAGGCCTTGGAGCCCGAGATGGCGAGCACGCCGAAATAGACGACGACGGGCGCGAGAACCGGGAGCAGCGACGGCACGATCATCTCGCGGATCGCCGCTTTGGTCAGCATATCCACCGCCCGGCCGTAGTCTGGCTTGTCCGTGCCGGCCATGATGCCCGGCTTCTCGCGAAACTGCCGGCGGACCTCCTCCACCACCGAGCCGGCCGCCCGGCCGACCGCCGTCATGGCGATACCGCCGAACAGGTAGGGGATCATGCCGCCGAAGATCAGCCCGGCGACGACATAGGGGTTGGAAAGGTCGAAGGAGATCACCCCGACATCGGCGTAGTAAGGATACTTGTCGCCATTGGCGGCGAAGTATTTGAGGTCATTGGCGTAGGCTGCGAACAGCACCAGGGCACCGAGACCGGCCGAGCCGATCGCATAGCCCTTGGTGACCGCCTTCGTCGTGTTGCCGACGGCGTCCAGCGCGTCGGTGGACTTGCGGACCTCCGGCGGCAAATGCGCCATCTCGGCGATCCCGCCGGCATTGTCAGTCACCGGACCGAACGCGTCGAGCGCCACGATCATGCCGGCGATGCCGAGCATGGCGGTGACGGCGATGCCGGTGCCGAACAGGCCGGCGAGCTGGTAGGTCGTGATGATGCCGCCGACGATGACGATGGCGGGAAGCGCCGTCGATTCAAGCGAGACCGCCAGCCCCTGGATGACATTGGTGCCATGGCCGCTGACGGAGGCCTGAGCGATGGAATTGACCGGACGCTTGTTGGTGCCGGTGTAGTATTCGGTGATGACGACGATCAGCGCGGTCACGACCAGACCGAGGATCCCGCAGACGAACAGGCTCGTGCCGGTGATCTCCTTGCCATCGACCGTGCCGATGACGCCCCAGCCGATGGTAACGGTCGTCGCCAAAGCGAGACCGACGATCGACAGCAGGCCGGTGACGATGAGACCGCGATAGAGCGCGCCCATGATCGAGCCGTTGGAGCCGAGCTTCACGAAGAAGGTGCCGATGATCGACGTGATGATGCAGGTGCCGCAGATGGCGAGCGGATAGACCATGGTGGTGGCCAGCGCCGCGCTGCCGGCAAAGAAGATGGCCGCCAGCACCATGGTCGCGACGATCGAGACGGCATAGGTCTCGAACAGGTCGGCCGCCATGCCGGCGCAATCGCCGACGTTGTCGCCGACATTGTCGGCGATGGTGGCCGGGTTGCGCGGATCGTCCTCGGGAATGCCGGCCTCGACCTTGCCGACGAGATCGCCGCCGACATCCGCGCCCTTGGTGAAGATGCCGCCGCCCAGCCGCGCGAAGATCGAAATCAGCGACGCGCCGAAGCCGAGCGAGACCAGCGCATCGATCACCTCGCGGTCGCCGGGGGCATGGCCGAGCCCGGCTGTGAGAATGAGGTAATAAAGGGAGACGCCGAGCAGCGCGAGACCGGCCACGAGCATGCCGGTGATCGCCCCGGACTTGAAGGCGATATCGAGGCCGGCCGAGAGGCTGACCGACGCCGCCTGCGCCGTGCGCACGTTGGCCCGCACGGAGACATGCATGCCGATGAAGCCGGCCGCGCCCGAGAGAACCGCGCCGAGCAGAAAGCCGATGGCGGCCGTGCCCGAAAGAAGCAGCCAGGCTGCGACGAAGACGATGGCGCCGACGATGGCGATGGTGAGGTATTGCCGCGCAAGATAGGCCTGCGCCCCCTCGCGAATATAGCCTGCGATCTCCTGCATGCGGGCATTGCCCTGATCGGCAGCCAGCACGGACCGCGTTGCCCAGATGGCATAGGCCACCGAAACCAGTCCGCAAAGAATTACGCCCAGTAGAACAATCATGTCGTCTGTTTCCTCCTTTTGAGACCCGCGCCGCACACTGCCTTGCCGATCCCGTCCCCGCCCCGCACCGCCTCCTCGCGCCACCGGGCCGGAGTGAAGAGTGCGGCGGAGAATCGGCAAGGTCAAGCGGGGATCGCGGGCGCGATGGCCGCGACCGAAGCCGGATGGCTCGTTGAGCTTCCTCGGTGGCCCCGTCTTTGACACGGGGCAATCTCATGATAGATAGTTGCATGGCGCAACCAAATGGGAGGACGTGATGCGACCCTCACAGTCCGACGAGACGATCCTCTCGATCCGCGACGCATCCCGTCGTCTCGTGCGGGAACTCGGTTTCCTCGAGCCGACGCTCGCCGGCACGAATCTGGCACCGTCCGCCGTGCATGCCCTGATCGAGATCGAGGCTTCTCCATCCCTAACGGCCGGCAGCCTCTGCACGGCGCTCGGACTGGAAAAATCGAGCATCAGCCGCCTCGTGCGCAAACTTGTCGATGCGGGAGAGGTCAGGGAGGAGAGCAGCAGCGGCGACGGCCGCGCGAAATGCCTGACCCTGACGGCGCAGGGACAGGACACCGTTGCCGCGATCCACGCCTTCGCCACGTCTCAGGTGTCCGCCGCGTTGACCCGGCTTCCCGGTGTGGGCCGCGAAACGGTGCTGGCCGGCCTTCGCACCTACACGGATGCGCTTCATGCCGGCAGGACCGATGCGGGCGACAGCGATCGCCCCGCCATCACGATCGAAAGCGGCTACCGATCCGGCAGTATCGGCAGATCGACCGAGATGCATGCAGCCTTCTATCGCCGCGTCGGCTTCGGCGCCTATTTCGAGGCACAGGTCGCGGCGGGACTGGCCAGCTTCGTCCAAAGACTGGAGAGGCCGGTCAACGGGTTCTGGTCGGCCGTGGAAAGCGGGAGGATCGTCGGCACCGTGGCGATCGATGGCGAGGATCTGGGCGAAGGCCTTGCCCATCTGCGCTGGTTCATCGTCGATGAGGGACAACGCGGCGGTGGCACCGGCCGCCGCCTGCTGCGCGACGCCCTGTCCTTCTGCGACCGCACGGGCTTTGCCGAAACGCATCTCTGGACATTCCGCGGACTGGACGCGGCACGCCACCTCTACGAGGCCAACGGCTTTCGGCTGGTGGACGAACAGCCCGGCCGGCAGTGGGGCGAAGAGGTCATTGAACAGCGCTTCGTCCGCAAGGCAGCCCAGCCTGCTTCGGCACGAAATCCTTCATGAAGACTCAACGCCGCGCCGACGAAACTCTCCGCAAGCCGCGCAAACGGCACCAAGGGCGGACGCCCGAAGACGTCCGCCGGGAAAGCGTAACAAGCCTGCTTTCGCAAGGCGCTCAACACTGCTCAGCAATCTCGTCCTCTTGACTGTATCTCAAATGAGATACATTTTAGGAAAACAGGAGATGCCGCCATGACAGCCCGCACTTCGATGCTACACGTGCGAATCGACGATGAAACGAAAGAGAAGGCGACAGCCGCACTGGATGCCATTGGGATGTCGGTGTCGGATGCCGTGCGTCTGTTTCTTCGCCGGGTCGTCGCCGACCAGGCCTTTCCGCTGGAACTCAGAGTTCCGAACGCCGATACGCTTGCGGCCATGAAGGAGGCCGAGGACATCGTTCGAACCCGCGCGGCGCGTTTCGCCACTGCCGACGACCTGGTGAACGACATCGAAAAAGCCAGCCGCCAGTAAGCGCGCGGGACCGCCGAGAACATCCGATTATACCAAGGCTTTTCTGAAGGACTGGGAGCGCCTGTCGCGCTCGGGCCGCTATGACATGCCGCGACTGAAGGACGCCATGCTCCTGCTCATCGCCAATGACGAACCGCTCGGCCCGGAATGGCTGGACCACCCCTTGAAAGGGTCATGGTCTGGACACCGCGAATGCCATATCGGCGGCGACTTCCTTTTGATCTATCGGTGCGAGGACGCCGGAAAAGCCGGCATGGTTGTTTTCGTCCGTGCCGGGACCCATGCCGAGCTTTTCCAGGATTGAAGGCTACTTCCGCACGTCCGTCCTGAACTGACGCGCGATCCGGTCGAGGACGGCGTTGACGAGCTTGGGTTCGTCTTCCTCGAAGAAGGCGCGGGCGATCTCGACATATTCGGTGACGATGACGGCGACGGGCACGTCCTTGCGCTCGGTCAGCTCGAACGTGCCGGCGCGCAGGATGGCGCGCACGGTCGAATCGAGACGGGACAGCGCCCAGTCGTCCTGCAGTGCCGCGCCGATCAGCGGATCGAGCTTGCGCTGGTCGCGCACGACGCCGGAGACGATCGAGCGGAACCAGGAGGCATCGGCCTTCAGGTATGTATCGCCGTCGATTTCCTGCCCGAGGCGATGCGTCTCGTATTCGGCGACGATCTCCAGCACGCCGGTGCCGCCGACATCCATCTGGTAGAGGGCCTGCACGGCGGCGAGACGGGCGGCGCCACGCTGGTTCGCCTGCTTGACCGGCGGCGTCTGTTCGTTCGGCGTGTTCACTGTTCGCCTCCGAGCTTGGCTTTCAGGGCGATCATGGTCAGGGCTGCGCGTGCGGCGAAGCCGCCTTTGTCGCCTTCGGACTTGCGGGCGCGGACCCAGCCCTGCTCGTCGTTTTCGACGGTCAGGATGCCGTTGCCGATGGCGAGGCTCTCGCTCACGGTCAGGTCCATGATGGCGCGGCAGCTCTCGTTGGCGACGATGTCGAAATGGTAGGTCTCGCCGCGGATGACCATGCCGAGCGCGACGAAGCCGTCATATTCGGTGGCGCCGGCGTCGATGCCGTCGAGGGCCATGGCGATCGCACCGGGGATTTCGAGCGCGCCGGGAACGGTCACGACGTCGTAGGTGGCGCCGGCGTCGTTCAGCGCGGAGGTCGCGCCGTCGAGCAGCGCATCTGCCATGTCGTCGTAGAAGCGGGCCTCGACGATGAGGATATGGGGCTTGACGCTCTCGGCCATCGGTTCACCTGTCTGGAAATGGAGGCAGTCGGGACTGTGGAAATCGCCGGTCGCATTGCCGGCAGAGGCACGGGTAAAACCATGGCAGGGCTGGAATGGCAAGCCTTTTCCGATCAGCGGCGCGCAGGGCTGCTTTGCGGTGGGCGCGATTCGCGTTTAAGGAAGGTGTCATGCACACCGTTCCCACGCTCGAGACCACCCGCCTCATCCTCCGCCCCTATCGCCGCGACGACTTCTCCGCCTATGCCGATCTCTTCGCCGATCCGCAGGTCGTGCGCTTCATCGGCGGCGTGCCGTTCTCGCGCGAGCAAGCCTGGACGCGGTTTCTGCGGCAGGTCGGCATGTGGCACTATTTCGGCTTCGGATTTTTTGCGTTGCAGGACAGGGAGAGCGGCGCTTTCATCGGCGAGGCCGGCTTTCACGACCTGCACCGCGTCCTCCAGCCCTCGATCGAGGGAACGATGGAGACCGGCTGGGCGCTGTCGCCCGCGGCCCACGGGCGGGGTTATGCCACCGAGGCCGTGTCCGCCGCCCTGGCATGGGCGGAGCGAACCTATCCCAAGGCCCGCCGCACCTGCCTCATCGATCTCGGCAATGTCGCGTCCCTGCGCGTGGCCGCCAAGCTCGGCTTCCACGAGACGGCCCGCACCGTCTACCACGGTGCGCAGGTCGTTCTCTGCGAACGATAGGCCACGCCTTGCGACGGCGTCAGACGCCCTTTGACGGAAAATCGGCCAGCCGCGCGGCATAGCGCGCCATCGTGTCCACTTCGAAGTTGACGCGGTCGCCGGCCTTCCGGTCGCCCCAGGTGGTGACCTCCAGAGAGTGGCGGATCAGGAGCACGTCGAATTCCGTGCCGTTGACGGCGTTGACCGTGAGCGACGTCCCGTCGAGCGCGACGGAGCCCTTGGGCGCGACGAAGCGGGCGAGATGCTCGGGCGCATTGAGACGGAACCGCGTCGCCTCGCCTTCCGCTTCCACCGAGAGGATCTCGGCCGTGCCGTCGATATGGCCGGACACGATGTGGCCACCCAGCTCGTCGCCGATCTTCAGGGCCCGCTCGAGATTGACATGCGTACCGGCGGACCAGCCGGCGATCGTCGTCAGCCGCAGGGCCTCTTCCCAGGCTTCGACCTCGAACCAGCGTTCATTGGCGCCCTTTTCCGGCAAGGCCGTCACGGTGAGGCAGACGCCGGAATGGGAGATGGAGGCGCCGATATCGATGGTGGAGGGATCATAGGCCGTCGCAACCCGCAGCCGGACGCCCTCATCGAGCGGCGTCACGCGCTCGACCTTGCCAATATCCGTCACGATGCCGGTGAACATCAGGCTGTCCTCTCGTAAATATCCAGATGGTCGGGCCCGAAGGCCTCGCCAGACGTATGTACGAATGGCGCGGGTACAAGACCGGGCTTCACAGGCGACGCGATGCCGTCGGCACCGATGGTCGGCGATCCGGTGAAGAGCAGCAGGCGATCGACCATGCCGGCATCGAGGAACGAGGCTGCGGTGCGCGCGCCTCCTTCCACCAGAAGCGAGGACAGGCCGCGGCTGGCCAGCGCCGGCAGCAGCAGATCGAGCCGACGCGGATCCCATTCGAGCACTTCGACGCCGAGCGCCGACAAGGCGTCGGCCCGGGCCTGACGCGCGTGGACATCCCGATCGCCCCCGTCTGCCGACAGAACGCCGGCGACGACGATGACGGGAACGCGGGCGGCCGTGCGGGCGAGCCGGCTGTCGGGCGAAAGCCGCAGGTTTGCGTCCAGCACGATGCGAACGGGCGAGCGATCCTCGAGACCGGGCAGACGCACGGTCAGATCCGGATCGTCGGCAACAGCTGTGCCGATGCCGACGAGGATCGCGTCCGAGCGGGCGCGCAGATGCTGGACGTAGGTCCGGCTGTCCGGCCCTGTGATCGCCACCTGCCCGCGACCGGGCGGCAGCGTGTGTGCGCCGATCATGCCGTCGCGCGAAAGGGCAAGCTTCAGCGTGACATGCGGGCGGCCGAGGCGCTTGCGCGTCAGATAGGCTTTAAGCGCGCGCTCGCCTGTCGCTTCCAGCACCCCCGTTTCCACGGCGATGCCCGCCTCGCGCAGCATGGCGATGCCGCGGCCGGAGACGCGTGGATCGGGATCCACGACCGAGACGACGACGCGGGCGATGCCGGCGCGGATCAACGCATCCGCACAGGGTGGCGTGTGACCATGATGGGAGCAGGGTTCGAGCGTGACATAGGCGGTGGCACCGCGGGCCGCCTCCCCGGCCTGCGCCAGCGCCTGCGTTTCCGCATGCGGGCGACCGCCGGGCGCGGTCACGGCCTCGGCAATGAGGCGCGGCCCTGCGCCGTCGTCCCGCACGATCACGCAGCCGACCGAGGGATTGCTGCCGGTCAGACCGAGATGTCTCGCTCCGACCGCGATCGCCTCCGCCATCAGCCGGGCGTCCGCCTCCGCACCGCCGACATGTCCGGAGTCCGCGCCGCTTGCGCCTCGCACATCGGCGGCGGCAAGATCGGCGGGCGTGTCGTTCGGGAGCGTCATGGCTGCGGCTTTCCGTCAGGCGCCGGGATCGCGGGCGATCTTGGCGGAGAGCTCCGCCATCACCTTCTCGAAATCCTCCGCATGCGAGAAATCGCGATAGACGGAGGCGTAGCGCACGAAGGCGACGTCATCGAGGCCCTTCAGCGCTTCCAGCACCTGCAGGCCGATTTCCTCGGAGGCGATCTCGCTCTCGCCCGAACTTTCCAGCCGCCGGACGATGCCGGAAACAGCGCGCTCGATCCGCTCGCGTTCCACCGGCCGCTTGCGCAGGGCGATCTCGAACGAGCGCATGAGCTTCTCCCGGTCGAAAGGCGCCTTCCGACCGGTCTTCTTCAGCACCATGAGCTCGCGCAGCTGCACGCGCTCGAACGTCGTGAAGCGCCCGCCGCAATCCGGACAGATCCGGCGGCGGCGAATGGCCGCCCCGTCTTCCGCAGGTCTGGAATCCTTGACCTGACTGTCTTCCGATCCGCAAAAGGGGCAGCGCATGCCGTGCCAGCCTTACAGGTAGCCGTACATCGGGAAGCGGCCCGTCAGCGCCACGACCTTTTCGCGCACGCCGGCTTCCACGGCCGCATTGCCCTCGTCGGAATTGGCGACCTTCAGGCCGTCGAGCGTTTCGACGATCAGGTTGCCGATTTCACGGAACTCGGCCTCCTTGAAGCCGCGCGTCGTACCGGCCGGTGTGCCCAGGCGCACGCCGGAGGTGACGAAGGGCTTTTCCGGATCGAAGGGGATGCCGTTCTTGTTGCAGGTGATGTAGGCGCGGCCGAGTGCGGCTTCCGCCCGCTTGCCCGTCGCGTTCTTCTTGCGAAGATCGACCAGCATCAGGTGGTTGTCCGTGCCGCCGGAGACGATGTCGAGACCGCCATCGACCAGCGTCTGCGACAGCGCCTTGGCGTTCTTGACGATCTGTGCGGCGTAGTCCTTGAACTCGGGCTTCAGCGCCTCGCCGAAGGCAACCGCCTTGGCGGCGATGACATGCATCAACGGGCCGCCCTGAAGGCCGGGGAAGACGGCCGAGTTGAACTTCTTTGCCAGATCCTCGTCGTTGGTCAGGATCATGCCGCCGCGCGGGCCACGGAGCGACTTGTGCGTCGTCGTGGTGGCGACGTGGCAATGCGGGAACGGCGACGGGTGCTGGCCACCGGCGACCAGACCGGCGATATGGGCCATGTCGACCATCAGCCATGCGCCGACATCGTCGGCGATCTCGCGGAAGCGCTTCCAGTCCCAGATACGGGAATAGGCGGTGCCGCCGGCGATGATCAGCTTGGGCTTGTGCTTGCGCGCGCTTTCGGCGACCGCATCCATGTCGAGAAGATGGTCTTCCTCGCGTACGCCGTAGGACACGACGTTGAACCACTTGCCGGACATGTTGACCGGCGATCCGTGCGTCAGGTGTCCCCCGGAGTTGAGATCGAGACCCATGAAGGTATCGCCCGGCTGCAGCAGCGCCAGGAACACCGCCTGGTTCATCTGCGAACCAGAATTGGGCTGCACATTGGCGAAGTTGACGCCGAACAGCTGCTTGGCGCGCTCGATCGCGAGGTTCTCGGCAATATCGACGAACTGGCAGCCACCGTAATAGCGCTTGCCCGGATAGCCCTCGGCATATTTGTTCGTCATGATCGAGCCCTGGGCTTCGAGCACGGCGCGCGAGACGATGTTCTCGGAAGCGATCAGCTCGATCTCGTGGCGCTGGCGACCCAACTCCTTCTCGATCGCACCGAAAATATCCGGATCGCTATCGGCGAGAGACCGGTTGAAGAAGACGTCGTTGGCGGATGTATCGCTCATGATCAGGCTCCTGTGGGGCGGTGGCACGGTGTTTATCTCCCTCGCATGCCAAGGGCAACCCGCGCCCCGCGTTTTGCGCCATTTGCCGCGGCGTCTGCGCTGTGGCGGGGAGCCGATGCGATCACCAGGTCAGAATGCCTTTGGGAGGCCTGCGGCTAGGATGCCAGCACGAGCGTCAGATCGATCGAGACCACCGGTTCGTTGAGACGCCCTTCGGCAATCGCCACGATGGTTTCCAGAACCGACCGCATCTCATGCAGGACATGACTGTTCCAGAAGCGGGCAACGGTCCAGCCATTGGCAGCCATCTGCGCGTTCCGCACCCGGTCATAGTCGCTGCCCACATGTTGATGACCGTCCACCTCCACGACAAGGCGAACCTCCCGGCAGGCAAAATCCGCGAAATAGCGATCGATTGGCAGTTGACGCACGAACTTCAGCCCGTTCAACCGTCGTCCTCGCAGTTCTCGCCACAACAGACGTTCGGCATCGTTATCCGCCTGGCGTAGCGTCCGCGCCCTCTCCGTTCTCGTCTCGTTTGGCCCTCGCATGCACCCTCCGCTCCGAGGCTGCCCGCCTCTGGGCAGAAGAAGCTTATGCTGCGACGTTGACGAGGCGAATGCAACCGCAGCCACACATCTCTTCTCCCCGTCAAAACGGGGAGAAGATGCCGGCAGGCAGATGAGGGGCAGACGCTAACTGAAACCATGAACGTCAAAGATGGCCCCTCACCCTAACCCTCTCCCCGCTTGCGGGGCGAGGGGACGTGGCCCACGCATCGTTCGAGCGCGGAGCGAGCGCATAATTAAGCGACAGCGCCACCCGCAAACAAAACGGCCGCGCTCCCAAGAAGCGCGGCCGTCGAAATCATCACATCATCAAACTCTACTGGGCGATGCCGCCGTCCAGGCCGCCGGTGACCGGCTCGATGCCGGCGGTCGTCTGGAGCGCCAGTTCCTGTTCGCCGTCCATCTGGTAGATGTCGTCGCGGAACTGGACGACGCCGTCCTTGGCAGCCCAGGCGGTGATGTACTTGAAGTAGACGGGCACTTCGACCGCAAGCTTGATCGGGTTGTTCTGGCCCGAGCGGATGGTCGCCTCGATCTGCTGGCGGGACCAGCCGGGCGTGTCCTTCAGAAGCCAGGTCGTGAGGTCGCGCACGTTCTGCACGCGCACGCAGCCCGAGCTTTCGAAACGGGCAAGCTTGTTGAACAGGCCCTGAGACGGGGTGTCGTGCATGTATTCGTTGTTGGGATTGTGGAAGTTGATCTTCGTCGAGGCCATGGCGTTGATCTTGCCCGGGTCCTGGCGGAACGTCAGGTTCGGGGCCTTTTCGGCGTTCCAGTCGATCGTTTCGGGCGAAACCTCGTTGCCCTGCCCGTCGATCAGCCGGATGGCGTTCTTCTTCAGATATTCCGGGTCCTTGCGCATCAGGGGCACGATGTCTTTTTCGACGATCGAGCGCGGCGCCGTCCAGTACGGGTTGAGGATGACCTCGTAGATCTTCGAATTGATGATGTGCGTGGGGCGCGACAGGCGGCCGACGATGGCCGTATGCCGCTGCACGACGCGGCCGTTCTCCACCGCCTCGATATAGGCCGCGGGAATGTTGACCACGACGTGGCGCATGCCGAGATCGCCCGACATGGACTGCAGGCGTACGAGATTGGTGTTCAGCTGCTGCAGGCGCACATTGGCCGAAATGTTCAGCGCCTTCAGCGAGTATTCGCCGAGAACGCCATCCGGCGGCAGGCCGTGGCGGGCCTGGAAGCGCTTGACCGCGCCATCGACATAGCTGTCGAAACTGTCGGACATGCCCGACGACGGATCGAGATCGCCGGCGGCGATCAGGTGCTGGCGCAGCGCCCGCACCGACGGGTCGGAAACACCCAGTTCCAGACGCTGCGACGGGTTGACCTCCGGCCATCCGCCGGCCGACACGATCCGCTGATACTGGCCGATCGCCGTCTGCGTGTTGTAGATGGTTTCCATGCTGAAGATCGGGGTGTTCGACGAGACAGCGAGCGCTGTGCGCGACGCCTGCGCGTCGAACTGATCGTCCCACACGCCGCGGCGCGGTGCGTTGATGATATCCACCAAGGCGTCCTGCGCGAACGCACCACCGGCCCAGGCTGCCGCGCCGAGCGTGGCGGCGGAGCGCAGGAAGGCGCGGCGGCTATGAGCATCGATTCCGTTTTTCTTCGACATGATCCCTACCATCAGATGCTGCAGGGCAAATTCCGCCCTCAGCGCTATCACGATTACGGTTAACAAAGGCAAACCTGCCCGGAGCGGGAGAGGCGCCTCGACGGACGGAGGAGCCTCAAAGACCCCGCGACTGCGGGCGCACCCGCGCCGAAAACCGCTTGACCGACCCTCGATTCCGGGCCGGTTTTTCAACATTTTACGTCCCATACCAATATGGCCAAACGGTGTCACACAACCAGTGGGAAAGCGCGCGCAAGCACCGGGAGACAAGGCACTGCGTCCTTCCTGCAACAGCCGCATCGGCCCCGTTTCCGGGCGGGATCGTGTCCGCGGCGCCATCGCGGAACGGCGTGCTCAAGTGCGCATCACGACCGTTGACAACATCGTGACGCTGCACGTTGCGGCTGCGGTCGCCGGCGATCGCTGTTGCCGGCAACGCGAAAGGCCGGACGCCATCCCGCGCCCGGCCTTCTCAGAGGATCGTCCCCGTCGCGTCTTACATGCGATAGGCGATCGAGTCGTTCCAGAAGCGGTCGAGGCGCTGGAGAAGCTTGTTCATCTGGCTGAATTCGTCGGTGCCGATACCGCCGACCTTGTGGATCGAGCCGATGTGGCGCTCATAGAGCTTGGCGACCGTTTCGGCGATGCCCTGACCGTCTTCCGTCAGGCTGATGCGGACCGAGCGACGGTCGATGCGCGAGCGCTGGTGGTTGATGAAGCCGAGATCGACGAGCTTCTTGACATTGTAGGAGACGTTGGAGCCGAGGTAGTAGCCCCGCGAGCGCAGCTCGCCGGCGGTCAGTTCCGAATTGCCGATGTTGAAGAGGAGAAGCGCCTGGACGGCGTTGACGTCGCTGCGGCCCTGCCGGTCGAATTCGTCCTTGATGACGTCGAGCAGGCGGCGGTGCAGGCGCTCGACGAGATGCAGCGATTCCATGTACAGGGAGCGGATCGCATCTTCCTGCGGGTCTTTGTGAGCAACGGTGTTGCCCGCGCTATGGGAGGAAGCCTGTGCCTTGAGCTTGGTGTTCATGATGACGGTCTCTCTCTGTTTTGGTGGCGGTGGTTATGTTTTCCCGCCTTGAGGAGACACTATCGAATACGTATAAAATTCTACTTAAACCGCAGCCTTAACATGAGCTTACGATTGGCGGCACCTGTGTCAGGGTGAATCAAATCTTGCAACACGCCCCTGGCGCATGCGCTGATAGAGGATGACGCCGCGGAAAGCGACGAAGATCAGGGCCGCTCCGCCATGCAGGACAAGGATCAGCGGCTTGGTGCCGAAGAGGTCGGGATAGAAGCCAAACATGACGATTTCGGTCGCCGCCGCCACCACCCAGATGACGGGTCCCCAGGACACCAGAAGCCACAGGCCCAGCGCCGCCACGGGATAGGCCACCGCCAGCGTGGCCGCCGCAACGCGCCACGGCACCGTCAGAAGATCGAACCGGCCGGACCCATTGAACGAATAGCCGATCAGCAGCGCCCAGTAGTTCAGGCCGAACCAGAAGCACGAAATCGCCACCAGCCGCAGGAAGACGCCGAACAGCGTCTCCGTCAGCGAGACCTTGGGAACATGGACAGAATCATCGGACATAAGGGCGACCATAAGGGCGGATGGTGGCAACCGCCAGACCGGGGAAATTACGGAAGCTGGAGCAGCAGGAATGGAATGTTCCTGTACCCGGCGGAAAGGCATTGCGGACCGCCTGTCAAAAAAGTTGATCCTTCTTTTCCCCGCCCGCTTTTCCTCCATCATACTTGCCTCGTCCCGTTATCGGATGCACCGGAAGGCGTTCCGGCGAGGTGGGGCCGGTGCCGGGGTTAAGGATTTTACGCAGGTCCTTATTCCCGGGCTCGCGAAAGGGCTGTCCGTCGTGGACCTCGACAGGATCTCGGCGTGGCGATGTCATAGAAGAGGCGGCGACCGTTGAAACCGCGGTCGTCCTGTGAAACCTGGCAAGGCGGCGGCAAGCCGCGCCGTGACTGCCGGACGCGCCATCGGGGAGAGCCGATGGAATCTTCTTCAAGACAGTTGGGCTGCGGGAAAAACCACCGAACGAGGCGCTGGAAGATGTCATCTTCCACTTCACTAACCAACGCGGCAGCTTCCAGCGCCTCGTCCGAACTGCCCTCATCTCCACGGCGCTTTCGCGCGCGTGGTTATCGGCGCGTCGATCGGGCGCTCGTGGGACGACACGCCGCACCACGGCGATTTTGCCTCCTCTGCGAGCCATGATAAAAGGTGGCAACTCCCGAGAGCCTTGCGACCGCGGCGGAGCGAACCGCCCACGGCACGCGCGCTCATTGCCGATGGGCTTCCCCCGCCCTGCTTCCGGCTCAAGCCATGGAAAGACGAGAGATGACCGACAAGACCGACATCGTGGACCTCATCACCGGACACCGCCGCATGCGCCGCAACCGCAAGGCGGACTGGACGCGGCGGATGGTGCGCGAGACCCAGCTGACGGTGGACGACCTGATCTGGCCGATCTTCCTCGTGCCCGGCACGAACGTGGTCGAGCCGATCGCCGCCATGCCCGGCGTCATGCGCCTCAGCGTCGACAAGGCGGTGGAAGCCGCGCGCGAGGCGGCCGATGTCGGCATTCCCGCGCTCGCCACCTTCCCGAACGTTGATATGGCGCTGCGGGATGACACCGGCTCGCACAGTCTGGACGCCGACAACCTCATCAACCGGGCGACCCGCGCCATCAAGACGGCGGTGCCGGGCATCGGCATCATCACCGACGTCGCGCTCGATCCCTTCACCAGCCACGGCCATGACGGCATCCTGCGCGATGGCGAGATCGTCAACGACGAGACCGTGTCCCAGATCGCCCGCGCCGCCGTGGCGCAGGCGGATGCCGGTGCCGATATCATCGCGCCGTCCGACATGATGGACGGCCGCATCGGCGTCATTCGTCAGGCGCTGGATGCGGCCGGCCACCAGAGCGTCGGCATCATGGCCTATGCCACCAAGTTCGCCTCGGCCTTCTACGGCCCCTACCGCGAGGCCATCGGCACCAGCGGGCTGCTGAAGGGCGACAAGAAGACCTATTACATCGACCCCGCCAACGCGACCGAAGCCCTGCGTGACGCCGCCCTCGACGTCGAGGAAGGCGCCGACATGATGATGGTCAAGCCCGGCCTGCCCTATCTCGACATCTGCTGGCGCATGAAGGACGCCTTCGGCCTGCCCGTCTTCGCCTATCAGGTCTCGGGCGAATATTCGATGATCAAGGCGGCCGGCGCGCAAGGCTGGATCGACGAGGAACGCGTGATGATGGAAACCCTGCTGGCCTTCAAACGCGCCGGCTGCGACGGCATCCTCAGCTATTTCGCGCTGGACGTGGCGCGGCTTCTCGCCCGGAAAGGTTGAGGACGCGGAGAGGCGGCCGCTTGAATCCATCCCGCTTCATTCCAATATGCGTATTGACGATTGGAGACCCAGATAAATGACCGTAAGCCAAGATGACGTTCGCTTTCCCAGTACCGACTGGCGCGCCTATCGCGGCGTTCTCAGCCGTCGGGTTATCGCGTTCTGCGTCGATTATCTTTTCGTCGCGCTTCTCTGGATTCCCGCGGCCGTGGTCGTGTTCTTTCTCGGCATCCTCACGCTCGGCTTCGGCTTCCTGCTGTATCCCGCGCTCTTTGCCATCGTCGCGATGCTCTATTTCGGCGTCACGGTCGGCGGGCGGTCGCAGGCCTCGCCGGGCATGGCCATGATGGGGCTCGCGATCGCGCGGACAGACGGGCGGCCGATGGACTTCATGACGGCGATCGTGCATCTCGTGATCTTCTGGATCGCGAATGCCTTCCTCACCCCGTTCATCGTGCTCATCGGCCTTTTCACGGATCGGGGCCGTCTGCTGCACGATTTCCTCATCGGCACGGTAACGGTGCGCCGCGATAGCTACCTGCTGCGCGCGTAGCGCCTGCGCGGACACACTGCCTCATCAATCCGACGTGTTTTCGACCGGTCGTGTTAACGGCCGGTTGACCTTTTTCATTCTTGAGCCATGCTGCTGGATAATCCCGCAAATCGGAGTCGATTTCAGGATGAGATGATGCAGCAGGTATACAAGAGCTGCAGCGAACCTGAGTGCGCCGTCTGTGACGCACAGTGCTGTAGCAAGATCCTATGGTCATGAAGTGTGATCGCCGCCCCAGATGAACATGAACACCCATACCGCCCCGTCTCCACAGTTCTACCTCACGGCACCGGCGGCTTGCCCCTATCTGCCGCATGAGATGGAGCGGAAGGTGTTCACCCATATGGTGGGCGAGCGGGCGCCCGAACTCAACGACCTCCTGACCCAGGGCGGGTTTCGCCGATCACAGAACATCGCCTACCGCCCCGCCTGCGAGAGCTGCCGGGCCTGCGTGTCCGTGCGGATCGTCGCAGGCGAATTCAAGCCGACGCGTTCCATGAAGCGGGTGCTCGCCGAGAACACGGATGTCGTGTCCACCGAATACCCGGCGGAGCCGTCCAGCGAGCAATACGCCCTCTTCCGCCGCTATCTCGACCACCGCCACCAGAAGGGCGGCATGTCCGACATGTCGGTGCTCGACTATGCGATGATGGTCGAGGACACGCATGTGAACACAAAGATCATCGAATACCGCCTGCGCGTCGAGGGCGACGGCATCGCCGGCCGGGCCAACGGCCCGCTGATCGGCGCGGCGCTGACCGACAAGATGGGCGACGGCCTGTCGATGGTCTATTCCTATTTCGACCCCGCCTTTTCCGACCGCTCGCTCGGCACCTTCATGATCCTCGATCACATCCGCAAGGCACAGGATCGCGGCCTGCCGCACGTCTATCTCGGCTATTGGGTCAAGGGCTCGCGCAAGATGGACTACAAGACGAAGTTCCTGCCGCAGGAGCATCTGATGGCGCGGGGCTGGGAGCGGTATTCCGGGCCGGACGGCGCGGATGCGGCGGGGTGATCCCGCCTCTCACAGGCAGTCGACAAGCCGCCATCCCAAGCGTCTTGTAGATGGGGCTCCTTTTTGTTATAACATCGGTTATAACAGGAGAGCCATCATGAACGTCACCATCCGCAAGATCGGAAATTCCGAAGGCGTCATTCTGCCGAAAGACGTGCTGGATCGCATGGGCGTGAAGGCGGGGGACACGCTGACGGTGCGCATGACGGATAACAAACTGGAACTGATTCCGGAAACGGCATCCTTTTCCGAGCAGCTGAAGGCTGCCCGGATCGGCATGGAGAAGTATAAGAACGCGCTGAGAGAACTGGCAAAGTGACAGGGTACACCTGGCTCTCGCGCGAGGGTATCGAGGCCATTCACGACGAGCAACTCGCGGAACATGGCGGGCTGCCCGGCTTGAAGGACGAGAACGTGCTGGAAGCTGCGCTGGCGCGTCCGCTGCACAAGCATGCCTACGGCGAGGATGACGTTTTCGTCCTTGCTGCAGCATACCTCTACGGGATCACGCGAAACCATCCCTTTTCGGACGGCAACAAGAGAACCGGCTTCCTGGCCGCCTTCACATTCCTGTTCATCAACGGCTGGCTTTTGAACACCGAAGAGGCAATGGCCGTCGCGTTCGTCCTTGGCATTGCTTCAGGAGAAATCGTGGAAGACGGGATCGCAAATTTCCTACAGGACTATTGCGAGCGCCTGCCCGTCTGACCTGTTACCAGACGGAACGCCCAAACCCCGCAATACCCCTCACCCCCCGAATTTCCCGCTTCGCGGAAAGCCCTTCGGCACGACACGGCCGGCGGTGCCGCGGTCGGCGATCCACTCAGTGAGTTCGGCGGCGGTCTTGGTGAAACTGCGGCCGGCGCTGTCGCTCCAGGTCAGGCCATCGGCCAGCGTGAAGCAGCGGATGTCGGAGACGCCGCCGTCCTTGTAGCGCTGCAGGCGGACGCCCTTGCCGCGGGTCATTTCCGGGATCTGCGCCAGCGGGAAGACGAGAAGCTTGCGGTTTTCGCCGATGATGGCGACCTGATCGCCCTTGACCGTCACGACCATCTTGGCCTCGTCCGGCATGGCGACGTTCATGATCTGCTTGCCCTTGCGGGTGTTGGCGACCATCTCGCTTTCGGAAATCACGAAGCCGTTGCCGGCGGCGGAGGCGATCAGAACCTTGCGGGCAGGATCGTGTACGAAGGCGGTCAGCACGTCCTGGTCGTTTTCCATGTCGACCATGATGCGCAGCGGCTCGCCGTGGCCGCGCCCGCCGGGCAGTTTGTCGCCGCCAAGCGTATAGGCCTTGCCGCCGGTGGTGACGATCAGGATGCGATCGGTGGTGGATGCCGGGAAGGCGAATTTCAGCGCATCGCCCTCCTTGAACTGCAGCGTCGCCGTGTCGGAAATGTGCCCTTTCAGCGCGCGGATCCAGCCCTTTTGCGAGAGAACGACCGTGATCGGCTCCTTCTCGATCATCGCCTGCTGGATCGCCTCGTCGTCCGTGTCCGGTGCGTCGGCAAACACCGTGCGGCGGCGGCCGAGTTCGGTCGCCTTGGCGAATTTCTTCTTCACCTCGCCGATTTCCCAGGCGACCGTCTGCCACTGCTTCTCGTCGGAGGCCAGAAGCGCGTCGATCTCGGCCTTCTCCGCCGTCAGCCCGTCGAACTCGGTGCGGATCTCGAATTCCTCCAGCTTGCGCAGCGAGCGCAGGCGCATGTTGAGGATCGATTCGGCCTGAAGGTCGGTGAGGGTAAACCGCTTGATCAGAGCCGGCTTCGGCTCGTCCTCCTCGCGGATGATGCGGATGACCTCGTCGAGGTTGAGATAGGCGATCAGGTAACCGCCGAGGATCTCCAGCCGGCGCTCGATGGCGGCAAGGCGGAAGCGCGACCGGCGCTGCAGAACCTCGCGGCGGTGCTGCAGCCACTCGGTCAGGATGTCGAAGATCGACATGACGCGGGGCACGCGGCCCATCGACAGCACGTTCATGTTCAGCGGAAAGCGGTTTTCGAGGTCCGTCAGCCGGAACAGGGACTCCATCATGATAGTGGGATCGACGCTGCGGCTCTTCGGCACCAGCACGACACGGACGTCTTCGGCCGACTCGTCGCGCACGTCCTCGAGAAGCGGCAGTTTGCGGGCGATCAGCAGTTCGGCGATCTTTTCGATCAGCCGCGACTTCTGCACCTGATACGGGATCTCCGTGACGACGATCTGCCAGACGCCGCGGCCGAGATCCTCCACGACCCACTTCGCCCGCACGCGGAAACCGCCGCGGCCCGTCCGGTAGGCTTCGGTGATGCTCGCCTTGTTGTCGATGATGATGCCGCCGGTCGGGAAATCCGGTCCGGGCACAAGCTCGACCAGTTCCTCGATCGTCGCATCCGGCTTGCGGATCAGGAGCAGCGCCGCATCGCAAAGCTCGTGCGCATTGTGCGGCGGAATCGACGTCGCCATGCCCACGGCGATGCCGGAGGCACCGTTGGCCAGAAGGTTGGGGAACGCGCCCGGCATGACGACGGGCTCTTCGTCCTCCTCGTTATAGGTCGCGCGGAAATCGACGGCGTCCTGGTCGATGCCTTCCAGGAGCAGCGCCGCGACCTCGGTCATGCGCGCCTCGGTGTACCGGTAGGCCGCGGCGTTGTCGCCGTCGATATTGCCGAAATTGCCTTGTCCATCGACCAGCGGATAGCGCTGCGAGAAATCCTGGGCGAGCCGCACCAGCGCGTCGTAGACCGACTGGTCGCCATGCGGATGGAACTTACCGATGACGTCGCCGACGATGCGGGCGCATTTCTTGAAGGCTGTGTTGGGACGAATGCCCATCTCGCTCATCGCATGAATGATGCGCCGGTGCACCGGCTTCAGGCCGTCGCGAACGTCCGGCAGGGCGCGGTGCATGATGGTGGAAAGCGCATAGGCAAGATAGCGCTCTTCCAGTGCCGCCTTGAGATCGACGGGCTGAATATGATCGTCTCCGCCCGACGGCGGCAAAAGGCTCTGTCCCATGGGTCGTAGCTACCTCAACAAACCGTGAACATCAAGTTGCCCCGCCGGCGCTATCCCCAGCAAAGCGCCGCCCGGTCGTGCCGCCCGCCAAATAAAGCGTTGCGCTTACCTGACATTTTCCCGGCAGCCGCATATATTTCCGCCCAAATCGCCTTGGAGACATCGACCCCGATATCACAGGCTTTGCAAGGACCCAATGATGATGCAGTTTCCAAGACTTCGCTTCCTGCTGGCGGGCGCCGCCTTCGCCGGCCTCGCCTCGCCGGCCTTCGCGCTCGACGGCGTCGATTTCGTCACCAAGCTGAACGCGGCCTATGCCACCAACGGCGCGACGCTCGCCTACGAGACGGTCGATGTCAACGACGACAGCGTGGTCCTGAAGGGCGCCAGCGTGCGCAGCACGGTGAAGACGACGGACGAGTTGAAGATCGGCGACCTCAGCTTCGACGGCGTCGAAGAGCTCTCGGATGGCGGCTATACGGTGGAGACCGTGGCGTTCCCGGATATCGACCGGACGGCCGACGGCGCCCGCCTGACCGCCAAGGACATCGCCATCTCGGGCCTGCGGGTGCCCGCCAAGACCGGGACCGGCAGCATCGACGACCTGCTCTACTACCAGTCAGCCGGAACCGGCCCGATCACGGTCGAGATCGGCGGCAAGACCGTGTTCGCCATCGACAAGTTGGAAAGCAACCTGACCCGCCAGGACGGCGACAAGGGCATCGATTTCGACGGTATCGTCAGCGGTGTGAAGGCGGACCTCTCGGACGTCAAGGATGCCAAGACCAAGATGGCGATCGACAAGCTCGGTCTTCAGAACCCGACCGGCGAATTCACCATGGAAGGCAGCTGGGACCTCGCGTCGGGCGTCTTTGCCGTGCGCGACAACTCGATCAACGTCGACAATGTCGGCCGTCTTTCGGTCGGCTTCAACGTTTCGGGCTATACGCTCCAGCTCCTGAATTCGCTGCAGGAGGCCTTCAAGGCAGCCGAGGCCAACCCCAACAAGGAGGCCGCCAACCAGGCGCTCGGCCTGTCGGCCATGGGTCTCATCCAGCAGCTGAACTTCAACTCCGCCTCGATCCGCTTCGAGGATGCCTCGATCACCAAGCGCCTGCTCGATTACTTCGGTGCGGAACAGGGCGTGACGGGCGAGCAGATGGCGCAGTCGATCAAGGGTCTCGCCCCGATCATGATCGCGCAGCTCAACCTTCCCGACCTGCAGAACCAGCTGACCGCGGCCATCACCGCCTATCTGGATGCGCCGAAGAACCTGACGATCACGGCGGAGCCGGCCAAGCCCGTTCCCTTCCCGATGATCATGGGCGCCGGCATGGGCGCGCCGAACACGCTGCCGAGCGTGCTGGGCGTCAAGGTGACCGCGAACGACTGACGCGGCCTTGACCATCTGAAGAAACAAAAAAAGCCGCCGGCCGCCTTGAACAGGAGGCCGGCGGGCTTTTTCGTCTCTCAGTGCGAGGCTTGCGGCAGGGCCGGTGCATCCGGCTTGTCGTGCACGGCGAAGCGGTCGAGCATCGTGGCGCTCGCCGCGTTGAGACCGATGACCTCCACGGGAATACCGGACCGGCGGAACTTCAGCACCACCTTGTCGAGTGCGCCGACCGCCGTAATATCCCAAAAATGCGCGGCGGAGACGTCGATCGTGACGCTACCGGCCTTTTCGAGGAAGTCGAAGGCCGCGATGAAGCTGTCGGCCGAGGCGAAGAACACCTGGCCCTCCACCTTGTACGTCCGGGACGCGGCATCGCCGAGCGAGACCACGCGAAACAGCTTCGCCACCTTGCCCGCAAAGAACACGCCCGACAGCAGCACGCCGACGAGGACGCCTTTGGCGAGGTCATGCGTTGCAACCACGGTGACGACGGTTGCCAGCATCACGACGGAGGACGGCAGCGGATTGGTCCGCAGGTCGAGGATGGAGCGCCAGGAAAAGGTGCCGATCGAGACCATGATCATCACCGCGACGAGAGCGGCCATCGGGATGATGCGGACGATATCGTCGAGAACGAGGATGAGGAACAGCAGGAAGGCACCGGCGACGAAAGTGGAGAGCCGGCCGCGACCGCCGGAGGAGACATTGATGACCGACTGGCCGATCATGGCGCAACCGCCCATGCCGCCGATCAGCGCGGAGGCGATGTTGCCGGCCCCCTGACCTACGCATTCCTGGCTCTTGTTGCTCGGCGTATCCGTCATGTCATCGACGATCTGCGCCGTCAGCAGCGACTCGAGCAGCCCGACCACGGCCAGCGTCACGGAATAGGGGAAGATGATCCGCAGCGTTTCCCAGGTCAGCGGCACGTCCGGCAGGCCGAAGACCGGCAGGCTGGAGGGCAGTTCGCCGAGGTCGCCCACAGTGCGCAGGTCGAACCCGCCGAAGACGGCAACGGCGGTGAGCACCGCGATGGCGACCAGCGGCGACGGGATCGCCTTCGTCACATAGGGAAAGAGGTAGATGATGGCGAGGCCGATGGCGATCATCACATAGGTCAAAGCGGGAACGCCGATCAGCTCCGGCAGCTGCGCCATGAAGATCAGGATCGCCAGCGCGTTGACGAAACCGGTGATGACCGAGCGCGAGACGAAGCGCATCAGCCGCCCGAGTTTCAGGAAGCCGCCGGCAATCTGCAGAAGCCCCATGAGGATGGTGGCGGCGAAGAGATATTGCAGGCCGTGGTCGCGCACGAGGCTGACCATGACGACGGCCGTGGCAGCCGTGGCCGCCGAGATCATGCCGGGCCGGCCGCCGGTGAAGGCCGCGACGCAGGCGATGGCGAAGGAGGCAAACAGCCCCACCTTCGGATCGACCCCCGCAATGACCGAGAACCCGATCGCCTCGGGAATGAGCGCCAGCGCCACGACGATGCCGGAGAGAATGTCGCCGCGAATGTTGGAAAACCATTCGTGGAGGTACGAAGAGAGATTGGACATGTTCGAAAATCCGCAAAGTTCATCCCCACCCAGGAAAACGGGCGAGAAGCATCAGGATGAGATGTTGCGTTGTCCGGCGGATCGGCGGCCGGAAGAGCCACCCGGAATTGCACCGGGTCCGTGGTGATGGACCTTCGTTACACACGGCAACCGGAGATTCAAGGACGGTCGCTACGGCGTGCCAAGAAATATCGGCACAATCACGGTCAGAACCGCCACGACGATTGCGCCGATAAGGCCATAGAGAACGGGATGCGTCTCGATATGTCTCGTCCAGCGAACAGACGTTTTTCTGTCGAGCCGTACGGGAACATGCGCCTGAATGTCGTCGGGAACAGCGCTACGATCTACGGCACCTTTTCCAGCAGCGGACTCATGAATGTCCAACAGCTGAACGGCAAGATGCCGGTCGATCAAAGCTTCAATGGCGCTGACGTCAACGCGACCGTCTTTGAAGGCCGCATCTGCCGCCTCCAACGCCAAATAATAAGGTTTCTTGTCGGTTGCGATCTGATCCGGAATCGTCTTGGTGCCCGGGAGACGGGACCCGATCTTGGCACACATGACGATATAAGAGACAACACGTGCGGTGCGTCCGTTTCCATCGACAAAGGGATGAATCCAGTTAATCTTCCAGAGCGTATAAGCTGCGAGATGAATGGCGTTCGCTTCAGCGAAATTGTCGTTGATGTAATCGCACAGATCCTCCATGAGAGCTTGAACCTGCGATGCATCCGGCGGAATATGATGACTACCGGTAATCTTGATGCCGCCGGGACGATTTGTTCCGGCGTACTCACTCAGGCGCTCCAAAGCGATCCGGTTAAGCTCCATGACCTTCGAAGGTCTCAACCTGTACTTTGAGTTCTTAATCCAAGCATCCAACTCGGCCATTGCGGCATCGAACTGTCGCAATGTATTCTCGGCCTCGATCGGCGCTACCTCTGCGGATCGCTTACCAGAACCGGCTTTCCCGCCTCGCTCGAACGGTCACTTGCCATGCGCCTCCTGCCTGAGACGCATGGCTGCCTGATCGATCATCTCACGTGTGATGTCGCTGTTCTCGATCTTTGCCGACCCATAAGCAAAGCTACGGCGCTGCTCTTCCAGGTGAGCTTCCGTCGGAACAATTTTCCGAGCCTTTTCGATAAGCTTTTCGAGTTCGGCATTCATATGCGTTCTCCGTCGATTCCCATATTATCAGACCATCAGCCGATAACCACAGATAGTTTTGAGCGACGATTTCTGCAGGACCTGCCTCAATCCTTTTTCGGCTGCGGCACGACGCGGAGAGCGAGTTCGCGCAGCTGCGTCGGGGTGGCCTCGCTGGGGGCGTTCATCAGCAGGTCCTGGGCCTGCTGGTTCATCGGGAACAGCGAAATTTCGCGCAGGTTCTTGGCGCCGACCAGGAGCATGACCACGCGGTCGATGCCAAAGGCGCAGCCGCCGTGCGGGGGGGCGCCGTACTGGAAGGCGCGGTACATGCCGCCGAAGCGGTCTTCCACGTCCTGCTTGGACAGGCCGACCAGTTCGAAGGCCTTGACCATCAGGTCCGGCGACTGGTTCCGGATGGAGCCGGACGCGATCTCGAAGCCGTTGCAGACGGCATCGTACTGGTAGGCCTTGATCGTCAGCGGATCCTGCGTTTCCAGCGCCTCAAGCCCGCCCTGCGGCATGGAGAAGGGGTTGTGCGCAAAATCGACCTTCTTCTCTTCCTCGCTCCATTCGTAGAAGGGGAAGTCCACGATCCAGCAGAGCTCAAACCGGTCGCGGTCGACGAGGTTCAACTCCTCGCCGGCGCGGGTGCGGGCTTCGCCTGCGAACTTGTAGAACTTGGCCGGGTCGCCGGCGACGAAGAAGCAGGCATCGCCCGCTTCCAGGCCGAGCTGGACGCGCAGCGCCTCGGTGCGCTCGGGGCCGATGTTCTTGGCGAGCGGGCCGGAGCCCTCGATGGTCTCACCCTCGGCACGCCAGAAGATGTAGCCCAGCCCCGGCTGACCGGTGGACTGCGCCCAGGCGTTCATCCGGTCGCAGAAGGCACGGGAGCCGCCGGTCTTGGCCGGAATCGCCCAGACCTCGACCTTCGGGTTGGAGGCGATCATGTTGGCGAAGACCTTGAAGCCGGAGCCTTCGAAATGCTCGGTCACGGCCTGCATCTCGATCGGGTTGCGCAGGTCCGGCTTGTCGGAACCGTACTTGCGGATCGCGACGTCGTAGGGAATGCGCGGCCAGTCCTTGGTGACCGGCTTGCCGTCGGCGAATTTTTCGAACACACCTGTGATGACGGGCGCCATCGTGCTCCAGACGTCTTCCTGCTCGACAAAGCTCATTTCCACGTCGAGCTGGTAGAATTCGCCCGGCAGGCGGTCGGCGCGCGGGTCTTCGTCGCGGAAGCAGGGCGCGATCTGGAAATAACGGTCGAAGCCCGCCACCATCAGCAGCTGCTTGTACTGCTGCGGCGCCTGCGGCAGCGCGAAGAACGTGCCGGGATGGATGCGCGACGGCACGAGAAAGTCGCGTGCGCCTTCCGGCGAGGAGGCGGTGAGAATCGGTGTCGTGTAATCGGCAAAGCCTTCGGCATTCATGCGGTTGCGCATGTCGGCGATGATCTGCGTGCGCTTGACGATGTTGCGGTGAAGCGTCTCGCGGCGCAGGTCGAGGAAGCGGTACTTGAGGCGCACGTCCTCGGGATAGTCCGGCTCGCCGAAGATCGGCAGCGGCAGTTCCTTGGCAGCCGAGAGAACCTCGATGCCTTCTGCGTAAAGCTCGATCTCGCCCGTCGGCATAGTCTTGTTGACGGTCTCGACAGTGCGCGCCTTGACCCGGCCGTCGATGCAGATGACCCATTCGCCACGCACGCTCTCGGCTGCCTTGAAGGCCGGGCTGTCGGGATCGACCACGACCTGCGTCAGACCGTAATGGTCGCGCAGGTCGATGAACAGCACGCCGCCATGGTCGCGAACACGATGCACCCAGCCGGAGAGACGGACGTTCGCGCCGACATCGGTCTGGCGAAGGGCGGCGCAAGTGTGACTGCGGTAACGGTGCATGGGTGTTTCCTGGAACTGGCAAAATGCCGCACACGGGAGAACCATCGCTGTCCCGGCGGCGTCGAAATCGCGCGGAAAAGCGCATGGCAGGTCCGATTTGTCAAGGCCGGAGCCTGCCGGGATGGGCGCATCCTGCGCGCGGAGGCGCCCTGCGACAACGCGGCAGGCAGGAAAGATTGCCGTCACAATTGCTGAAGGGGGCGATCAAGTTTAAGGAGAGGCCCTGTCGATGCACCCGGACCGGATCATGCCCGCCCTCACCCGCCGAACGCTCCTCAAAGCCAGTGCCGCAACGGCCGCCTCGTTCGCGCTGGGCGCCGGTCTTGCCGCGCGTCCGGGCACGGCCGCGCCGCTGACGCTGAAGGCGCAGTTCAGCGCGGCGAAGATTGCCGAGGGCAGCGCGGAGACGCGCGTGATGACGTGGGGGCTTGGCGACACCCAGGCGCTCTCGGGCGTGCCACCGGTGCTGCGGATGCGGCAGGGCCAGCCCTTCGCGGCCCGGCTGGTCAACGCGCTCGACGAGCCGACCACCGTGCACTGGCACGGGCTGCGCATTCCCAACGCCATGGACGGCGTGCCGGAGATGACGCAGCCTTACGTCTATCCGGGCGACGGCTTCGACTATGCCTTTACCCCGCCCGATGCCGGCACCTTCTGGTATCACCCCCATTGCAACACGCTGACCCAGATGGGCCACGGCATGACCGGCGTCATCGTCGTGGAAAACCCTGCCGACCCGGTCTTCGACGCGGAGATCGTGCTGAACCTGCGCGACTGGCGACTGGGCGCCGACGGGTCGTTCATCGCCCCGTTCAAGCCCCGGGATGCGGCCCGCGGCGGCACCTACGGCACGGTGCGCACGGCCAACTGGCAGCGCGCGCCGCAGTTCGAGGCGCCGGCCGGCGGGCTGGTGCGGCTGCGCATCGCGGCCACCGACGTCACCCGCATCTACACGCTCGGCATCGATGCGCCGACGTCCATCCTGGCGCTCGATTCGAATGCGCTTCCCCTGCCTCTTTCCCTCGATACGCTCGATCTCGGCCCGGGGCAGCGCGCCGATCTCGTGGTGCGGATGCCGGATGGCGAGGGGCAGACCGTGACGCTCGGCAACCTGCGCGGCTCCTCGCCCTGGACCATCGCGACGCTGGTCGCACGCGGGTCCTCGCTCAAACGCGATCTGGCGGAGGCCGGCGCGCTGGCGCAGAACCCGATCGCGCGGCCCGAGATCGCCGGCGCCGAGCGCATTCCGCTGGATGTCACGGCGACGGCCGAGCACAAGGCTGTCGAAAGTATCTGCGGTTCGCTTGGCTATACGTTCTGGGCGATCAACAAGGTGCCGTGGCCGGGCGATACGCCGGACCCGGTCGCGCCGCTGGCGGAGCTGAAGCTCGGCAGAAGCTACGTCTTCGAGATCGCCAACCGCACGCCGCATGCCCACCCGATCCACCTGCACGGGCTGACGTTCCACGTCCTCTCCTCCAACAAGCGCACCGTGCTGCCGCCACCGACGGACACGATCCTGCTGCAGCCGGACGAGCAGGCGGAGCTGGCGCTGGTCGCCGACAATCCCGGCGACTGGATGCTCCACTGCCACATCATCGAGCACCAGAAGACCGGCATGTCCTCCTATCTCAGAATCGTCTGATCGATCGTCCGCACCACGCCGGATCGCGGCTTTTTCATGTCGCTTGGTTGACATCCCCGCATCAAAAGAGAAGAGAAAGGAAACCCGCCTCCACATCCCCGGAGATCCGATGGACATTATCGATACGACTGCGGCGCTGCAGGCAGCCTGCGACACGCTGGCGACTGCGCCTTATCTGACGATCGACACGGAGTTTCTCCGCGAGACGACGTTCTGGCCGCAGCTTTGCCTGATCCAGATGGCCGGCCCCGACATCGCGGTGATCGTCGATCCGCTCGCCAAGGGCCTCGACCTCGCCCCCTTCTTCGCGCTGATGGCCAATCCCGACATCATCAAGGTCTTCCATGCCGCGCGGCAGGACATCGAGATCATCTTCCATCTCGGCGGGCTCATCCCCCACCCGATCTTCGATACGCAGGTCGCGGCCATGGTCTGCGGCTTCGGCGACAGCGTCTCCTACGACCAGCTCGTCAGCCGCATCAAGGGCGAGCATATCGACAAGTCCTCGCGCTTCACCGACTGGAGCCGCCGGCCGCTGACCGACAAGCAGCTCGACTATGCGCTTGCCGACGTCACCCATCTGCGCGACGTCTACCATCACCTGAAGGCCGAGCTGGAGCGCGAAGGCCGCTCGCTGTGGCTGACGGAGGAGATGGCGGTTCTCGAATCGCGCGAGACCTATGACATGCATCCCGACGATGCCTGGCAGCGTCTGAAGATGCGCCTGAAGAAGCCGATCGAGCTGGCCGTGCTGCAGCGCATCGCCGCCTGGCGCGAGCGCGAGGCCCGGTCCCGCAACGTGCCGCGCGGCCGCGTGCTGAAGGATGACGCGCTCTACGAGATCGCCCAGCAACAGCCGAAGGATGCCGAGGCCATGTCGCGGCTGCGCACGGTGCCGAAGGGCTGGGAGCGCTCCAGCGCCGGTACCGCCATCATCGAGGCGGTCAACGAGGCTCTTGCCTTGCCCAAGGCCGACATGCCCCGCCTGCCCCGCCAGAACCAGACGAGCGAAGGGGCGGCCGCCGCCATCGAGCTGCTCAAGGTTCTCCTGAAGCTGGTGGCGGAAAAGCAGGGCGTCGCCGCCAAGATCATCGCCAACAGCGACGACATCGAACGCATCGCCTCCGAAGGCGAGAAGGCCGATGTCGGCGCGCTGAAAGGCTGGCGGCGCGAGCTGTTCGGCGACATCGCGCTGAAGCTGATCCAGGGCGACGTGGCGCTGCGCTTCGTGGACCGAAAGATCGAGGCTGTGGAATGGGCGGGGACTTCGGCCTGAGGCCAGCTCACCGCTCCGGCTGGAAGCCGTAATCGTATCCGGGGCCACCCCCTTGGTCAAATACACCAAGCTTCGTCAAGCATGCCGGTTTCATCTCGGGCGTCACTAACGGCTCCGTGGTGCCGTCCGGCAATACCTGGGCAACATATGCATCGACAATCCTGCGAACCGAGCCGTCAGGATGAATAAGATAATTACCGAACCTGTCTGAAAGCAAGATGCGCCCTTCGGTTGTCTTGCACACATCGACGCGTTGCCCGCCGCCGCTATCCTTATCCATCTCCAGAACGGCCATCGCGCGTCGCTTTGCGTTTACCGTAAGCGTGCGCGTAAACTCCGCGAGGAGCGGATGAGCTGATGTCCGATCGATCCGAATGTTGAGACCATCAATGTCGGCCCCGCTGACATCGATGGTGCGGATTTGCCGTTGCTCGACAATCGTCCTGATGATTGATACGGCCCCGAGTGCCAAGCCGCAGAAGAAAGCCAGGTTGAACATGAAGCGAACGCGAGTCGAGCGAGACTTCACTGTCGTCACTCGAACTGAAACGCGATCCGCTTGCCCGTCTGTTTCGCCAGTTGCTGCAAGCGGCCGTCCAGTCGCTCGCCGGCGAATTCGCTGTAATCGGCGGGCACCACGAAATCGAGGTCGGTGTTGGCAGCGGAGGACGGGCGGAGGGTGAGGTTGCGCACGATGCCGGGCATGGAGGCGGAGAAGAGATAGGCGACGCGCAGGAGCGCGCCTAGAACCTTGGCCTGTTCGAGCATGCGGACCGGTGTGATGGTCGAGAGCGGGCTGGTGGCGCCGTTGTCGTTGAGGCCGTCATGCCGGTAGTAGTTGGCCAGCGCGATATAGGCGCGGCCGGCATGGGTGATGCCGGAAAAGGTGGAATGGGCGATGATGTTCAGCGCCTGCAGGCCCCGGTAGTCGGGATGCGCGCGCCAGGAGATATCGGCAAGCAGGCAGGCGGCCTGCCGGTAGCGGGCTTCCTCTTCGGTTTCCGTGATGCCGAGGGCCGGCAACACCCTGCCCGTCCAGTCCGCCAGTTCACGGGCGTGTTCCGGCGACCGGGCGCGCAGGATGGCGAGTTCGGAGGCGGCGGTCAGCAGGGGATCGGCGTTGCGCGCCTGCTCCGACAACAGCGAGAACAGATATCCCTCGCGCACGCCGAGGGCGGAAAACGAGATCCGCGCCGGCTTCAGAAGCGAGATCGTCTCCTGCAGCGCGATGGCGCCGTAGGGCAGAAGATTGCGGCGGCTGCGGGAGATCGCCGCGAAAGCGGGGATCTTCAGATCCTTGGGCTCGATCACTTCCGGCAGGAAGCTCATCGCCTCCTCGAAGCTCATCTCGTAGCCCTGCATCATGTGCAGCGGATAATCGCGCAGTTCCATGTGCAGCTTGGCGATGGAGCGCCATGTGCCGCCGACGGCGTAGAAGGTGCGGCCGGCACCGCGTTTCAGCACGTCGACGTTCTTCACCGTCTTGCGGACATAGGCCCGCGCCCGCTCCAGCGAGCCGCCGGCATGCTCCGACAGGCGAATGCCGCCGAGCGGCAGCGTGATGCCCGTGCCGATGGTGCGGCCGACGACATCGACCAGCTCCAGCGAGCCGCCGCCGAGATCGCCGACGACGCCGTCGGGATCGTGATGGCCACTGACGATGCCGAGCGCGGAGAAGTAGGCCTCCTCCTCGCCCGAGAGAACGCGGATCTTCTGGCCGAGAATGTGCTCGGCGCGGCGGATGAAATCGGGACCGTTGGAGGCGTCGCGGGCCGCCGCCGTCGCCAGCACGAAGCCGGTCGAGGCGCGCGCCTGGGTGGCGAGGGCCTTGAAGCGATGCAGCGCCTTCAGCGCCCGCTCGACGCTTTCGGCATCCATCTGGCCCGTGGCATCGATGCCCTTGCCGAGCCCGCACATGACCTTTTCGTTGAACAGAACCGCAGGCGAGCGGTTCAGTCCCTCGTAGATCACGAGCCGGATCGAGTTGGAGCCGATATCAACGACGGAAACAGGGGCGATGCCAGGCAAGCGCCCCTGAGCTTCGGATTCTACCATTCAGGTCCAGCTTTACTTTCTGCGGTCGCTGTCCCAGCCGGCGATAACCTTGGGCGCACTCGATTTCAGGGCCTCGCCCCGGCCGGACAGGCTGGGGTTGGTCATGAAATAGACTTGCGCGTTGAACGGCTCGCTGTCCTTGGACACCGAGATCCGTCGTGAGGTGCCGTCCTCGAGAATTTCGTAGCTCTGCTGGTTATCGATAAGATTTGCCAGCATGATCTGCGACAGGACCTGTTCGTGCACGGTCCGGTTGACGAGAGGCACAAGAGTCTCCACGCGCCGGTCCAGGTTGCGCGGCATCATATCCGCCGAGCCGATATACACAAGCGCATGCTCGGAGGGAAGAGCATGGCCGTTGCCGAAACAGAAGATCCGGCTGTGCTCCAGGAAGCGGCCGACGATCGACTTGACCCGGATGTTTTCCGACAGGCCCGGCACTTGCGGACGCAGGCAGCAGATACCGCGCACGATCAGCTCGACCTCGACGCCCGCGCGGCTCGCGCGGTACAGCGCGTCGATGATCTCGGGATCGACCAGCGAGTTCATCTTCATCCAGATGGAGGCCGGACGGCCGGCGCCGGCATGCACGATCTCTTCCTCGATGTGACGGAGAATGCGCGGGCGCAGCGTGTGGGGCGAGATCGCCAGCTTCATGCCGGCCTCGGGCTCACCGTAGCCGGTGATGAAATTGAAGATGTTCGCCATGTCATGGCCGACCACCGGCGAGCAGGTGAAGAAGGAGAGGTCGGTGTAGATCTTGGCGGTGACGGGGTGGTAGTTGCCGGTGCCGAGGTGGCAGTAGGTGCGCAGCTTGCCCTCCTCGCGCCGCACGACCATGGACATCTTGGCATGCGTCTTCAGCTCGATGAAGCCGAAGACGACCTGCACGCCGGCACGCTCCAGGTCGCGCGCCCAGCGGATATTGGCCTCCTCGTCGAAGCGGGCCTTGAGTTCCACCAGCGCCGTCACCGACTTGCCGGCGTCGGCCGCATCGATCAGCGCGCGCACGATGGGGCTGTCGTTGGAGGTGCGGTACAGCGTCTGCTTTATCGCAAGGACGTCAGGATCGCGCGCAGCCTGATGGAGGAACTGGACAACGACGTCGAAGCTCTCATAGGGGTGGTGAACCACCATGTCTTTTTCGCGGATGGCGGCGAAGCAGTCTCCCATGTGCTCTCGGACTCGTTCGGGAAATCGCGCGTTATACGGCGCGAAACGCAGATCCTCCCGTGGTGCCTTGGTGATTTCCGACAGCGTGTTCAGCGCCAGCAGGCCCGGCAGCACGGCCACGCGGTTTTCCGGCACGGCAAGCTCGGAAATAACGAAGCGACGCAGCTCCAGCGGCATTTCCGAGTCGATCTCGATGCGAATGACCGAGCCGCGGCGGCGGCGCTTCAGCGCGGTCTCGAAGAAGCGGACGAGATCTTCCGCCTCTTCCTCGACCTCGATGTCGCTGTCGCGGATGATGCGGAACGTACCGGCGCCCTTGACGTCGTAGCCGGGGAACAGGCGGCTGATGAACATGCCCACCACGTCTTCCAGCGTGATGTAGCGTATGGTGGAACGCACGTCCGGCAGGCGCACGAAGCGGTCGAGCGCGACGGGCAGGCGCAGGAGCGCGGTCATCGGGTCGCGGCCCGAGCGGCTGACGAGCTGCAGCCCCATGGTGAAGCCGAGATTGGGAATGAAGGGGAACGGATGGGCCGGATCGATCGACAGCGGGGTCAGAACCGGGAACATCGACTGGTCGAACGTCGTCTCCAGCCATGTGCGGTCGTCGGCCGACAGCGAGACGGGGCGGACGATGAGGATGTCTTCCTTGGCGAGATACTGCTGCAGCACGGCGAGCGACGCCTGCTGCTCCATCTGCAGCGTGTTGATCTCCTTCAGGATATCGCCCAGCTGCTCGGCCGGCGTCTTGCCGTCGGGGCTGCGCACGACGACGCTCTGGCGCACCTGCGCCTCGAGGCCGGCGACGCGGACCATGAAGAACTCATCGAGGTTGGCGGCCGAGATCGACAGGAAGCGGACGCGCTCCAGCAGCGGATGGGCGGTGTTGAGCGTTTCCTCGAGAACGCGGCGATTGAACTGCAGCCACGAGAACTCGCGGTTGATGAACCGCTCCGGGCTGTTCAGCAGGTCGATCCCCTTGTCGACCGGACCCTTGTCGTTCGGGTTGGCCGGCGGGGTGATCGTCTTTGCCGCAGCTGTCGTCGTGTCCATGTCCCGTTCCCTCATTCGCGTTGCGAAAGCTGCTAGACGAGTTTGACGACGGAACTGTGACAGTCAATCGCCTTGTTCAGGGATTTCTTGGATATCCCCCGCATGACCAATTTTTTCAAGGACTTCCGCGGCCAGAGCGCGATGGATCCGCGTGTGGCGCGCAAGCGCCAGCCGGTCCATCTCCTCCACCACCCGATGGGCACTTTCGAGCGAGCGCTCCATGCGGGCGACGAGGTAGGCGATCAGCCGTTCGTCGGGGAAAAGCTGGCGATCGGCAAAGAGCTTCATCAGCACCTGGCCGAGAAGATCGTCGTCCGGCGCGCTCGTTTCCACGACGGTGACCGCTTTCAGGCGCGAGGCGAGATCCGGCAGCACCACGCCCCAGGCGGCCGGCCGGCTGCGGGCGGTGAGAAGCAGATAGGTTCCGTTCTGTCGCACGCTGTTGATGACGTGAAACAGCGTGGTCTCGTCGAAGCCGCGACGGTCGGCATCCTCGAAGACCACCGGGCCATGCGCCGCGATGTCGGGCGCGCCGCTGCCCGCCTGAAGATCGATGGCGGCGGCGCCGCTTGTTCCGGCCCAGATGGCGGCCAGATGGGACTTGCCCGAGCCCGGCGGGCCGACGAGCACGACCACCGGCGACGGCCATTGCGGCCAGCCGTCCACGATCGCCACCGCCGCCTCCAGCGCGGGCGAGACGAGCAGGTCGTCCCGGCTGATCTGCGGCGCATGTCCGAGCGGCAGCGGCAACTGGTCGTCGCGACGGGTCATGTCAGGCTGTGCGGCACGTTCGGCTGGGCCTCGATGGTCGTGTGGGTCGGCGGGCTGTGGTAGACGTCGCTTTCGAGATAGCGCGCCAGCGCGAAGCGCACGAGGACGCCCAAAGCCGCCGCAGCCGGCACGGCCACGAGAAGCCCGACGAAGCCGAAGAGCGAGCCGAAGGCCAAGAGCGCGAACATCAGCCAGACCGGATGCAGCCCGACGCTGCTGCCGACCAGCTTCGGCTGGAGAATGTTGCCTTCGAGGAACTGGCCGGAGAAGAAGATGCAGGCGACGACGATGACCCAGAAGTAATCCGGCCAGAACTGCACCAGCGCCACACCGACCGCCAGCACCAGGCCGACCATGGAGCCGACATAGGGAATGAAGCTGATGATGCCGGCGAAGAAGCCGATGAGCAGGCCGAAATTCAGCCCGGCGACCGTGAGTAAGATACCGTAGTAGAGGCCGAGGATGATGCAGAGCGAGCCCTGCCCGCGCACGAAGCCGGCAATGGAGCTGTCCATGTCGGTCGCGATCTGGCGCACGGTGGACAGCTGTCCACGCGGGATCCAGCTGTCGACCTTGGCGACCATGCGGTCCCAGTCGAGCAGCAGATAGAAGGCGACGACCGGCGTCACCACGAAGAGCGAGATGATGTCGAGCAGCGCGACGCCGGAATTCCACAACTGCTGGACCAGCGTTCCGAGGAAGCTTGCGCCCTGTGCGAGAAGGCGGGACGAGTTCTCGCGGATCGCCGGCAGCTGGCTCTGCAGCCAGTCCGGCAGGATATCGGCCTGGGGGCTTGCGAGGAAATTCTGGAAGCTTGCCACGTAGTCCGGGATCTTCGTGATGAAGTCCGACGCCTGCGTGAAGATGATCGGGATGATCAGCACGAGCGACAGGGCGAAGACGACGATGAAGCCGACGAGAATGACGATCGTCGCCATCATCCGGCTCAAGCCCCATTTTTCCAGCCGGTCGGCGATGGGATCGAGGAAGTAGGCGAGCGCCATGCCGGCAAGGAACGGCAGGAGGATGGAGGAGAAGACCATCAGGAAGGCGATGAAGAGGACGAAGAAGGCAAGCCAGAAGATCGCCTGACGGCGAAGTCCCTTCCCGCTGAACATGGTGGCCATCTGTCGCTCCGATCCTGTTGACATCGCGGCGGCCCGTGGCGCGCTTCCAATGAGATAGGCGCGAGATAGGACGGTGCAAGGCGGCCGGTCAAGCGCCCGTGATTCGCTATCCCCGAGGGATGACGGCGCGATGGCGCCAAGATCCACGCGGGAAAAAGCCCCGCGAGAGCGCCTGCACGCTTGCACTTGCCCGCACCACATGCCAATCGCAGGGCTTGAACCGGTGCGTGGAGAGCCAAACATGAGCCAGTCGGAACAGAACGGTCTGACCTACAGCGATGCGGGCGTCGATATCGATGCCGGAAACCTGATGGTCGAGAAGATCAAGCCGCATGTTCGCTCCACCCGCCGGCCCGGCGCCGATGGCGAGATCGGCGGCTTCGGCGGCCTGTTCGACCTGAAGGCCGCGGGCTTCACCGATCCGGTGCTGGTGGCTGCAAACGACGGCGTCGGCACGAAGCTGAAGATCGCCATCGACGCCGACAAGCACGACACCGTCGGCATCGATCTCGTGGCCATGTGCGTCAACGACCTCGTGGTGCAGGGCGCCGAGCCGCTGTTCTTCCTCGACTACTTCGCGACCGGCAAGCTCGACCCCGACCAGGGCGCGTCTATCGTTGCCGGCATTGCCGCGGGTTGCCGGGATGCGGGCTGTGCGCTGATCGGCGGCGAAACGGCGGAAATGCCGGGCATGTATGCGGGCGGCGACTACGATCTCGCGGGATTTGCAGTCGGCGCGGCCGAGCGCGGACAGCTGCTGCCGGCCGGCGACATCGCCGAGGGCGACGTGATCCTCGGCCTCGCCTCGTCCGGCGTGCATTCCAACGGCTACTCGCTGGTGCGCAAGATCGTCGGCCTCTCGGGCCTTGCCTGGGACGCCCCGGCCCCCTTCGAGGCCGGCACCGAAGGCGCGACGCTTGCCGACGTGCTGATGACACCGACGCGCATCTATGTGAAACCGCTGCTGAAGGTCATCCGCGAGACCGGCGGCATCAAGGCGCTGGCCCACATCACCGGCGGCGGCTTTCCCGAAAACATTCCGCGCGTGCTGCCGAAGCACCTCGCGGCCGAAATCGATCTTTCCGCGGTGAAGGCGCCGGCCGTGTTCTCCTGGCTTGCCCGCACCGGCGGCGTAGCAGCGACCGAGATGCTGCGCACCTTCAATTGCGGCGTCGGCATGATCGCCGTCGTGCCGGCGGACCGTGCCGACAGCGTGACGGCGGCACTTGTCGCCGAGGGCGAGACGGTGTTCCGCCTCGGCCGGATGATTGCCCGCAACGCGGGCGCGCCGGGCGTGGTCTACGAGGGAACGCTGGCGCTGTGAGCGAGACGATCTCGAGCGAAACGACGCCGCGCAAGCGCGTCGTCGTCTTCATTTCCGGCGGCGGTTCCAACATGGTGGCGCTGGCGGATGCCTGTGCCGAGGCCGACTATCCGGCCGAGATCGTCGGCGTGATCTCCGATCGGGCGACTGCCGCCGGGCTCGAGAAGGCTGCCGTGCGCGGTATCCCCACCGCCGCCTTCGAGCGGCGCGACTACGCCGACAAGGCAGCGCACGAGGCTGCCATCCTCGATCATGTCGAGACGCTGCGCCCCGATCTCCTCTGCCTCGCCGGCTATATGCGGCTGCTCACAGGCACCTTCATCGGCCGCTACCAAGGCCGTATCCTCAACATCCACCCGTCCCTCCTGCCCGAATTTCCCGGCCTGCACACGCACCAGCGCGCACTCGACGCCGGCCGCACGGAGGCCGGATGCACCGTCCATTTCGTCACCGAAGGCATGGACGAAGGCCCGGTCATCCTGCAGACACGCGTGCCGGTGCTGGACGGCGACACGGCGGAGACGCTGGCGTCGCGCGTGCTGACGGTGGAGCATAAGACCTATGCGCAGGCTCTGCGGATGGTGGCGAGCGGTGACGTTCGGATGGGTGTCTGAGGCTTGCATCTTTTGCTTGCCTGACTGGCCGAGGTCAGCGGCAGCGCAGGGCGTTCAAGGCGCCACAGACGTCCCGGCCTTCAGGCTATCGCGGTTCATCACCGCCCATTGCAGCAGCATGATCGTCTTTCCGTCGCAGATCTCGCCGGAAGCGATCATGGCCATCGCGTCGTCGAGGCCGAGTTCCACGACTTCGATATCCTCATCCTCGGATGCGAGCCCGCCGCCCGCCTCCACGCGGTCCTCGATATCGATGACGGCGGCGAAGCAGTGGACGATCTCGGTGACGGCGCCGGGGGACATATAGGCCTTGAAGAGCGAGCGCACGGCGCCGACGCGGTAGCCGGTTTCCTCCATCGCCTCGCGGCGGATCGCATCTTCCGGCGCATCGCCATCGAGCAGGCCGGCCGGCGTTTCGAGCATCCAGCCCGTGCCGCCATTGACATAGGTCGGCACGCGGAACTGGCGCACGAGCACCACGATCTCGCGGCGCGGATCGTAGAGCAGGATCGTCGCGCCGTTGCCGCGATCATAGGTCTCGCGCTTCAGCACTTTCGCCCGGCCATCGGCATTCGTGTAGCGGAAGGTGATGTTGCGCAGGTGGTACCAGTTCTTCGAGAGCGTCTCGTCCTTGAGGATCTCGATGGTCACCGTCTCGGACTTGCTCATGCGGGCTCTGCCATTCCAGGGGTCTCGTCGCGTTTCAGCCAGATACGGTTGTCGTGGAAGGCGGCGCCCCCATAGGGCGCGACGCTGTCGGCGCCGGTCAGCACGTTGATGCCTTCGCCGTCGAGATGGGCGCCGTTCGGCCACAGGCCCTCGGCGATCACCACGCCCGGCCGCGTGCCGCCGCCGAGGCGGGCGTGAAGGCGGATCTCGCCCCTGACATTGCCGAGCCGGACGACGTCGCCCTCCGCGATGCCGAGCCTTGCGGCATCCGCCGGATGGATCATCACCTCCGGCCGGCCTTCCTTCTGCACCGAGCCCGGCGTTTCCGCAAAGCTCGAATTGAGGAAGGAACGCGCCGGCGAGGTCGCGAGACGGAACGGGTGGTCCGCGTCGGCCGACTCGATCAGATCCGCATGGTCGGGATAGACCGGCAGGCCTTCGACCGGGCCGAGCATGCCCATGGCGGCCGGCGGGCGGTTGGGCGCGGGCGTGCCGGTCCAATCGGCGCGGAAGCGGAAGCGGCCGTCGGCATGGGCAAAGCCCTCGACGAAATGCGCCGTGGCGAAATCCGGCTGGACATTCAGCCATTTCGCCGCCTTGAGGTGGTCGTAGCCGCTGTCGTAGTTGACGAGGATGCGGTCGATATGATCGCGCTCGCCCAAGCCGAAGCCCGGGCGATCGGCGATGCCGAGACGCTTTGCCAGTTCCTCGATGACGAAGAGATTGGTGCGCACCGTCGACGGCGGCTCCACGAGCTTCGGCCCGAGCAGGATATGCTGGTGGCCGCCGCCGCGGTAGAGGTCGTCATGCTCCAGGAACATGGTGGCCGGCAGCACGATATCGGCAAGCTTCGCCGTGTCGGTCATGAACTGCTCGTGCACCGCGACGAAGAGGTCCTCGCGCAGGAAGCCGCGCTTCACCAGCCGCTGTTCCGGCGCAACGTTGACGGGATTGGTGTTCTGGATCAGGAGCGCCGTCACCGGGCCGCGATGGCGCAGCGCCTCGGCGTCGCCGGTCAGCACGCGGCCGATCTGCGACTGGTCGAGCATGCGGATGTCGGGATCCGCCATGGCGGTGCCCATCAGTTCGCGCTTGTCGAAACGGAAGATGTCGTTGTTGGAGTGGAACGCGCCGCCGCCCTCGTGCTTCCACGAGCCGAGCACCGTCGCGATGCTCGCGGCCGCGTGGATCGCCACCGCGCCGTTGCGCTGGCGGGTGAAGCCGTAGCCGAGCCGGAAATAGGTCTTCGGCGTCGTGCCGACGAGTTTCGCGAAGGCTTCGATCTCCTCGACCGAGAGGCCCGTGATCGCCGAGGCCCAGGCCGGGTCGCGGCTCTGCAGATGCGCTTCCAGCCCCTCGGGATCGTCGGAATGGGTGGCGAGATAGACGCGGTCGGCATGCCCGTCGCGGAAGGCGATGTGCATGACGGCGCAGGCGAGCGCTGCATCCGTGCCGGGACGCACGGTCAAGGCCATGTCGGCCTGCTTCATCGTGGGATTGTCGTAGATGTCGATGACGACGATCTTCGCCTTGCGCTCCTTGCGGGCGCGGATGGCATGCGTCATCACGTTGACCTGGGTGGAGACCGCGTTCGTGCCCCAGATGACGACGCAATCCGATACGGCCATCTCGCGCGGATCCGGACCGCGCAGCGCGCCGGTGCCCATGGTGAAGCCGGTCCAGGCGGGATTGGTGCAGATCGAGCCGAAGAAGCCGGAATAGCGTTTGGCGTGGCGCAGGCGCTCGATGCTGTCGCGCTGCACCTGCCCCATCGTGCCGGCGTAGAAATACGGCCAGACGGCTTCCGAGCCGTGCCGCGCCTCGGCCTTGAGAAACGCCTCGGCGATCTCGTCGAGCGCGGCGTCCCAGGAGATCTCGCGAAAGTCGCCCTCGCCCTTGGCGCCGACGCGCCGCTGCGGCACGAGCAGGCGGCCGGGATGGTAGATGCGCTCGGAATAGCGCGCCACCTTGGCGCAGATGACGCCGGCGGTGTAGCTGTTGGCAGAGGCGCCGCGCAGCCGGCCGATCCGGCCGTCCGGGGTCAGGTCCACCTCCAGCGCGCAGGCCGAGGGACAGTCGTGCGGACAGACGGAGTGTCCGACCGCGATTTCCGCTTTGATGGGGGTCGCAAGGTTCATGGCTTTTCTATAGGACATCGCAAAAGCGGCTCAAAGCGCTTTGCCCTTCGCATCTCAACATTTCATCAAGGCGATCACCAGAGATCATGAATTATCGGCACATCTACCATGCGGGCAATTTCGCCGACGTGCTGAAGCATGCGGTGCTCGCCCGTCTCGTCACCTACCTCAAACAGAAGGACAAGGCGTTCCGCGTGCTGGATACCCATGCCGGCATCGGGCTCTACGATCTTTCCGGCGAGGAAGCGCAGAGGACCGGGGAATGGCGCGACGGCATCGGCCGGCTGCTGGCAGACCCGGTGCCGCCCGCGGTGGCGCCGATTCTCGCACCCTATCTGGAGGCCATCGCGGCGCTGAACCCCGAAGGCGGAATGACGCACTATCCCGGCTCGCCGAAGCTGACGCGCCTGCTGATGCGGCCGCAGGACCGGCTGTCGGCGATGGAGCTTCACCCCGACGACTACGAGACCCTGCACCGGCTGTTCGACGGCGACTACCAGAGCCGCATCACCGAACTCGACGGCTGGCTGGCGCTCGGCGCCCATCTGCCGCCGAAGGAGAAGCGCGGGCTGGTGCTGGTCGATCCGCCGTTCGAGGAGCCCGGCGAGTACGAGCGGCTCGAAAAGGGTCTCGCCAAGGCGTATCGCCGCTTTCCCGGCGGCACGTTCTGCCTCTGGTATCCGCTGAAGCAGGGCGCGCCGGTCGCCGAGTTTCACGAGAGCCTGGTCGCCCTGAACATTCCCAAGATGCTCTGCTGCGAGCTGACGGTGAAAAGCGATCGCGGCACGACGGGCCTCACGGGCACGGGCCTCATCATCGTCAATCCGCCCTTCACCCTGAAGGGCGAACTCGACGTGCTGCTGCCCTTCCTCAAGGATCGCCTGAAGCAGGACCGTTTCGCCTCCGCCCGGGCCATCTGGCTGCGCGGCGAGGAACGCGATCCTCCAGACGATGCGGACGAGGCCTGATCGGGCGATGTCGTCGCCTTGCCCGGCTTGACGCGATACACCCGCCCGACGCAATCTCCCGCGGCGCAACGAAGCGCCAAGGGGCAGAAACGGGAGACGATGATGACGAAGGATCTCCCTGTCCCCACTCGCGACCTTTTGTGCCACGCCGCGCATGGGATCCCCGCGTGATGCACCGGCCCGTGCTCTCCTGCGTCCGGATCGCGGCAGCGCTTGCTGCAAGCCTTTTCCTGGCGACCTGCGGTGACGAGCCGGCGCAAAAGCAGGCCACGGCCACGCCGCCCATCCTTCAGCAGGTGCCCCCGCCACCCCACGCGCCCGCGCCGCAAAGCGCACCGCCGGCACCGAACCGGACGTCTCCGGCCGCGTCCCCAGACGTGCCGATGGGCAGCGGGTTCGATTTCTACGTCCTCTCCCTCTCCTGGTCGCCGAGCTGGTGCGCAGAAAACGACCGCGCGGGCAAGACGGCGCAATGCGGTGGCGACCGGACATACGGCTTCATCGTCCATGGCCTCTGGCCGCAGAACGAGCGGGGCTTTCCCTCCTTCTGCCCGTCGCGCGACAGCGACCGGGTGTCCGATGCGCTCGGCCGCGGCCTGTTCGACATCATCCCCTCCATGGGCCTGATCGGGCACCAGTGGCGCAAGCACGGCACGTGTTCGGGGCTCGATCAGCGCGCTTATTTCTCCGTGCTGCGGGCGGCGCGCGAGCGTGTTCGCATTCCCGCGAGCCTGGAGACTGCCGATGCGCGGCGGCGGATGAGCCCGGCCGCTATCGAGACGGCGCTTGCCGACGCCAATCCCGGGCTAACGCCTCAGGGGGTTGCCGTGACCTGCGGCGGCGACAGGCTCGACGAGATCCGCATCTGCTTTAGCCGCGACCTTGCCTTCCGCGCCTGCAGCGAGATCGATCGCGGCGGCTGCCGGGCGCGGGACCTGACCATCCCCGCTGCGGCCCGACCATGACGGGCGCGACAACCATCCCCTCCCGAACCCTTTACCGAAGACGAATGGTGCACCCATGAAGATCCTCTACTCCCCCGCCTCCCCCTACTCCACCAAGGTGCGCATGGCCGCGCATTACGCCGGCCTGCCGGCCGAGAGCGTGCTGACAGACACGAATTCCAACCCGCCGGACCTGATCGCCAGCAATCCGCTCGGCAAGATTCCGACGCTGGTGCTCGACAGCGGCCAGGCCATCTTCGACAGCAGCGTCATCATGCATTTCATCGACCGCGAGACGAAGGGCACGCTCTATCCGCGCAACCCGGAAAAGCGGGTGCAGGCCGAGGTGCTGGAGGCGCTCTGCGACGGGATCTGCGACAGCCTGCTCGCCATCGTCTACGAAAAGCGCTTCCATCCGCCGGAAAAGGTGCATGAGCCGTGGATCGAGCGTCAGTGGCAGAAGGTCGAGCGCGCGCTGGACTATCTCGACGCCAATCTGCCGAAGACCGGGACAAAGCTCCATGCCGGCCATTTCGCGCTCGCCGCCACGCTGCGCTACATCGAACTGCGCTTTGCCGGCGAATGGCAGAAGGGCCGCTCGAAGCTCAAGAACTGGCCGGAAAAGTTCGAGAAGCATTTCCCGGACTACAAGCTGTTCAAGGCGTGATGCGGATCGGGAAAGGCGCCGCCGTTGCCGGCGACGCCTTTCCCGTTCGGGTCGACAGATTCTGTCAGCCTTCTTCCTGGAACACCACTTCGCGCTTGGCCTTGATGCTCGGCAGGAAGACCACGACGAGGACGGCGGCGGCCAGCAGGAGAAGGCCGGCGCTGATGGGGCGCGTGACGAAGGTGGAGGGATCGCCGCGCGAGAGGATCATGGCGCGGCGCAGGTTTTCCTCCAGCAGCGGGCCGAGCACGAAGCCGAGCAGCAGGGGCGCCGGTTCGCACCGCAGCTTGACGAGGAGATAGCCGGCGATGCCGAAGAAGGCGACGGCGTAGAGATCGTAGACGTTGGCATTCACGCTGTAGACCCCGATGGCGCAGAAGGCCATGATGATGGGGAACAGCACGTAATAGGGCACCGTCAGGAGCTTCACCCACAGGCCGATCAGCGGCAGGTTGAGCACGACCAGCATCAGATTGCCGATCCACATGGAGGCGATGATGCCCCAGAACAGAGCCGGCTGCTCGACCGCGACGTTCGGGCCGGGAACGATGCCCTGGATGATCATGGCGCCGACCATGAGCGCCATGACAGGGTTTGCCGGAATGCCGAGGGTGAGCAGCGGGATGAACGAGGTCTGGGCACCGGCGTTGTTGGCCGATTCCGGACCGGCGACCCCGGCGATCGCGCCCTTGCCGAACTCTTCCGGATGTTTCGAGATGCGCTTTTCGACCGTGTAGGAGGCGAAGGCGGCAAGGATCGCGCCGCCGCCGGGCAGGATGCCGAGCGCCGAGCCGATGCCGGTGCCGCGCAGGACCGGGCCGACCATCTGGCGGAAATCGTCCCGCGTCGGCAGGAGGCCGGTGACCTTGCTGATGAGCACGGTGCGCGTCATCTCGCCTTCGAGATTGCGCAGAATTTCGGCGACCCCGAAGATGCCGACAGCCACGGCGACGAAGTTCAGGCCGTCGGCATATTCGCGGATGCCGAGCGTGAAGCGCGGCGTGCCGGTGTAGATATCCGTGCCGACGAGGCCGAGCAGCAGGCCGAGCGAGACCATGGCCAGCGCCTTGACGATGGAGCCGTGGGCGAGCGCGATGGAGGAGACGAGGCCGACGACCATCAGCGAGAAATATTCCGCGGCCCCGAACTGCAGCGCCACGGCGGTGAGCGGCGGGGCGAAGATGGCGACGAGGAACGTCGAGACGGTGCCGGCGAAGAAGGAGCCGAGCGCCGCGATGGCGAGTGCGGCACCCGCCCTGCCCTTGCGCGCCATCTGGTAGCCGTCGATGGCGGTGACGGCGGAGGAGGATTCGCCCGGCATGTTGATGAGGATGGCGGTGGTGGAGCCGCCATACTGCGCGCCGTAATAGATGCCGGCGAGCATGATCAGCGAGGAGACCGGCTCCAGCTGGAAGGTAATCGGCAGCAGCATGGCGATGGTCGCGGTGGCGCCGATGCCGGGGAGAACGCCGATGAGCGTGCCGAGGAGAACGCCGATGAGGCAGAAGAGAAGGTTTTCCGGCGTGCCGGCCGTCGCGAAACCCAGCGCGAGATTGCTGAAGAGATCCATGGTCGAAGATCCTTAAAACCGCAGCCAGGGGCCGAAGCGTTCGAAGGGAAGGCCCAGCGCGTAGCTGAAGACGGCGACGGAAAAGAGCGTGATGGCGATCGACAGGATGATCGCGCCGACGAGCTTCATGCGCTGCGACGCGAACGAGGCGATGAAGGCGGCGAGAAACAGCGACGGAACGAAACCGAGGCCCCGGACCGTGAGGCCGAAGACGATGGGCGCGGTGAGAATGAAGAGCATGCCGCGCCAGGCCAGAGGCTCGATCGGCTCGCTCTGCGTGCGGGTCGCCTGAAAGAGGATGACGAGGCCGAGGCTGGTGAGGAACAGCGCGAGGACCAGCGGGAAATAGCCCGGGCCCATGCGAAACGTCGTGCCCAGTTCGAGCGACAGCGACTGCGCCACGAAGAAGAGGCCGAGGGCGATGAACAGAATGCCGCAGAGGGCATTCGTCCGGTCGAGATGAAGTGGTTTCATGATCGTTCCCCAAGAGCCGAAGCGCAGGCTGCCTTGCTGCGTCATACGGTCGTTGATGCTTGTGTTGGCCGGTCGGGGCGCGCGATCAGGCGAGTCCCCGGCTGTCTCCCGGTTGCGGCAGCCCCTCACCCTGGCCTTCTCTCCGCCTGCGGGGGAGAAGATGGGCCTCGCTCGACGCTTGACCGGGAGGCCGCCGCGCATACCCTTCGCCCCGCTTGCGGGGAGAAGGTGCCGGCAGGCGGATGAGGGGCAGCCTGCAAACCGCAGCCGGCCTCCCGGTCCGTCGATGTCGCCTCAATCAGTCGGCGTACTGACCGGCCTTTTCGATGATCGGCTTCCAGCGGGCGATCTCGCCTTCGAGTTTGGCCTTGAGGGCTGCGGGCGTCGCATCGGCCTCCGAAGACGGCTTGGTGCCGAGTTCGGCGAAGCGGGCGGCGACGTTTTCGTCCTTCAGGGCCTTCTGCAGCGCGCCTTCCAGCTTGGCGATGGCTTCCGGCGGCGTGCCCTTGGGCGTGTAGACACCATGCCAGATGCCCACCTCGAAGCCCGGCAGGCCACCTTCGACGGCCGTCGGCAGATCCGGGAAGATGTCGAGGCGCGCCGGCGACGTGACGGCGAAGGCCTTGATCGTGCCGCCCTGGATCTGTTTCGTGGTGTTGGTGGTCTGGTCGCACATGATATCGACCTGGCCACCGAGAAGATCGGTCATGGCCGGGCCGGTACCCTTGTAGGGCACGGTGACGAGCGGCGTCTCGATGGCGCTCATGAACAGCATGCCGCAGAGGTGAGAGGCAGCACCAATGCCGGCATTGGCGACCGTCACGGTATCCTTGTTGGCCTTGGCATAGTCCACGAGGCCCTTGAGATCGGTCGGCTCCAGATCCTTGCGTGCGACGATGGTCATGGGCACTTCGGTGACGAGGCCGACGTAATCGAACGCGTTCAGCGTGTCATAGGCGAGCTTGCGGTAGAGGGTGGCGCTGGTGGCCATGCCGATATGGTGCAGCAGCACGGTGTAGCCATCGGCTTCCGCACTCGCCACGCGACCGGCACCGAGCGTGCCGCCGGCACCGCCGACATTCTCCACGATGACCTGCTGGCCGAGATCCTTCGACATGGATTCGGCGACGAGGCGGGCGACCGTATCCGTCGGGCCGCCGGCGGCGAAGGGCACGACCATGGTGATGGTCCGCTCCGGATACTCCGCCTGTGCGGCGCCGGCAAAAACGGTGGCGGCGAGCGCCGTAGCAGCCAGAAGCGACGAAAAACGCGTCATGATGTCCTCCCGAGACATGATCGACATGCCGACGGGGCTCCTCCTCCGCCGGTCATGGAATTGACGCGAGTGTCCCGTTCGGGCGGAGGTTTACAACCGGTTATTGGCGGCGCCGTGCTGCGGACTGACGGTTTTGCGGTGCATCATGGGTGGAAACGGCCCCTTTGCCCCTGACGATGGGTGGAAACCGACACATGGCTCCGTCAATCCGGTCCATCGTCAAAGGTCGCGCGCTTGTCGAGACCGTATTTCTGCATCTTTTCATAGAGCGTCTTGCGGGAGATTCCGAGTTCTTCGTAGACCGGGCGCAGCGCCCCGCCGTGAGCGGCGAGCGTCCGGGCGATCAGGCCCCGCTCGAAGGCGGCGACGCGGGGCGCGAGCTTGCTCTCCTCGTCGCGATCGTCCGTGACCGGATCGAGGCCACGGGCGTCGAGGCCGAGCACGAGGCGATCGGCGGCGTTGCGCAGCTCGCGGACATTGCCCGGCCAGCGCCGGTGGGCCACCTCCGAGACGATGGCGGGCGGCACATCCATATCCTCGCGACCATAGCGGGCGGACGCCTCGCGCACGAGCTGGAGGAAGAGCAGCGGAATATCGGCCGCGCGCTGGGCAAGCGAGGGCACGTGCAGCGTGACGACGTTCAGGCGGTAGAACAGATCGGCACGGAAGCGGCCGGCCGCCACCTCCGCCTCCAGATCGACCTTGCTGGTGGCGACGAAGCGGACATCGAGCGGCACGATCTCGTTGGAGCCGAGCCGCGTGATCGTGCGCTCCTGCAGGACCCGCAGAAACTTCGCCTGAAGCTCGATCGGCATGGAGCCGATCTCGTCCAGCAGGATCGTGCCGCCGCGGGCATGCTCGAACTTGCCGTAGCGGGCGCGGATCGCCCCCGGAAAGGCGCCGGCCTCGTGGCCGAAGAGCTCGCTCTCGATCAGCGTTTCCGGCAGAGCGGCGCAGTTGATGGCGATGAAGGGGCGGTTGGCCCGCGCGCTGATATCGTGCAGGGCGCGGGCGGCGACCTCCTTTCCGGCACCCGTTTCGCCGATGATCAGCGTATCCGCATCGGTGGCGCCGATGGCGCGCAGGCGGTAGCGCAGATCGACCATCACGGGGGTGCGGCCCGGCATGCGCGCCTCGATGTCGTCGCGCTTGCCGGCGACCGCGCGCAGGCGGCGGTTTTCGAGCACGAGGCCGCGCCTGTCGCGGGCGCGGCGGATGATGCCGGCCAGCGCCTGAACGCTGAAGGGCTTCTCCATGAAATCATAGGCCCCTTCCCGCATCGCCTTGACGGCCAGCTGCACATCGCCATGGCCCGTGACGAGGATGACGGGGATCTCGTGGTCGATCTCGCGGATGCGCTGCAGCAGCGTCATGCCGTCCATGCCGCGCATGCGGATATCGCTGACGACGACACCGGCAAAGCCGTAGCCGACGCGGGCGAGCACGTCCTCGGCGGCGGCGAAGGTCTCGACGGTCAGGTCCTGAAGCTCGAGCGCCTGCGCCGTCGAGCGACGCAGCTCCTCTTCGTCATCGACCAGAAGAACGGTTGCCGCTTCGCTCGTCATTCCGCCGCCTCGGACAGGCTGTCCATGCGGTCGAGGTCGATGCGGAACATCGCGCCGCCCCCGGGGTGATCCTCCACGGAAAGACGGCCACCGAAATCCTTGACGATGTTGTAGGAAATAGACAGCCCGAGGCCGAGCCCCTTGCCCACGCCCTTGGTGGTGAAGAACGGATCGAAGATGCGCTCGGCGATCGCCTTGGGAATGCCCGCTCCGGCGTCGCGGATGGTGATCGCCACGCGGTCGCCCGTCGTCGTCGCGGTGACGTGAATCCGCCGGTCCTCCAGGCCCTCTACCGCATCGGCAGCGTTGGAGATGATATTGACCAGCACCTGCTGCAGCCGCACGGAACCGGCCCGCACCAGCGGCGCGGGCTCGCCGAGCGCCACGACCAGCTCGGCATCGGCCGAGGCAAGGCGGGTCGAGACGATCTCCAGCGTGTCGCGCAGCACGTCGTCCAGCGCCACAGGCCCCAGTTTCTCGTTCGGCTTGCGGGCGAAGTTGCGCAGGTGACGGCTGATGGAGGCCATGCGGTCGATGAGGTTGGAAATGCGCCGCAGATTGTCCTTGGCCTCGTCGATCCGGTCCCGCTCGATCAGCAGCGAGGCGCTGTCGGCATAGGTCTTGGCGGCGGCGAGCGGCTGGTTGAACTCGTGCGACAGGGCGGCCGACATCTGTCCGAGACCGGCGAGCTTGCCGGCCTGCACGAGATCGGCCTGCGTGCTGCGCAGCCGGGCGTTGAGGTCGGCAAGGTCGGCCGTGCGCTCCTCGACGCGCCGTTCGAGTTCGGCCTTCGCCTCGATCTGCATCTGCATGCGCTCGTTGCGGCGGGCATGCCGCTGGAGAAGGACGGCGAGACTGAGGCCGGCAAGGCAGAGGAACAGGAACACGGCGGCCACCGCGACGCGGGTCTGCGCGCGCACCCAGCTCATGTCCATCAGCACCCGAACGGTCCAGTCGGCATCGCTGACATATTCGGACAGGACGAGATAATCCCGCATGACGCCGCGCGTGGGGATCGCCATCAAGGTCTGGTCGCCGACGCGCGACCTGACGACGCCGAGGTCCCGGAGATCGGCTTCGGCATAGCGCCGCGACGCTTCGGTGCGGCGGAGGCGCTCGGGCGTCAGCGGCAGCGTGCTGGCGAAGAGCCATTCCGGATTGCTGGTCATGAAGATCACGCCTTCCGGATCGGACACGAAGATCTCGTATTCGCCGCCCCGCCAGGACGCCTCGATCATGTCGATATCGACCTTGAAGACGATGACGCCCGCGACCTTGCCGTCGATGTCGATCGGTGCCGCGAAGAAATAGCCGCGCTTGAAGGACGTCGTGCCGCGGGCATAGAAGCGCGAGCGCTTGCCCTCCGCCGCCTGACGGAAATAGGGGCGGTAGCTGAAATTCTCCCCGACGAAGCTCGTCGCCCGGTCGTAATTGCTGGCCGCGATGGTCTCGCCGTCGCGGGTCATGACATAGATGTCGGAGGAGCGCAGGAGACCGTTGATCTCCTTCAGATAGTGATTGGCGCTGTCGCGCAGGGTCTGATCGTTCGGGCTCGACACCAGCCGTCGGATATCGTCGTGGTCGGCAATCAGCGCCGGCAACGCCTCGTAGCGCCGCAGATGGCCCGACAAGGCCGCGACCGCGAGGCGCAGAGCCGTTCCCGCCTGCAGCGACGCTTCCGCCATGAAGCGGCGACTGGCATAGGCGTTGCCCCAGACGGCAAGGCCTGTGGCGGCGATGACGACCAGCACCACCGGCACGACCAGACTGCGGCGCAGGCTCCTCAGCATCTCCTCGCATTCCTCCCCAACACATCCCCCCTTGCCGTGCGTGCCGTCCGGTCCCCGCACTCTCCTCGCCGAGCCATGGACGTACAGAGACAGCCTATAGAGAAGGGACTTGCTTTCCAAGGTCTTGCGGATCGGCCGGTGCCACGCGCACCGCGCGAAAGCCGTCGCCTGCGATGCCGTCGCAGAGGCCCGACCATTCGCAGCCCGCACAGGCCGCCCGAATGCTGCCGGCGGCAAAGTGGGTCCGCAGCAGCGCGATCCGGGCTGCATCGATGACGAGATCCACGCCGGCGTGGATCTCGCAGCCCAGCAGTGCCGCGACGTCCGCTGCGGCGCGACGGTCGCGGGCGGCCACGCTGTCGTTGAAGCAATGCGGGTTCGGCGTCTCCAGCAGCGGTCGACAGATATCGTCTGGCCCATCCACCACGGCGAGCGCTTCGCCGGCACTGATCCGCGCGGCGATGGCATCGTAGTTGCGAACGAAGGCGGGGCTGTAGCCCTTGCCGATATAGGTCAGCATGCAGAGGAGATGATGCGGGCGCAGGCGGATGGTCATCGGGCAGCGGGTCCCCGTGGGAAGGTCTGACGTCGCATCGCCTGGAGACGCGCAACGGAACGCGCATACGAAAAAACCGCCTGCAGCGGAAGCTGCAAGCGGTTTCTCATGTCCGAATTCGACCTCTCGGTCTTATCCGCCGATCAGAACTTCACGCCCATACCAACCTTGACGCTGTGTTCGTCATAGCCGGAGGAGAAGTTGCGGCCGGGAACGCTGAAGCTTTCCTTGCCGTAGTCGGTGTAGCGGTATTCGACGCGGGCCGTGACGTTGTCGGTGACGAAGGCTTCGGCACCGGCACCGGCCGTCCAGCCGATCGCCGTGTTCTTGTCGGAACCGCCGAGCTGGCGGGCCTTCAGGCTCGACGCAGCCACACCGGCCGTACCGTAGAGCAGAACCGGGTTGACGTCGTAACCGACGCGGCCGCGGAGCGAGCCGTTGACGCCCTGTTCCATGCTGCGGCCCGGACGGCTCGCATCGTTGTCGCCATAGTTGATGTCGGCTTCAGCGCCGTACACGATCTGGCCTTCCTGCATGTTGTAGCCGCCGTATAGACCGCCGCCGAAGCCGGCTGCGCTGTTGTCGCCGGTGCCCTTGAACTTGCCATGGCCCCAGTTGGCGGTACCACCGACGTAAGCGCCGGCCCAGTTCTTGACGGCCGGAGCCGTGTAATCGGCAGCCGGTGCGGCGGGCACTTCGTCGATGGCGTCCGCTGCGTTGACAGCCGAGAACGCGACGAGAGAGATGGCCGAAGCCATGAGAGTGGTGACGAGAGTACGCATACTAAATCTCCTTATCAGACCGGCGCTGGACCGATTTCCTGCTATCCGATGCGGCGCCGGTAATTTCGTTCAACCCCGCTCGGTTGAGATGAAATTGATGTCCAAATGCGGATTTCCAAGAGCCGAATTGTGAAATGATTGAGGCAGAGACATGGCTGAAAAACGATGTTGTTTCAATGCAACAGGCGTTTGATTAACCATGCTCGCACTATACTGCCATCTCACCTTTGTTCCCTTGCCTTTTCATCAATTCAGCGCTTTCTCGTTCACTTTGCATTAACGGATGATCCGGCGATTTTGCCGTGCGTACGCTGTCCTTTTATGATCTTGCTCCGGCGACGATCAGAATCGTGAAGGACGAACGGGCGTGAGACATCTTCTGAAAACGGCATTGGTGACAGGCGGAGCCAAGCGGATCGGCCGCGCGATCGTCGAGGATCTGGCGCGTCACGGCTTTGCCGTCGCCATCCATGCCAATGGATCGCTCGAGGCGGCGCATGCGCTCTGCGCCGGGCTCACGGCGGAAGGCGCCACGGCTGCGGTCGTTCAGGCGGACCTCTCCCATGCGGCGGATCTCGGCCGGCTGGTGCGCGAGGCGTCGGACGCCATCGGGCCGCTCGGCCTCCTCGTCAACAATGCCTCGGTCTTCGCCAAGGACAGCCTCGATGCGTTCGACGAAACCGTCTGGGACCGGCACTTCGCCCTGCACGTCAAAGCGCCCTCGGTCCTTGCCGGCCATTTCGCCGCGCAGCTGCCGGCGGATGCGACGGGCCTGATCGTCAACATGATCGACCAGCGCGTCTGGTCTCCAAACCCGCGATTTTATTCCTATATGCTCTCGAAGTCGGCGCTGCTGACGGCGACGGTGACGATGGCGCAATCGCTGGCGCCGGCGATCCGGGTGAACGGTATCGGGCCGGGCCCGACCCTGCCGAACGACCGGCAGAACCAGGCGGACTTCGAGGCTCAGGTGGATTCGCTGATCCTGAAGGTCGGCCCTGGACTTGGGGATTTCGGGCGCACCATTCGCTATATGTTCGACACGCCGTCGATGACCGGGCAAATGATTGCGCTGGACGGCGGCCAGCATCTGGCGTGGCAGACGCCGGATCAAATGGAGATCGTGGAATGAACGGACGGACGCCGCAGGATGGCGGCATCTTGTACGACGAGACGGTGAACGACGACGACGAGGATACGATCGAGACGGTCGAGGCCCCGTCGCCGGTGGTCGATATCGACTGGGCGGAAACGGCCGCCGTTCCCGATGGCCTGCGCGGTGCGGAGCTGATCCAGGCCTTCGTCAAGCTCCTGCCCAACAGCCCCGGCGTCTACCGGATGTTCAACGAGGCGGGCGATGTTCTCTATGTCGGCAAGGCGCGCAGCCTGAAGAAGCGTGTCAGCAATTATGCTCAGGGGCGCGGCCATTCCAACCGCATCGCGCAGATGATCCGCCAGACGGCGAACATGGAATTCGTGACGACGCGCACGGAGATCGAGGCGCTGCTGCTCGAAGCGAACCTGATCAAACGGCTGCGGCCGCGCTACAACGTGCTTCTGCGCGACGACAAGTCGTTTCCCTATATTCTGGTGACCGGCGACTCCCGGGCGCCCGCGCTCTACAAGCATCGGGGCGCGCGCAGCCGCAAGGGCCAGTTCTTCGGCCCCTTCGCCTCGGCGGGTGCCGTCGGGCGCACCATCAATTCGCTGCAGCGTGCCTTTCTGTTGCGCACCTGCACGGACAGCGTCTTCGAAAGCCGGACGCGTCCCTGCCTGCTGCATCAGATCAAGCGGTGCGCGGGCCCCTGCACGCGCGAGATCAGCGACGACGACTATGCGGAGCTGGTCACCGAAGCCAAGGACTTCCTGTCGGGCAAGAGCCAGGCCGTCAAGGCGACGATCGCCTCTGCCATGAGCGAGGCGTCCGACAATCTCGACTTCGAACGGGCTGCGCTTTACCGCGACCGGCTGGCGGCGCTGTCGCATGTGCAGAGCCACCAGGGCATCAACCCTTCGGGCGTGGAAGAGGCCGACGTCTTCGCCATCCACCACGAGGGCGGGGTCTCCTGCATCCAGGTGTTCTTCTTCCGCACCGGGCAGAACTGGGGCAATCGCGCCTATTTCCCCAAGGCCGACCCTTCGCTTGCCCCGGCCGAAGTGCTGGCGGCGTTCCTCGCGCAGTTCTACGACGACAAGCCCTGCCCGAAGCAGATCCTGCTCTGCGAGACGGTGCTGGAGCAGGATCTTCTCGCCCAGGCGCTGTCGGAAAAATCCGGCTTCAAGGTGACGATCCTTGCACCGCAGCGCGGCGAGAAGAAGGATCTCGTCGACCATGCCATGACCAATGCGCGCGAGGCCCATGGCCGGAAGCTGGCGGAAACCGCCTCGCAGGGCCGCCTCTTGGAGGGGTTCATGCAGACCTTCAAGCTGGACCGCGTGCCCCGGCGCATCGAGATCTACGACAACTCCCACATCATGGGCACCAATGCCGTCGGCGGCATGGTGGTCGCGGGGCCGGAAGGTTTCGTGAAGGGGCAGTATCGCAAGTTCAACATCAAATCGACCGACATCACGCCGGGCGACGACTTCGGCATGATGCGCGAGGTGATGACGCGGCGCTTTTCGCGCCTCCTGAAGGAGGAAGGCAAGCCGGACCGGAGCGTCGAGCCCGGCGAGGATGCGGGCTTCCCCGCCTGGCCGGACGTGATCCTGATCGACGGCGGACAAGGGCAGATGACGGCGGTTCGGGCCATCCTGAAGGAGCTCGATATCGAGGACTGCGTCATCGCGATCGGCGTCGCCAAAGGCGTGGACCGGGAAGCCGGTCGCGAACGGTTCTTCCCGCCGGTGTCAACGCAGGGCGGTCTGACGGTCGGGCGGGACGGCTTTACCCTCGCCCCGCGCGACCCCGTTCTCTACTTCATCCAGCGGATGCGGGACGAGGCACACCGCTTCGCCATCGGCAGCCACCGGGCGCGGCGCAAGCGCGAGATGGTGAAGAACCCGCTCGACGAGATCGCCGGCATCGGCCCGACGCGCAAGCGGGCCCTGCTTCACCATTTCGGCACCGCGAAAGCGGTCTCACGCGCCGGCATGAACGACCTCGTCGCCGTCGAGGGCATATCGGAGGCCGTGGCGAAGCTGGTCTACGACCATTTCCACGAGGACGGCACGGCCGCGTCGCGCGGCTGACCGATCAGCCCGCGCCATCCTCGCCGCCGGCGCGACAGTCGTCTTCGCCGGCCGCGTGGCCGCGATCTTCGCTCGCGGCGTGGCCGCGATCTTCGCTCGCAGCGTGAAACCGGGCCTCGAACTCGCGGCGGAGCGTGCGGCGGATGTCGGCGGCCTTCTGCCGGCGCCGGGCCATGTCCGTCTTCGGCACCACGGCGGGAATGACGGTCGGGCGGCCCTCGTCATCCACGGCGACCATGGTGAAGTAGCAGGAATTGGTGTGGCGGCGGACGCCGGAGCGGATATCCTCGGCCTCGACGCGAATGCCGACCTCCATGGAGGTGCGACCGGTCTGGTTGACCGAGGCACGAAAGGTCACCAGCTCGCCGACGAGAATCGGCTGGCGAAACACGACCTGATCGACCGACAAGGTCACCGCATAGCGCTGCGAATAGCGCGAAGCACAGGAGAAGGCGACGCGGTCGAGAAGATTGAGCAGCGCACCGCCATGGACCTTGCCGGAAAAATTGGCCATGTCGGGCGTCATCAGCACGACCATCTCCAGTTCCCCCGCTTCATGCGTCGCCTGCGTCCCGTCCATCCTGCTTCCTTTCATCCCGTGCCCCGATCGCGTGAACACTACAGCGCCCGCCGGCTTTCGCAACGCGTCCTGCGCGTATAAGCTCGGCGTCATGCCCGCGTCACCTTTTCGGGGGAAAGGTCGCAGATCAGGGCGGGCATGTCGCGGCGGTTCACGGCCCGTTCAGAGGAATTCCGCCACAATTGCCGCTCATTCATCAAAAACCGGTTGACCTCCGGGTCACGACGTCTTTCATCCCGCCTGTACGAATTGCGTACCCAGTCCAGAGACCGAGTTGACATGCGAACCGTGCCCGTCGCCTACAATATTCCCAATCTCCTCACCTACGGGCGCATTCTCGCGGTTCCGCTGATCGTCCTGTGCTTCTTCATCGAGGGCAAGCTGCAAAGCTCCGACTTCGCCCGCTGGACGGCGCTCGGCCTGTTCGCGGTGGCCTCCATCACGGACTTCTTCGACGGATATCTCGCGCGCATCTGGAAGCAGACCTCCAATATCGGCCGCATGCTCGACCCGATCGCCGACAAGCTGCTGGTCGCCTCCGTGCTTCTGCTGGTGGCCGCCGACGGCACCATCGCCGGCTGGTCGATCTGGGCCGCGATCATCATTCTCTGCCGCGAAATCCTCGTCTCGGGCCTGCGCGAATATCTGGCAGCGCTGAAGGTCAGCGTCCCCGTGACGCGGATCGCCAAGTGGAAGACGACGATCCAGATGGTGGCCATCGCCCTGCTGCTGGCCGGCCCTGCCGGCGACAAGGTCCTGCCCTACACGACCGAGACCGGCATCGTCATGCTGTGGCTCGCCGCCGCCATCACCCTCTACACAGGCTACGACTATTTCCGCGCCGGCCTGAAGCATCTGGTGGCGGAATGAGGGAGGTCCGGCTCGTCTATTTCGCCTGGGTGCGCGAGCGCATCGGCGTGGGCGACGAGATCGTCTCCCTGCCCGACACGGTCGTGACCGCCGGGGATCTGATCGCGTTCCTCAAGACCCGCGGCGAGGACTATGCCGCGGCGCTGGAGCACGAGAACGTCATTCGCGTCGCCATCGACCAGGAGCATGTGGAGCACGACGAAGCGCTCGGCTCGGCCCGCGAGATCGCCCTCTTCCCGCCGATGACCGGCGGCTGACGGGATGGCATCGGCTCCCGCCCCCCTGTCCGCGCCGGCGCCCGTCACCGTTCGGGTGCAGGCCGAGGATTTCGACACGGCGGCCGAGATCGAGGCGCTGTCGGCCGGACGCACCGACATCGGCGCGGTCGTCACCTTCTCCGGGCTCTGCCGGGAGGAGAAAGGCGCGTTGTCGGCACTGGAGCTGGAGCACTACCCCGGCATGGCGGAAGCCGAAATCCGGCGGATCTGCGACGAGGCCATCACACGCTTCGACCTTCAGGGCGCCACCGCCATCCACCGCTTCGGCCGCATCGACCCCGGCGACCGCATCGTCCTCGTCATCGCAGCCTCCACCCACCGCCAAGCGGCCTTCGACGGCGCATCCTTCATCATGGACTACCTGAAGACCGCGGCGCCTTTCTGGAAGAAGGAGCACCTGAAGGACGGAACAGCTCGCGGCTGGGTCTCTGCGAAGGATGCAGACGACACGGCGCGGGACCGGTGGACGCAAGGCTGATATCGCCGCCACGACGGCCGTAAATCGGGCCGCTGCATTTTCCATGCGATACGTGACCGGACACCACCCATCACTCTTTTCCCGTGTATTTCGGGTTGGTAGGCAACCAAAAATGCCTGTGCTTATATCAGCGCATGCCCAAGATCGAAGCTCTCCTCGCCGTTCTTCTCTTCCTGCCATGCGCTGAGCTTTACGCGCAGGATGCGCCTCCAGATATGGGCGCGATCATTCTGGAGCGGCGCTACAGCGCGCCGGTCTTCCAGCCGCCTCCCAACCTCGGCTTCGGCGGCAACACTTTCGATCAGATCACTGTCCCACGACCGGGCGGCCCTATGAAAGCGCTGGATACAACGCTGCCCGCGGTGCCCTTGCCGCTCCGACCCGCATGCAACGCCGTCCCGGACTGGTGTTCTGCCGTGTCCGACCCGCTGAAATATGCCTCCTGCATCTGCGGACAATGATCATGCGCCGTCTCAACCTGCTCCTCGTCGTGATCGCCGGTCTCATGCTGAACACCCTGCCAGGACGCGCCCAGTCGCCACAACCACAAGCGGACCTTGCGGCGCTGCAGACGCTGTCGGAGGAAAAAGATCGGGTGATTGCAGATCTCTCCCAGCAGCTTCGCACGTTGCGCAGCCTCTCGGATACCGACAGATCCACGATCAACGATGCGAGCACACGGGCGCTGGCGAGCTATTACGAAGGTTTGATCTCGGTCAACGACAATGGCAACAGGTTGCGGCTGCACCAGCAGGCCGTTTTCGCCTGGCAGCTCCTCGCCGCCAACGTTCTGCTGGGTGTGGTCGTTCTCGTCTCGGTATCCGGCGTCCTGTTTGCCGGTTACGAAATGATCGTCTCCCGCCGGCTGATCGCAGGGAATGCTGCCGCTGCTACCGGCACGGTCACGCAGGGTGTCGTTGCCCCGGAGGCTGCCGATCCCCCTGCACCGGCCCCCGACCCAGGCGCGGCCTCGCCATTAGGTGCGACGACAATCGTCCTGGAGCCGACCAAAATCCACATCACCTCCGCCGTCATCGGCATCGTCATTCTCACGCTTTCGCTCGGCTTCCTCTACCTGTTCCTCAGGGAAGTCTACGCGATCAACGTCATCGACATTACCGACCGTGGCGTCCCCCACGTGATCTCGACGAAGAACCCCGGAACGGCATCCGAGGCAACGCCGCCACCCACCCCCTGATCAATCCGCATCGTCGCGCGCCGCCGATAACTACAACGCAAAAGGCCGAGGCATCGCTGCCTCGGCCTTTCGATATTCCAGATCGTTCGATCGCTATCAGCCGACGATTTCGGTGGCCGAGAACCAGTACTTGATTTCTTCAGCAGCGGTTTCCGGGGCGTCGGAGCCGTGGACGGAGTTTTCGCCGATCGACAGGGCATGCGTCTTGCGGATCGTGCCTTCATCGGCATTGGCCGGGTTGGTCGCGCCCATGATTTCGCGGTTCTTCAGGATGGCGTTCTCGCCTTCCAGAACCTGAACGATGGTCGGGCCGGAGGTCATGCCTTCGACCAGTTCGCCGAAGAAGGGGCGTTCCTTGTGAACGGCGTAAAAGCCTTCGGCTTCGCGCTGGCTCATCCACACGCGCTTGGAGGCGACGACGCGCAGGCCGGCGTCTTCGATCATCTTGGTGATCGCACCGGTCAGGTTGCGCTTCGTTGCGTCCGGCTTGATCATCGAAAAGGTGCGTTCAATCGCCATGGTGTCAAATCCCTAGGAGTTGCGTGTCGTTTGGACGGTTCCTTAGCGAGCCGCCGCGTGCAAGACAAGGGGAATGGCGCCGTGCCGCCGTATTTCGGAAGCGGCTGTGCGAAGAGCCGCCGCGCGTCAGGCAGCCTCGGAGAGACCGGCGGGCGCGATCGCACGGCCGAGACCGTCGTGGAGATCGAGGCAGCGCTCGAACCATTCGGAGACGGCATCGCCCGGCTCGAGAAGCGGCTGCGGCGACATGATGCGGGCCCATTGCAGCGCCCCAAAGACGATGTAGTCCGCAAACAGCGGCGTTTCGCCGCCGATGAACGGCTGCTTCTTCAGCATGTAGCGCAGCGGCAAGAGCTTGTCGGCGAAGGCCGCGCGCTCCGCCGGTGCCGCGGCCACGACCTCTTCGAGCGTCTTTCCGAAGGCCGCCTCGCGGCTCTTGCGGAAATAGGCGCGGTCCTCGGGCGCGAGACGATCGTGGATATCGACAAGGATGATGCGGACGATGGCCGGATGCAGCACCGTCTGCGAGAACGCCTCGACGAACCGCGCCGTCGCCTGGCCGCCCTCCCCGGCAAACAGCGTCGGACGATCCGGATAGGCCGCATCCAGATGCCGGGCGATGGCGAAGCTGTCGACGACGGCCCGCTCGCCATCGACAAGATACGGCACCATCTTCGTCGCGCCGCCTTCCACCTTCGGAATTTCGGTGAAGGCCAGCGGTACGAAGCGGCAGTCGAGCCCCTTATGGGCCAGCGCCATCACGATTTTCCAGACATGCGGCGAAAACGGCCGCTCCCGATCTTCGCCACACAGGCCATACAGCGTTCTCGTCATCGCAGGTCTCCGCAAATGTTCACCGTCGGGCCATGTGAGCGCGGACGGCGGACGAAAGCAAATCAGCAAATTTCATGGATGCCATCATGCCCATTGAACCCCGGGCAGGGTAGGATCCGGTTTTCCGACGCGCAGGAGCCGCGATGATCGACCATTTCCGCATGTTCGCCGCCTATAACGGCTGGGCCAACGACCGCATCTATGCCGCCGCCGAGGTGCTGGGCGACGAGGGGCGCAGACGGCCAACCGGCGCCGCCTTCGGCACCCTGCATGCGACGCTGAACCATCTGCTCGCCACAGACCGGATCTGGATGAAACGCTTCACGGGCAAGGGCGAGGCACCGGGCACGCTCGACGCCATCCTGTACGAGGATTTCACCGAGCTGCGGGCCGCGCGTGTCGCGGAGGACCGGCGGCTTGCGGCCTGGATCGACGGCCTCGGCCCGGACGATCTGGCCGGCGTCTTTACCTACACGCCGATCAGCATTCCCAAGCCGATCACGCAGGCGCTCAGCCCCTGCCTCACCCACCTCTTCAACCACCAGACCCATCATCGCGGCCAGTGTCACATGATCCTGACCAGCCTGGGGCAGCCGAGCGTGGTGCTGGATCTGGTGTTCTTCCTGCGCAGCCGCGCCGCCTGAGGCGTCAGAGCGTGTAGATGTGCAGCTGCGTGCGGCGGCCGTCGTCGACGTCGAGGATGCGGTCGGCGGCGCGGCCGGGGACGGTGAAGCTGTTGCTGACGAAGAGCGCGCCCGGGCGCATCTCGCGCCGCGCCTTCTCGAAGAGGCGCGCCATGGGGACGGGCGAGAGGAAGCAATAGACCACGTCATAGCTGCCGAGCTCCGCATCCCACAGGCTGCGATAGGCGATGCGGGCATTGGGCAGGCGGCTGAGGGCGATGCGCAGCTTCGACGCGGCCACCACCAGCGGCGCGGTTTCCAGGCCGCTGACCGCGACGCCGGGATGAGCGCGGGCGAGGAAGGTCACGACGCCGCCCATGCCGCTGCCGAGATCGACCACGCTTTTCGCTCCCGTGGCGGCGACGAGATCGGCGAGCGCCTGCCAGGTCCGCCGGTTGGTGAGGTAGAGCGGCACCTGCTCGGAAGCGCTGTTCCAGTAGACCAGCGCGCAGAGCACGAAGGCCACGAGATAGGCCCAGGCGGGCACCGCATCGCCATAGACCACCGCGACGGGCAGCAGGAACTGGACCACCAGCCAGATGCGCGGCATGCGCAGCAGAAACCCGAGGCCGGCCGCTGCCGCACCCTGCCCCAGCAGAACGGGAAGCGTGCCCGGCGTGATCCAGCGCGACAGAAAGAGCACGGCGACGAGGACGAGCGCCTGGCAGGCGAGGACCTTGATCCAGGGAAGAAGCTGGTTGCGCAGGACGCTCATGGCCGACATTCCGTTTCATCTCGAGCGGCGCTCGTCCCGTTCGAGCGCACCGGGGTGCCGCGCCTGATTCGCAGGTGGGGCGCCCGGCAAAGCTATGGCAGGATTCTCTCATGCACGAGCGACAAAAGGCGCGAATGCCGTTTGCGATCGCATGTGAAGAGAGGTCTTGAGACGGCGACGTCCGTCCGCGTGCTCACATCGGCGTCAAAGGGGCCGCATCGCCTGCGAAGTGTGCTGACAGAACGGGCGGAGATGTTTACGTAAGCTTCTCGGGATATAGTGCCGGGAACGACCGGCAATCATGGGCATGCGCGGAATGGGTAGACAGGTGGCAACGAGAGAACAGGTCGGGCGGAGCGTCACGGCAACGCGGCCCGACAGGCATGTCGCGGAACAGGCCCATGGCGTGGTGCAGCGGGTGGCGCAGGCCATGGCGCATCTCGGCGTGCAGCCCTTGCCGCGCAATTACGAGCTGTTCTACGAGGCATTTTCCGGCGGGCCCTCCGGCCTCAGCCGCGATCTCGCAGCCCTGGGCGCTGCCCCCTCACAAGAGGCGCTCGATGCGATCGGCCTGCGGCGCAAGCTGCCGGGGCATATGGGTCAGGCGCTGGGGCAGGCCCAGCAGGCCGCCATCGAGGCGATCCAGACCCTGACGACGGCGATCTCGGGGGACAGTCGTCCGAAGGCGGAGGCTTTCGACACGCTCGATGCCTTCCTGCACAGGCTCGATGCGGACCCCGTCATGTCGATGTCGGACTTTGCCGAGGAGGCGCGTGCCCTGCGCCAGACGCTGACCCAGATGCGCAAGCGCGAGAAGCGGCTGGCGGAGACGCTGGAAACCACGGTTGCGGCGCTTGGCGACGCACAGGGACGGATCGTCGCGGACCAGCGGGCCGTCCTTCGCGACGCACTGACGGGACTGCCGAACGGCCCTGCCCTGTCGATGAAGATCGCGGGCCTGTTCGACGAGGGCGACGTGACGACGAAGCCGGCCGCGCTGGTTCTGGTCATTGTGGAGCGGCTGAAGACGCTTGCCGAGCGGCACGGGCCGGAAACGGGCGAGAAGGCCGTGAAGAAATGTGCCGCGATCTTCCGCAAGTCGGTGAAGAAGAGCGATGTCGTGGCGCGCATCGGCTATGACGCCTTCGCCTTCCTGCTCCACGATGTGAGCGAGCAGAACGCCCAGGGCATCGCAACCCGTATCCGCGATGCCGTGCAGTCGCTGCAGATCCGTCTTGCCAGCCGCGACTTCACCACCGAAGCGCTGTCGCTTTCGGCCGGCATCGCGACGACGGCCACCGTCAACGGGCCGCAGGATCTGATGCATCATGCCGAAATGGCGCTGACCGTGGTGCGCGCGGACGGGCGGCAGGGCATCCTGCGCTGCACGCCGATGATGTGCGCGCAGATCGCCGGGCTGCAACGGGCGTAACGGCGGCACGCGCATGCGGCGGCTTCTCTTGCCTTCCGGCCCTACATCGGCCAAAACGCCGGCATGATTACGATATCCAATCTCTCGGCCCGCATCGCCGGACGCCTCCTGATCGATCACGCCAACATCTCGCTGCCGGAAGGCACGAAGGCTGGCCTCGTCGGGCGCAACGGCGCGGGCAAATCGACGCTGTTTCGCATTCTGACGGGGCAGATGGAGAGCGAGAGCGGTTTCGTCTCCCTTCCCAAGAATGCCCGCATGGGCCAGGTGGCGCAGGAAGCGCCCGGCACGGAAGAGCCGCTGATCGAGATCGTGCTGAAGGCCGACAAGGAGCGCGAGGCGCTGCTGGCGGAAGCCGAGACCGCCACCGACCCGAACCGGATCGCCGACATCCAGATGCGGCTTGCCGACATCCAGGCCCATTCGGCCGAGGCGCGCGCGGCGTCGATCCTCGCCGGCCTCGGCTTCGACCATGACGCCCAGCTGCGTCCCGCCTCCTCCTTTTCCGGCGGATGGCGGATGCGCGTGGCGCTGGCCGCCGTGCTCTTTTCCGAGCCGGACCTGCTGCTGCTCGACGAGCCGACCAACTATCTCGACCTCGAGGGCACGCTGTGGCTGGAGGATTATATCCGCCGCTACCCGCACACCGTGATCATCATCAGCCACGACCGCGACCTGCTCAACACCGCCGTCAACGCGATCATCCATCTCGACCAGCTGAAGCTGACCTTCTATCGCGGCTCCTACGACCAGTTCGAGCGCCAGCGTGCGGAAGCCATGGAGCTGCAGACGAAGGCCAAGGTGAAGAACGATGCGGCGCGCAAGCACCTGCAATCCTTCATCGACCGCTTCAAGGCCAAGGCTTCGAAAGCCCGCCAGGCGCAGAGCCGCGTCAAGGCGCTGGAGCGCATGGGCACCGTCGCCTCCGTCATCGAGGACTATGTCCAGCCGATCACCTTCCCGGTTCCCGAGAAGCAGCCGGCCTCCCCCATCATCCAGCTGCAGAACGCCTCAGTCGGCTATACCCCCGGCAAGCCGATCCTGAAGAACATCACGTTGCGGATCGACAATGACGACCGCATCGCGCTGCTCGGCTCGAACGGCAACGGCAAATCGACCTTCGCCAAGTTCGTCTCCGGGCGGCTCGATGCGGATGGCGGCGAGATCAGGCTGGCCCCGAATCTGAAGATCGGCTTCTTCGCGCAGCACCAGATGGACGACCTCGTGCCGGCCGATTCGCCCGTCGAGCATGTCCGCCGGCTGATGCCGGGCATTCCCGAAGCCAAGGTCCGCGCCCGGGTGGCGCAGATGGGACTTGCGACCGAGAAGATGTCGACGGCGGCCAAGGATCTCTCCGGCGGCGAGAAGGCGCGGCTGCTGATGGGCCTTGCGGCCTTCCACCACCCCAACCTTCTGATCCTCGACGAGCCGACCAACCATCTCGACATCGACAGCCGGCGCGCGCTGATCGAGGCGCTGAACGATTACGACGGCGCCGTGATCCTGATCTCGCACGACCGGCATCTGATCGAGGCGACCGTGGACCGCCTGTGGTTGGTCAACAACGGCACCGTGTCGAACTTCGACGGCGATATGGAGGAGTACCGGAGCCTCATCGTCTCCTCGGGCAAAAAAAAAGACGAAAAACCTGAGGTGATTGAGGACGCGACATCGAAGGCCGACCAGCGCAAGGCGAATGCGGAGAAGCGCGCAACGCTTGCGCCGCTGCGCAAGAAGATCAACGATCTCGAATCCTTGACGGCAAAGCTTGAGAAGCAGATTCAGGCGCTTGATGCAGAACTTGCAGACCCCGTGCTCTATGAAAAGTTTCCCGCGAAGGCCGCCGAGAAGGTGAAGCAGCGCGGCGAGACGGCGGCGAAGCTGGGCACGGCCGAAGAGCAGTGGCTGGACCTCTCCGCACAATACGAGGAGGCGATGGCCGGCTGACGGTCCGCCTCATCGTCCCATCTTACGACCGGCTTCAACGGAAAGGCAGACGCCCATGCACCTTTACCTCGAGACCGACGACGATGCCCGCACGCTCGACTTCGTGGCACGCGAGAATGCGCTTTCGGATGCCGCCCTGAAGACGGAGGCCTTCGAGGCGGATGCCGCGGCCTTCAAGGCCATGATGGAGCGCGACGACCGGCTGATCCATTTTTCCCGCCGCGGCGACTGGCTGAACACGTTCCGCAAGACGGCCGCGAACCCGATGGGCGTGTGGCAGAGGCTGCCGGCAACAGAGGCTCCTGTGCCGGAGGCGGCGTGGGAGACGGTGTTCGATCTCGACGCCTATAACGCAGCCGAAGGCCGGACGTGGATCTGGCGCGGTGCCGTCACCTGCCCCTGGGATCCGTCGCGCGTGCTGCTGTCGCTGTCGGACGGCGGATCGGATCTGGGGATTTTCCGGGAGTTCGACTGCGACCGGCTCGCCTTCGTGGAGGGCGGATTCACGACGCCGCCCGCGCGGTCGCATGCCACCTGGGAAAGCCGCGATCACATCCTGTATTTCGGCTCGATCGACCGGGAATCGGCCACGCAATCGAGCTGGCCGCGGGTCGGACGGCGCGTGGCGCGCGGGCAGGACGTGGCGACGGCGGCACCCGTCTTTGCCGCCGACGACGGCGACGTGACCGGCTACGGAACGGTTTTCGGCCCCGAGATGGCCGGACTTTCCGGCAATGACAGGCTTTCGATCTTCACGGCGGTGCATACGATCGGCACCGCAAGCCATGTCGTGTCGAAAAACGGCGGAGAGCCCGTGCCGCTCGATATTCCCAGGGAGAGCGACGCTGCCAAGAACCATCGTTTCTGCCTGTGGCGGGCAAAGACCGACGAGCGTGTTCCGAGCGGTTCGCTGGTGCTGCAGGAGCTTCCCCTGCGGCTGGGTAGCGACCGGCCGCCGGCCCCGCCGCGCGTGCTGTTCACGCCCGCCGGGCGACGGTTCTGCACCGACTTCATGCTGCTGAGGGACTGGTGCGTCTTCACCGTCGCCGACACCATGACGCCGCGCCTGTTCCTTCTCGATCTCCGCGACGAGCGTGCCGAGCCGTTCGAGCTTGCGCTGCCGGACGGGATGGAGACCCTGTCCTATCACCCGCTCTATTCCGATCTGCATCTCGGCGACGATACGCTCATCGTGTCCGGACAGGGTTTCCTGCGCCCCCCGGCGCTCTACCGGCTCGATCTCTCCGACCGGGGCAATCCGCTGTCGCTGCACCCGGTTGCCACCTCGCCTGCCTATTTCGACGCAAGCGGCATGACGAGCCTGCTGCTCGAGGCAACGTCGGAGGACGGGACGGCGGTGCCCTATCGCCTCGTGCTGCCGGCGGCCTTCGACATGGGTGCCCTGCCCGTGCTTCTCTACGGCTATGGCGGCTTCGAAGTGCCGCTGCAGCCCTATTATTCCGGCGTGACCGGGCGCTGGCTGGAACAGGGCGGCGCCTATGTGCAGGCCTATATCCGCGGCGGCGGCGAGTTCGGGGCGGAGTGGCACAGGGCGGCCAAGCGCGAGGGGCGGCACCGGGCGTTTGCCGATTTCGCGGCGATCGCCCGGGATCTCGTCGCCCGCGGCTACACGCAGCCGCGGCACATCGCCTGCAATGGAGGCAGCAATGGTGGGCTTCTGACCGGGGTCATGCTGACGCGCTATCCCGAGCTCTTCGGCGCCGTCTGGTGCCAGGTGCCGGTGCTCGACATGTTGCGCTTCCACACCTTTCCCGCCGGGCGGGCCTGGATGGACGAATACGGCGATCCCGACAATGCGCGGGACCGGGCGGCCATGCTGACCTATTCGCCGCTGCAGGCGGTGCGTCCCGCCACGGAGGTCGCCTACCCGCCGATCTACATCGAAAGCTCCAGCAATGACGACCGGGTGCACCCCTCGCATGCCCGCCGCTTTGCCGCACAGCTGCGGGCGCTCGGACACGATCCGCTGTTCCACGAATTCACGTCCGGCGGCCATGGGGGCGAAGGCGACACGGCGGCGTCGGCTGCCCGCATCGCAACCGGCTACAGCTTTCTTCGGCAGACGATCATGACGCCGGAGGCGTGAGGCCGGTCTATCCGAGTTCGAACGTGGTGATGCCGAAGATGCGGCCGAGCGGCAGATCAGGGACGTCACCGCGATACATGCGGGCCGTCTCGAACACCGGCTTCAGATTGTAGCGATCGCAAAGCGCCTTCGCCGCGCCGTTCGGCTCGGGAATGTCGAGGAAGATCTGCCCGTCGCCGCCCATGTCGAGGCCGGTCGCGACCAGCTTGCGGAACAGGAGGTCGGCACCGGTTTCCGTGTCGGCAAAGAGCGGCCCGATCTTCTGTCCCTCACGGCAGGTGCGAATCGTGCCGTAGCCCTGCAGCTCCGTGCCGCGCAGGAGCGCGACGCTCTGCCGGGTCGGCTGGGACTTCAGCCATTGCGTCAGGAAGGCTTCGCGTCGTGCCGGCGAGAAGCGGGCGTCGTAGTCGATCAGCAACGGCAGATGAACCGGGGCGACCTCGACAAGATCGGTGCCGGGCGGCGGCGTCACCTGCGGCGTGCCGCCATATCGCATGTTCGCGTGCGCATAGGCGAAGCCGGACCGCTGGTAGCGCGCCTGCTGGGCAACGACGCCGTCGAGACCGATTGTGCGGGACCCTTGCGCGGCGAGCGCCGCCTGCCACAGGGCATAGCCCAGCCCCTGCCCGCGATAATCGGGATGCGCCATGTAGAAGCCGAGAAAGGCGTAATCCGGCCCGAAGCGGACGACCGAGATCGCGGCCGCAAGCGCGCCGCCCTCTTCCGCAACCCAAAAACCTTCCATGTCGGCCGCATGGAACGCGGCGGCATCGTCGAGGCCGGGATTCCAGCCTTCGCGTGCGGCCCATTCGATGATCTCGTCGATTTCGGCGCGGGTGGCGTTGCGTATCGTCGGGGACATGCGGTTTCCTTGGTTCGTTCGTTCGGGCCGTCATGATTGCAGGGCTTGAGCGCCTTGCCCGCTCCGGCCTTTCTGGTACAAAGCCGGACATAAGTCATACAATCTGGCGGAACACCATGAACCCCATCTCTATTGCTGTCGTCGGCGTTGGCAAGATCGCGCGCGATCAGCATCTGCCGTCCATTTACAACAATTCCGGATACCGGCTGGTCGCGGCCGCAAGCCGGCACGGCAGCGTCGATGGCGTCGAGAATTTTACCGACATCGAGGACATGCTGACGGCCATGCCGGAGATCGAGGCGGTCTCGCTCTGCATGCCGCCGCGGGTGCGGTTCGATGCCGCCTACAAGGCGCTGGACGCCGGCAAGCACGTCTTCCTCGAAAAGCCGCCGGGCGCGACGCTGAGCGAGGTCGCCATTCTCGAAGCTCTGGCCATCGAGAAGAACGTCACCCTGTTCACCAGCTGGCATTCGCGATTCGGACCGGCTGTGGAGCCGGCACGCGCATTTCTCGCCGACAAGACCATCTCGCGGGTGGATATCATCTGGAACGAGGACGTGCGGCGCTGGCATCCGAACCAGGACTGGATCTGGGAAGCGGGCGGCCTCGGCGTGTTCGATCCCGGCATCAACGCCTTGTCGATCATGACGCATATCCTGCCCATGCCGGTGTTCGTGACCCGCTCGACGCTCGAAATCCCCGAAAACCGCGATGCACCCATCGCCGCCCAGATCGACTTCCAGAGCGCCTCGGGCATTCCGGTGACCGCCGACATGGACTGGCGCCGCCAGTCGAGCGACGACCGCTGGGACATCATCGTGGAGACCGATGCGGGCACGATGATTCTCGGCAATGGCGGCGCCCGGCTCTCCGTGGACGGGGTGATGCGCGCCGACGAGCAGGAAACCGAATATCCGACGCTCTATGCCCGCTTCCACGATCTCGTCCGCGCCGGTCGCTCCGAGGTGGACGTCGCCCCGCTGCGCCATATCGCCGATATCTTCATGCTCGGCAGCCGCAAGACGGTCGAGGCGTTCTACGACTGAGATCCGGAAGTCGGAAGTCGGAAGTCGGAAGTCGGAAGTCGGAAGTCGGAAGTCGGAAGTCGGAAGTCGGAAAATTGTCTGGCCGGAGATCGGTCTGGCAAGGGTTCCGTCGCTGACGGGATCGATTTTTTCGCTCTTCCGCGAATGACCGAGAAACGAAGTCTCGATGTGGCGCTTTAAAAAACCCGCCATCCCATGGCTTTGGGATGGCGGGTCTTGACGCGTGTGTGGAGACTGCGGCCGAAGGGCCGCTTGAGAACGGGCGCCGACGCGTCCGTCCGGTGTTTCGCGAGTGATCAGCCGGCGAGCGGTGCGCCCCAGCCACCCCAGATATAGATGGAGAAGAAGAGGAAGAGCCAGACCACATCGACGAAGTGCCAGTACCAGGCGGCGGCTTCGAACCCGAAGTGCTGCTGGGGCGTGAAGTCGCCGCGCAGCGCCCGGATGAGGCAGACGGCGAGGAAGATGGTGCCGACGAGGACGTGGAAGCCATGGAAGCCGGTCGCCATGAAGAAGGTGGCGCCGTAGATCGAGTCCTTGAAGGCGAAGGGGGCGTGCAGATACTCGTAGGCCTGTACGAAGGAGAAGAGCACGCCGAGCAGGACTGTCAGCGTCAGGCCGTTGATGAGGCCCTTGCGGTCGCCGTGGAGCAGCGCGTGGTGCGCCCAGGTGACCGTGGTGCCCGACAGCAGCAGAATGACGGTGTTGTAGAGCGGCAGGTGCCAGGGATCGAGAACCTCGATGCCCTTCGGCGGCCACTGGCCACCGGTGAAGGTGGTGCGGGTTGCCTGGATGGCCTCGCCCGGAAACAGGCTGGCATCGAAATAGGCCCAGAACCAGGCGACGAAGAACATCACTTCCGACGCGATGAACATGATCATGCCGTAGCGCAGGTGCAGCGAGACGACGCGGGTGTGGTGGCCCTCATGGGCCTCCTTCACCGTATCCGCCCACCAGGCATACATGGTGTAGAGCACGATCGCGAGGCCGATGAAGAGGATCCACGGATTGGCCCACTCCAGCCCGAACATCTTGAACGAGCCGCCCGAGAGATAGCGCATATAGGCGACGCCGCCGAAGGCCATGACGAAGGCGCCGATGGAGGCGAGCAGCGGCCAGGGGCTGGGATCGATGATGTGGTAGTCGTGGTTCTTCTGATGCGTATCGGCCATGTCGTTCTCCCCGTCGTCCCCTCGCCTGAAGCGGTCCGGTCCTGCCGTCCCACTCTTCCCGAACGCCCGCCGGATTACAAGCGTGCGATCGGTCTCCTGATGTCGTTCACGCCCCGCCGGTCCTGCCGGCGCGACGCGTTAAAGTTTTCTGTCCGGCGCGGTGCCGTCCTTGGGCTTCAGGGCGGCGACCGGCTTGGACGGCTGGCGCGCATAGAAGGTGTAGGACAGGGTCAGCGTGCCGATGTCTTTCGTTTCCGCCGCCTTGACGATCTCCGGATCGACGAAGAAGACGACCGGCATCTCCAGCTCCTCGCCCGGCTGAAGCGTGGTTTCCGTAAAGCAGAAGCACTGGACCTTGTTGAAGTAGGCGGCGCCCTGCATGGGCGTGACGTTGAAGACGGCCTGCCCCGTCGTGGGAACATCCGCCAGATTCTTCGCCTTGAACGCCACCTGCACCGTCTCGCCGATCTTCGGCGAGATCTCGCGCACAACCGGCGTGAAGCGCCAGGGCAGATCGCCGGACGTATTGGCATCGAAGGTGATGCGAATGGTCTTGTCGAGGATCGTGTCGGAGGCCTGCTCGACGCGCTTCGTCGTGCCGTTATAGCCTGTGACCTTGCAGAACATGTCGTAGAGCGGCACCGCGGCATAGGCCATGCCGACCATGCCCACGACGAAGGCGACGCAGGCGCCGACGATCACGCCGTTGCGGCGTTCGGCCTGTGGTGTGGGTCGTGCCGGATGCCCTGTCATGACCGCCCGTCTCCTACTGCGCCAAGCCGTTCGAGAATTTGACGAGCGTGACGACGTAGAACAGCGCCACCAGACCGAAGAGCACGAGGCCGAGCGCGATGTTGCGGCCGCGGCGGGCCCGCTTCTGCGCCGGGGTGAGCGTGACGAGATCCATCAGAAGCCCTTTCCGAAGGCGGAGAGCAGGGCCAGCACCGCGCGGTCCGCCAGCAGCGCCGAGAAGATCGCGAAGAGATAGACCAGCGAGAAGGCGAAGAGCTTCTTGGCGGGCAGCATCTTCTCGTCCGTCTCGGACATGGACTGCACCTTGATGGCGTACCAGACGAAGCCGAGGCCGAGCGCCAGGGCGACGACGCCATAACCGACACTGGCAAATCCGAGCAGCGTCGGACAGATGCCGGCAACCGCCGTCAGGACGGCATAGACGAGAATCTGCACCTTGGTTGCCGGGATGCCCTTGACGTTGGGAAGCATCGGCACGCCGACGGCGCCGTATTCGCCCATCTTGAACAGGGCGAGCGCCCAGAAATGCGCCGGGGTCCAGAGAAAGATGATGAGAAAGAGGACGGTGCTCTCGATGGAGACGCCGCCGGTGACGCAGGCCCAGCCGATCATCGGCGGAAAGGCGCCGGCCGCGCCACCGATGACGATGTTCTGCGGCGTCGCCCGCTTCAGCCACATCGTGTAGACGACGGCATAGAAGAAGATGGTGAAGGCGAGGAAGCCGGCGGCGAACCAGCCGACCACGAGCCCGAGGATGCAGACCGAGAAGGCCGAGAGCGTCAGGCCGAAGCCGAGCGCTTCCTCACCCGTGATGCGGCCGGCGGGGATGGGCCGCGTCGCGGTCCGCTTCATCACCGCATCGATATCGGCGTCGTACCACATATTGAGCGCGCCGGACGCGCCGGCTCCCACCGCGATGCAGAGGACGGCGACAAAGCCGATGAACGGGTTGATATGGCCCGGCGCCAGCACCATGCCGGCAAAGGCCGTGAACACCACGAGCGACATGACGCGGGGTTTCAGGAGCGCCCAGTAATCGCGCGCCGAGGCCTCCGACAGGCGGATATCGCCGTCGTTGAGGTTTCCGGTGGTGTCGATGACGGTCATTCCAGTTGTGTTCCTTACGTTTCCGGGTGGGACTGCCTGCCCCTCACCCTAACCCTCTCCCCGCTTGCGGGGAGAGGGGACGTGCCCCAAGTGTTGGGACACGCCCCGAGCTGCGTTGTGAAGCGAGCGTTGGCCGCATGTCCCTTCGCCCCGCCAAGCGGGGAGAAGGTGCCGACAGGCGAATGAGGGGCAGCCACAGCCGCCCTCCCCCGAAGCCTTACCGAATGCGGGGCAGCTGCTCCCACTGGTGGAATGGCGGCGGAGACGAGAGCTGCCATTCGAGCGTGTTGGCGCCCTCGCCCCACGGATTGTCACCGGCAACGCGCTTCTTGGAGAAAGCTTCCCAGACGCCGTAGAGGAAGATCAGGACGCCGACGGCCGAGATGTAGGAGCCGATCGAGGAGACGAAGTTCCAGCCGGCAAACGCATCGGGATAGTCGATGTAGCGGCGCGGCATGCCGGCGAGACCGAGGAAATGCTGCGGGAAGAACACCAGGTTGACGCCGATGAACATGACCCAGAAGTGCAGCTTGCCGATGAACTCGTTGTACATGTAGCCGCTCATCTTCGGGAACCAGTAGTACCAGCCGGCGAAGATGGCGAAAACGGCGCCCAGCGACAGGACGTAATGGAAGTGGGCGACCACGTAATAGGTGTCGTGCAGCGCGCGGTCGAGACCGGCATTGGCGAGCTGGACGCCCGTGACGCCGCCGACCGTGAACAGGAAGATGAAGCCGATCGCCCAGACCATGGGCGTCGCGAAGCGGATCGAGCCGCCCCACATCGTCGCGATCCAGGAGAAGATCTTCACGCCCGTGGGAATGGCGATGACCATGGTGGCGAACACGAAGTAGCGCTGGGTGTCGAGCGACATGCCGACCGTGTACATATGGTGCGCCCAGACGATGAAGCCGACGGCGCCGATCGCCACCATCGCATAGGCCATGCCGAGATAGCCGAAGATCGGCTTGCGCGAGAAGGTCGAGACGATGTGGCTGATGATGCCGAAGCCGGGCAGGATGAGAATGTAGACCTCGGGGTGACCGAAGAACCAGAACAGGTGCTGGAACAGGATCGGGTCGCCGCCGCCTTCCGGCGCGAAGAAGGAGGTGCCGAAGTTGCGGTCCGTCAGGAGCATGGTGATGCCGCCGGCCAGAACCGGAAGCGACAGGAGCAGAAGGAAGGCGGTGATCAGCACCGACCAGGCAAAGAGCGGCATCTTGTGCAGCGTCATGCCCGGTGCGCGCATGTTGAGAATGGTGGTGATGAAATTTATCGCGCCGAGGATCGAGGAGGCGCCGGCGATATGTAGCCCGAGGATCACGAGATCCATCGCGGGCCCCGGTTGCCCCGAGGTCGAGAACGGCGGATAGATCGTCCAGCCCCCGCCCGCGCCATAGCCGCCGGCCGGGCCTTCCACGAACATGGAGAGGAGGACGAGCAGGAAGGCTGGGATGATCAGCCAGAAGGAGATGTTGTTCATGCGCGGGAAGGCCATGTCCGGCGCGCCGATCATGATCGGCACCATCCAGTTGGCGAACCCGCCGATCATGGCCGGCATGACCATGAAGAAGATCATGATGAGCGCATGCGCGGTCGTGAACACGTTGTACATATGCTTGCCGCCGTCGATGGCGGCGTCGCCCTCGAAGCCGTAGACCATGGACGCCAGACCGTGGAAGATCTGGATGCCCGGCTCCTGCAGCTCGGCGCGCATGAAGACCGACAGCGTGCCGCCGATGATGCCCGCGAAGATCGCGAAGATCAGGTACAGCGTGCCGATATCCTTGTGGTTTGTGGACAGGAACCAGCGCTGAAAGAAGGTCAGCGGCTTGTGGACGTGATCGTCATGCGCATGGTCGAGCGAATGATCGTGAAGGTGATCGGTGTGCGCGGTTGTTCCGGCCATTGTTTCCAGCTCCCCGAATTACTGTGCTGCGGCGGTGGCGACGTCGGTCGTCTTCACCGCATCGACGGAGGCCATCAGGGCCTTGTTGGCGTCGCCGACATTGGCGGCGGCGGCGGTCAGCCACGTGTCGTACTGCTGCTGGCTGACGACGCGGATGGCGATCGGCATGAAGGCGTGATCCTTGCCGCAGAGCTCGGAACACTGGCCGTAATAGAGGCCCTCGCGATCGGCCTTGAACCAGGTCTCGTTGAGACGCCCGGGCACGGCATCGATCTTGACGCCGAAGGCCGGCATGGCGAAGGCGTGGATGACGTCGGCGGCGGTGACGAGCACGCGCACCGTCTTGCCGACGGGAACGACCACTTCGTTGTCGACCGCGAGCAGGCGCGGATAGGCGCTCTTGTCTTCCTTGCCGAGGGCCGCGCGGTCTTCTTCCTTCATCAGCAGGCTGTCGAAGGAAAGCGGGCTCTCGCCGACTTCATACTCGTAGGACCAGTACCACTGGTTCCCGGTCGCCTTGAGGGTGAGGTCCGGGTTGGCCGGCGGGGTCAGCTGCGCGGTCAGAAGCTGGAAGGACGGAATGGCCAGGAACAGGAGGACCACGACGGGGCCGACGGTCCAGGCGATCTCGATGGCGGTGTTGTGGCTGGTGCGTGAGGGAACCGGGTTCACTTTCTCGCGAAACTTGACGACCACGACGACCAGCAGCGCCAGCACGAACAGCGTGATCGGAATGATGAACCACAGCGTGTAATGCTCGAACCAGGTGACCTCTTCCATGATGCCGGTTGCGGCGGCCTGGAAATTGGTCTGCCAGTTGACGGGCTTGTCCGCGAGCGCCGTGCCCGCGGAAAGCAGACAGCTTGCCGCCGTCACACATGCCGCGAGACCCGCAAAAGCCTTGTTTCTCACCATTCGTAATTCCCCTCTCCATCCCGCTTTCGCCGGATCGAACAATCTCCGCCCTCGACAGCGCTTCAAACCACAGTTTGACCAGTGCCGCAACATCTGTCCATGCGTCCCGGCAAACGGCCTGCTCCTCCCTTACAGAATGCCACAGAACGGCCGCAGCCGCCACCATGGCGCAGACCTTCTCCATGCGGCATTTCGCGCGGAGGTGGACAGGGTGCATGTCTGCGGGATAGATGGTGCCGCAGACGTGATGTGCGCGGGGAAAGGCCGGAAATCCGGGTCGTATTTCCGCCACACCGCGCTTCGATAGAACGTCGCCTGCCTTCGACACCTGTCTTTGGCCTTCGATGGAACGGGTTCGGCTTTCGACGGGACACCGGAGAAGACGGACGGCACGAGACGTCACGCGCCCCTCCGGGGGTTTTCATTTCCGGGCCGGCTCTCCAAGAATAGCCGGACTGATTCGGTATTTTGAGGTTTTCATGGGCCTGTCCCTGCTTTTTCGCCCGTCGATCATCGGAGCCGCCATGGCTCTGGCGCTTCTGCCCGTCGCGGCTGTCGCTCAGCAGCAGACGCCTGCGGCCCCGGGCACCGTCAAGTCGAACCATGGCGCCTGGTCCATCGTCTGCGACCAGCCGGCCGGCGCTTCGGCCGAACAGTGCGCGCTGATGCAGAACGTGATCGCCGAGGACCGGCCGGAAGTCGGTCTGTCGGTGGTGGTGCTGAAGACCGCCGACCGCAAGGCGAAGATCCTGCGCGTCCTCGCGCCGCTGGGCGTGCTGTTGCCCAACGGTCTCGGGCTGAACGTCGACGGCAAGGATATCGGCCGCGCCTATTTCGTGCGCTGCTTCTCCGACGGCTGCTATGCCGAGGTGGTGCTGGAGGAAGAGCTGCTGAAGACCTTCCGCTCGGGCGCCACCGCGACCTTCATCGTCTTCCAGTCGCCGGAAGAGGGTATCGGCATTCCCGTCGATCTCAAGGGATTTGGCGAGGGGTATGACGCGCTGCCTTAAGGTTTGAGCGGTGCCTTTCTCGACCCGCGGCGCACACCCTGGCGATGCCTTGCCCCTCCCCCGGCGCGTGCCTACATAGCGGCTTCACCTTGCTGACGGAGTGCCCGACATGAACACCGACCTCATCACCCTGTTCGACGGAGACGAGGCGGCGGTCCGGCGTATTCTTGCCGAGACGCTGCAGGGCGCCGACGACGGCGAACTGTTCATGGAGCACATCCAGTCGGAATCGCTCTCCTTCGACAATGGCCGCCTGAAGGGCGGAAGCTTCAACACCGACCAGGGGTTTGGCCTGCGGGCCGTGGCCGGCGAAGCGGTCGGTTACGCCCATTCCGGCGATCTGTCGCTCGCGGCGCTGAAGCGCGCGTCGGACGCGGTGTCCGCCGTCACGCGCGGTTATGCCGGCACCTATGCGGCCGCACCCCAGAAGACCAATCGCAAGCTCTACGGCGACGAGAACCCGATCGGCGAGCCGAGCTTCGAGGCGAAGGTGGCACTGCTGTCGGAGATCGACGCCTATGTCCGGGCGAAGGATCCGAAGGTCCGGCAGGTTACGGCCTCCATCGCGGCCAGCTGGCAGGTGGTGGATATTCTGCGCGCCGATGGCGAGCATGTGCAGGACATCCGGCCCATGACGCGGGTCAATGTTTCCGTCGTCGTCGGTGAAGGCGACAAACAGGAAAGCGGCTCCTACGGCTTCGGCGGGCGGCGCGGCTTCGGCGACCTCATGACCGGCGAGACCTGGCGCTACGGCGCGGATGAGGCGCTGCGGCAGGCGCTCGTCAATCTCGAGGCGATCGACACGCCGGCCGGCACCATGGATGTGGTGCTGTCGTCGGGCTGGCCGGGCGTGATGCTGCACGAGGCCGTGGGTCACGGGCTCGAGGGCGACTTCAACCGCAAGAAGACCTCCGCCTTCGCCGGCCTGATCGGCGAGCAGGTCGCGGCCAAGGGCGTGACCGTGGTGGACGACGGGACGATCGAGCAGCGCCGGGGATCGCTGACCGTGGACGACGAAGGCACGCCCTCGGCCTACAACGTGCTGATCGACGACGGCAAGCTGGTCGGCTACATGCAGGACCGGCAGAATGCCCGCCTGATGGGCATGAAGGCCACCGGCAACGGCCGACGCGAATCCTACTCCCACGTGCCGATGCCGCGCATGACCAACACCTACATGCTCGCCGGCGACAAGACGCCGGAGGAGATCATCGCATCGGTCAAACGCGGCATCTATGCCGTGTCGTTCGGCGGCGGCCAGGTGGACATCACCTCCGGCAAGTTCGTGTTCGGCTGCACCGAGGCCTATCTGATCGAAAACGGCAAGGTCGGAGCGCCGGTCAAGGGCGCCATGCTGATCGGCAACGGCCCGGACGCCATGAAGCGCATCACCATGATCGGCAACGACCTGGCCCTCGACACCGGCATGGGCAATTGCGGCAAGGGCGGACAGTGGGTGCCCGTGGGCGTCGGCCAGCCGCACCTGCGCATGAACGACATGACCGTCGGCGGCACGCAGGCCTGATTCGGCCCGCTTTCGCCACCCGGCTAAAAAAGCGTTTCATTTCAGGCGGAAGGCGTGTGCTCTTCGTCTGATTCCTCGGAACTTTTCTCTCCTTGCCTCGTTGACGGTCGTCAAAGCCGGAGCGTGTGTCCGGCCATTCAAGGAGAGACATCATGGGTCGCGGAATTCTACTCTGGCTGCTGGGGATTCCGATCCCGATCATCATCCTGATCATGCTGTTCGTGCGCTAGGAGATCCGGATGGCAAAGCCCCTCTCCGCCGCCATTCCCGCGGCGGCGGCGTCCGTCTCCTCGGCCGAATCCGCCAAATCCGCCGTCAGCTGGGGCGCCATCTTCGCGGGCGCCGTCGCTGCATCGGCACTGACCCTGCTTCTCACCCTGCTCGGCTCCGGCCTCGGCCTCAGCCTCGCATCGCCCTTCGGCGGCGATGGCCCCTCGGTCACGACCTTCGCCGTTTCGGCGGCCGTCTGGCTCATCATCGTTCAGTGGCTGTCCTCCGCTTTCGGCGGCTACATGACCGGGCGACTGCGGACCAAGTGGAGCGGCATCCACAATGACGAGGCGTTCTTCCGCGACACCGCGCACGGCATTCTCGCCTGGGCGATCGCAACGCTGGTCGCCGCCGGCCTGCTCGGCTCCGTCGTCTCCTCCACCATCGGCACCGGCGTGCAGGCTGCAGCCTCGCTGACCGGCGCAGCGGCGGCAACGACGGCAGGCGCTGCAGCCACGTCCGACAGTGCGGGCAATGCGACGTCCTATTTCGTCGATACGCTTCTCCGCCCGGCCGATCCGCGCACCGCGCAGACTGGCGGCAACGGCACGGACGCAACGTCCGAGGTGTCGCGCATCCTGATGAATGGCGCAACGACCGGCACGATCCCGGAAGGCGACCGCACCTACCTGTCGCAGCTGATCGCGGCGCGCACGGGCCTGTCGGAAGCCGATGCCAACAACCGTGTCGACGGCGTGCTGAAGACCATCGAGGACGCCAAGACCGCGGCGGCAGATGCCGCAGAGACCGCCCGCAAGGCGAGCGCCACCACCGCCCTGATCGGCGCCATGTCGCTCCTCATCGGCGCCATCTGCGCCGGCATCGGTGCAGCGCTCGGCGGCCGCCAGCGCGACGACGACAACCTCTACATCCGCCGCTGAGGTTTCGCGCTAAAGATGAATGTAAAACGGGCCGCGAAAGCGGCCCGTTTCATGTTCGGGATGTGGCTTTGAAAGATCCAAGCGGGAGTTGCCGCACGTCCCGATGAAAGCTTGCCGCTCAGTCCGCGATCCGAATGTCGAACAGCGCATCGCCTTTCAGCGTGTTGCTGACGGTGCAGATCTCTTCCGCCGCCCCCGCCAGATGCCGGCGCGTGTCTGCATCCAGGTCGCCCGTGAACGTGAACACGATATCGAAGCGGGTGATCCTGCTCGGGTCGTCCGTGGTCTTCTCGCCAGTGACCTCCGCCCGAATATCGGTCAGGCCGGCAAGGATGCCCATGCGGCTGGCGGCGATGCGGGCGCTGAGCACGAGGCAGGCGGACAGCGAGGCATAGAGAAGATCGATCGGGTTGAAGCCCGGCTGCGACGCCCCGGTTACGATGTCGAGCGTGCCGCCCGTGACGCTTTTCAGATGCGGAAAGCCCGTGCGCCCGACGCTTGCCGTCACGCCCGTCGGTCGGGTTCGGGCCTTGAGCGGCGGCGTCCCGGCGTCCGTCATGCTTTCTTCTCCCACCGACCCTCGCTGCTCTGCTGCCAGTAGGTCAGCGCGTGGCCTTCGCCCTTCAGCCGTTTCCACTGGGCGCGCGCCCCTTCGAGCTGCGGCTGGTCGTAGCCGTCGAACATGAAGACGACGCGGTCGTAGGACGCGAGATCCGGGGGCACCGCGCCGTCCACGAGAAAGCGGACAGTCGCGTTGTTGGCGTTGCCGGCGCCCGTGGTCAGCAGCACCGGCTGGTTTTCCGGCGACACCGCCGCATGCGGGCCGTCGTCGGTGGCATGCGGGAGAAAGCTGTCCTCCCGCCACGTCCAGAGGTGGTCGTCCAGCCTGTCGCGCCGGTCCGTATCGGCCGTCTGGACGACGACCCGCCAGCCACGCTCGACGCTCTTGTCGACCAGCGGCGGCAGGGCGTCCTCCAGCTTCGATTCGGTCAGGTGGTAGAACAGGATGTCCGTCACGTCGGGCCCATGCCTTTCAGAAGGTCGCTCAGCTCTCGTAGTGCGCGCGCACCAGCTCGTTCAGCAGGCGAACGCCGTAACCGGACGCCCAGGACTGGTTGATCTCGTCGGTCGGCGAGCCCATGGCCGTGCCGGCGATGTCGAGATGTGCCCAGGGCGTATCCTTGACGAAGCGCTTGAGGAACTGCGCCGCGGTGATCGAGCCGGCATGGCGGCCGCCGGTGTTCTTCATATCGGCGAACTTGCTGTCGATCATCTTGTCGTATTCCGGGCCGAGCGGCATGCGCCAGACGCGCTCCTGCGTCACGAGGCCTGCCTGCGTGATCTCGCCGGCAAGCGTGTCGTCGTTGCAGAACAGGCCGGCCTGGTGGCCGCCGAGCGCGACCAGAATCGCCCCCGTCAGCGTGGCGAGGTTGATCATGAAGCGTGGCTGGAAACGCTCGTTGCAATACCAGAGCGCATCGCACAGCACGAGGCGGCCTTCGGCGTCGGTGTTGATGATCTCGATCGTCTGCCCCGACATGGAGGTGACGATATCGCCCGGACGATAAGCATTGCCGTCCGGCATGTTCTCCACGAGGCCGATGATGCCGACGACGTTGGCCTTGGCCTTTCGCGCGGCGAGCACGTGCATCAGGCCCGTCACCGCGGCGGCTCCGCCCATGTCGCCCTTCATGTCCTCCATGCCGGCACCGGGCTTGATGGAGATGCCACCCGAATCGAACACGACGCCCTTGCCGATGAAGGCGACGGGCTTTTCCTTCTTCGCGCCGCCGTTCCAGCGCATGACCACAAGGCGCGGCGGACGGGCGGAGCCTTGCGCCACGCTGAGAAGCGCGCCCATGCCGAGGTCCTTCATTTCGCTTTCGCCGAGGATCTCGACCTCGACGCCGAGCTCTTCGAGCGCCTTGGCCTTGGCGGCGAATTCGATGGGCCCGAGCACATTCGGCGGCTCGTTGACGAGGTCGCGGGCGATGAAGACGCCTTCGGAGACGGCTTCCGACAGCGCCAGTCCCTTCTTCGCCGCGTCGGCGATCGCGGTGACGATCGTTACCTTCGTGCGCTGCGGCGTCGGCTCCTCGTCCGGCTTCTTCTTCGTCTTGTAGCTGTCGAAGCGGTAGGCGTTCAGCTCCATGCCGAGCGCGAAATCGGCGGCCGCACGCGGCGTGATCTCGACGCCGGGCGCGTCCAGGAACACGGTGGCGTCGCCTGCGCCGCGCAGCTTCGCCGCTGCGGTTCCGCCCGCCTTCAGCCAGTCATGCGCCGTCTGCGCCTTGGGATCGCCGAGGCCGAGGAGGAAGATGCGGTCGGCCGGCGAGCCTTCCGGCGCGAGAATATCGAGCGTCGAGAGGGCGCGCGCCTTGAACTTTCCGGTCCTGGCCGCCCGCGCGATGACGCCCGAGGGGTCGATCGTCGCCGCACCCGCGGCCTCGTGCTCGGCAGCCACCAGGCACAGAACGGTGCCTTCCGTCTTCTTGCGCTGCTCCTTGAAGACAATCTCGAACATTCCGGCCATTTTCGCTCCGATCCTTCCGCCGCCCGGACGTCCCCGGGGCAGCGTCTTTAAAGCATGTTTTTCCACAGGCACGACGTCGTCCATCGTTCATCGCGTCTTGTCCACCGACGTAGCGTGACGCAACGCAAACGCCAAGCAAAACCCGCGGACCTTGCCGCCTGTCCGTCGGGCGAACCTGAGAAATGGCCGTTCGATCCGCGCGGTGCGATCGGATCGATGCGTCACCAAAAAGACACCAAATGGGAAAATCTAGACATCGATGACAGCCTGAGCGTTGCGGGCCCTCAGCAACTTGGCTACTGCGATACCGATGATGATCAAAGCCCAACAGCGCTCGTGCGCCAGAGCAGCCCGCCGGACGGACCCGTCCGTGCCGGCATGCGCCCGGAACAGGCTGCGATGACCATTCTCCAGAGCTATATTCTGCGGCGTGTGGTGCAGATGTTCCTGTCGGCACTGCTGCCGGTGCTCGGCATCATCTGGACCACGCAGGCCCTGCAGCGCATCAATCTGGTGACCGACACCGGCCAGTCGATCGGCGCCTTCGTGCAGCTCGCGACGCTCATTCTGCCGACCGTCATTCCGCTCGTCCTGCCGTTCGCGCTCGCCATCGGCATCACGCAGGCCCTGGCGACGATGAACAACGATTCGGAACTGACGGTGATCGAATCGGCCGGCGGCAGCCGCGGCATCATCCTGCGCCCCATTCTCGGGCTGGCGCTCGCGGTCAGCGCCGTCTCCTTCACCGTGGACAATTTCGTGGAGCCGATGGTGCGCCAGGAAGTGCGCCAGATGATCGCGAGCGCCAATGCCGATCTTCTCTCCTCGGTCGTGCAGGAGAACACCTTCCGCAAGATCGCCGACGGGCTCTACATCCAGATCGGCGGCCGGCGCGGCGGCGGCGTCCTCACCGGCATCTTCGTCGGTGATTCGCGCGATCCGAACGTCGAGTTCGTCTATTATGCCCGCGAAGGTGCGGTGGACGAGGCCAGCTCCGCGCTGGTGATGAAGGACGGCGAAGTGCACCGGAAGCTGCCGGATGGCGGCGTCTCCATCATCAAATTCGACAGCTACGCCTTCGACCTGACCGAGATGACCCGGAAGGTGGGTGCGGCGACCCTGCGCGCCCAGGACCAGGATCTCTTCACGCTGCTTCACCCCGATCCTGCCGACAGCAACTACCAGCGCCGTCCGCAGACCTATATCGCCGAGCTGCATCGCCGGCTGACGGAGTGGACGTTCCCGATCATCTTCGCGCTCATCGGCCTCGTGGTCAGCAGCGACGCGCGCTCGCACCGCGAAGCCCGCCTGCACCCGACGGCGACCGCCCTGCTGCTGATGCTGCTCTTCCGCTGGATGACCTTCTATGCGGCGAACGGGGCGGAGGAAGAACAGTTCTTCGTGCCGCTGATGTACGTCATTCCCGCCATCACGACGTTCCTGTGCATTCGCCAGCTGGCGAGCAACAAGCGGCTTGTCATTCCCAAGACCCTGCAGGAAAAATTTGCCGACCTGACCGGCCGGATCCGCCTGCTGCGGTTCGGCAATTCCGACCGGGAGGCGCGCTGATCCGATGAGCACGCTCAAGATCTACTTCTTTCGCCGCTTCATGGTAACGATCGGCTGGTTCCTCATCGGCGTGTTCTCGCTCGTCTTCATCATCGATTTCAGCGAACTCTCCAACCGCATGTCGAACCTGCCGGGCTACTCGCTCGGCGGCGCGCTGCTGATGACCGCGATGCGCATTCCCATGATCATGCAGCAGACCGTGCCCTTCATCGCGCTGTTTGCCGGCATGGTAACGCTGATCGCGCTCAACCGCCGCTATGAGCTGGTCGTGACGCGGGCGGCCGGCATCTCGGCCTGGCAGTTCCTTCAGCCCTTCGTGCTGGGCGCCCTCATCTTCGGCGGACTGGCCGTTGCCATCCTCAACCCGATCGCCGCCTGGGGGTCGCGCAGCGCCGAGCTTCTGGAGACCAACTGGGGAAGCTCGTCCTCGCGCGGCTCCAAGACCATTCCGTGGCTGCGCCAGATCTATGGCGACGACGACAGCATCATCGGCGCCCGCTCCGTGCAGGACGACGGCCGGACGCTCGTCACCGTCACGGTGATCCACCTCGACAAGCAGGGCCGCATCGTCTTCCGGCAGGATGCGCAGAACGCAAAACTCGAAGATGGTTACTGGTTGCTGAACGGGGTGACCGAGACGCGCAACGGCGTACTGCCGAAGCGTTTCGAAACGGCACGACTTCCGACCAATCTGCGGGCGGAATTCGTTCAGGAGTCGCTGGACAAAGCTGAATCCATTCCGTTTTTCGATCTGCCCCACAAGATTTCAATCGCGAAATCCTTCGGATTTCCGACCTATGGCATGCAGACCCAGCTTCATTCGCTGTTGTCGCTGCCCCTTCTTCTCGTCGCCATGACGCTGATTGCCGCAAGCGTGTCGCTGAAATTCAGCCGCTTCCACCAATCGCGCTCGGTAATTCTCGGTGGAATCCTGGCAGGCTTCGTGCTTTATGTCGTGACCGTGCTGGTCAGAGCATTCGGGAGCAGCGGCATCTTGCCTCCGTTCGTTGCAGCCTGGTTGCCGGTTGTTGTCGCGATGGCGCTGGGGTCCACGATTTTGTTGCATCAGGAGGATGGCTAGTGGCGGGCTGTGACCGCAATCATACAAGGCTACTGGCGGCCATACTGCTTTCCAGCGTTGCATGCCTTTCCGTATCTCCCGGCGCGTCCGGTTCGGCCTTCGCTCAGTCGGCGCCGACCACGCTCGCGCCGAAGCTGCCCGACGACGCCAAGATGGTTCTGTCGGCCAACGAGCTCGTGTACAATCGCGACGCCGAACGCGTGATCGTGCGCGGCGCCGTGCAGATCAATTACGGCGGCTACCAGATGGTCGCCCAGCAGGTCGAATACAGCCAGAAGACCGGCCGAATCGTCGCGACCGGCCAGATCGAGCTGATCGAGCCGACCGGCAACAAGATCTATGCCGAGAAGATGGACGTCACGGACAATTTCGCCGATGGCTTCATCGAGACGATGCGCGTCGAGACGACCGACCTGACCAAGCTCGCCGCCGTCAATGGCGAGCGGCGCAACGGCGACGAGATCATCCTGAACCAGGCGGTCTACACGGCCTGCACGCCCTGCGCGACCAATCCGGACTACCGCTCGCTCTGGCACATCAAGGCGCAGCGCATCATCCAGAACGGCAAGACGCACACGGTGCGGCTGGAGAATGCGCGCTTCGAACTGTTCGGCAAGCCGATCCTGTACCTGCCGGTGCTGGAGGTTCCCGACGGCACGGTGAAGCGCAAGAGCGGCTTCCTGTTTCCGCGCTTCCGCTACACGCAGAAGCTGGGTGCCGGCGTCAGCGTTCCCTATTACTGGGCGATCTCGCCAACGATGGACGCGACCGTCACGGCGACAGGCCTGACACGGCAAGGCTTCCTGCTGGAAGGCGAGTTCCGCCAGCGCTTCGAGACCGGGCAGCATGTTCTGCGCATGGCGGGCATCAGCCAGATGGATCGCAGCTCGTTTACGGACGGAACCGTGGACGCGCAGGAAACGGAACGCGGCCTCATCGGCTCGCGCGCCGACTTCAAGATCAACCCGCGCTGGTCGTTCGGCTGGGATGTCCTCGTGCAGAGCGACAACAACTTCGCCAAGACCTACGAACTCTCGACGTTCGACGGGACGACTCACACCAATCAGGCCTATCTGACGGGCCTCGGAAAGCGCAATTATTTCGACCTGCGCGCCTTCTACTTCGATATTCAGGATGCCGATCCCGACAGCGTCGCCGAAAACAAGCAGGCCTACGCGCAGGTCCTCGACTATGACTATACGGCACCGCAGGCGGTTGCCGGCGGCGAGCTTTCCGCGACCGTCAACCTCACCAACGTCAACCGCAACAGGGAAGACTCCGTCGATGTGTTCGGCGTGGACCGGTTCCGCGGTCTCGAAGGCACGGCGCATCGCCTGACGGCGGAAGCCGAGTGGAAGAAGACCTTCATCGTGCCCGGCGGCCTGTCGCTGACGCCGCTTTTGGCGGCGCGCGGCGATATTCTCGGCCTGACGATGGACAATCCCGGCCCGGCATATACCGGCGACTACAATGGCGACGACACCTCGACGCGCGGCATGGCGACGGCCGGGCTCGAGGCGCGCTATCCGATCCTGATGGCGACCGCCAACAGCAGTCACATCCTGGAGCCGATCGCGCAGGTCTATGTTCGTCCGGACGAGAGCAATCCGGGCAGCCTGCCGAATGAGGATGCGCAGAGCTTCGTGTTCGACGCGACCAACCTGTTCGAGCGGGACAAGTTTTCGGGCTTCGATCGTATCGAGGGCGGCTCGCGCGCCAATCTCGGCCTGCGCTACACGGGCACGCTCGGCAATGGCTACGGCGTTCGCAGCATCGTCGGCCAGTCCTTCCATCTCGGCGGCGTCAACTCCTTCGCGACGGACGACCTCGTGAAGGTGGGCGCCGATTCGGGTCTCGAAACCGATCGCTCCGACTATGTCGGCATGTTCGGCATCGATGCGCCCTCCGGGCTGACGGCCAGCCTCAGCGGCCGGCTGGACGAGGAGGATTTCGACCTGCGCCGGACGGACTTCTCGGTCGGCTACGAAGGCATCGCCTGGCAGACGGCCATCACCTATACCAGCATCAAGGCGCAGCCGACCTACGGCTCGCCCTACGATCAGGACGAAATCCAGACGGCGGCCGCCTGGCGGTTCCGCGAATACTGGTCGGTGTTCGGCTCGGTCACCTACGACATCAACAACAGCCTCGTCACCCGCAACGGGCTTGGCGTCACCTATGACGACCAGGATACGCTGTTCTCGCTCGTCTATAAGAACGAGCGCGACCCGGACCAGTCGCTGGCCAATGACTGGTCGATCGGTGCGCGGATCTCGTTCCGCACGCTGGGCGACATCAATGTCGGCGACAGCTCGTTCAACGCGCTGGACTGACGGCCAACGTGCGGGACAACAGGCGCGCGGGCGCGGTCTCGCGCCCGTTGCCCGCGATATCGAGGGCTTGTCATCATTCGGCCGCATGGTTTATGCATCCAGCGGGAAACGGGCGCGGCCGCAGGCTTGGCGCTTCATGGAGCCTTGCGAGCCCCTTAGAATGTGCGGCTTGCTCTGAAGGGGATGTCTGATGGGCAACGGAACCGTGCAAAAGCGATCGTCACTGCGAATGGCGGCAGATATTCTGCGCGCGGGCCTTCTGGCCGGCGCGCTCTGCCTGCCGACCACCCTGCCCGCTGCGGCGGCAGGCTCGGGAACCGGAGTCGCCGTCGTCGTCAATGGCACGCCGATCACGACCGGCGACATCGCCAAGCGCGCCGCTTTCCTCAAGCTGCAGCGGCAGAGCTCCGCCGGTGCGCGCGAGCAGATGATCGACGAAGTGCTGAAGCGCGCCGAAGTGCTGCGCCTCCAGCAGTCGGTCAGCACCGAGGAGGTGGACGCCGCCGTTGCGCGGTTCGCCGCCGGTAACAAGCTGTCCGTGGCGCAGCTCAGCCAGGTTCTGGCCCAGGCCGGCGTCGGCATCGATCATTTCAAATCCTATGTCGCGATTTCCATGAGCTGGCCGCGTGCCGTGCGTCTGCGCTTCGGCACCGGCGGCGGGCGTCTCTCCAACGAGGAGCTGGTGCGCCGCATGCAGGAGAACGGCGGCACCAAGCCGGTGACGACCGAATACTTCCTGCAGCAGGTCATTTTCGTCGTGCCCGCCGCCAAGCGCAACGCCATCATCGGCAAGCGGCAGGCCGAAGCCAATGCCTCGCGCTCGGCCTATCCGGGTTGCGACGATGCAAAGACCTTCGCCGCCACCATGCGCGACGTCTCCATCCGCAATCTCGGCCGCATGATGGTGCAGGAGATTCCCGAGGACTGGCGCCCGCTGGTCGAGAAGGCCGGCGAAGGCAACACGACCACGACGCGGGTGACCGAACGGGGCGTCGAATATCTCGGCATCTGCAAGAAGCGGCAGGTCTCCGACGATCTGGCGGCCGAAGTCGTCTTCCGTGCCGAGGATCTCGGCAAGCAGAAGGGCGGCGAGGACCCGAACAGCGTGAAATACATGGAAGAACTGCGCAAGCGCGCGCAGATCCTGACGAAGTAACCGGACCATCATGACAGACGAGACCCGGGCGCCGCTTGCCCTGACCATGGGCGACCCGGCCGGCATCGGGCTCGACGTCACGCTGGACGCCTGGACGCGCCGTGACGCGCTCGGGCTTGCCCCCTTCCTCTTCATCGGCGATCCCGCGGTTCTGGCCGAGCGGGCCCGCCTGCTCGGTTTCGACGTGCCTATCGCCGAGGCCGACCACCGCTCGGCCGCCGGCCTCTTCGCCCGCAGCCTGCCGGTGTTTCCCATCGCCTGCCCGGCGCCCGTGACCGCAGGCACGCCCGACAGCGCCAATGCGCCGGCGATCATCGGTGCGATCCAGACCGCCGTCCAGATGACGCTCGCCTCGCAGACCGCCGCCGTCGTGACCAATCCGATCGCCAAATCCGTGCTCTATGCGGCGGGCTTCCGCTTTCCCGGGCATACCGAGTTCCTGGCGGAGCTCGGCAGCGTCGCGCGCAACACGCCGTTGCTGCCGATCATGATGCTGGCCGGCCCGAAGCTCCGGGCGGTGCCGGTGACGATCCATATTCCGCTGAAGGACGTGCCGGGTCTGCTGACCGCCGACCTCATCTACCGCACAGCCGTCATCACCGCGGCCGATCTCAAGGCCCGCTTCGGGCTTGCCGCACCGCGGCTGGCGATCGCCGGGCTCAACCCGCATGCGGGCGAGAGCGGCGCTCTGGGGCTCGAGGACGACGCGATCATCCGCCCCGTGGTCGAACGCCTGCAGGCCGAGGGGATCGACGCCGTCGGCCCCCTGCCCGCCGACACGATGTTCCACGACCGGGCCCGCGCCACCTACGACGTCGCGCTCTGCATGTATCACGATCAGGCGCTGATCCCGGCCAAGGCGCTGGGCTTCGACGACAGTGTCAACGTCACGCTCGGCCTGCCCTTCATCCGCACCTCGCCCGACCATGGCACCGCATTCGGCATCGCCGGGCAGCGGCAGGACGGACGCACGATCGCGCGCGCGGACAGCCTTGTCGCCGCCCTGCGCATGGCGCGCACGCTGGCCGATACCGAGCGCGCCGCGATCGAGAGTGCTGCCTGATGGCCGCCATCGACGGACTGCCGCCGCTGCGCGACGTGATCCAGCGCCACGGGCTGGACGCCAGGAAGGCGCTCGGCCAGAACTTCCTCCTCGACCTCAACCTCACCCAGAAGATCGCACGAACGGCAGGCCCGCTGGAAGATGCGACCGTCATCGAGGTCGGCCCCGGTCCCGGTGGCCTGACGCGCGCGATTCTCTCGCTCGGCGTCCGCAAGCTGATCGCCATCGAGCGCGACAGCCGCTGTCTGCCGGCGCTTGCCGAAATCTCCGATCACTATCCCGGCCGGCTTGAGGTCATCGAGGGGGATGCGCTGAAGGTCGATTTCGCGGAGCTGGCGCGCCAGTCCGGAGCCAGCGGCCCGATCCGCATCATCGCCAATCTGCCCTACAATGTCGGCACGCAGCTTCTGGTGAACTGGCTGACCGCGGATCCGTGGCCGCCCTTCTACGCCTCGATGACGCTGATGTTCCAGCGCGAGGTGGGCTTGCGGATCGTGGCGGACGAGACGAACGATCACTATGGCCGGCTGGGCGTGCTTGCCGGATGGCGCACGGAGGCCCGCATGGCCTTCGACGTGCCGCCGCAGGCCTTTACGCCACCGCCCAAGGTCACCTCGACCGTCGTGCATCTGGAGCCGCGCGAGAACCCCATCCCCTGCGCGATCGCGGCACTGGAACGCGTGACACAGGCCGCCTTCGGCCAGAGGCGCAAGATGCTGCGCCAGAGCGTCAAATCGCTCGGCGGGGAAACGCTGCTCGCCAAGGCGGGGATCGACCCGCAGCGACGGGCCGAGACGCTTTCCGTGGAAGAGTTTTGCCGGCTGGCGAACAGCCTTTAGGGACATCGCAGAAGCGCACAGCGCGCTCCCGTGAGCCAGGCGCCGTCAGAGCTTCGGCGTTTCCGTCAGAAGACCCTGCACATATTCGAACAGGCCGGGGCGGCGGTCGCGGCGGAGGCGTTCGGCTTCGACGATGGAGCGGACGGCGGCAAAGGCCGTGTCCAGATCCTCGTTGACGACGATGTAGTCGTATTCCAGCCAGTGCTCGATCTCGGCGCGCGAATTGGCAAGGCGCGTGGCGATGACCTCGTCCGTGTCTTCGGCCCGGCGGTGCAGGCGCGACTGGAGTTCCGCCATCGTCGGCGGCAGGATGAAGATCGAGACGACGTCGCCGGACATCTTGTCCTGGAGCTGCTGGGCGCCCTGCCAGTCGATGTCGAACAGCATGTCGCGGCCTTCCGACATCGCCTCTTCCACCGCATCGCGCGGCGTGCCGTAGTAGTTGCCGTGCACCTCGGCCCATTCGAGCAGCGCATCGGTCTGGCGCAGGCCCTCGAACTCGCGGATCGTCTTGAAGTGATAGTGTCGACCGTCGATCTCGCTCGGGCGGCGCTTGCGGGTGGTGACGCTGACGGAGATGCTCATCTCCGGATCGGCCTCCAGCAGATTGCGGGCGATCGTGGACTTTCCGGCGCCGGACGGCGAGGAAATGACGAGCATCAGGCCCCGGCGCGCAATCGTAGAGGCCTTCGTGGGTGTTTCGGCGGGTCTCATCATTACTCCAGATTCTGGACCTGTTCGCGGAACTGGTCGATGACGACCTTGAGGTCGACGCCCGCGGCCGTGACGGCGGCGGAGGTGGACTTCGAACAGATCGTATTGGTTTCCCGGTTAAATTCCTGGCAAAGAAAGTCGAGCTTGCGGCCGATGGGGCCGCCCCTGAACAGAAGCGTGCGGGCGGCGGCGATATGTGCCCGCAGCCGGTCGAGCTCCTCGCGCACATCGGCCTTGGCGGTCAGCAGCGCGGTTTCCGCATGCAGACGATCACGGTCGAGCGTGGCGGCATGGCTCGTCAGCCAGTCGATCTGCTGGACGAGCCTTGCGGCGATGGCCGACGGCGTGCGCGACGGATCGGCTTCGATCGCGCCCAGCAGGGTTTCCATTTCGCCGATTTCCCTCAGGAGCACCTGTTCGAGGGCTGCGCCTTCGCTCTCGCGCATCGCGGCGAGATCGGCGAGGGCGAGATCCAGGCCCTCGAGGACGGCCGTTTCCCGCGCTGCCTTGTCGGCCTCGCTCTCTTCCGGCTCCTTGAAATCGATGACGCCGCGAATGGCGAGCAGCGTGTCCAGCTTCAGCGGTGCAGGGTCGATCACGTCGCGCAGCTGTTCGCGCAGCGACAGGACCGAGGCGAGCGCCGTCTGGTTGATGGTCGTCTGGATCTGCGTTTCCCCGGCATTGAGGCTGAGGCCGACCTGCATGTTGCCGCGCGAGAAGCGCGCCGCAATCCGCCGGCGGATCTCGGCGTCGAGCGCTTCGAGACCGCCCGGAAGGCGCAGCTTCACATCGAGGCCCTTGCCATTGACCGAGCGCAGTTCCCAGGCCCAGCGGCTGCGGCCGGACGTACCCTCCCGGCGGGCAAATCCGGTCATGGACTGCAAGGGCATGGGGGACTCCTGGGGAAACGCCTTGGCGGTCAGCAAGCGTCCTGTTTAAGGCCGCAACGCGGGCGCCTGCAAGGCCTATTGCGAAAGCAGGCCCGGCCCCGGCGCGTCATCCACAAGGTGACGGGTCCGGGACCGGGTCAAGGGTGTCGCTCCGACGGAGCAAGCGGAAGCTTAATCCTGAACCGGAGCCTCGGCAGCGTCTGCGGGCGGCGCGGCCGCTCCCGCCGCCTTGGCGGCGCTTGCCTTCTCCGCCTCCAGCTTGCGCCAGCGGCGCACATTGGCGTTGTGATCGTCGAGCGTGGTGGCAAAGACGTGACCGCCCGTGCCGTCCGCCACGAAATAGAGATCGGCGGTGCGCGAGGGATTGGCGACGGCCTCCAGCGCTGCCCGGCCGGGATTGGCGATCGGTGTCGGGGGCAGGCCCTTGATCACGTAGGTGTTGTAAGGCGTCTTCTTCTCGAGGTCGGAGCGCAGGATGGGGCGATCCGCCGGCTTCCCCTCGCCGCCGAAGATGCCATAGATGATCGTCGGGTCGGATTGCAGGCGCATGCCCTTGTCGAGGCGGTTGAGGAAGACCGAGGCGACGCGCGAGCGCTCGTCTGCGATGCCGGTTTCCTTCTCCACGATGGAGGCGAGCGTCACGAACTCTTCCCGCGTCTTGATCGGCAGCTTCTCGTCGCGCTTCGCCCAGATCTGATCGACGATGGTCTTCTGCGCGGCCGTCGCCTGGGCGACGATCTCGGCACGCTTGGTGCCGCGCGAGAACTTGTAGGTATCCGGCCGCAGCGTGCCCTCGGCGGGAAGGTTCGCCGGCAGGTCGCCTTCGAGGATCGGATCGTCCTGCAGCTTGCGGAACATCTGCTTGACGGTGAGACCTTCGGGGAGCGACGCCGAATAGAGGATGGACTTGCCGGACTTCAGCAGTTCCATGATCTCCTGCATCGAGGCACCCGCCTTGATCTCGTATTCGCCCGCCTTCAGCGTCTCGTCATCCAGATAGGCTTCCGACATGAAGCGGAACACGCGGCCGTCGGACACGATCTTGTTGCGCTCGAGGCTCGACGCGATTTCGGCAATGCCGGCGCCGTTGCGCACGATGAAGTTCGAATTGGCGTCGAGCGGTCCGCGTGCCTCGTAGGAGGTCATGGCATAATAGGCCGTGCCGGCTGCCGCCAGCGTCAGCACGACGATGACCGTCATCAGGAAATTGAGGAAGATGACCACCTGACTGCGGGCCTTGCGCGAGCGCTTGGGCGGCTGCGGAACCTTTTCCGGGCGCAGGGCCTCGATCGGCGATTTCGGAATGATTGGCCCCTTGGTGCCGCCCTCGTTCCGGCCGCTCGGAGCCGTGCTGTTTTCTTGTCCGTCGTTCACGCCTGTCCTGCATCCGGAGTTCGCAATCCTGCACGCCCCGCGTCCCGATGCGAACTCCGGAAGAGGTTCGGGACAGCGAAAAAACGATCGAAACAGGCCGCCAGACTGGTGGGCCGCCTTGCGCGAGCGTGGCCACCCCTAGCATGTCTCCCGCCAAAAGACGACACCGACCTGCCGTGCTCCACCCCGCCGACCTTCCGCTCTCGACCGAGCCTTTGAGGGCCGTCCGTCGCGGCGGATCAGGGAGCTGTTTTGAAAGGAGCAATGCGGCGAAAAACAGGACCGCGACGCGCCGTGCGGACAATATCGTCCGTTGCGCGCCGCGGGGCCGCGATCACATGCCTGCGAGGTGCTCAGGCGTAACGCTGGATGACCAGCGTGGCATTGGTGCCGCCGAAGCCGAAGGAGTTCGACAGCGCCACATCGATCGTCTTTCTGCGCGCCGTATGCGGCACCAGATCGATGGCGGTCTCGACGGAGGGATTGTCGAGATTGAGCGTCGGCGGCGCGATATTGTCGCGGATGGCGAGCGCGCAGAAGATCGCTTCCACGGAACCGGCCGCGCCCAGCAGATGGCCGATCGCCGACTTGGTCGAGGACATGGCGATACCGGACGCACTCTCGCCGACGACGCGCTCGACGGCGCCGAGTTCGATGGTATCGGCCATGGTCGAGGTGCCGTGGGCATTGATATAGTCGATATCGGAGGGCTGCAGGCCCGCGCGCTTCAGCGCCATCTTCATGCAGCGATAGGCGCCATCGCCATCCTCGGACGGCGCGGTGATGTGAAACGCATCGCCCGAGAGACCGTAACCGACGATTTCGGCATAGATCTTCGCGCCGCGTGCCTTGGCGTGCTCCAGTTCCTCCAAAACGACGATGCCGGCGCCCTCGCCCATGACGAAGCCGTCACGGTCCTTGTCATAGGGGCGCGAGGCCTTCGTCGGATCGTCGTTGTGCTGCGTCGAGAGCGCCTTGCAGGCGGCGAAGCCGGCCAGCGCGATGCGGGAGATGGGCGACTCCGTGCCGCCCGCCACCATGACGTCGGCATCGCCCAGCGCGATCAGCCGGGCGGCGTCGCCGATGGCGTGCGCGCCGGTCGAACAGGCGGTCACGACGGAGTGATTGGGGCCGCGCAGCTTGTGGCGGATCGAGACCTGCCCGGAGGCAAGGTTGATCAGGCGGCCGGGAATGAAGAAGGGGGACACGCGGCGGGGGCCCTTGTCGCGCAGCGTGTAACCGCCCTCGACGATGCCTTCGAGACCGCCGATGCCGGAGCCGATCATCACGCCCGTGGCGATCTGGTCGTCGTCGGTCTTGGGGTGCCAGTCCGCGTCGTTCAGCGCCATATCGGCCGCAGCCATGGCGTAGATGATGAAGGGATCGACCTTGCGCTGTTCCTTCGGTTCCATCCAGTCATCGGCATTGAAGGTGCCGTTGGAACCATCGCCGAAGGGAATGCGGCAGGCGATCTTGGCGGGAAGATCCGAAACGTCGAATTCGGTGACGGTGCGGGCGGCGTTGTCGCCGGCGATCAGTCTCGCCCAGCTGGCTTCCGTTCCGCAACCGAGCGGCGATACCATGCCGGTACCGGTGATAACGACACGTCTCATGAACCGCGATCCATCCTCGTAAGTCTCGATATGCTCCGGCGCGCTTGTGGCTGCCGGTCGACGGAACCGGTCCCGGGGCGGAACCTCGTCACGTCTGCCCTGCTATCCGCAGCCTCGAAAAGGGCCGCTCGAGGGCGTTTCCGGCCCGGGTGAACGGGCCGGCCTCTCGGACAGAGCCCGAACCGGCGTCACCGGATGGGAGTGGGCGGGCCGCTCTCGCGCCCGCCGCAACCCGTTCGATCGACCCCTGGCGGTCACGCCCGGGGCCGTCGAGCCTCGGCGATTACGCCTGGGCCTTTTCGATGAACTTGACGGCGTCGCCGACGGTCAGGATCGAATCGGCAGCGTCGTCCGGAATTTCAACGCCGAACTCTTCTTCGAAGGCCATGACCAGTTCGACCGTGTCGAGCGAGTCCGCGCCGAGATCGTCGATGAAGCTTGCGCCTTCAGTTACCTTTTCGGCATCGACGCCAAGATGATCAATGACAATTTTCTTTACGCGTTCTGCGATGTCGCTCATGTCGGATTCCTCGACCTTCGTTTTCTCTTTATCAGGGACGCCCGGAAGCGTTCCCTTGCCAAAGCCTGTTAAACCACTGCGGTTCAACCGGCAATCCTTCAAACCGGAGAGCCCGGCCTTCAAACCGGGAGAGCCCGGACGGGCTTCAGCGAGCCGGCATCCGCGTCTTCTCCGTGATCCGTTCGGACCGTCCGGCACGGGGCGAAAGCCCCACGCCGTCCAGACCACTACGGCCCGATTAACACGGTTTAACGGCCGCGCAAAGTCCGAATTTGGAGCGCCAATCCTTGCTCAACAAGCATTTACGGGCGATTTCGCCGCCCGTGATCGACCCGCTCCGCACCCGACTCAGATCATCGCCATGCCGCCATTGACGTGGATCGTCTGGCCCGTGACGTAGGCGGCCTCGTTGGATGCGAGATAGGCGACGGCGCTTGCCACCTCGGCCCCCGTGCCCATGCGCTTCATCGGAATGGCGCCCATGATGGCGTCCTTCTGCTTGTCGTTCAGCTTGCCGGTCATCGCGCTTTCGATGAAGCCCGGCGCCACGCAGTTGACCGTCACGTTTCGGGTCGCGATTTCCTGGGCGAGCGACTTGGAAAAGCCGATCATGCCCGCCTTGGCGGCGCAGTAGTTCGCCTGGCCCGGATTGCCGGTAACGCCGACGATGGAGGTGATGTTGATGATGCGGCCATGGCGGCGGCGCATCATCGGATGGGTCAGCTCGCGGGTCAGGCGGAACACGGCCGTCAGGTTGACCTCCAGCACGGCATCCCAGTCGGCATCGCTCATGCGCACGAACAGGCCGTCCTTGGTGATCCCGGCATTGTTGACGAGAATGTCGACGCCGCCGAGTTCGCTCTCGGCCTTTTCGCCGAGCGCCTTGACGGCGTCGCGGTCCGACAGGTTGGCCGGGAACAGGTGCACGCGCTCGCCGAGCGCATTGCCGAGTTCTTCCAGCTTCTCGACGCGGGTGCCGTGCAGACCGACGGTCGCGCCCTGTGCGTGCAGGATACGGGCAATCTCTTCGCCGATGCCGCCGGAGGCGCCGGTCACCAGGGCTTTACGGCCTGTCAGGTCGAGCATGATCATGTTCCTTTATCTTCGATCCCCGGGGCGGCGTCTCGGCCGGCCGTGGGTATCACCTGCCCGCAAGCGCGGGCGTTCAGAGCACGGCCGCGAGAACGGCCTCGATATCGGCCGGCGAATTCACCGCAAGGCCGGTCACGGATTTGTCGATGCGGCGGGCGAGCCCTGTCAATACCTTGCCGGAGCCGACCTCGTAGAGCGTGGTGACGCCGTTTGCGCCGAACCACTCCACCGTCTCGCGCCAGCGCACCTGCCCCGTCACCTGCTCGACCAGGAGATCGACGATCTCGTCGGCCGAGGTGACAGGCGCCGCACGCACATTGGCCATCAGCGGCACGACCGGATCGCGGCGCTCGACCTTTGCCAGCGCCTCGCGCATGGCATCGGCCGCCGGCGCCATCAGGGCCGAATGGAAGGGCGCGGACACCGGCAGGATGATGGCGCGCTTCGCACCGTTCTCGCTCGCCTGCTTGGCGGCTTTTTCCACGGCCTGCTTGTCGCCGGAAATCACGATCTGCCCGCCACCATTGTCGTTGGCGATCTGGCACGGGCCGATCTCCGACATTTCGGCACAGAGCGCCTGCACAGCGTCGTGATCGAGCCCGATGATCGCCGCCATCGCACCCTTGCCCACCGGCACGGCGGCCTGCATGGCATTGCCGCGAATCCGCAGGAGCCGGGCGGTATCGGCAAGCGAGAATGTGCCGGCAGCGCAGAGCGCCGAATATTCGCCGAGCGAATGGCCGGCGACGAAATCGACATGCTTTGCCAGATCGAGGCCGCGCGCCTCCAGAACCCGGACCGCCGCGATCGAAACGGCCATCAGGGCCGGCTGCGCATTCGCGGTCAAGGTCAGCCGGTCCTCCGGCCCGTTCCACATCACATCGGACAGCTTCTCGCCCAGCGCCTCGTCAACCTCGGCAAAAACCGCGGACGCCTCGGGAAAAGCCTCCGCCAGATCCCGCCCCATGCCAACCGCCTGACTGCCCTGCCCCGGAAACGTAAACGCGATCGCCATGAGGATCCTCCTGAATTTTTGGCTTCTCCATTCACATTACGGCTCGGGAAGTCAAGCAGCGAAGGGAAAAGGCATTGCGGGACGCACGACCTCGTGAGGCCCTCGCGAGGACCAGAACAGGCCACCCGAAGCGCTTGACCTTGGTCCCGTGCCGATTATGTTGCGTCGCAGCAGGGGCGTCAGCTTCTTTCGCGGATCACAAGGGCCGGGTCTCCGGTCGCGTTCGACAAGGTCATTCCGTCATGCAGTACAAACAGCTCGGCCGAACCGGTATCGAGGTTTCCACCCTTTGCCTGGGGACCATGACGTGGGGATCGCAGAACACGCAGGACGAGGCCTTCGCCCAGCTCGACGCCTCGGTCGAGGCTGGCGTGAACTTCATCGATACGGCGGAGCTGTATCCCACGACGCCGCTCTCGGAAGAGACCTATGGCGGGACAGAGCGGATCATCGGCAGATGGATGGCCGAGCGCAGCAACCGCGACCGCATCGTGCTCGCGACCAAGATCGCCGGCTCGGGCCGCACCTATATCCGCGGCGGCGGGCCGATGACGGCGGAGAGCATCGTGACGGCGCTCGACGCGAGCCTCGAGCGGCTGCAGACGGACCATGTCGATCTCTACCAGCTGCACTGGCCGAACCGCGGACATTATCACTTCCGCAATGCCTGGAGCTACGATCCGAGCAAGCAGGACACCGACACGGTGGTCGATGACCTCGGTGCGCTGCTGCATGCGCTGGATGCACAGGTCAGGGCGGGCAAGATCCGGGCGATCGGCGTTTCCAACGATACGGTGTGGGGCACGCAGAAGCTGATCGATCTCGCTGAGCGCCACGGCCTGCCCCGCGTCGCCTCCGTGCAGAACGAATACAATCTCCTCTATCGCCCGCACGATCTCGACTTCGCCGAGCTGTCGCATCACGAATCGGTCGGACTGCTCGCCTATTCGCCGCTCGCTGCCGGATTGCTCTCGGGAAAATATATCGGCGGATCGCGGCCGGATGGCAGCCGCCTGTCGATCAACGGCGATCTCGGCGGCCGCTTCACGCCGCATCAGGAGCCGGCCGTGGAGGCCTATGTGGCGCTTGCCCGCGACCACGGCATCGATCCGTCGCAGCTGGCGCTCGCCTTCGTGCTGTCGCGCCCCTTCACGACCGCCGCCATCATCGGCGCGACGACGATGGAACAGCTCAAGATCAATCTCGGTGCCGCCGATCTCGTGCTGACGCCGGAGCTGGTCAACGGCATTCGCCGGATCCACCGTCTCTACCCGATGCCGATCTGATCGGTGCGGCGCGCACCCGAGACGGGTGTCTGCATCTCCCGTCTTGCAATCTGCGAGAATCCGCGTATAAGCCGCCGTGTTCGAAACACCCGGTCCATCTGGCTGGTGGCTGAACGGAGGGCCGGCGCTCTTGTAGTGCCTGTCGGGATCCTGAAGGGATCCAGCCTCCCGTGTCTCCGCTCTCGACCGTCTCGAAACAACACTTTCTTGCCGGCGCTTCTGCGCCTTTAAGACAAGTCGTTGAGGCTTAGCGCCGTTGCCGGGTGACGTTAAACGCAAGAAAGGTAAGCCAATCATGGCTCTCTATGAACATGTGTTCCTGGCCCGCCAGGACGTGTCCGCACAGCAGGTCGAAGCCCTCGTCGAACAGTACAAGGGTGTGATCGAAGCCAATGGCGGCAAGGTCGGCCGGGTGGAAAACTGGGGCCTCAAGTCCCTCACCTACCGTATCGCCAAGAACCGCAAGGCACACTACGTCCTCATGGACATCGATGCTCCGGCACCGGCCGTCCACGAAGTCGAGCGCCAGATGCGCATCAACGAAGACGTTCTTCGCTACATGACCATCGCCGTCGAGAAGCATGAAGACGGCCCGTCCGCCATGATGCAGAAGCGCGACCGCGACGACCGTCCGCGCCGTGACGGCGACCGTCCGGACCGTGGCTTCGGCGACCGTCCGCGTCGCGATGGCGACCGTGAAGACCGTCCGCGCCGTCCGCGCGAAGACCGCGCTTGAAGTTTGAAGGGATTATAGACAATGGCTGACATCTCCTCCGCTCCGGCACGCCGCCCCTTCCATCGCCGCCGCAAGACCTGCCCCTTCTCGGGCGCAAACGCTCCGCGGATCGACTACAAGGACGTCCGTCTCCTGCAGCGCTACATTTCCGAGCGCGGCAAGATCGTACCGTCGCGCATCACCGCCGTTTCCCAGAAGAAGCAGCGCGAACTGGCCCAGGCCATCAAGCGCGCCCGCTTCCTCGGCCTCCTGCCCTACGTTCTCTCGTAAGCCAGGCTTTGATTGCCGAAAGCGGCCGATCCCGGATCGGCCGCTTTCTCCCTTCCGCGATGGGCGCGGATCGGACCTGAGCGTTTTTCGAAACCTCAAAACCCATGTTGGGGACATCTTCGTCCTCTAACTGCCGACGAGCAGGACAGCGACACGTGACAGCCATCGACAGGACATCGTTGCTCACCGGCATTCTGGCCGGCGTGACCGCCGCGTTCCTGTCGTTCGGCGCAACCACGCCCTCCTCGCTTGCCATCGTTCTTTACGCCGCCTCCGCGCTGCCGATCCTGATCGCCGGGCTCGGCTGGGGCAATGTGGCCGCCATCGTCGCCGTCGTCGTTGCCGGGTTCCTTGCGGCCATCGCCGTCTCCCCCTATTTCGCGCTGCTCATCCTCGTCGTCACGCTCATCCCCGCCGCATGGCTATCGCATCTGGCAAACCTGGCGCGGCCGGCAAGCGAGATCGGCGGGCCCGACGACGCCATGGCTTGGTATCCGCTCTCGGATATCCTGACCCACCTTGCCGGCCTCGTTGCCGCGGGCATGCTGATCATCGGCGTCGTGCTCGGCTACAGCACGGAAACCGCGGCCGGGATGGTCGATATCGTCATCGAAGCGCTGAAGAGCCAGGAGCCGACCTACAATCCGGATCCCGCCGCTCTCGCGCAGATCAAGGCCGTGTTCAGCGTCGCGCTGCCCATGATCCAGGGCGCGCTCTGGGTGCTGATGCTGTTTGCGGCCTATTACACGGCAACGCGGATCGTACAGATGTCCGGACGCAGCCTGCGTCCCCGCGAGGATATCCCCTCGACGTTGCGGATGCACCGGTTCGCCATCTTCGCCTTTCTCGGCGGCCTGGTGCTGACCTTCGCCGGTGGCGCGGCGGGTGCTGTCGGCGCCCTCGTCTGCGGCACCTTCGGCGCCGGCTTCCTGCTTTCGGGCTTTGCCGTCTTCCACTTCCGCACCCGCGGCAAGTCCTGGCGGCTTCCGGTGCTTTGGCTCGGCTACCTCTCGGTGCTGCTCTTCACCATTCCCGCCTTCTTCTTCCTCCTGTCAGGCCTCATGGATACACGCCGAGCGATCGCGCTGTCTCCGACCCGGAAAAAAACCGGGGAGAACCCGACGGGAAAGACGCCTGAATAACCATTCCAGACACAGACACCTGAAAGGACAAAACCATGGATGTCATTCTTCTCGAACGCGTTGCCAAGCTCGGCCAGATGGGCGAAACGGTCAAGGTCAAGGACGGCTTTGCCCGTAACTACCTGCTGCCGCTCGGCAAGGCGCTGCGCGCCAACGCTGCCAACAAGGCCCGTTTCGAAAGCGAGCGCGCGACGCTCGAAGCCCGCAACCTCGAGCGCAAGTCGGAAGCCCAGACGGTTGCCGAACAGCTCGACGGCAAGAGCTTCAACGTCGTTCGCTCCGCCGGCGAAACCGGCCAGCTCTACGGTTCGGTCGCAGCCCGCGACGTTGCCGAAGTGCTTGCTGCCGAAGGCTTCAACGTCGGCCGTAACCAGGTCGACCTGAACAACCCGATCAAGTCGATCGGCCTGCACCCGGTCAAGATCCACCTGCATGCCGAAGTCGAGATCACGGTCACGATGAACGTTGCCCGTTCGGCCGACGAAGCCGAGCGTCAGGCAAAGGGTGAAAACCTCAACTCCGCCGATGCCATCTACGGCGTCGACGAAGATGCCCTGCGTCCGGAAGACTTCTTCAACCCGGAAGCCGAATTCGACAACGACGAAGAATAAGCCGTCGCGAATCGATCACGACAAAGGCCCCGGAGCGTTCGCCGCTCCGGGGCCTTTGTCGTTTCAGCCATGCCGTCCCGGAGCCTCACTCGGCATCCGCGACCTTCGCATCGGGCTCGAGCGACTTGTCGATGCGCACGACGACCGAGAGGCCGGGGGCGAGCCGTTCGGCCGCCGCCTGGCCCGGATCGATGGAGATGCGGACACCGACGCGCTGGGCGATCTTGGTGAAGTTGCCCGTGGCGTTGTCGGGACGGATGACGCTGAACTCGGAGCCGGTGGCCGGCGAGAAGCGCTGCACGTGGCCGGTCAGCCTCTGGTGCTCCAGCGCATCGACCGAGAAGGTGACGGGCTGGCCGACCTTCATGCCGTCGAGCTGGGTTTCCTTATAGTTGGCGACCACCCAGAGTTCGCTCGGCACCACCGACATCAGCTGGGTGCCCGCCGTCACATATTGTCCGAGACGCACGCCGACCTCCCCGAGATGCCCGTCGCGGGGGGCGCGGATGGCGGTGTTGGAGAGATCGATCTCGGCAAGCTCGACGGCGGCCTCGGCACCGGCCACGGCGGCCTGCAGCGAGCCGCGATTGACGATGATGGTGGCGAGCGCCTGCCGGTTGACCTCGACCGCGGCCTCGGCCTGCGCCTCCGCCGCCTTGGCCTGCTCGAACGTCGCCTGTGCCGACTCGACCTCGCTGGTGGAGGCAACGCTGCGCGCCGCCAGCTGATTCACGCGCTCGGAGGCCAGCTCGGCCCGGCGCAGGGCGGCCTTGGCACCCAGCACCTGCGCATCGCTGGAGGCGATGCTGGCCTTGGCGGAGGCTTCCTGCTGGCGGGAATTGTCGAGCGCCGCCTTCTGCCCGGCAAGCGTCGCACGGGCCTGCGCCACCTTCTGCCGGTAGATGCGCTCGTCGATGCGGGCGAGCACGTCGCCCTCCTTCACCGCCTGATAGTCGCGCACGGGAACCTCCACCACATAGCCCGCGACCTGCGGGCTCATGATGGTGACGTAGCCTTTGACATAGGCGTTGTCCGTGGTTTCCACCGAGGTGACGAAGGGCGGCAGGCGCCAGGCATAGAGCACGAGAAGGACACCGATGGCGCCGGCGAGGAGGACAAGAAGGGTAACGGGAGAGCGTGTGAGCTTGGACATGGCGGACTCTGTGGAAGACGGCTTCAATGAAAGGATGTCGAGATCAGGCGGCAACAGCGGCCGGGTCGGGAGATGCGACCAGACGGCGCCAGATCAGGTGACCGATGAGAATAGCGAGCGAGATCGCGCAGCCGATGAAGATGACGAAGAAAGCATCGTTGTAGGCGAGCACATAGGCCTCGCGGCTCACCTGTTGCGTCAGGAGCTGCAGCCCTTCGGCATTCAGCAGCGTTTTGTCGGTGATGACCTTGCCGTAGGCGCCGGCCAGTTGCGTCACGCGGTTGGCGACCAGCGGGTCGGACAGCATGATCTGCTCGGCCAGCAGATTGGAGTGGAATTTCTCGCGAAGGGTGACGAAGGTGCCGAGCGCGGCCGAGGCCATCAGGCTGCCGAGGCTCTGGGTGAAGAGAAAGATCACGATGAAATTGACCACGTAGATCGGCCCCTTGGCAAGCGCCGCCCCGAAGCCCGTGGTCATCACCGGTGGCAGGAACATCGCGGCACCCGCGGCCACCAGCGCCTGGCTCAAATACATCTGCTCGGGCCGGGTCAGGTTGGTCGACTGGCTGTCGAGCCAGGCGCCGGTGCCGATGAGAAGCAGCGCGATGACATGGGCGAGATCGAGCTGCTTCTTCACCATGAGGAAGGTGCAGAACAGGCCGGCTGCAACGGAGGCTGCAAGGATGATCGCATAAAGCCGCATCGTCTGGTCGTTCAGAAGGCCGATCTGCTGGTAGAAGCCCGAGACGGTCGTCGTCTGCTCGGAAGAGACGGTGCGGAACAGGATCAGGACGCCGGCCATGTGGATATTCGGCCAGGAGAAGATCCAGCGCAGGTCGAGCATGGGCTGGGACCGGTTGATCTCGATGGCGACGAAGACCGAGAGGAGGCCGATGGAACAGGCCAGGAGAACGCCAAGCCAGGGCGCCTCGAACCACCAGTAGAAGCGGCCGAGCGACAGGAGGATGGCGAGACAGCCGAAGCCGCCGGCGAGGATGAGGTAGCTGAAGATGTCAAGCGTCTGGATGACTTTCGCGCGCGGCGGGGCGGTGACCGGCAGCAGGTAGATGAAGGGCAGCGCGATCAGCGCCAGCGCCACCTCGAACGTGTAGAGAGCGCGCCAGCCGCCATATTCCATCAATGCCGGCGAGATGATGCGGGCGAGCGGTGCGGACAGGAGCGTGTTCATGACCGCGAGGCTGAGGCCCATGGAGAGCTTCTTGGCCGGCGGAAACGCTTCCAGCATGTAGAGAATGCCGATGGTGGAAAGCGGTGCCGCCGCGACGCCGTTGACGAAGCGGATGATGAGGGCGGAATGCAGGTCCGACACGAAGAGATTGGCGAAGGCGGCAAAGACGAAGCAGAGGATGCCAAGCTCGGCGAACCGGCGCAGGCCGTATTGCGTGCGGATCTTGAAGAGCGCCACCGACAGGCTGGCATAGGGTGCCATATAGGCCGCCGACAGCCAGGCGAGTTCGTTGACGGTGGCCGAGAAGGCGCCCTGCAACTGGTAGAGATTGGCGTTCAGTAAGTTCATGCCGAGGCCCTGCGTCAGGAACATCAGCACGGATGTGAACATGTAGAGCGAGGCGCGTCCGCGCGAGATATGGACGGCCGGCTGCGGCACGGTTGCCGGCTGTGTGGGCGCCGGCATCTCGGGCCCGGACGCCGTCCGGTTTTCGATCGAGGACATCACGGTGTCGGTCACGAGACGCTCTCCCGCCCGATCAGGATCATGTTGTCCGCCATCGCCGTCATCACCGCGAGCGCGGTTTCCTTGTCCTTCAGGCTGACGCCGGAGAGGAGGTCCGCGCGAATGCCGCAGGCTATGACCTCGATCTCCTCAGCCAGCGCCCGCCCCATCGGCGTCATATGGATCTGCTTGGCGCGCCGGTCGGACTTTTCCACCCGCCGCTCGATGAAGCCCTGCGCCTCCATGCCATCCAGAAGCCGCACGATCGTCGGCGTCTCGATCGCCAGCTCTTCGGCAAGCTCGCGCTGGTTGAGGCCGTCGCGGCGCGACAGCGCGAACAAGGCGCGCGCCCGCGACAGCGTCAGCCCACGCTCCTTGACCTTAGCATCGAAGACGGCCCGCAGCTTCCGGTTCACGGATTGCAGGGCGTCGAACAAGGCGCGATTAGCGAGATCGGTCAACTGCTACTCTTTCCATAATAGTAGTACACTAACTATGTGTGGTCGAAGTAATACAGAGCGTCATGCGTTGCAAGCCGTCATCGGGTCGTTCCCCGCATTTCCTGCCGCGCTCGTTTGGCGTACCCTGCCGAAACGATTCGCTGCCGTGAGATGTCCGGTGGCCGGTCAAGCAGAGATGGCGCAGACGGGACCGATTTCCACTGTCGCCACCCTGCGGCTGTGGAGAGCGGTAACAGGCCGTCCCATTGCTTGACTCGGTGCGACGATCAGCCAATCACAGGCCCCTCAAGCGGCCAGACGAGAGAAGACGATGAATGAAGCAGCGCGCAGAGTTGCGGCCATGAGCCAGCAGCCGATGGAACCCCAGTACCGGGAAGCTCCGAGCAATATCGAGGCGGAACAGGCCCTGCTCGGCGCGATCCTCGTCAACAACGACGCCTTCTACCGCGTCTCGGACTTCCTGAAGCCGGTGCACCTGCACGAGCCGCTGCACCGCAAGATCTACGAGGTCGCCGGCGACATCATCCGCATGGGCAAGACCGCCCATCCCGTGACGGTGAAGACCTTCCTCGCGCCCGACCAGAAGGTCGGCGACATGACGATCTCGCAGTATCTCGCGCAGCTCGCCGCCAATGCCGTGACGATCATCAATGCCGAGGATTACGGCCGGGCGATCTACGACCTGGCGCTGCGCCGCTCGCTGATCACCATCGGCGAGGACATGGTCAACATCGCCTTCGACGCGCCGCTGGATATGCCGCCGCAGGGGCAGATCGAGGATGCCGAACGCCGCCTGTTCGAACTGGCCGAGACCGGCCGCTACGATGGCGGCTTCCAGGCGTTCAACGATGCCGTGGCGCTGGCGATCGACATGGCCGGCCAGGCCTTCGAGCGCGACGGACACCTGTCGGGCATCTCCACCGGCATCCATTCTCTCGACGGCAAGATGGGCGGCCTGCAGCGCTCGGACTTGATCGTGCTTGCGGGACGTCCGGGCATGGGCAAGACCTCGCTCGCCACCAACATCGCCTACAACATCGCGGCCTCCTATGAGCCGGAGATTCAGGCGGACGGCTCCTACAAGGCCAAGAACGGCGGTGTCGTCGGGTTCTACTCGCTCGAAATGTCGTCCGAACAGCTGGCCACGCGCATCATCTCCGAGCAGACGGAAGTCTCCTCCTCCAAGATCCGCCGCGGCGAAATCACCGAGCACGACTTCGAGAAACTCGTCGCCTGCGCCCAGATGATGCAGAAGGTGCCGCTCTATATCGACCAGACCGGTGGCATCTCGATCGCCCAGCTGTCGGCGCGCGCCCGCCGCCTGAAGCGCCAGCGCGGGCTCGATTGCCTGGTGGTGGACTATATCCAGCTGATGACCGGCGCCGGCAAGTCGGGCGAGAACCGCGTGCAGGAGATCACCCAGATCACGACGGGTCTGAAGGCGCTCGGCAAGGAGCTGAACGTTCCGATCATCGCGCTGTCGCAGCTGTCGCGCGCGGTGGAAAGCCGCGAGGACAAGCGCCCGCAGCTCTCCGACCTCCGCGAATCCGGCTCGATCGAGCAGGACGCCGACGTGGTGCTCTTCGTGTTCCGCGAGGAATACTACGTGAAGAACATGGAGCCGCGCGACGAGTTCGACCCCAAATACGAGGAATGGAAGCAGACCTTCGAAAAGGTGAAGGGCACCGCCGACGTCATCATCGCCAAGCAGCGCCACGGACCGACCGGCACGGTCAAGCTCGCCTTCCAGTCCGAATACACCCGCTTCACCGACCTCGCCGACCCCTCCTTCACGCAGTACGAGGAGCATTGATCGGCGCGGGCGGCGTGCCGGCCTCTTTGTGCCGGCACTCTATAAGCCAGCTGCCCGCAACATAGCGACGGAAAAAACGCCGATCGCGACCGCGCCCAAGAGCGGAAGGCGGGTTGCCGCTAGGCCCGTGACAACGGTCGCCGCCGTTTCCGCAGGCCCCGTGGCCAAGGCCGTCGGCGTAATCACTGCCATGAGAACGGCGGGCGGAATGGCGCTCATGAACCGGCGCACACGGGGTCCGAGCGCGACATGGCGGATCAGCACCAGCCCGGCAAGCCGCGTGAGCGCGGTTGCCCCAGCCATCGCGACGATGGCCAGAAGCGTAGCGGAGCTGACGGCGAAGAAAAGGACGTCTTCCGATCCCGGCGTCACGACGCGACCGCCTCTTCGCCCGCGTCGATACAGGCTGCCACGGCCAGACCCGCACCCGCGCCGGCGGCGATGTACCAGACGCCGGGAACGAACCGATGCACGAACAAGGCCATCAGGGCGCTGGCCGCAAGCGTAACGCCCGCCTGCCGATCTTTCCAGAACCCCATGACCAAGACGATGAAGACGGCCGGAAAGGCGAAATCCAGTCCTATCGTCTTGGGATCACCGAGAAACGCCCCTGCGGCTGCGCCGCAAAGCGTGGAAAGCACCCACGCCGCATAGAATGGGGCGACCAGACCGGCGAACCATGGTCCCGTCAGCGGTGCTCGCCGGCTGCGAGCCTCTGCCATCGCCCATATCTCGTCGGCAAGAAAAAGCATGGCGATCCAACGGGCAGCGGGAGACATTCCCTGCATTCGGCGACCGAGAGACGCACTCATCAGCACGTGACGAATATTGACGAGGAAGGCGGCCGTGGCAACGGCGCTCCAGGATGCCGGATGGCTCCAGATATCCATCGCGACGAACTGCGATCCGCCGGCAAAGACCAGCGCACTCATCAATGTCGCCTCGAACGGAGACAGGCCTTTGGTTGCGGCAACAGACCCGAACACCATCCCGATGGGAATCACGGCGACGATCAACGGCGTGATCGTCCGCATGCCGCCCCGGAAACCACCATCATCATCTGTGTTCATACTCGCCATCGTCCGCGCCTCCATTGTTCCGGAAGCGTCCTAAGGCTCGGCATGAGGACGGTCTTGAACGAAAGTGATACGGGTCGAGATATTCTGCGAAACCTGTCAGCGGACGCGAAACTGACCGGGGGTCAGCCCGGTGCGCGCCTTGAAATGCCGCGTGAAATGCGCCTGGTCGGCAAAGCCGCACTCGAAGGCCACGGCCGAAGGCGCGGCACCGAGGCGCAGCAGACGGCGCGCTTCGCGGATGCGGCAATCCGTGAGATAGGCATGCGGCGTCACGTGGTAGGCCCGCCGGAAAGCGCGGATAAGATGTGCACGGCTGAGACCCGCAATCCGCGCCAGCTCGACCAGTCCGACATCCTGACGAAAATGCTCTCTGAGATAGTCGCGCGCTTGCGCAACGGCGGTGGCCTCCCGCGTGTCGATGGGCTGGAGGATGAGGCTGCCGTGACGCTGGAACATCGCGGCGAGAACCGTGTAGATGCTCTCGTCCGCCTCCAGAGCCCCGACCCGCATCTCAAGTGTGCGGTGCGCGCGATGAAAGGCTGCGGCGAGAGGAGCGTCATGCAGGATCTGCCGGGAAAATGCCGGTGACGACTGCAGCGTGCGGCCGGTCACATCCTCCAGAATCTCGCGCAGGAGCGCGGCATCCGGGTAGATCATCCTGTAGCGGTAGCCCTCGCTTCCCGGCACGCCATCGTGAAACTCGCCCGGGTTTATGAGATAGAGGTCGCCCGGTCCCGAGGCTTCGCGACTGCCCCGGATCGTGGCGATCTGGCTGCCGTGTTCGATGGCTCCGATGCTGAACGTATCATGCGCATGCGGCGCAAAGGCATGGGTGACGAAGGTCGCGCTCAGGCATTCCATGCCCATCAGTCCCGGCTCGCGCCAGAACACTGTCCGCTCGACCTGCGAAAGCGGCATCATCTCTGCGGCCTGTTCCTGGGACACGTTCTGCATCCGGTCAGGATAGCGCAGGACGTGAACCCGATCTTGAACAAAAGTGACGCTTTGCCACGGACCTTCGACATCGCCTTCGGCTTGCCCCACTGGCCTGTCAGGACTATCTGGTTTCAAGCTCGAACGCGCGATCTCAGAGGTATCATGGACGACGTCTTTTCCGCTGCGGCGAACCGCCTGACCATCGATCTGCAGGCGCTTGCCGACAACTGGCGCCAGATGAAGGCGCGGTCGGGACGTGCGCGGGCGGCGGCCGTGTTGAAGGCGGATGCCTATGGCATCGGGATCGAGGCGGCGGCGGAGACGCTCTACCGGGCCGGGGCGCGGGATTTCTTCGTGGCGAATGCCGAAGAGGGTGTGGATCTCCGCCCGCGGGTGCCCGAAGGCCGCATCTATGTTCTTGCCGGTATCTGGCCCGGCATCGAGCCGCTGTTCTTCGAAAACGGGCTGGTGCCGGTCATCAATTCCGAGGAGCAGCTCGCCTTCTTCATGGCGGCCCTGTCCGAGCACGGCGATCATCCGTGCGTGCTGCACGTGGACACCGGCATGAACCGACTCGGCCTTTCCATGGAAGAGGCGATGGCGCTTGCCGCCGACCCGGCGCGTCCGGCGAGCTTCTCGCCGATGCTGGTCATGAGCCACCTTGCCTGTGCCGACGACCCCGCGCATCCGTTGAACGCCCGGCAGCTTTCCGCCTTCCGCGCGGTCAGCGCCGCCTTCGACGGCGTGGAGGCAAGCCTTGCCAATTCCGCGGGCGTCCATCTCGGGCCCGACTATCATTTCGACCTGACCCGCCCCGGCATCGCCACCTATGGCGGCGAGGCGGTGAACGGCATGGCCAATCCGATGACGCCGGTCGTGACCGCCGAGGCCCGGATCATCCAGGTGCGCTCCGTGGCGAAGGGCGGCTCGGCGAGCTACGGCGCCACCGCGACCTTTGCCCGCGACAGCCGCATCGCCATCGCCTCGGTCGGCTATGCCGACGGCTACCACCGCTCGGTGTCCGGCAGCGGCGTGACATTGCGGCAGGCGGCGCCCTCCGGTGCTCATGGTTTCCTGCATGGCCGCAAGATACCGCATGTCGGCCGCGTCACCATGGATCTCAGCCTGTTCGACGTCACCGACCTGCCCAAAAACGCCGTGCGTGCCGGCGATTACATCGAGCTCTTCGGACGCAACATCGCGCTCGACGATGTGGCGCGCGCAGGTGGAACCATCGGCTACGAGCTGCTGACCAGCCTCGGCCACCGCTACGATCGCGCCTATCGCGAGGCCGACGAGGAAGTTTGACGCGGCATCTTGGAAAGCCGTTCGAGATGCGCTAGGAGAGAACAAAAGGAGATCAGCATGACTGACATCCATTTGAGCGACGACGACCGCACCTTCACCGAAGAGCAGCTGCAGATGGGTGCCTATCGAACCGCCGACGATGTGATCCGGGCCGGACTTCAGGTTCTGCGCGAGGAAGACGAAGAGTTGCGGCGCCTCATCAAGGTCGGCGAGGACGATATCGAGGCGGGGCGGTATGTCACGTTCGAGAAGGCCGGCGACCTGAAGAAACATATCCTCGCACTCGCACGGGAACGACAGAATGCTCGCTCGGCGCCTGAACATGAGCCGTCGCGCGCTCAGGGACCAAGCGGACACCTTTAATGATATCGCGGAAGAGAACCCGGTCGCAGCCGACGCCTTCATCACCGACCTGACGGACCCTATCGGCAGGATGGCGGGTTTCGGCCTCATTGGCTCGAGCCACGATGGCGCTTCCGGACTTCGGTCTTTTGTCTATCGCCAGCGCTGCATCTCTTTGTACGTCACGGAAACGGAGCTTCACGTCTTGCGCATCCTTCGTGGACGCCGGGCCATCTCCGCATCCACCTTTACCGAAAGCGATACCGACTGAATGGCCAAGGCCAGAACCAATTTCGTCTGCCAGAATTGCGGCACCGTCACATCCCGCTGGGTGGGAAAGTGCGAGGGTTGCGGACAGTGGAACACCATCGTCGAGGAGGACCCGCTCGGCGGCATCGGCGGCGGGCCGGGCAAGACGCCGAAGAAGGGGCGTCCGGTGGCGCTGACCACGCTTTCGGGCGAGACCGAGGACGCGCCGCGCATCACGACCGGCATCTCGGAGTTCGACCGGGCGCTGGGCGGCGGCTTCGTGCGCGGATCGGCCGTGCTGATCGGCGGCGATCCGGGCATCGGCAAATCCACGGTGCTCATGCAGGCGGCCGCGGCGCTCTCGCGCAACGGTCACCGCATCATCTACGTCTCGGGCGAAGAGGCCGTGGCGCAGGTGCGTCTGCGCGCCCAGCGGCTCGGTGCCGCCGACACCGACGTGCTGCTGGCGGCGGAGACCAATGTCGAGGACATCCTCGCGACGGTGTCGGAGGGCAAGCGGCCGGATCTCTTCATCATCGATTCCATCCAGACGCTGTGGAGCGACGTCGTCGATTCGGCCCCGGGCACGGTGACGCAGGTTCGCACCGGCGTTCAGGCGATGATCCGCTTTGCCAAGCAGACGGGCGCCACCGTCGTGCTCGTCGGCCACGTGACCAAGGAAGGCCAGATCGCCGGGCCGCGCGTGGTCGAGCACATGGTCGATGCCGTCCTCTATTTCGAGGGCGACCGCGGGCACCATTACCGCATCCTGCGCACGGTGAAGAACCGCTTCGGGCCGACCGACGAGATCGGCGTGTTCGAGATGTCGGACAAGGGCCTGCGCGAAGTCACCAACCCTTCCGAGCTTTTCCTCGGCGAACGCAATGCGAAATCGCCCGGCGCCGCCGTGTTCGCCGGCATGGAAGGCACGCGGCCGGTGCTGGTCGAAGTGCAGGCGCTGGTGGCGCCGACCTCGCTCGGAACGCCGCGGCGCGCCGTCGTCGGCTGGGATTCGGCGCGGCTGTCCATGATCCTCGCGGTGCTGGAGGCCCATTGCGGGGTGCGGCTCGGGCAACACGACGTCTATCTCAACGTGGCCGGGGGATACCGCATCGCGGAGCCCGCGGCGGACCTTGCCGTGGCTTCCGCACTGGTTTCCTCGCTTGCCGGTCTTGCCCTTCCCACCGATTGCGTTTATTTCGGCGAAATCAGCCTGTCCGGGGCCATCCGGCCGGTTGCGCATACGGCCCAGCGTTTGAAGGAATCCGAGAAACTCGGCTTCTCGCAAGCTGTCCTGCCCTGCGCCTCTCCCGATCTGCCCAAGGGCTCGGGCATGGCGCTGGGTGAAATGGAGAGCCTGCCGGACCTGGTCGCGCGCATCGCCGGCGCCAAGGGTGCCCTGCGCCAGACGGATGCGGACGACTGACCGGACGGCGGGGCACCGCAAGACGGTCGCTCGGTCACTGCTCGATAATCTCGGGCCAAAGCATATCGGGACACGGCCGCCGTTTCGGTATACATGCTCCGTCCGGTTCCGCGACAGATCGGAGCCGGGTTCACGTGCGGCGACTGCAGATGCCCCGGTGCGGATCCCGCCTGGCGCTTGTTCGGAGTAGGACGACCATGCCCATAACCATTCTCGACGGGATCGTGATCGGTGTCGCGCTGTTCTCGGCCGTCCTTGCGATGGTCCGCGGCTTCTCGCGCGAGGTGCTTTCGGTCGCCAGCTGGCTCGGCGCCGCTGCCGCTGCCTATTTCCTCTATCCCTACCTGAAGCCCTATGCGGCGCAGTACACGACGAGCGATGCCATCGCCACGGCCGGGTCGGCCGGCGTCATCTTCCTCGTCGCCCTGATCATCATCTCCTTCATCACCATGCGGATTGCGGATTTCATCATCGACAGCAGTATCGGCGCGCTCGATCGCACGCTCGGCTTCCTGTTCGGGGCGGCGCGCGGCGTTCTCCTGATCGTCGTCGCCATGCTGTTCTTCAACTGGATCGTGAAGCCCGAGCAGCAGCCGACCTGGGTCATCCAGGCCAAGTCGAAGCCGCTGCTCGACAATCTCGGTACGAAACTCGTGGCGCTGCTTCCGGAAGATGTCGGCACCACCGTGGTGAACCGCCTGACCGGCAAGCCGACGCCCGAGGGCGAGCTGGACGGCACGACGCCGCCCAACGAGCCGGTGCCGTCCGACGACGCGCCGGCCCTTGCGCCTGCCGCACCGACGACCAACAACTGACGCGCCTGCGCCAGACATGCCAGCCCGCTTTGCGGGCTGTTGTCGTTTCATCGATCTTTCCGCCGGTATTGCTGGTTGAAGGCGCGATGACGCGCTACGATATGCCAACCGCACCCGCCGAGAAAAAGGTGATACCGCGATGACCCTGCCCCATTCCCCCGCCTCCGCCGCCAGAGACCTGCGTGCGACCGAGATCCATGACGAGATGGACGGCGATACGCTGCACGAAGAGTGCGGCGTTTTCGGCATCCTCGGACATGAGGACGCCGCCACGCTGACGGCACTCGGCCTGCATGCCCTCCAGCATCGCGGACAGGAAGCGGCCGGCATCGTCACCTTCGACGGGCGGCAGTTCTACACCGAGAAGCGGATGGGCCTCGTCGGCGACCACTACACGGATCCCGCCACCCTCGCCAAGCTGCCGGGCTTCATCGGCATCGGCCATACGCGCTACTCGACGACCGGCGAAGTGGCGCTGCGTAACGTGCAGCCGCTCTTTGCCGAACTCGAGGTCGGCGGCATCGCCATCGCGCATAACGGCAATCTGACCAACGGCCTGACGCTGCGCCGCCAGCTGATTGCCGATGGCGCCATCTGTCAGTCGACCTCGGATACCGAAGTCGTGCTGCACCTCATCGCCCGCTCCAAGCATGCCGGTTCCGGCGAGCGTTTCGTCGATGCGATCCGCCAGGTCGAGGGCGGCTATTCCATGCTCGCCATCACCCGGACCAAGCTGATGGCAGCGCGCGACCCCTACGGCATCCGCCCGCTGGTGATGGGCGAGCTCGACGGCAAGCCGATCTTCGCTTCCGAGACCTGCGCGCTCGACATCATCGGGGCGAAGTTCGTCCGCGATGTCGAGAACGGCGAGGTCGTCATCTGCGAAATCCAGCCGGACGGCTCGATCAGCATCGAATCGCGCAAAGCGGAAGCGCCGATGCCGGAGCGGCTCTGCCTGTTCGAATATGTCTATTTCGCCCGGCCCGATTCGGTGGTCGGCGGCCGCAACGTCTATGTCGCGCGCAAGAACATGGGCATCAACCTCGCCAAGGAAGCCCCGGTCGAGGCGGATGTTGTGGTGCCGGTGCCCGATGGCGGCACACCGGCGGCCATCGGCTTTGCCCAGGCGAGCGGCATTCCGTTCGAACTCGGCATCATCCGCAACCATTATGTCGGGCGCACCTTCATCGAGCCGACGCAGTCGATCCGCGCCTTCGGCGTCAAGCTGAAGCACTCCGCCAACCGCGCGATGATCGAGGGCAAGCGCGTCGTTCTGATCGACGATTCGATCGTGCGCGGCACGACCTCGCTGAAGATCGTCCAGATGATCCGCGAGGCGGGCGCGCTCGAAGTGCATATCCGCGTCGCGAGCCCGATGATCTATCATCCGGATTTCTACGGCATCGATACGCCGGACGCCGAGAAGCTGCTGGCCAACCAGCATGCGGACCTCGCCTCCATGTGCGCCTTTATCGGCGCGGATTCGCTGGAGTTCCTGTCGATCGACGGTCTCTACCGGGCTGTCGGCGGCGAGCCGCGCAACCCGAAGGCGCCGCAGTTCACCGATCATTACTTCACGGGCGACTATCCGACGCGCCTTCTGGATCGCGAGGGGACCAGCAATGTCCGCAAGCTGTCCGTCATGGCGAGCAACGGCTGACGCATGACCCCGATCGACCTGAAGGGGCGCATCGCGCTTGTCACCGGCGCCTCGCGCGGCATCGGCTATTTCACGGCGCTCGAGCTGGCACGTGCCGGCGCACAGGTGATTGCCTGCGCGCGGACCGTGGGTGGCCTCGAGGAGCTGGACGATGCGGTCAAGGCCGAGGGCGGGCTTCCGCTCACGCTCGTGCCGTTCGATCTCGCCGACATGGAGGCAGTCGACCGGCTGGGCGCGGCGATCCACGCGCGCTGGGGCCGGCTCGACATTCTCGTCGCCAATGCCGGCGTGCTCGGAACAATCTCGCCGATCGGCCATGTCGAGGCCAAGGTGTTCGAGAAGGTCATGACGATCAACGTCACCGCGACGTGGCGGCTGATCCGCACGGTGGAGCCGCTGTTGATCCAGTCGGATGCCGGGCGGGCGCTGATCCTCTCCTCCTCGGCGGCCCATAAATGCAAGCCCTTCTGGGGCCCCTACTCCGCCTCCAAGGCCGCCGTCGAGGCGCTGGCGCGGACATGGGCCGGAGAGACCCAGCGGCTCCCGCTGCGCATCCTCTCGGTCGATCCGGGCGGCACACGCACGGCCATGCGCGCGCAGGCCATGCCGGGCGAGGATCCGGAAACCGTCCCGCACCCGTCCGAGGTCGCGCGAACGCTCCTGCCGCTCGTCGGGCCGGACCAGACGGAAACGGGCAAGCTGTTCGTCGTGCGCGAGAATCGGATCGTGGATTACCGCCTGCCGGATTAGCCGCTACAATCCCGTCACGAGCCTGAGCGCGATCGCGAACATCACGATTCCGATGATCGCCTCCAGCACGCGCCATGCCGCCGGTTTCTCGAAGAGCGGCCGCAGCCGGCGGGCGCCGTATCCGAGCGAGAAGAAAAACAGAAACGATGCCGAGATCGCACCGGCCGCAAACGCGCCCTGCGCGCCGGGAAACCGCGTCGAGATGGTGCCGAGCAGGACGACCGTATCGAGATAGACATGCGGGTTCAGCCAGGTCAGCGCTAGGCAGGTGGCGAGCGTGACGCCGAGACCGCGGCCCGTTTGCCCGGAGATATCGAGCGCGCCCGATGCACGGACGGCTGACAGGAGGCTGCGCGCGCCGTAGACGATCAGGAACGCGGCGCCGCCATAGCGCATGAACGGGTCGAGACCCGGCAGGATCTGTGCGATCTGGCGGAAGCTCGTGACACCCAGCGCGATCAGGGCGGCATCCGACACGGCGCAGGCAAGGCAGACCGCAAGGATGTGCTCGTTGCGCAGACCTTGGCGCAGCACGAAGGCGTTCTGTGCGCCGATGGCGACGATGAGGGTGAGGCCCATGGCGAGGCCGGTCGTGAAGGCACTCAGGGTCATGTTATTCAGCAATGAAGCAGGCGGCATCGATGTCTCCCGAGTGGTGTGAGCTTCGATAGCGCCAGCTCTCGAATTAGGATAGTTAAAGTCCCTATCTCGATGAAGGGGAACTAATGGCGATCGACTATGTCTCTCTTCGGGCCGTATCCGTCGTCGTCCAGACGGGAAGCTTCGACAAGGCCGCCCGGTTTCTGAACGTCACGCCCTCCGCCATCTCACAACGCGTGAAGGCGCTGGAGGAGCGCTTGGGCACGGCGCTCGTCATTCGCGGTTCGCCCTGTGTCGCCACTGAGAAGGGGGCGTGGCTCTGCCGGCATATGGAGACGGTGGGAATGCTGGAAAGCGAACTTTTCGGCCACCTGCCCGCCCTTGCCGATCCGGAGTCGCCCGGCACCCGCGTCACGCTTCACATCGCCACCAATGCCGACAGTCTCGCGACGTGGTTCCTGACGGCGGCGGCGGCCTTTGCACGTGACGCGCCGCATCTCCTCAACATTGCCGTGGACGATCAGGACCACACGGCCGAGTGGCTGCAGCAGGGCCGCGTGCTGGCGGCCGTCACATCGCTGGAAGCGCCGATGTCGGGCTGTCGCCGCACGCCGCTCGGCGCCCTGCGATATCGGGCGACGGCCAGCCCGGATTTCGTGGAGCGGTATTTTGCCGGCGGCTTGACACCGTCCGCCTTCACTCGGGCGCCGGCGATGACCTTCAACCAGAAGGACCGGCTGCAAAGCCGGTGGCTGCGGCAGGCGCTCGGCGAGGATCCGGTCTGCCCCACGCACTGGCTGCCCTCGACGCAGAGCTTCGTGGAGGCCAGCCTTTCGGGAATGGGATGGGGCATGAACCCCGAGATCCTCGTCGCCGAGCACCTCGCGAGCGGCAGGCTTGTCGAGCTGATCCCGGACACGCCGCTCGATGTTCCGCTCTTCTGGCAGATCAACCGGCTGGCGGCAGACCAGCTGACGACGCTGACGCGGGCCGTGGTCGATACGGCGCGCGGAGTGCTTCACGCGCCATCGTGATGGCTGGTGTCGCCCGCAGGATCCACGTGGGCGCCGTGTTGGCTCCTCGGCCCGCCGGCCTACTGTCCCGGCAGGCCGTCGTCCCGGACGCCCTCGGGATGCTCCGGCCACTTGCTGCCGTATTTCTTTTTCCAGGCACGGGCGCCGAAGGGGAGCGTGGCGAGGTAGGCGATGGCGGTGATGACCATGGTTTCCCAGGTGAAGCTCATCAGGGTCGCGACGTAGATGACCACGGCCAGGATGACCGGGAGAACCAGATCGCGGCGAACGCGGTTCTCCGACTTTCCGGACCACACGGGTAGGCGGCTGACGAGCAGGAAGGCGATGAGCAGCGTATAGGCCGAGAAAACGAGGCCCATGGTGCGGTTGGGCTCGACGCCAATGAGGCCGAGATAGACCGGCAGCAGCACCAGCATGGCGCCGGCCGGCGCGGGAACGCCGACGAAATATTCCGACTGCCATTTCGCCTTGATGTCGCGCTCGGCCATCACGTTGAAGCGGGCCAGCCGCAGGCCGGCGGCGATGACGTAGATCAAAGCGGCGATCCAGCCGATCGACTTGGCCTCGTCCAGCACATAGGCAAAGAGCACCAGCGCCGGGGCGACGCCGAAATTGACGATATCGGCCAGCGAATCCATCTGCACGCCGAATTTCGACGTGGCCTTCAGGAGGCGGGCGATGCGGCCATCGACGCCGTCGAGAAAGGCCGCCACCAGCACCATGGCGACCGCCAGCTCGAACCGCCCTTCGAAGGCCATCCGCACGCCCGTCAGGCCGGCGCAGATGGCCAGCACCGTGATCAGGTTGGGAATGAGCAGACGCAGCGGGATTTCGCGCAGGCGCGGCCCGCGGGCTTCGTCGTCTTTCGGCCCGTTCGGCTCGTAGGGGGGAAACGGCGTCGTATCCATGGCGCTTGGGTCCTCGGGAGCACAGGCGGGACGCATGGTCCCTGGGAATGAATTGCAGTTCAACATAGCGCGGCGGCGGAAGCGGTCCAGCGCGGTCTCGCGTCGTCCCGATCAAAGCAGCGCGATCGGGACGACGTCGGATCGAGATATGTCAGTCGCGGCGGCCGAGCGTCGGGCCCTTCTCGGAGCCGAACTCGGCCAGCACGGTCTCGCCGGCGATGGCGAGCTGTCCGAGGCTGACGCGCGGCTCGGCACCGGCCGGCAGGAAGACGTCGAGGCGCGAGCCGAAGCGGATGAGGCCGAACCGCTGGCCGGCCTGCAGCTGCTCGCCCTGCGACGACCAGCAGATGATGCGGCGGGCGACGAGGCCGGCGATCTGCACCGTGCCGATCGCGCCATGCGCCGTCTCGATGACGAGGCCGTTGCGCTCGTTCTCGCTGCTGGCCTTGTCGAGTTCGGCATTGACGAACTGTCCGGCGCGGTAGGCGATGCGGGTGATGGTGCCGCGCATGGGCGCACGGTTCACGTGGCAATTGAAGACGTTCATGAAGACGGAGATGCGCAGCATCGGCTCGAAGCCCAGGCCGAGCTCTTCCGGCGGCACGATGTGCGCGATGGACGAGACGCGGCCATCGGCCGGGCTGATGACGAGGTCGTCATCGACGGGGGTCACGCGCTCGGGGTCGCGGAAGAAGTAGGCGCACCAGGCGGTGAGGAGGAAACCGATCCACAGCAGCGGCTCCCACAGGAAACCGAGAAGAAGGGAGACGACGAAGAACCCGGCAATGAAAGGGTAGCCGGCCTTGTTGATCGGCACCAGCGTGTTGCGAACGGACGTGATCAGGCTCATGAGGGCAGCGTCTCCATTAAACTCCGTTCCTGCACCTATAGGGAAACGTGCCCTGCGGCAACAATCGCGGTCATCATGGAGGATATGGAGCGGGGCCGCGAGAACGGTAGCGTGCCGCTGCGCGAAAGGCGCCACGCAGCGGCAGCACGAACCGACCGTCGACCGCATATGGCCGATGGCAGATCCGCATAGGGCAGCGTTCGAGACAGGAACGCCGACCGAGAAGCGTCTCAGACCGCCGGCGGGCGGCGGGTGACGATGCCGAGGTCGTCTTCGTCCTGCACCTTCTTCAGCTGTTCGGCCGCCTGTGTCGCCTCGCGCTGGCGGCTCCACATCGAGGCGTAGAGGCCGTCGCGGTCGATCAGTTCGCCATGGGTGCCGCGCTCGGCGATGACGCCGTCCTTCAGCACGATGATCTCGTCGGCCTGAATGACGGTGGAGAGGCGGTGGGCGATGACGAGCGTCGTGCGGTTGCGCGAGACGATGTCGAGGGCTGCCTGGATCTCCTGCTCGGTGCGCGTGTCCAGCGCCGAGGTCGCCTCGTCGAGGATGAGGATCGGCGGGCTCTTCAGCACGGTGCGGGCGATCGCCACGCGCTGCTTCTCGCCGCCGGACAGTTTCAGACCGCGCTCGCCGACCATGGCGTCGTAGCCCTCCGGCAGCGTCTCGATGAAGGTGCCGATCTGCGCGATGTCGGCGGCCGCCTCGACCTCCGTCTTGGAGGCGGAGATGCGGCCGTAGCGGATGTTGTAGGCGATGGTATCGTTGAAGAGCACGGTATCCTGCGGGACCATGCCGATGGCCGCGCGCAGGCTCTTCTGCGTCAGGCTGCGGACGTCCTGCCCGTCGATGGTGATCGCCCCCTGCTGCACATCGTAGAACCTGTAGAGCAGACGCGACAGCGTGGACTTGCCGGCACCCGAAGGGCCGACCACGGCGACGGTCTTGCCGGCGGGCACCTCGAAGCTGATGCCCTTGAGGATGGGGCGCGCCGGATCATAGGCGAAATGCACGTCCTTGAAGACGATGGCGCCCTTGTCGATCGCGAGTTCCCTCGCGCCGGGACAGTCCACCACCTCGGCCTGCACCTCGAGCAGATCGAACATCTGCTCGATATCCGTCAGCCCCTGGCGGATTTCGCGGTAGACGAAGCCGATGAAGTTGAGCGGGATCGACAGCTGCATCAGCATGGCGTTGATGAAGACGAAGTCGCCGATGGTCTGCTCGCCCCGCTGCACGGCCAGCGCCGACATGATCATCATGATGCCGGTGCCGAGGCCAAAAATGAGTGCCTGTCCGAAGTTCAGCCAGCCGAGCGACGTCCAGACCTGCGTCGCCGCCTTCTCGTAGCGCGCCATCGACTGGTCGAAGCGCGTCGCCTCCATCTGCTCGTTGCCGAAATATTTGACGGTCTCGAAGTTGAGCAGCGAATCGATCGCCTTCGTGTTCGCGTCCGTGTCGCTGTCGTTCATCGAGCGGCGGATGGAGATGCGCCAGTCGCTCGCCTTGACCGTGAACCAGATATAGACCGCGACCGTGACGGCGGTGACCAGAAGGTAGGAGAAGCCGTAGCCCCACCAGAAGATCGCCGCGGTCAGCAGGAACTCGATCAGCGTCGGCACGGTGTTGAGAATGGTGAAGCGGACGATCGTCTCGATGCCCTTCGTACCGCGCTCGATGATGCGCGACAGGCCGCCGGTGCGGCGCTCCAGGTGAAAGCGCAGCGAGAGCTGGTGCATGTGCACGAAGGTGCGATAGGCGAGCTGGCGCACCGCATGCTGGCCGACGCTGGCAAAGAGCGCATCGCGCAGCTGGTTGAGGCCGGCCTGCAGCAGGCGCGCCAGATTGTAGGCGACGACCAGCATCAGGGCGCCGGTCATGACAGCGGGCAGGACGCCGCCCATGTCGGCGCGGCCGTTCAGCGCGTCGGTCGCCCATTTGAAGAAGTAGGGAACGAGCAGCAGCACGACCTTGGCGATCAGCAGGATCACCGTCGCCCACACCACGCGCATCTTCAGGTCAGCCCGGTCGCTCGGCCACATATAGGGCCACAGGTTGAGGATGGTCCGGAGCGGATTGCCGGCATCGGCCGACACAGTCTTCTTCTGGTCCGTCATGTCTCTTCGATTTCCAGCCGGCAGTGCCGTGCGTCCGACAGCGGGAGCGCCGGTCGAACATGCAGAGGTCAAACGTACGAACGGCGCCCCCTGAGGGAGGCGCCGTCCGCGTCGATCTTCACATAGGCTTACCCGGCGGCCGCGGCAATGGTCTTGCGGCCATGCCTTTGCGCGTTACCGTCTCACGCGCTGCCGTCAGGGCGCATGCTGCATGTGCCGGCGGTGGATTTCCTGCGATTCCGCGTCCGGCAGCGCCTTGTCCGGCACGCCGAAGACCTGACCCGGCAGGATGCGGTCGGGATCGAGGATCTGGTCCTCGTTGGCCACATAGATCGTGGTGTAACGCACCCCTGCCCCGTAGACGCGCCGGGAGATCTGCCACAGCGTGTCGCCGCGGCGGATGATCACCGAACTCTTGCTCTGCTGAAGCGGCGCCTGCTGCACGGTTTCCGGCTCACCGCCGGCCGTCTGCGGAGACGCGGCAACGGCCGGCTCGGACGGGGTTGCGCCCGGCTCGGTGGAGGGCGTGCCGGCATTCGTGTTCGCGGCGGGCGCGCCGGTCGTCGGTTCGCCGGACGAGGATTGCCCGCTCGAGGATTGGCCGGGAGCGGTCGTCTGGCCCGCGGGCGCCGGCGATGGCGTAGCGGTCGGGCTGTTCGCCACAACGGCCGGCGAAGTCTCCAGCACGCGGGCCATGGCGGCGTCGAGACGGCCGAGTGCGGCGCCGACGGCGGCGGCATCGCGCGGCAGTGGCTTCAGGATGGCGAGCGCTTCGCCAGCCGCCTTCGTGGTGGCGTTGACACGATCGGTGACGCCGGCCTGCATGCCGGCGACAGGCTTGACGCCGGCGAGCGACGTGAGGGCGATTTCCGTGGCCGAGCGTGCGGCCGCGAGCTGGTCGAGACCGGGCAGCTTGCCGCTGGCATAGAGACCTTTCAGAAGCGCGAAGGCCTTGGCCGCCTCCATGCGCGAGGCATCGAAGATGGCGCCGTCGAAGGCGGGATCGGAGCCGCTGGCCGGCGTCTGGGCGACGGCCGAGATCTGGTCGCCTTCCGGACGCTCGAAGGGAACGGCGGCGCGCATCTGCACCTTGCCGTCGGCGCCGACCATATCGACCCGGATGACGTGCTGGCCGACGGACAGGCCGAGTTCGCCATCGATGACGAAGCGACCCTGCGCATCCGCCTTGCCTTCGCCGACCAGCTGGTCGTCGGCATAGATGCGAACGGTTGAGCCCGGACGGGCCGTGCCGGCGACGAACAGCTTTCGGCCCTCGATTTCGACGGCGGAAACGGCAACCGGCGAGGCCGGTGTGCCCTGAGCCGGGGCGCTCTGGGCCGGTGTGCCCTGGGCGGGAGCGGGTGCGGAGGGTGTCGCCGCGGGCGTCTGAAGGGCGGCCTGATCACCCGTAGTCGGTGTTGCGCCCGACGGTACCGCCGGGGCTGCGGCCGCCGGGGCTGCCGGCTCGCTCGGTGCGGTCAGGATCCGGCTCGCCTCACCCGGCTTCGTCACCATGGCGAGAAGCTGGCCGTTGTCGACCTTGGGAATGGAGACGGTTGCCACCTCGTCGGAGGCGGTGACGGCGCCGGACGGCGTCGTGCTACGCAGCGTCAGCTGATAATCGCCGGGCGGCAGCGGCTTGTCGAAGACGGCCGCGAAATCGCCGGTACCGCCCACATCGGCCGTGCCGACGACGGCATTGCCGTTGACGATCTCCAGCTTGCTGTTGGGCTCGGCACGCCCGGCAATGACGGTCGAGCCATCGGGCTCGACGCGCAGCACGTCGAAGCTCGGCGTATCGGTACCGTCAGCCGTTTCGGAAGGTGCAGCGGGTGTCGGGGCCGAAGACGGCGCGGCGGCACCGTCGGTGGGTGCCGGCTGGGCGGTCTTTGCCGGATCGCTATTCGGCTGCGCAGAGGGGGTGGCCGGAGTGGCCGGGGTCGTCGCGCCCGCGGGGTTTGCGGCATCGCCGGCACCGGGACGGCTGCCCTTGGCGTCGGCCGTCGTGGTATCGCCGTTGCCGGGCGTCCCATCCACATCTGCCGAAGGACTTTCCGCGCCCGTGCCCTGGGCACGCGTCGGCGGCGTCTCGTCACCGACATTCGGCAACACGACGAAGATCATCAAAAGCGTGGCGATTGCCAGCACGACGAGCGCGACCAGACCTGCCGTATTCTTCCTCATGCACCTCTCCACCACGGAGGTTTCGGCGGACCGTGTCCGCCAAAAACGCTTGCCGTGTTCATCAGCCCGCACCGGGGGCCCTATCGTCTTGCGCGCAGGCGGCTCCGCACACTGCGCATCTCTTGAAATTGCTAGCGATATCCGGCCTTCTCCACAAGCAGCGATGCATGTTCTGAAGCCTTCGTGCGTGCCTTTTTACATGTTTTGCCCGTTCCGTCCCTTGACGCGGTGCGGGACCGGATGTCTGCTTCCCCCATGAGCGATCAAACTGTTCCGATTCGATCCATCTGCGTCTATTGCGGGTCCCAGCCCGGACGCGAGCCCGAATTCATGGATGCGGGCCGCAGGCTCGGCAAATCCATCGCAGAGCATCACATGCACCTCGTCTATGGCGGCGGCACCAAGGGCATCATGGGCGCCGTCGCGAGCGGCGTTCTGTCCCACGGCGGCCGCGTGACCGGCATCATACCACAGTTCCTGATCGATATGGAGGCCACCCGGCACTCGCTCGGTCAGCTGAGCGAGCTGGTCGTGACGGCCGACATGCACGAGCGCAAGCACAAGATGTTCGAGCGGGCCGATGCCTTCGTGACGCTGCCGGGCGGCATCGGCACGCTGGAGGAGATCGTCGAGATCATGACATGGGCGCAGCTCGGGCGGCACCGCAAGCCGATCGTGCTCGTGAACATCAACGGATTCTGGAACCCGCTGATGAAGCTGATCCACCACATGGCCGACAGCGGTTTCATCCACACGGCGCATCTCGTGCAGCCGCTGGTCATCGACGACCCGGACGAGGTGGTGCCGGCACTGCAGGCGCACTGGGCCGGCACGATCGATCGCGGCGGCGAGAGCGATATCATCGACAAGCTGTAACGTGCATCCCCTTGAGGCCGGCGGCGCGCGGGTGCCGGGTCAGGCCTTCAGGGACGCTGCGGCCTGTCGGGCGTTGCGGCTCTCCACGAGCATCGAGCCGGTATAAATCACCAACGCCATCCAGATCAGCCCGAATGCCATCAGCTTCACCATGCCGAACGGCTCGTGGAAGACGAAGACCGCAATGAGGAACACCATGCTGGGCGCGATATACTGCATGATGCCGATGGTGGAGAGACGCAGCAGCTTGGCGCCGTTGGCATAAAACAGCAGCGGCACGGCGGTGACGACGCCGGATGAGATGAGCCACACCACATCGGCGATGCCCGTATCGGTGAAATGCCCCTGCCCCGAGCTTTCCAGATAGACGATGTAAGCGAGCGAGGGCACCGAGAGCAGCATGACCTCGAGGAAGAAGCCCTGGTTCGGCCCGACCGGCAGGGTCTTGCGGAAAAAGGCGTAGAACCCCCAGGACACGCAGAGCCCGAGCGACACCCAGGGCAACCCGCCGGCATCCACGGCGATGATCGCGACGGCGGCGACCGCAAAGCCGATGGCGACCAGCTGCGCCCGGTTCAGCTTTTCCTTCAGCAGCACGGCGCCGAGGAAGATCGAGAAGAGCGGATTGATGTAGTAGCCGAGCGCGGCCTCCAGCGTTCGCCCGACGCTGATGGCCCAGACATAGACGCCCCAGTTGAACGTGACGAGCGTCGCCGTCAGCGCCGCCATGGCAAGCATGCGCGGCGAGCGCAGTGCGACCTTGAGATCCGCGGTGCGGCCGAGCCACAGGATGAACGCGCCGACGAGCGGCACCGACCAGACGATGCGGTGGGCGACGACTTCGGCCGCCGGAATATGGGCGATGCCTTTCATGAACAGCGGCAGGAAGCCCCAGCAGGCATAGGCGACGGCGGCAAGGAGGAAGCCGCGCGGGCTGTCGCCGTTGCCGGGAACCACGGCCGCCGGTACGGCGCCGGTCGTCGCCAGCGGCTTGCCTGTCCTATCAGCCATGTCGTGACCCTCCTCCGGCCTCTGCGCCCTGCTTGCGCGTCGCCGCTTGCGCGGACGGTTACGTCTTGCGGACGCAGGTCGCTTCAGGGCGCGGCTTACGCGAAAAGGCGCTGCCGCTCCAATTCATTTCCCTGAACCATCAACGAATTCTGGTGACACACGACGGTCGCTTTTGCCTGCGAGATTTCCGATGGCGGTTCGCTCGTCGCAGACGGGCCGATGCCGTCCGCCCGAAGGTCGCCAAACCCGCCTTTTGGTATATGGTCCCTTCGAAGTGATCCGGCACGAAAGGAACGTCATGTCCTCCCCCTCAGCGCCCTTCCTCTCCCTCGCCCCGATCGTCACCCGCCGGGCTTTCCTCGGCGGGCTTGCATCGGCCTCCGGGCTTGTCATGCTGCATCCGTTTGCCGCGCAGGCGAACGCCAACCAGGCGCATCTGCGCCTCATGGAAACGACCGACATCCACGTCCACGTCTATCCATACGACTATTACGGCGACAAGCCGAACGAGACGCTTGGCCTCTCGCGCACCGCCTCGATCATCGACGCCATTCGCGCCGAGGCGGGCAATACCCTGCTGGTCGACAATGGCGACTTTCTGCAGGGCAACCCGATGGGCGATTTCATGGCCTACCAGAAGGGTCTGAAGGAGGGCGACGTCCACCCTGTCATCAAGGCCATGAACCTGCTCGGCTACGAGGCGGGCACGCTCGGCAATCACGAGTTCAATTACGGGCTCGACTTCATGGCAAAGGCGCTTTCCGGCGCGAACTTCCCTTATGTCTGCGCCAATCTGACGACGGGGACGCTGGCCGAGGATCCGACCAGGGACGCGCTGTTCTTCAAGCCCTACACGATCATCGAGAAGACGGTGACCGACGGCAGCGGTGCGACGAGCCTGTTGAAGATCGGCCTGATCGGCTTCGTGCCGCCGCAGATCATGCTCTGGGACGTGAAGAACCTGGAAGGCAAGGCGCAGACGCGCGACATCGTGGAAGCCGCCCGTTCCTGGGTGCCGGTGATGAAGGAGGACGGCGCCGACATCATCGTGGCGCTGTCGCATTCCGGCATCGACGGCAGCGGCCAGACGGACCGCATGGAAAACGCCTCTCTCTACCTCGCCGGCGTCGAGGGCATCGATGCGGTACTGACCGGCCACCAGCATCTGGTCTTTCCCGGGCCGAAGAGCTTCGACGGCATTGCGGGCGTGGACCCGGTCAAGGGCACACTGCAGGGCAAGCCGGCCGTCATGGCGGGCTTCTGGGGCTCCCATCTCGGGCTGATCGATCTGCTGCTGGAACGGGATGGCAAGAGCTGGAAGATTGTCGACTTCACCACCGAGGCCCGGCCGATCTACCACCGCGAGGACAAGACGGTCGTGGCCGACGTCAACGACCGCGCCGACGTGCTGGCCGCCGCCAAGGCCGAACACGAGGCGACCCTCGCCTATGTCCGAACGCCCGTCGGCAAGACTTCGGCGCCGCTCTATTCCTATTTCGCGCTGGTGGCGGACGACCCGTCCGTGCAGATCGTGTCACAAGCCCAGACCTGGTACGTCAGGGACATGCTGAAGGAGACGGCATGGAAGGACCTGCCCGTTCTCTCGGCAGCCGCCCCCTTCAAGGCCGGCGGTCGCGGCGGCGCCGACTACTACACCGACGTGCCCGCGGGCGACATCGCCATCAAGAACGTCGCCGATCTCTATCTCTATCCCAACACGGTGCAGGCCGTCGTCATCACCGGCGCACAGGTGGAAAACTGGCTCGAAATGTCGGCCGGCATGTTCAATCGCCTGGCACCTGGCCAGACGGACCAGCCGCTGCTGAGCACCGGCTTCCCGTCCTACAATTTCGATGTCATCGACGGGGTGACCTACGAGATCGACCTGTCGCAGCCGGCGCGTTTCGACACGGACGGCAAACTGGCCGATGCGACCGCGCACCGCATCACGGATCTGAAATTCGACGGCCAACCCATCGATCCCGCACGAAAATTCGTGGTCGCCACCAACAATTACCGCGCCGGCGGCGGCGGCAAGTTTCCGGAAATCGCCAGCGACAAGGTCGTCTTCGCCGCCCCCGATACCAACCGCGACGTCATCGTCCGCTACATCCACGACCAAGGCACGATCAACCCCGCCGCCGACGCCAACTGGCGCTTCAAGCCCCTGCCCGGCACGACGGCCCTGTTCGAAACGGGCCCGAAGGCGCGGCCGCTGCTAGGCCAAGTCAAGGCGGCGAAGATTGAGGATGCGGGAGATGGCGCGGATGGGTTCGCACGGTTTCGGCTGGTATTGTGAGGCTTCCGTCCACAGGAATTTGAACGGTCACTCACCTCTATGACGCTGCGCAACCGTCCGCAAAAGTATTCCCGTTTGAGACCTCATGCGATAGAATACCGTCAAATTTCAAGGAGCCGAAGACATGCAGGCATTTCGCATCACTCTTCCGGACGACATGGCAATGCTGGTGAAGGAAAAGGTCGCCTCGGGCGAATATGCCACCGAAAGCGATGTCTTCCGCGAGGGGCTGATGACGATCGCCACACAGGATGCGGCTTTCGAAACCTGGTTGCACGACGAGGTGCTGCCAACTGTCGATGCGCTCTCACGGGAACCGGGTCGCACGATGAGTGCGGAAGAATCCTGGGCGGCGATCAAAGATCACATCGACAGGTCCAGCTTTAAAGATAAGCCGTGAGCGACCTGACTGTCCGGTTCACGCCGGAAGCCAACGCCGATCTGACGGAGCTCTTCGACTATCTTGCACCGCGAGCCGGGTCCGCCGTCGCCCTGAAGTATGTCGGTGACATCCATCAACATTGTCTCAGCTTCGCCCTCTTTCCCGCGTGCGGTTTCGCAAGGAATAATGTGAGCCCTGGCCTCCGCATCGTTGGCTTTCGCCGCCGGGCAAGTATTGTCTTTCAGGTGCAGGACGAACAGGTCATTATCATTCGCATATTTCATCGCGGCCGCGATCTTCGCGTCTCCGAAGAGTGATCTACTCCGCCGCGGCCGCCACAGCGCCATCGCGGTTTTTCAGCAGCTTGAAAACGATGCTGTCCATCAAGGCCTGGAACGAAGCGTCGATGATGTTGTCGGAGACGCCGACGGTCCACCAGCGGGCGCCGGTGGCGTCGGTGGATTCGATGAGGACGCGGGTGATGGCCTCCGTGCCGCCGTTGAGGATGCGGACCTTGTAGTCCGCGAGTTCGAGATCGGCGATCTCGTGCTGGTACTTGCCGAGATCCTTGCGAAGCGCGAGATCGAGCGCATTCACGGGGCCGTGGCCTTCCGCGACGGACAGCGTCTCCTCGCCGTCGATGAGGACGCGGACGACGGCTTCCGACACGGTCTTCAGCTGACCGTTGGCGTCGAACCGGCGTTCGACCATGACGCGGAAGCTCTCGACATGGAAGAAATCGGGCACATGGCCGAGGGTGCGGCGGGCGAGGATGGCGAAGCTCGCATCGGCGCCCTCGTAGGCATAGCCGGTCGCCTCGCGCTCCTTGACGATGGAGATCAGCCGGTCGAGGCGCGGATCGTCCTTGCCGACCACGATGCCGCGCCGCTTCAAGGCATTGATGAAATTGGCCTTGCCGCCCTGGTCCGACACCATGACCTTGCGCAGGTTGCCCACACTTTCCGGCGTCACATGCTCGTAGGTGCGCGGGTCCTTCAGCAGTGCGGAGGCGTGGATGCCGGCCTTGGTGGCAAAGGCGGAGGCGCCGACATAGGGCATCTGGTGATCGGGCGAGCGGTTGAGCAGCTCGTCGAAGGCGTGGGAGAGCTTGGTCAGCTCCTGCAGGCGGTCGGTGTCGATGGCCGTCTCGAAACGGCTGGCATAGACCTCCTTCAGCGCGAGCGTCGGAATGAGGGTGACGAGGTTGGCATTGCCGCAGCGCTCGCCGATGCCGTTCAGCGTGCCCTGGATCTGGCGAACGCCGGCCTCGACCGCGGCCAGCGAATTGGCCACCGCCTGACCCGTGTCGTTATGCGCGTGGATGCCGAGGCGGTCGCCGGGGATGCCGGCGGCCACGACGGCGGTGACGATCGTGAGGATCTCCTGCGGCTGCGTACCGCCATTGGTGTCGCAGAGGACGATCCAGCGTGCGCCGGCATCATAGGCGGCCCTGGCGCAGGCGAGCGCGTAGTCGGGGTTTGCCTTGTAGCCGTCGAAGAAGTGTTCGCAATCGACCATGGCCTCGCGGCCGCTGATCACGACGGCCTCCACGGAGGCTGCGATATTGTCGAGATTTTCCGCGTTGGTGCAACCGAGCGCGACGGCGACGTGATAGTCCCAGCTCTTGGCCACGAGACAGATCGTGTCGCTCGCCGACTGCAACAGGCCCGCGAGCCCGGGATCGTTGGCGGCGGACACGCCGGTGCGCTTCGTCATGCCGAAGGCGACGAAGCGGGCGTTGCGGGTGCGGCGCTTGGCGAAGAAGGCGGTATCGGTCGGGTTCGCGCCGGGATAGCCACCCTCGACATAGTCGATGCCGAAATCGTCGAGCATGGCGGCGATCGCGATCTTGTCCTCGACGGAAAAATCGACGCCGGGCGTCTGCTGCCCGTCGCGCAGCGTGGTGTCGAAGAGGAAGATGCGCTCGCGCTTCATGAATCAGGCTTCCTTGCCGGCGAAAGTATCTGTGGCGCGGATCATCCGGTCGAGGATACCGGGCTCGCTCATGGCGTGGCCCGCGCATTCGACCAGATGGAATTCCGCCTGCGGCCACGCCTTGTGCAGCGCATAGGCGTATTTCGCCGGGCACGGCATGTCGTAGCGGCCCTGGATGATGACGCCGGGAATGCCGTGGAGGCGGTGGGCGTCACGCACGAGCTGGCCTTCGTCCATCCAGCCGGCATGCACGAAATAGTGCGTTTCCAGCCGGGCGAAGGCATCGGCGAAATCGTCTTCGGCGAATTTGCTGCTGGTATCGGGCTGCGGCAGAAGCGTGATCGTCTCGCCTTCCCAGGTGCTCCAGACCTTGGCCACCTCGCGGCGCAGCGCCAGGTCGTCGCCCGTCAGGCGGCGGTAATAGGCCTGCATCATCTCGTGGCGCTCTTCCGGCGGAATCGGTGCGACGAAGCGTTCATACTTGTCGGGGAACATCTCCGACACGCCAAACTGGTAGTACCAGTCGAGCTCGGCCTTCGTCAGCGTGTAGATGCCGCGCAGCACCAGTTCCGAGACGTGCTCTGGATGGGTTTCGGCATAGGCGAGCGCCAGGGTCGAGCCCCAGGAGCCGCCGTTCACGAGCCATGTGTCGACACCGACCATCTTTCGCAGGCGCTCGATGTCGGCCACCAGATGCCAGGTCGTGTTCGCCTCGAGGCCCGCATGCGGCGTGGACTTGCCGCATCCGCGCTGGTCGAAGAGGAGAACGTCGTAGAGAGCGGGATCGAACAGCCGGCGATGGTTCGGGCCGCTGGTGCCGCCGGGGCCGCCATGCAGGAACACGGCGGGCTTGGCGCCGGGGGTGCCGGACCGCTCCCAATAGATCGAATGCCCGTCGCCAACGTCGAGATGGCCGGAGGCATAGGCTTCGATCGGCGGATAAAAGCCGCGCAGGCTATCGGTATCGTTTTCGAAGGTCATAGGCTCAGTCCATGGGTCGGCCAGTCGGCCGTATCGTGATCGGGGTGCTGGAAGGAGATGATGGCTTCCTGCTGCGCGTAATAGTCCGGATCGCTGTGCACCGGCTGGTCGAAGATGGTGGTGACCCAGGGGATGCGGGCCTCGACATTGACCTGAATCTGCGGCGCGAGATCGGAGCGGTCGTCGAAGGCGCCGATGGCGATTTCGAGCCCGCCGGGATGACGATAGGCGAGCGGCGTGCCGCAGGAGGCGCAGAAGCCGCGGGAAATGTTGATGGATGACTGAAACCAGGCGGGCTCGCCGCGGCTCCAGCTCAGCCCGTTTTCAGGCGTGGTGACTAGGGGCCCGAAGAAGCCGCCGAAGGCCTTCTGGCACATGCGGCAATGGCAGATCGACGGGCGGCCGAGCGTGCCCCTGATGCGGAAGCGCACGGCACCGCACTGGCAGCCGCCTGTTCTGTCGTCGCCCGTTTTCTCGACGTCGCTCATTGCTGTCTCTCCTCAGGCGGCCATTGGCCCGTTTCGTGATCGGGGTGCTGGTAGGAGACCAGCGTGTCCAGAAAGGGCGCGGCCGTGATGTCGGCCATGGTGTCCTGCTCCGGCAGATCGCAGATGCCGTCGACGTAAGGAAGCTTTGCTTCCGTACCCCACTGGATCACGGGCGCGATCGACGCGGGGTCGTCGAAGGTGGCAATGGCGAGCGCCACGCCGTCCGGTGCCTCATAGGTCAGCGGTGTGCCGCAATCGGCGCAGAAGCCGCGCCGCACATGGTTGGAGGACTGGAAGTGCTTCGGCTGTCCCCGCGTCCACAGGAGCTTGGCCTGTCGCACGGAAACGAGCGGCATGTAGAAGCTGCCGGATGCCTTCTGGCACATGCGGCAATGGCAGACGGAGGCGTCGCCCAGCGCACCGTCCACCCGGAAGCGAAGGGCACCGCACTGGCAGCCGCCGGTATATCCATTGATCGTCACCATACGGTCCTCGTCTGGCCGGGCGGATGGAAAAGACCTGCGGCAACAATGGCGTGCCGCCCGTCGCTCACAGAATGAGTCTTGCCGTAGAAGCATTGCATGAACGACCAGGTCACCGCTTTTCTCCCGCACTCGACGTCTGTCGTCGTCTCACGCCGGCCGATCCGGCGATCCCGTCCATCCGCATTCCATTCCGATCCGGCGCGCAAAGCAAGCCCGCCGCGCCCGGCCGTTTCTAGCGCTTGACCTCCCAGGTCGTCACCCGCTCGCCCGTCCCGGCATCCTTCCCATCCTTCAGCTGGATGCCTTCCGCGAGCAGTTCATCCCGGATCCGGTCGGCGTCCGTAAAGTTGCGGGCCTTGAGCAGCGCCAGCCGCTCCTCGATCCGTTGCGTCACGCCGGCCCATTTGTCTTCGTCGGCAAGACTGAGGTCGAGATCGGTCGCCTGCTGGCTCAGATGCTCGATGGCCTCGAAGCCCAACAGGTCGAGCAGCCCGAGGAAGGCGGACGCGGCGTCCGAATCGCCCTTCACCGCATCGTTTGCCAGCTGGTTGATGCCGGTGATCACGGGATAGAGATTGAGATCGTCGAGCACAGAGCTCTCCGGCGGCAGGGTCCAGACGGGCGCCTCCGTGTGTTCGGCCAGAAGAGCGGCGATCCGGACCTTGGCGTCGGCCCAGCGCCGCACCATTCCCTGCGCCTCCTCCAGCCGCTTGAGGCTGAAATCGATCGGCTGGCGGTAATGCGTCATCAGCATGGCAAGGCGCAAAACCTCGCCCGGCCATTTCCGCCCGCCGAAATCTTCCGTGTGCAGGAGGTCGTGGATGGTGACGAAGTTGCCGTCCGATTTCGACATCTTGCGACCTTCGATCTGCACGAAGCCATTGTGCATCCAGACATTGGCCATGGCCGTCGTGCCGTGAGCGCAACGAGACTGGGCGATCTCGTTCTCGTGGTGCGGGAAGATGAGGTCGAGGCCGCCGCCATGGATGTCGAACGTTTCGCCGAGATAGCGGTGGCTCATGGCCGAGCACTCGATGTGCCAGCCCGGACGGCCGCGGCCCCAGGGGCTCTCCCAGCCGGGTTCGTTGTCGGAAGACAGCTTCCACAATACGAAATCGCCGGGGCTCCGCTTGTGCGCATCGACGGCAATGCGGGCGCCCGCCTGCTGCTCGTCGAGATTGCGATGCGAGAGCGCGCCGTAATCGGCCATCGAGGTCGTGTCGAACAGCACCTCGCCAGCCGCGACATAGGCATGGCCGCGCGCGATCAGGGCCTCGATGATCGCGATCATCTCGGCGATGTTCTCGGTGGCGCGCGGCTGGACGGTCGGCTCCAGCGAACCGAGCGCACGCGAGTCGTCCCGGAACTGCGTCTCGGTCTTTTCCGTGACGGCGCGGATGGCCTCGTTCAACGGCAGATCCGGGAAGTCGCGGAGGGCGCGCGCGTTGATCTTGTCGTCCACGTCGGTGATGTTGCGGACATAGGTGACGTTCGCCTCGCCATAGAGATGGCGCAGCAAGCGAAACAGGACGTCGAACACGATGACCGGGCGCGCATTGCCGATATGGGCGAAGTCGTAGACGGTCGGGCCGCAGACATAGAGGCGGACATTACCGGCGTCGATCGGCGCGAAATCGGCCTTTTCGCGCGTCAGCGTATTGTAGAGCCTCAGTGCCGGCACGTCCGTCATGCGTATCGTCTCCCCTTTTGTCATCAATGCTTGTCGTTTGTCCCGAAAGGTCGATCCGGCGGATGGCCGCCAAAGATCACGCGCGCCGGCCTGCCGGCCTTCGCGTTGTCATCTTGGTCTTGGGTAAGGAGACGAAACGGAAAGGGCCAGCGGCAAGCGCTAGCGAATAATCGAGCCGCAGAAAATGCAGGTGTCCGTTTTCATGGCGGCTTTATCGCCGTTCTCGGGCCTTGGGTCAAGAGGCCCACCCTTGGGTCAAGGGGTCGTATGAAGCCTGGAGACTCGCCGCATCGCAGCATGCGCCCGGTTGCATCGCAGCATGTTTTCCCTCGCAAAAAGCTCGCAGGATGGACATGAATTTGTCATGATTGAACCGTTTGAAAACCACAGAATTTCAGGAGATTCGAGCGTGCGGGGACAACGCGAAACGCTCGGTTCTCCGGGAACGAACGAGGTGCTGCAGGTTGTGACCATCCCGCGATGGTTTCGCCCGAACAGGACCCGACCCGGGACGGAATCATGATTAGGAGAGTGACATGACGGAACGCAAGACGGACACGGCCGAGGCCGCTGCCAAGAACGAGACGCTGATCGACCGCTACCGCCCGCTTGGCCTGAAGGCCGTGGCTGCCGCAGCGCTGCACCAGAAGCCCAAGGCTTCGGCGCAACCGGCGAGGGTTGCCGATCGCATTCGCGACTGGCGCGAACACTGATCGCACGCCATGGGCAGGCTCGCCCGTGGCTTGCGATCAGAACAACGGGGTGATCAGAAGAGAGAGAGTTGAGGGCCGTCGCCCTCGTCTGCCGGCCCTGCCGGTGCAGGTTTCTTTCTGTCCGCCCGCTGCGGCGCCTCCGCCGGCGCGGCAAGGCTGACCGGTGTCTGGATATCCGGCGTCGTGTTGGCGACCTTGTTGACCGCGTCGGAGACCGGCACTGCGTCGAACAGGTCGTCATCGGCCGGCACCATCAGGTCGACGACGTCTCGCGGCTCCTGCGTCTTGCAATCGAGCCAGCGGGCGAAGTCTTCGGGCCGGATGACCACCGGCATGCGGTCGTGGATGAAGGCCATGGCCGCGTTGGAGCGGGTCGTCAGGATCGCGCCCGTGTCCATCTCGGACCCGTCGGCCGAAGCCCAGGTTTCCATCAGGCCGCCGAAGGCAACGATGCCGCCGGATTTCGGCCGTATCCAGTAGGCTTGCGATGCAAGGCCGCTGTCCTTGGGATGGCGCCGCCACTCGTAAAAACCCGATGCGGGCACGAGGACGCGACGATGGCGCATGGCCGCGCGAAACGAGGCCTTCTCGATGGCCGTTTCGGCGCGCGCGTTCAGGAGCAGCGGAAAGTCGTTCGGGTCCTTGACCCAGCCGGGGAGGAAGCCCCAGCGCACGAGCGCCGTCCGACGCGGCGGGGTGTTGCTGCGCGGGTCCGTGCGGTCGGCGGCGGCGACGACGAGGATAGGCTGGGTCGGCGCGATGTTGTAGCGTGGCGGAAAGTCACCGGCGTCGATGACGGCCAGCGCCTCCTCAAGCTCTTTCGGCGATACCGTCAAGGCAAAGCGTCCGCACATGATGTCGATCCCCCGTAGCCTCGCCGGATGTCCGGCGTCACGTCTCGCACTCGATCGCGCCCGGCCGTCGGGCTGATGTAGGATCGATTCGCCCGCAACGCCAGAACGGAACCGTCATGAGTGCCTCTCCGCCACCTGCCCTCGCCTCGTCCGCCATCGTCATGCGCAACGGTCGCTACCTGCTCGTGCGCCGCTCCAAGCCGCCGTCCGCCGATATGTTCGCCTTTCCCGGCGGCCGGGCGGAGCCGGGCGAGACGCCGGCGGAAACGGCCGTGCGGGAGCTGTTCGAGGAGACCGGCATCAGAGGCTCGGCCCCTCGGCTCTTTGCCACCTACGACCTGCCGGCGGACACGGCGGACGGCGCGGGCGGGCGGCATTTCTTCTTGTCGGTCTTTCGCGTCGAGGCGGATATCGACGCCGAAGCCGTCGCCGGAGACGATGCAGCGAGCCTTGGCTGGTACAGCGCCGCCGAAATTGCCGACCTGCCGGCGCCACTGAGCGTGCGCGATTGCATCGCCAAGCTGGAAGCCGCGCGGACATGACGGGACGGCCGGGACTTGCGAAATCGTGGGAACCGGGCATTTTCGCCGGCATGAAACGGACGATTCCCTTGCGCGCACGCTTCGCCAGCCTTCTCCTGCTGTCCGGCCTGCCGGTTTATAGCGCTCAGGCGCAGCCGGTGACGGAGCCTGCGCCTGCAGCCCGTGCCGACGTGCAGCCGGCAACGCCGGCGCCGTATGACGCACGGCTTCTGCGGATGGCGGAAATCGTTGGCTCCGTTACCTATCTGCGCACGCTCTGCGCCGACCCGAAAGCCCGGGAGTGGCGCTCCGACATGCAGGCGCTGATCGATCGGGAGGCCGGTGCGGAGCCGGATCGCAAGGCTCGGCTGACGGCCGCTTTCAACAGGGGCTATCGCAGTTTCGCCTCGGTCTATACAAGCTGTACACCGAGCGCCGTGCTGGCCGACCAGCGCTACCGTGACGAAGGGGCAACACTGGCCGCCGAAATCGTCTCGCGCTTCGGAAATTAGGGCTCCGTTAACCTTTTTTCGAACGGGCCATGTCGTTTCGGTAAAAGACTGCTAGTCTTGTTAAGACCATGGTAACAAGTGCCGCCGCGATTCCGATGCGGCGTGATGTGAAAGCGTATAATTGCATGGAACGGTCGATGGAACAGAGCCTCAACGAGATCGACGACATGATCGTCCACGAGAAGATGCAGGCGGCGCTGGAACATCAGAACGAGGCCTGGGCCGACGGCATGGCCGACGGAATCGAGCCCGAGATCATTGCAGACGCCGCCATCGCGCTTGCCATGCGCGAGACGATCCGCCTGCATGGCGAAGACGGTGCCGAGGCCATGCTGAATTCGCTTCGCGAGCGCATGCTGGCCGGCGAGTTTTCTCCGCAGCGTTCGCTTCAATAGCCGCTGCCCGATCCGCACCGTCCCGCACCGCGCACTGCGTGGGAAGGGATTCATACAACGCGCTTCACGTCTCTGTTTTGATGCATGTCGTCGTCCCGAACCCGTTCTTCCTTTTCGGGGCCCATGCAAGAGCCGACGCTTCAGCCGTAACGAGAGTGCCATGACACGTTCGTCGAACAGCCGGACTTCTTCCGCTCTTCTTGGTGCGCTTGCCCTCGCCACCCTTCTTGCCTCGACATGCCTCGTGCCCGCGGCACCGGCCTTCGCGCTGAGCCAGCTGCGCAGCATCCCGGGGGATGCGGCGGCGGGCGAGCGGGACGCGCCCGCCGAGCAGGGCAAGGACGAACCGGCTCCGCCGCGCACGCCCAGCGCCATTCCCATGCCCGACCCGCTGGTGAACAAGCCGACGGCGCCGCCGCGGTCGGGCAATGCCGACGGCCAGACGCCTGGACAGAAGGCACCGGGACAGCAGCCGCCGGGCAAGACGCCGGCGGCCGAGGCCGAAGAAGGGCCCGTCGAGGTGCTCACCGACATCTCCAAGATTCCCAAGCCCGTCGCCCGGATGCGCGAGCTGATCGTCGAGGCCGCCGCCTCCGGCGATATCGAGCGCCTGCGCCCGCTTCTCGGCAAGGGCGAGACGGCGACCGCGATCGGCGACAGCGAGGAGGAGACCGACCCCGTCGCCGCCGTGAAAGGCCTGTCCGGCGATGCCGACGGGCTCGAAATCCTCGCCATCATGCTCGACGTGCTCTCCACGGGCTTCACCGTGATCGACAAGGGAACGCCGGACGAAATGTATGTCTGGCCCTATTTTGCCGCCAAGTCGCTCGACAGCCTGACGCCGCCGGAAAAAGTGGACCTGATGCGCCTCGTCACGGCCGGCGACGTCGCAGCCATGCAGGAGTTCGGCAGCTACAATTTCTACCGCATCGGCATCACCCCCGACGGGCAGTGGAAGTTCTTCATCGGCGGCGATTGACGCCGGATTGCTGTCGGCACCGGCAGACGCTTGCAGCACGACCGGCGAAAGCCTACCTTTTGACGACCCGCAGCGTGCCTCCTGCCACTCCGATCCCTCGGGTGGCGAGAGTGCGCGGGTCAGCGCTCGCACCCTGTCGGGGACGCGTCTCACTTTGCATTTGCAGGGCGTCCAGCCCTTTCAGGATCGACCATGTCTCTTTTCGCAGTCCCCGATCGCGCGCTCGTCACCGTTTCCGGAGAGACGGCGGTCGAATTTCTGCAGGCGCTGATCACCACCGATGTCGTGCAGCTGGCCGCGGACGAGGTACGCCCCGGCGCGCTGCTGACGCCGCAGGGCAAGATCCTGTTCGATTTTCTGGTGAGCCGGACGACAACAGGCGTGCGGATCGAGACCAGCGCGGAACAGGCGCCTGCCCTTCTCAAGCGACTGACGCTCTACAAGCTCCGTGCGCCGATCACGCTCGCTCTCGACACCGAGACCGCGGTCGCCGTGTCGTTCGATGCGGTCGAGGGTGCGCTGCTCGACGTGCGCTTTGCAACGTCGGGCTCTCGCGCCTACCGGGTCTATGGCATCGCGGGCATCGCAGACACCGAGGGACGGGTGGATGCCGCGCGGATCGCGGCCGGCATTGCGGTGTCCGGCGCGGACTATGCGCTGCAGGACGCCTTTCCGCACGACATCCTGCTGGACAGGAATGGCGGGCTTTCGTTCCGTAAGGGCTGCTATGTCGGGCAGGAGGTCGTCTCCCGCATGCAGCACCGGGGAACCGCGCGGCGGCGCGTGGTGACGGTCGAGGGCGCGTCCGACCTGCCGGCGTCCGGCACCGCCATCACGGCCGGCGGCAAGCCGATCGGCACGCTCGGCAGCGTGGCAGGGCGCTCGGGTCTCGCCATCGTCCGGACCGACAAGGTGGGCGACGCGCTGGCGAGCGGAACGGACATCCTGGCGGACGACGTCACGCTGACGCTGGCACTGCCCGCCTGGACCGGGCTTGCCTTTCCCGTGCCGTCGCCCGATGTCGCGCCGGAACCGTCGGAGGCTGGCGCCTGATGTCGCCACGGGCCTGGCAGCGCATGCTTTCCGGCCGGCGGCTGGATCTGCTCGATCCCTCGCCGCTCGATGTCGAGCTTTCCGACATCGCGCACGGGCTTGCGCGCGTGGCGCGGTGGAACGGGCAGACGGATGGGCCGCATGCCTTTTCGGTCGCCCAGCACTCTCTCGTCGTCGAGGAAATCTTTCGCCGCAACGGTCGCCCAAGTGCTGCGGACTGCCAGATGGCACTGCTGCACGATGCGCCGGAATATGTGATCGGCGACATGATCTCGCCGTTCAAGGCCGTCGTCGGCGGTGGCTACAAGGCGGTCGAGAAGCGGCTGGAAGGCGCGATCCACCTGCGCTTCGGCCTGCCGCCGATCACGCCGGAGGCGGTGAAGGAGCGGATCAAGAAGGCCGACCAGATCGCCGCCTTTTTCGAGGCGACCGTGCTGGCCGGCTTCACGCTGGAGGAAGCCCGCCGCATCTTCGGGCAGCCGCGCGGCATCACCTGCGACATGCTGACGATGGAGCCCCTGCCCGCGCTCGAGGCGCAACGGCTCTTCATCGCGCGGTTCGAGGCGATCGAAGCGGAGCGCGCGGGCATCCGCGTTTCGGAAAGAGCGGGATCATGAGCGTCATCATCGTTTCGCCGCTGGCGCGGATCGGCGAAATGGCCGTCCGGCATGGCTGTCGCGACATGCTGAGCCTGATGGCCGTCGGGCACACGTTTCACCGGCCGGGCATGATCGCCGCCGGGCGCCATCTGACGCTCGGCCTGAACGACATCACCTTTGCCGGCAATGACAAGCTGATCGCGCCCGCCGAAGAGCATGTGGACGGCATCGTCGCCTTTGCCCGCGGCTGGCAGCGGGAGACGCCGCTGCTCGTTCACTGCTGGATGGGCGTTTCCCGCTCGCCCGCCGCCGCCGCCATCGCCGCGCTGGCCATCGCGCCGGATCAGGACGACGACGCGCTGGCCGACCGGTTGCGCGCGGCATCGCCCTTTGCCACGCCCAATGCACGGCTGATCGCCATCGGCGATGCCATGCTCGGCCGCAACGGCCGGCTGATCGCGGCCATGAAGCGCATCGGCCGCGGCAAGGACGCGGATGGCAACACGCCGTTCGTCTTCGATCCGAACCCGTCTGCCGCCGTGGTATCCGCCGATGCCGGGTGAGGCCGCGCGGGGCGGCATGACCGTCGAAATCGGCCTGAACGCCGCCATCGTCGCGATGGTGGAGCGGTCGCCGCGCATTCTCGTCGTCAGTAAAGGCGGCGATGGCGGGCGGGATGCCCTGCCCTTCGGCCCGTTCGACCCCGCCACGCACCGCACCTTCGAAACCAGCCTGCGCGCGCGCGTCGAGCAGCAGACGGCGCTCGATCTCGGCTATATCGAACAGCTCTACACCTTCGGCGACCGGGGCCGGCAGCGGCTGGCCAACGAAGACCGCCTGCACATGGTCTCCGTCGGATACCTCGCGCTGACCCGCAGCGATGCGGAGACGACCCTGCGCCTCTCGCAGGCCGGCGCCGACTGGCGGGACTGGTATGTCTACCTGCCGTGGGAGGACTGGCGGCACGGGCGCCCGCCGGTGCTCGATCGCGTCATCCTGCCGGCGCTCGCCACCTGGGAGCGCGCGGACCCCGCCAGCCGCCGCAGCCGCATCCGGCTCGCCTTCGGGCTTGACGATTTCCCCTTCGACGAGGAGCGCGTGCTGGAGCGGTACGAGCTGCTCTACGAGGCCGGGCTGGTGGCCGAGGCGGCCAGCGACGCTGAGGGGCACGACGCCGCCGACGCGGGCCAGCCGGGCGAACCGGTCGGTCAGGCCATGCGCCACGATCACCGCCGGATCGTTGCCACGGCGGTGGCGCGGCTGCGCGGCAAGATCAAATACCGGCCCGTCATCTTCGAACTCATGCCGCCGGCGTTCACGCTGACGGACCTGCAGGGCGCGGTCGAGGCAATCTCCGGGCGACACCTGCACAAGCAGAACTTTCGCCGCCTGGTGGAGGGCGCAGCGCTCGTGGAGCCGACAGGCATGGCGACCAGCGCGACAGGCGGACGCCCGGCCGCGCTCTTCCGGTTTCGCCGCCAGATCCTCGACGAGCGACCGGCACCGGGCCTGAAGCTCGGCAGCCGCTGAGCGTATCAAAGCCGACCCGACCGGTTGACCCCCAAGGCTTGCGCCCCATGTCCCCTCCTTCCAACGAAGAGGGCCTTTCATGGAACCACAACAGCCGGACGTCATCCTTGCCACCCGAACGGCGCTTAGCCAGGCGTCGGCTCTCGCCGTGCAATATTCCTTCTCGATCGTCGGGGCGCTGGTGCTGCTCTGCGCCGGCTGGCTGATCGCGCGGCTGCTGCACAACTGGGCCTATGCCGGCCTCAAGCGCGTTCATGGCATCGACGAGACGCTGGCGCGATTCTTTTCCAACATCATCCGCTACGCTCTGCTGGTGCTGGTGTTCGTGACGGTGCTCGGCCAGTTCGGCGTGCAGACAGCCTCGATCATCGCGGCGCTCGGCGCCGCCGGTCTCGCCATCGGTCTGGCGCTGCAGGGCACGCTGCAGAACATCGCGGCCGGCATCATGCTGCTCGTCCTCCGGCCCTTCCGGGTGGGCGAATCCATCGAGACATCGAGCGTGGCCGGCACGATCCGGGAGATCGGGCTTTTCGCCACCGAACTCGTGGATTCCGACGGCGTCTACCGGCTGGCGCCGAATTCGACGCTGTGGAACACACCGGTGCGCAATTTCAGCCGCCTGCCGACGCGCAAGCATGATCTGACGATCTCGATCCCGGCCGATCAGGACATTGATGAGGCGATGCAGAAGCTGCTGGATATCGCCCGCGGGAACGACACGGTGCTGAAGACGCCGGCGCCGAGCGTGTTCATCGCCGAGCTTTCGGGCGACGACGCGACCGTCACGCTGCGCTACTGGGTCTCCACGCCGAACTGGTGGGCGACGACGCGCAGCATGCTGAAACGGGTGAAGGACGAATTCGCGGTAAAGCCGGAGCCCGAGGCCCCAAGGGATGAGGACCGGGGCGACGGCCCCGGTCCTTTCGATGCATGATCCGTCGCGCGGGCGACCTTACTTGATGACGGCGCAGGCGAGACGATCACCGGCGTCGCCGGAGGGCTGACTGCGGTTGTCGTCGGCCTTGGCGTGGATCATCAGGGCGCGCCCGCGGATGCCGTTGGCCTTGTCGTCCAGCGTCACCATGCTGTTGAAGACCTGTGCGCGGAGCGTTCCATCGGCGCCGACATACTGGTTGGGCATGTCGCCGGCATGCGGGCCGTTGGCGGCGAGAAAACCGTGCTCCGTCTTGTCCGGATTGAAATGGCCGCCGGCCGAGGCGTGAGCATGCGCCGGATCGCATTTCCCGGTCTCGTGCACGTGGAAGGCAACCCAGGTACCGGCCGGAAGGCCGGTCACCTCGACCTCCATCAGCACGCCGTGCTTTCCGGCGGTCAGGAGCGCGCGTCCGGTCTCCTTGTCGTCCTTGCCGACGAAGCTCGCGCTTGCCGTCTGGGACTGCATCTGCGCGGTGGCGGGCACTGCGGCGACAATGGTGGCCGCAAGCGTGGCTGCAGCGAGGGTGGTGATCGTAGAGGTCATGGTGGTTCTTCCCTTCGTTTCGTGGCGCTCGTGTCTATCGGCTCTGGTCTTCCAGCACCTCGGGAGTAGTCCCGGCGTATTCGAAGAATGGCATGAACCCAACGTCCCGGGCTGCGCGAGGTTCCCCGCACACATGCGTGACGGCCGGCCGACGCCACCCGACGTCAGAAGAAGCGGACGACGGACGTGGCGATGATGATCATCGAGACGGCGACCATCAGGGGACGGATGGGCAGGTGCTTGACGATGTAGGCGCCGATCGGGGCTGCGAGAACGCCACCGATGATCAGGCCCACCGCCGCGTCGAGCTGCGACCAGCCGAGCGTGACGATGAAGGTGGCGGAGATCGTCAGCGTCACGGCGAATTCGGTGAGGCTGGTGGAGCCGATGACCTTCTTCGGATCATGGCCACGTCCGATCAGCGAGGTGGTGACGATCGGCCCCCAGCCGCCGCCACCCGCCGCATCGAGGCCGCCGCCGGCAAAGCCCACCAGCGGCACGGTCCAGTCGTGCACGTCGCGCTGGAACAGCGGCCGGAACGCCTTGATGAGAATATAGATGCCGATGAGGATGAGGTAGACGGAGATGAAGGGCTCGATGACCTTGCCGTCGATGTTGGAGAGGACATAGGCGCCGAGAATGCCGCCGATCATGCCGGCCGGTGCCAGCCGCATCACGAGCTTCCAGTTGACATTGCGCTGCCAGACATGAGAGGCGCCGGAGGCCGCCGTGGTGAAGACCTCCGTGATGTGCGTCATGGCGCTCGCCACCGCCGGCGGCATGCCGAAGGCGAGCAGAGCGGTGGTACAGAGGACCCCGAAGGCCATGCCGAGCGCGCCATCGACCAGCTGCGCGAAAAAGCCGATGAGGATGAACATCCAGATGTCGCTCAAATGCCGTCTCCGTTGTCGTTATGCTGCGCAGAGCTCTGCCGGGCGCGACAGGATCTGCTTCGTCAGGGTCTGCCAATGTCGATGTCGAGACCGATATCGAGCGTCGGCGCCGCCATGGTGATCTTCGACGTGGAGATATAGTCCACGCCCGTCTCGGCAATGGCGGCGATGGTGGCGAGATCGACGTTTCCGGACGCTTCGAGACGCGTGCGCCGACGGTCGGTCGCGTAGACATCGGCAGAGAGTTGCCAATGCGCGGCATTCAGCGCCACGGCCTCGCGCAGGAGGTCCGGGCCCATATTGTCGAGGAGGATGGCATCGGGCGTGGCCGACAGCGCTTGCTCCATCTGCTCCAGCCCGTCCACCTCGACCTCCACCCTGACCAGATGGCCCGCATAGGCTTGTGCTGCGCGGATGGCAGGTGCAACGCCGCCGGACACGGCGATATGGTTGTCCTTGATCAGGATCGCATCGTCGAGGCCATAGCGGTGATTGGACCCGCCGCCGAGCCGCACGGCATATTTTTCGACGGCGCGCAGGCCCGGCAGCGTCTTGCGCGTGCAGCAGACCTTGGCAGCCGTATGGGCGATGGCCTCGGCATAGCGGGCGGTGGTGGTGGCGACACCGCTCAGATGCATGAGAAAGTTCAGCGCCACCCGCTCCGCCGACAGGAGCCCGCGCGCCGGACCGGAGATGCGGGCGATGGTGGTGCCGGGGGCGACACGATCGCCGTCGTTTGCCAGAGCCTCGAAGACGAGTGACGGATCCACGAGGCGGAAGGCGGCGCGGGCAAGATCGAGCCCGGCGACGACGCCGGCGTCCCGGACGTTCATCGCCGCCGTCGCCGTGAGATGCGGGGCAATGGTGGCCGCCGTGGTGATATCGCCGGCGCGGCCGAGATCTTCGATCAGGGCGGCGCGGACGATATCCTCGACCATGAGCGTGGGCATGTAGGGGGGAAGAGCGGTCATCGAGGGGTCTTTCGAAAGAATGGCGTGCCGACAGGTGCAAGCACCGGTGTCGTCAGGCGCTCGCGGTTTCCGTGGCGTCGGCGACGATGCGGTCGGCCTCCTCCAGCGTCATGAAGGTCCGGTGCTGCCACTGCGCGCGGGGTTCGGGGAAGTCCGAGCGGAAGTGCCCGCCGCGGCTCTCCTCGCGCATCAGGGCACCGGCGACGATCAGCTTGGCGGTCGTGACGATGTTGGCGAAGCGCAGGCGCGGCGTGGCGCGCTCCAGCGCGGCGACGGTGCGGGCGGCGGTGAGCAGACCCGCCCGGTCGCGGATGACGCCGGCATGGGCCGACATTGTGCGGCGGAGTTCGCGCAGCTGCGGGCTGTCTTCCACCGTCACGAGATCGTCGCTCTCACCCGCATTGCCGGACCAGTTGCCCTGGCGCGGGGCCGGCAGCATGCCCTGGATGTTTTCGGCGATGCGGGCGGCGAAGACGACGGCTTCGAGCAGCGAATTGGACGCGAGGCGGTTGGCGCCATGGACGCCGGTGGAGGTCACCTCGCCGGCCGCCCACAGGCCGTCGATCGAGGTGCGCCCCTCGGCGTCGGTGAGGATGCCGCCCATGTGGTAGTGGACGGCCGGCACCACCGGGATCGGCTGCGTCACCGGATCGATGCCCGCCGCCTTGCAGGAGGCATAGACGGTGGGGAAGGCCTGCGGAAAATGCTCGCCCACGGCCTTGCGGCAATCGAGGAAGGCACCCCGGCCGGCCGCCACCTCGGCGAAGACACCGCGCGAGACGATGTCGCGCGGGGCAAGCTCGCCGTCGGGGTGGATGTCGAGCATGAAGCGGCGGCCATCCCGGTTGACGAGCAGGGCGCCGTCGCCGCGCAGCGCCTCGGTCGCCAGCGGCGCCGGATCGCGGCCGATGTCGATGGCCGTCGGGTGGAACTGGACGAATTCGGGATCGGCGATGATGGCGCCGGCGCGCGCGGCCATGCCGACGCCCTGCCCGCTCGCCTCGCGCGGATTGGTGGTGACCGCGAAGAGATGGCCGACGCCGCCCGAGCATAGCACGACGGCTCGCGCCGGAAACGAGATGCGCTTGCGCGACTGCCCGGCATCCGGCCGGGCGACGACGCCGGCGATGAAGCGGCCCTCGCGGATCAGCTCTTCGACGACATAGCCCTCCATCGCCCGGATGGACGGCGTGGCGCGCACCGTGGCGATCAGCGCCTCCATGATGGCGCGCCCGGCCATGTCGCCCTTCACGCGCACGATGCGGCGCTCGGAATGCGCGGCCTCGCGCGAGAGCAGCAGGTGCCCTTCCAGATCGCGATCGAAGGGCACGCCATAGGACAGGAGATCGTGGATGCGGGCGGGACCTTCCGACACCATGCGGCGCGCCATCTTCTCGTCCACGATGCCGGCGCCGGCCGCCAGCGTGTCGGCCACGTGGGAATCGATCGAGTCGCCCGGGCTCATCGCCGCGGCGATGCCGCCCTGCGCCCAGGCGGACGATGCGCCGTGGCCGATGGGCGCGGCCGCCAGAACGGTGACCGGGCGCGGACTGAGCTTCAGCGCGCAGAACAGGCCGGCCAGCCCGCCGCCGACGATGACGATGTCGTCGATGCCGTTGAAGGATTGGGGTCGAAAATGATCGGTCAGCATGGCAGTCTCCTCCGCCGGCTCAAAAGCGTTTCCGCTCCTCTGCGAATCGCAAAACGCTCCGTCTCTCTGTTCGACGCAACGCCGAACGCTACTGCTTGAGGTTGATCATCCGCTCGACGGCCAGCCGCGCGCGGTCGGCGATCTCGGGGTCGATCAGCACCTCGTCCGTCATGGTCAGCAGGCTGTCGAGGATCTTCGGCAGCGTGATGCGCTTCATGTGCGGACAGAGGTTGCACGGCTTGACGAACGTGACGCCCTCGACCTCCGCCTGGATGTTGGAGGCCATGGAGCATTCGGTGACCAGCAGCACCTTTGGCGGGCGCTTGTCCTTGACGTAGTTGATCATGCCGGCGGTGGAGCCCGCGAAATCGCAGACCGCGATGACATCCGGATGGCATTCGGGATGGCCGATGATCTCGATGCCGGGATGGGCGGCCTTGTAGGCGAGGAGTTCGGCGGCCGTGAAGCGCTCGTGCACCTCGCAGTGCCCCTTCCAGGTCAGGATCGTCTTGTTGGTCTGCTTGGCGACGTTCATGGCCAGATACTCGTCGGGAATGCAGAGCACGGTGTCGCTCTCCAGGCTTTCGACGATGGCGAGCACGTTGGACGAGGTGCAGCAGATGTCGGTCTCGGCCTTCACGTCGGCGGAGGTGTTGACATAGGTCACGACCGGCACGCCGGGATAGCGCTGCTTCAGCAGGCGGACATCGGCACCGGTGATCGATTCCGATAGCGAGCAGCCGGCCCGGGAATCGGGAATGAGAACGGTCTTCTGCGGGTTCAGGAGCTTCGACGTCTCGGCCATGAAGTGGACGCCGCACTGCACGATGATTTCGGCATCCACCCGCGTCGCATCGCGGGCGAGCTGCAGGGAATCCCCGACGATATCGGCGACGCAGTGGAAGATCTCCGGGGTCTGGTAGTTGTGAGCGAGGATAACGGCGTTGCGCTCGCGCTTCAGCCGGTTGATGGCCGCGACATAGGGCGCATAGACGGGCCATTCGAAGGCGGGAATGAAGTCGCGAACCTTCTGGTAGAGGTGCTCGGTTTCCCGCGCGATCTCGGGCGTGAAGGTCAGGTCCGGCATGGGGATGACGCCGAAGCGTTCGGCGGCGGTCTGGAAGCGCGGCTGCGTTGCGCCGTCCGACGGCAGGCCGTCCATCGTTCGAAATGCCTCTGTCATGCCATCCTCGCTTTCCGCCGCTCCACCACGACAGCAAATATGCTCATTATGAGCATAAAGGGATCAAAACAAAACCGGCGTTGCCGGTCCTGCTGAATTAGAAAGTTTTGTGACGGATATCAAGCCGTCCGCGACGCCTTTTTGTCACATCGAGCATAAGCCGCTCTTCACGCCATGGCGGGGCGGAAGACCGGCTTTTCCTCGATCGGCCAGTGCACGAGGGCCGCGAACAGGCCGAGCACGACGCCGATCCACCAGACCGGATCGTAGGAGCCGAAATGATCGTAGAGATAACCGCCCATCCAGACGCCGAGGAAAGAGCCGATCTGGTGCGACAGGAAGACGATGCCGCCAAGCAGGCCGAGATGGCGCGTGCCGAACATGATCGCCACCAAGGCATTTGTCGGCGGCACCGTCGACAGCCACAGCAGGCCCATGGCGATGGCGAACAGGATGACGGTGAGCGGCGACTGCGGCAGCAGCAGGAAGGCGGAGACGACGATCGAGCGGCCGATATAGATCAGGGAGAGGAAATAGGGTTTCGAGTAGCGCTGCCCGATGACGCCTGCGGACAGCGAGCCGATGATGTTGAAGAAGCCGATCAGAGCGAGCGCGATGACGGCGTAGCGCGCGTCGATGCCGATATCGCCGATATAGGCGGGAAAATGCGCGGTGATGAAGGCGACCTGATAGCCGCAGACGAAAAAGCCGGACACGAGCAGAAGGTAGCTCTTGTGACCCAGCGCCTCCTTCAGCGCCTGCCCGATCGACTGCTTGTAGACCGACTGGCTCTGCGAGCCCGAGCTGGCATTGCCGCGCAGGGGAATGGCGACGAGCGGCACGATCAGCATCATGGCGCCGAGGATGACGAGGCTGTCGGACCAGCCGAAGGCCGAGACGAGGCCCTGGCTGAGCGGCGCGAACAGGAACATGCCGGCCGAGCCCGCGGCCGTGCCGATGCCGAAGGCCATGGAGCGCTGTTCCGGCGTGACGTTGCGGGCGAAGGCGGACAGAATGGTGCCGAAGGAGCCGGCGCCGACGGCAAGGCCGACCAGCACCCCGCCCCCGACATGCAGCCAGACGGTGGCCGTCGCGAACGCCATGACGATCAGCCCGGTCGCATAAAGAAGGCCCGATATCGCCAGCACCCGCCAGGTGCCGTATTTGTCGGCCATCGCGCCGAAGAAGGGCTGGCTGAGCCCCCAGCAGAGATTCTGAAGGGCCATGGCAAGGCCGAACGTCGTGCGGTCCCAGCCGAGATCCGCCAGCATGGGGAGCTGGAAGAAGCCCATGGCCGAGCGTGGCCCGAAGGTGAGCATCGCCACAAGCGAACCCGAGAGGATGATGAGCCACGGCAGGCCGCGACGCGGGGTGCGGGCAACAGCGGCGGGACTGGCGGCGGACATGAGCGGGCTCCGGATGAGGGCCGCTGAAGGCGATGCGGCCATGTCAGATTAGGGGAGCAGGCCGTGCATCGAAAGTGAATTCGCGTGACACCTGCATCAACGTCGTTGATGCGGCGCTCGGCGCGGGACACCTCACGGGCGTGTGCATTGCACCATGGACCTCGCGGTTCTATGACAGTTCGATGACACTTCGATCCCTGTTCCGCGCTGCCGCCTGGGCTGCCCTTCTTGTCCTCGTGGCTGTCACGATCTCGCCGATCGGCTGGCGGCCGCCGACGGTGACGGTGGTCGGTCTCGACCGGGCTGCGGCCTTTGCGCTGGCGGGCGCGATCTTCGCCATAGCCTATCCGCGGCGGTGGCTTTCTCTTGCGCTGTTCCTGATCGCGGCCGCCTTCTTCATCGAGATGCTGCAATGGATCTCGCCGACCCGCCACGCCCGATTTTCCGATGCGCTGGTGAAGTCGCTCGGCAGTCTCATCGGCCTTGCGGTGGGCAAGCTGGCGCTGGTCGCGCGCCGGCGGTGGCTGGCCGACCGGCAACGTCCGAAGCGCGGGTCAGGCGCGATGCTTCATGGGCCAGCGCTCGGTGCGGGTCGAGACGATGCGGGCGGGATCGCCGAGCCCGATGCGCCCGGTGCCGCGCGGTACCGCGTTCCAGCCGAATAGAACGCCGGGAACCCTGCGGTCGGCCGACATGCGCTCCACCCGCAGCGCCTCGATCGGGTTGCCGCCGATGCGTTCGCCGGTCATCTGGTCCTGCGTGGTCATGATGCAGCGGGCACAGGGTTTGACGAGGTCGAAGCGGATGCCGCCGATCTCGACCGCGTCCCACAGATCCTCCTCCCAGGCCGTGTCGTGATCGAGGAGAATGTTGGTGCGGAAGCGATCCATGCCGACGAGCGGCTGGCCCTTCGACGCGAGCGTCCTGTTGAGAGCCTCCAGCGAACCGGTGGTCGTGATGAGGATCGGGAAGCCATCGGCGAACCCGACGGGCGCCGGCGCGCCGGCCCACTCCGCACCGACGGTCCGCTCCGCCTTATCATCCATGTGCACCAGCCGGACCGGGCGACCGAGCCAGCCGGACAGGGTCTCGTTTGCGGCATCGTCCGCGCAGGCGGCATCGACGGCGCTCGACCAGACACGCACGACGATGCGGCGGTCGCCCGTGAACCGGACGGACAAGCGCGCGCCGCCCATCTCCAGATCGAGCCCGCCTGCCTGCGGCACGGCAGAGATCTGCGCCAGCGGCTGACACTCGCGCTGGGTGATGAAGGTGCCGTCGGGATCCACAAGCATGAAGCGGCGGTCTCCGGCAAAGCCATCCAGCCGAACATCGGCGTGCTCGACGGGAATCGCCCGGCCGCTCTTCAGCGGGTGGATGTTGAGTGCGACGACCTTGGGGTTCACGGGCATTCGGGCAGTCCTTCAGCGGCAGCGGGAAAGCTCCGTTGTAACCGCCAAGGGGTCACGCCGTCGATGCGATTCTTCCGCGCGGCTCGCTCGGCTGAACGACCGCGTGCCGCGCCCGATGGCGTTTCCAGCCTTCCACCAGCCGGCGGCGAACCGGGTCCTCGATGAGGTGGTACGAGTAGGTTGCGAAGACGACGGCAAGACAGACCGACAGGATGACCGCGACGGGACCGGGGAGGAAGAGGCCGAGCGTCTTCATCGAGAGGAACATGACCGGCACGTGAAAGAGGTAGAGCGAAAAGCTGATTTTGCCGAGGAACCGCAGGGGTGCGCTGGCCAGCAGGCCGCGCGACAGGGACTGTTCCTGCGCAGTGAGGAAGACGATGATGCCCGCCGTCACCGCCATTGCCAGACCCCAGCCATCGTGCTGGTCGCGCAACATCAGGATCTTCGACAGGAAGACGAAGCCGAGCAGCGCCAGCGTGGCGATGCCGACCAGCGGACCCCTGGGCCGCAGGCGACCGGAGGCGAAGAGAAGGCCGGCACCCACGCCTGCCATGAAGAAATGGATCTTCGACGGCAGCAGGATGCCCGGGCCGGGAAAGTCGAAAACGGCATCGACCGCGACGCAGACGGCAAGGAAAAGCGCCAGCAAACGGTATTTGCGGGCATCGGACAGGCAGAGCCAGACCAGGAGGAAGAAGAAATAGAACTGGATTTCCGGCGGGACCGACCAGAAAACGCCGGACGAACCGAGGAGGAAAACGTGCCGGAGGATCTCGACCGGGCCATGGATCGGGTGGATGTAATCCAGGCCGGGCACGAGAGACAGAAGCACGACGCACAGCACGGCCACGAGATAGACCGGATAGATGCGGGCGAAGCGGTGCACCAGATAATCGGTTGCCGCCACCCGATCCAGCGGCCGCGCCGCATAGAGGCTCGCCATCAGGAAGCCGCTGAGCGCGAAGAAGATCTCGACCGCCTCCGCGCCGATGTTCAGCGAGAACCAGCCCGGCAGATGCGGGTAAAGCAGCGCAACGTGCGACACCACCACGAGGAAGGCTGCAATTCCCCTCAGACCGTCGAGGCTGGCAATGTGTCTGGTGGCGCGCATGGACATCTCGCTGGCGGCCGTTTCCGGTCACGTCTCGAAGGTGAAAGACGTGATCAGAACACCATTGCACCCTGGCAGAGTCAAACTTTCATGGTGAATTTTCGGTTACGAGGTTAATGCCGGATGTTGGCGCCCGCTCTGCGTTTCAGGCGATCTCCTGCATCAGCATGTCGAGAACGGTGCGCAGGCGCGCCTGCCGTTCGCCCGCCATGCGTCGTCCGCCCTCCGTCTGGGCGTTCGCGGCCAGTTTGAAGAGTTTCACCTCGAAGTGGTCGAGCGCGAAGGCCTTGTCGTCCAGCGGGCGGTTGTGCGCCAGCGGGTCGAGCGGATCGTAGAGGCCGCTGCCGAGGCGACCGGCGATGTAGAAGCAGCGTGCGGCGCCGATCATGCCGATCGCGTCGAGCCTGTCGGCATCCTGCAGAATCTTCGCCTCGATCGTCTCCGGCGGAAGGCCGGCCGAAAAGCTGTGGGTGAGGATGGCATGGGCGACCGCGTCGATATCGGGCGCGCTCCAGCCGAGACGCGCGAGAAGCCCGCGGGCCTTGTCGGCGGCAAGCCGCGAGGCGCTCGCCCGATTCGGCGCGTTCTTTTCGACGGCCACCCCGTCGTGCAGCAGCACGGCGGCGCAGAGCCGGCGCAGGTCGCCGCCCTCCTCCGCCTGAAGGCGGCAGACATTGCGCCAGACACGGATCAGGTGGGCCACATCGTGCGACCCGTCGTCGCCCGTCGCGCCCTCGGCAAGAAGCGCCTGCGCGAGATCGGCAAACGGCGCGAAGGCGGCCGCGAAGACCGATGTCGCCTGTGTCATGCGTCGGTCCCGGGCGAAACGTCGGCTGCGGGTTTCGGCCGCGACGTCAGGACCTTCTGGTAGAACAGGCCGATGCCGATTAGCACGATGCCGAGCCCCATGAAGGACAGTGCGCGCAGCAGACCTTCCAGATTGGCCATGTCGAACAGGAAGACCTTCAGCACCGTGACGAAGACGAGCACGCCGGAGACGATGCGCATGCTGCGGCTATGGAAGCGCAGGCTGGCGACGAGCAGAAGCACGCCGAGGGCGAGCCAGACAACCGAATAGGTATAGGTCTCGCCGGCGAGGAAACCCTTCCAGTCCGCGATACCGGGGCCCTGCCAGGCACGGCGCACCGACAAGGTGGCCCAGGTGAAAGCGAGCACCGCCGCCGCTGTCGCCAGTGCCGCGACGAAGATCGGCGGACGCCGGCCGACGGCCATGCGCGCGAGCGCGGCGTAGGCGAGGCCCGGCAGCAGGTAGCCGATGAGGAGCAGGTCGAACAGCGGATAGGGTCCGAGCATTTCGCCGGTGAGATAGGGATTGAGACCGACAAGGTGGGCCGAGAGCGTCATCAGCAGAGAGACGGCGCCGAGACCGATACTGCCATAGCGCAGGAACGAGCCGGGACGGCTGAGATCGAGCCGCATCAGGATGGCGGAGGCGCCGATGACCAGCAGCGTATAGATCGACTGTTCCGACAGGGACGGCGTGCCACCCTGAAGCTGGCCACCATTCATCGCGTGGCGCACCAGAATGGCGAGCGTGAGCAGGCCGAACAGGCTGGCAATCGCCTGCAGCGTGTTGCGCAGGCGATCGGACGGCCAGTCGCGCAGCGTATAGGCCGACCAGAGCGCAAAGAGCGCGGGGAGACCATAGCCCGGAAGCAGCGCGTTCAGCACCGGCGTGCGGCCAAGGGCGAGCGGACCGACGATGGTCGGTTCCCAGCCGATCCGCGCAAGGACGAACACGAAACCGAGCGCCCCGACCCAGGGCAGCGCCGCCCAGTCGCGCACCCGCGTGGCTGCGACGAAGGCGACCGCGAAGACGGCCATGGCGAGCACCGTCCAGAGCCCATCCGACAGCGCGTGTGCGGCAATGACCAGCTGGCCGAGCGCACCGGCCAGCAGCAGGCCCTGGGCGACGATCGGAAAAGACGCGTCGCGGCGGACGGAGATGTCTGCAAGCGCGAGAAAGGCAAGGGCGGCAAGCGTTGCGGCGATACCGTGCAGCGGATCGAAGGCATAGGTGCCGAGGATGAGGAAGGAGAGCCCGATGCAGGCGACCGAGGTGACGGCGGAAAGACCGGACCAGAGAATGACGAACCGGTGCCTGTCGCCATGGCGATGGAGGGCGAAGGCGCAGAGCGCGATGAAGATCGCCGCAAGGCTCAAGGCCGCGACCGGCGAGGTCGCGAACGACCGTTCGGCAACGACGCCGATGCTGGAAAGCTCCAGCAGCATCGGAAGCGTGGCCAGCGTCGAGACGCCAAGAATGGCGAGGAGTCCGGCCGTCAGCGCAGCCGTGACGGCCCGCACCCGCACGGCGCCGAGGAGGCCGAGCGCGGCGGTGATGGCCAGGAATTCATAGGTCGGATTGCCATCGGTCTCCGTCAGCGGACCGATGAGCGACAGCCCGGTCATCAGCACGGCAAAGGCGCCGGTGAGGATGATGGGGGCATGACGCGGCAGCAGCAGGCGGCGCCAGTGCGCCGCACTGCGCGATGCCGGCACCGCCGGTGTCGCCACGGCATCCCCGGCCTCCGCCGCTGCATCCGCGGCAAGGGGACGTGCCTCCGCTACGTCCTCGATCGCCTCCGGCTCCGCGTCGTCGGCACCGGCCGGCCAGACATAGGCGTGGCCGGCGATGAGGACGAGCAGCGACAGAGAGACCGGCAGGGTCAAGGCTGGATCTTCCGCAATCAGATAGACCGTGCCCCAGAGGGCAAGGCCGATATTGGCGAAGGCCGGCACGATCCGCCAGCGGCCGATCCGCGCCGTTGCCATCGCAGCCAGCCACACGAGCGACAGGAAGGCGAACAGGCTCCATGGCGAGGGATCGTCGGCATCGATCAGGAGCGGCGTGACGAGCGACGCGACGAGGCCGAGACCGGCCAGCGCCTGGCCATGCCGCAACGACAGGCCGAAGACAAGGAGCGACACCAGCCCCATGAGAACGAAGGCCGTCGTCGGACCGATGAAGGCGTAGACCGCATGTGCCGCAAAGATTGCGCCGAGCAGCGTCACCGCGCCGGCCGCGGTCAGAATGCCGGGGATCATGGCATTGGCGAAGCGCTGTCCGCCGTCCGCAGGACCACGCCTGCGGATCATCTCGCCGCCGACCATGAGGGCCGCGCCGAACAGCGCCGCCAGCACCAGCCTTACGGCAGGGCTGAGCAGCCCCGCATCGATCGACACCTTGACCAGAAAGATGCCACCCAGAGCCAGGGCAACCCCGCCGACCCAGACGGCCCAACGCGCACCGAGCCAGCTTTCCAGCGATTCGCGCGGTTTTTGCGGCTCGGCTTCCTCCGGGGTCGCGGAAGCGGCGTCCGCGTCGATCGTTTCCGGCTCGGCGACGGCTGCCGATCGCTCATCCTCCTGCGCGTCGGTCGTCGGCATCTCGATCGCCGCGACATCCGTCGCCGGCTCCGTCACGAGCGTTCCGGACGGGCTGTCGGCGGGAAGCCGGGCAGCGGACAGGCGGGCGATCTCCGACTGGAGAAAGGCGATGTCGCGCGTGAACCGCTCGTTTGCCTGCCGGGTGCGGGCAAAGGCCAGGAACGAGAAGATGAAGGCGGCGAGAACAAGAAGGTCGGTCATGGGCACCCGTCATGCAGACCCCTGCGGCCGAAACCGGCAGAGGCGATCAGAAAGACGGCAACTTATCGTCATTGCAGCGGAAACCAAGACGGAACCGCGTGATTCTCTTCAAGGGAGCAGGATGTCGATGGTCTTTTCCCCGGTCGAGGCCGCATCGGCTGCGGCCGGCGCGGTGCCGAGCGCCTTCATCGCCGCCTGAACGAAGCCGTTTCTCGCGGCCGAGATTTCGATGCCGCGTGGCTCGTAGACGTGGCGATGAAGGAAATAGCCCGTCATGCGCAGCGCGTCTTCGAGGCTTTGCCGGTCGGCCGCCCTGCCCTCCAGCGCCAGGAAGGGCGGCAGCGCGAACATGCGTTCGGCATAGGGCAGACCGGCTGTGCGGCTGACGGCGCGGCCGGATTTCGGCGAGATGAAAGCCAGATCCTCGCGCGCGCCGGTGGCGGCGCAGCGCGCGAGATCGAGGCCGAAACCGAGATCCTCGAGCACTGCGATCTCGAACCGCACGAAGAGTTCGCCGGCATCCTTCGGATCGTGCAGATGGTCGAGGATGACGGACAGCGACGTATAGAGATGCGGATGCGGGTCGCGCTCGGGCAGCAGCCGCAGAAGCGCCGCCATGGCCTGCACGCCGTAAACGGCCGTCGCCGTCTCCATCAGGCGCGCGGCACGCAGCTCCACCGGCTCCATGCGGAATTCTCCGAGATGCTCGTCGAGACGCGCCCGCCAGGTGACTTCGACCGCGTTGCCCGGCTGCAGCACCGGCTGGAGCGCGCGCGACCGCCCGCCGCGCACGAGGCCGAGATGGCGGCCGCGGGCGCGTGTCATGACTTCGGCGACGACGGAGGTTTCCCCATGTCGCCGAATGCCAAGAATGATCGCCTCATCGGTCCATTGCATGGGAAACGGTCCAGAAAGCAGGAGGTGTGGCGCGTGTGAGCGGACGCGGCGCCCACGCCGGGCGGCCGGTCGTGCGTACCAGCCCTGATGTAAGACGCGAGCGCCGCTTTGGGAAGAGCCCGCCGACAGGGCCGATCGCTCGCGAAGCGGCATCCCGACGCTGACGGGCCTCCCGCAAGCGCGCCCGCGGGCGAGGTTAACGATGTCTGAAGATATGACCGATATCCCTAATGTAAACTCTTCAAAATAAGGATAGCCTGATGGTCCGTCGATCCTGTCTTCCCGGAGTTTTCATGCATCCGACCATCAAACGCGTCGCCAAGCCGATCTTTCGCGCCGTCCGGCCGATCCTTCCCGCGCCTCTCCTTCTCTGGTTCAAGGGATATTCGGAGATGCGGTTCTGGAAGGGCCTCTACTCGGAAGAGCGCAAGCTCGACAACGATCACTACGAATATTTCTACACGACGTTTTTCTCGCTGGAGAAGGACTGGTACACGGGCAAGACGCTGCTCGACGTCGGCTGCGGCCCTGCGGGTAGCCTCGAATGGGCCGACATGGCGGGCACGCGCACGGGTCTCGATCCGCTCGTGGAGCAGTACCGCACGCTCGGCATCGACAAGCACAAGATGGACTATGTCTGCGCACCCGTCGAAAAGATCCCGTTCGCCACCGGTTCGCGGGATGTCGTCTGCTCCTTCAATTCGCTCGACCACGTGGATCACCTCGACACCGCGATCGACGAGATCTTCCGCGTGCTCAAGGTCGGCGGTTCGTTTCTCATCATCGTCGAGGTAAATCACAAGGCGCGCCCGACCGAGCCGATCGAGATCTGGGAAGACGCCCTGCGCCAGACGCTGGCGCGACACGGTACGATCGCCTCCTGGCGCGCCTTTCCCATCCGCTACGACCACGACATCTATCGCAGCCTGCGCGAGGGATCACCGATCGAGCGGATGCCGGACGGCAAGGAGGGGCTGATCGCCGCCCAGGTCATCAAGGGCGCCTGATCGGCGTCCGGCTCGGGCCGGGCGCATGGCCTTGCGCCGTCGCGGCGCAGGCGCGCTGTGTTTCCATCCCCCTGCCCGGCTGTACCACGCATGCCAGAGCCCTCTCCCGCGGAACGATCGCCATGTCCAAGGTCCCCTCCTACCAGTCCATCCAGTGCCTGCGCGCCGTCGCGGTGCTGATGGTGGCGCTCGTACACCTCTATCCGCAGCAGGTGGCCATCGGGGCTGCGGGCGTCGATATCTTCTTCGTCATCTCCGGCTTCATCATGGCGACCATCGGTGCACGGGAAACGCCCTCGACCTTCGCCATGCGCCGCGTGGCGCGGATCGTGCCGCTCTACTGGGCGGTGACGCTCTTCATGTGCGCGCTGGCGCTGAAGCCCGGCTTCTTCGCCAACTTCACCTTCGACACCCCGCGCCTCCTCATGTCGCTGTTCTTCCTTCCCTACCGCGATATCGACGGCGTCATCTGGCCGCTGGTCAAGGTCGGCTGGACGCTCAATCTCGAGATCTTCTTCTATGCGGTGTTCATGCTCTGCCTGTTGACGGCACGGCCGGTACCGGCCGCCATTGGTGCCATTCTCCTCCTGATCGTCACCGGTCTGCTGCTCGACCCCGCGCACGCCGCGCCGATCACCTGGACCTCGCCGCTGCTGGCGGAATTTGTGTTCGGCATGCTGATCGCCATCCTGCCGCGACCGCGCAACCGCGCTCTGGCGCTTGCGATCATCGCGGGCGGCATCCTCTGGTTCGCCCTCGCCGCCGCATCGCAGGTGACGCCCGACAACGAGGGCTGGCGGTTCGTCGTCTGGGGCGGCGGTGCCGCCCTCCTCGTGCTCGGCTGCCTCGGCATGGAGGAGGCCGGCGCCTGGCCCCGGGCAACCCGCCCGCTCGCCCGCCTCGGGGATGCGTCCTATTCCTTTTATCTGCTGCACGGTCTGGTCATCGCGCTCGTCGCCAAGCTGCTCGGTCACGGACTTTTCGCCGGGATCGTCGTCCTCGCCGTCTCGACGGTCACCGCCTTCCTGTCGCTCCATCTCTTCGAGCGCCCCGCTGCCCGTCTCGTCCGCAGCGTGCTGTTCCGCAACCGCGGCTGAGGCCGCCTGTTGTGCCTTTCCGGCACAGCCGTGCCGGATCGACACAGGTTCAACCTTCCTTCACCACCATTTCCAGCGTTTTCAGGCGCGCGCCGGTGAATCCGCCGATGCGTAAAACTTGAACGATCGCAAACGGCTTATCTTCATTTGGGACAATTAGGTTTTGCTGCATCACCTGCTGGCAATCGACTGCCGCGCAGGCCTTCTTCCTCGGATTTTGGAGATGACAATGGCAAAATCGATCAAGAATGCTGCTGGCAAGACTTTGTACTACAGCAACGACTCCAATGCATGGTCCGCCGCGACAGAAGCCAACACGTTCTTCAACAAGAACGGCGGATGGTTTTCGGGTACGGCCAAGGACGACTCGATCTGGGGAAAGGCAGGCTTGAAAGCCACCCTGATGGGCGGCGCCGGCGATGACATCTACTATCTCGCATCCCCCGACAACCTTGTCTATGAGGCTGCCGGACAGGGAACGGACACGGTCAGCACATGGTTCAGCTACCAGTTGACCAACCCGAATCTCGAAAACCTGATCGTCAGCGGCGACGATACCTTCGCGTTCGGCAATAGCCTCGACAACATCATCACGGGCGGCGCAGGCAAGCAGACGCTCTGGGGCGCTCTTGGCAACGACGTCCTGACAGGAGGCGCCGGCGACGACACGTTCATCATCACCGGCGGCGGCGGCCACGATACGATCACGGACCTCGGCGCCACCGATACCGTGCGCATCGCCTACTACACCTTCACGTCCTTTGCAGACGTCCTAAAGAACGCCAAGCAGGTCGGCAACGACACCGTCATCAAGATCACCGACAGCGCATCGGTGACGCTTCCCAACACAAAGGTCGGCAGCCTGAAAGCCGACCAGTTCGACCTGAACATCTCCAAGGCCGGCATGAAGATGACCTTCAGCGATGACTTCAACAAGCTCAGCCTCAACACCGGCAAGAATGGCGGCACCTGGGATACAAAGTTCTGGTATGCCAGCGACAAGGGCTCGTCCCTCGGCGCCGGCGAGCAGCAGTGGTATATCAACCCCTCCTATGCCCCAACCTCCAAGGTCAACCCGTTCTCGATCAAGGACGGCGTGCTGACGATCACGGCCGCGGAAACGCCGCCGGATTTGCTGAAGACCATCGGCTACGACTATACCTCCGGCGTGCTGACCACACATTCGAGCTTCGCCCAGACATACGGCTACTTCGAGATCCGCGCCGACCTGCCGGACGACGCGGGCGCATGGCCTGCCTTCTGGCTGCTGCCGAAGGACGGCACCTGGCCGCCCGAACTCGACGTCTTCGAGGCGATCGGCGGTACCAACAGCTACTTCGCGACCGCGCATACCAAGGAAACGGGCAGCCACACAAAAGTCTCCACTCAGGTGCATACCCAGAGCACCGAGGGCTTCCACACCTATGGCCTCCTGTGGACGAAGGACACGCTGACCTGGACCTTCGACGGGACCAAGGTCGCCAGCACGAAGACACCGGATGACATGCATTCCGACATGTACCTGCTGGTCAACCAGTCCGTCGGCGGCTGGGCGGGCACCCCGTCGGACAAGGATTTCGCGGACGGATCGCAGTTCAACATCGACTACATCAAGGTCTATTCGCTGCCGGCCGACGGCTCCATCATGTAATCCTTCGCTGCTCCTGTCCCTGATACGCAAAGGCCGCGCATTCAAAAATGCGCGGCCTTTGCGTCTCCGTTTCGGGCAGCTCCCGGGGTTAACGACCGGGCACCGCCATGTCGTCATCGCTCTCACCAGCGATGCCGCGATTGCCCTTCAGCCGCTCCATTTCCGCACGCAGCCGGTGGAAAAGGAAGTGAATTTCCGAAAGTGTGACACGGAAGTTCGTGATTTTATTCTCCAAGTGCCTCGTCAAAAGGCTTTAGAACAGAGTTCATATTCCGTGTGATATCCGTTTGACAAAGCTGTCTCGCCTAATGCTCAGCGTGCCACTCAGATTTTTTCTTTATACGAGACACGCTTTGCGCGCCTGCCAAAGGGCGGCTGGTTAGAAGGATTTCGTGCCAAGAGCGGCTGAAATCGGATCCTGACCGCTTTATGAGGAAACCCCATTACGGCACAGAGTGAACCAGAACGCAGGGGCTGCTAAATTTTCGCCAATTAACTGATTTATGTATTACTACTATTATATGTTGCCTTTTTTTAGCTGCGGATTATCAGTTATCCGACCGCAAAATATGGGGCTCGCAAATGGTTTCATTAAGTACCGATTTACATAGATTCAATTCAAAGATGATTGAGGTAGGAAGAGCTATAGCTGCAGCAGCTGTAGTTTTCTATCATGCTGGATCAATGTACGCATTACCCAAATATGGAAATGCCGTCCCATGGAGCGGATGGGGAGAGATCGGCAAGCATGGCGTCGATTTATTCTTTATAATTAGCGGATTTATCATTTTTGCGACCCATCAGAAAGATTTTGGCCATCCTGAACGTCTGAAGACATACATTATCCGACGCTTCGTTCGTATCTATCCAGTATACTGGTTCTGGATGACGGCATTTCTTCTGATGGCAACCGTCGGGTTGGCGACCGCGGCAATTGCGAAATCCCCTATCGACCTTCTTTCAGCTTATAGTCTGATCAGGTTATCCTCAGAGAACCCGCCTCTTTGGGTCGCGTGGACTCTGTTCCACGAGGTTGCATTCTACGCTATTTTTGCGCTTCTCATTCTGCACCGCTCAATTGGTATCATGGCTCTGACGGTTTGGGGTCTGAGCATTGTACTGATTAGGACATATACCGGACCAGATCAGCCAACTTTCATTACAGTGATCACAGATCTAATCAATCTCGAATTCTTCTTCGGTATGGCTATAGCCGCGACCTTTCGCCGGACCGGCGTCAAGATAGCAGCCGCCTTGGCGATTATCGGTGTTTTCGCGCTAGCCTTTGTTGCCTATCACAATCATGCTGGCACACTTCCGAGAAACCCTCTTTTCTATGGGGTCCCGTTCGCGCTGATACTCTCCGGGGTGGTTTCGCTTGAGTATAAGAGGCGCATCTCCGTACCCGCGTGGATATTAGCTATCGGCGCAGCAACATTTTCGATCTACCTCGTACATGGAATGTTTTTGTCAGTTATCTACCGCATCATCACGAAAATCATTCCAAGCTCGATACCGTTTTCTCTCCAACTCATTCCAGCCATCGCGGCGCTAATTAGTATCGGCATCGGGTACATTTGCTACTTGATGATCGAACGTCCTGCTCTCGCCTGGATGCGCAATCGTGTGGCCAAACCCGCATAGTCTGGACCGGCGTCGTAACTCACAAGTAGGACGACAATGCCCTCTTCAGTGCCGGCAGGATCCTCAAATAGCCTTCACGACTAAGGTGGATCTTGTCAGGCATGAGAATCTGCGGAACCGGCGACGGTCCAGCAGTTAGATAGTCACCGAGATCAAGAAAGTGGACATGGCTGTCCCATTGGCATCTACGCAAGCTATCATTCGTTTGCTGGATTTTCTCTGTGATTGAGCCTGCTTCGAGGCCGGTTGGTAACACCGCTATCAGAAAGATTTCAGCTTCGGGTGCATACTCCCGAAGCTTATGAACTGCAGAACCAATGCCACGCGCAGCGTACTCCGGCGACGCGGCGTGCTGGGCTATGTCATTTGCGCCACCGAGGAAGGTTATAATTCGTGCCCTTCGGATATCGAGGCGCGAGATCCGCCAATTAAGATTGGCGAGCGTATCGCCACCAATGCCGGCATTAAAAGGCTGTTTTCCGTTGAAGATTTCTGCCGCGATCTCACGTGGAAGTCGTTCTGTAAGAGAATCTCCGATCATGACATACTTCGCACCTGCAGTAAGGTGCTCTAAGGCGACGGCTTTACGAGACCATTCCGGGTTATCTCTAGGGACGCTGGCGGTTTCTGAAGCCCCACACTCAGAATGCTCGCTTTTAAAGCTACCAGTCGCGAAGGTGATCACGACTACCAGCAACGCTAGAACCCACGATCTGCTTTTCATTCAGATCTCCATAAGGAAATATGAATGTTTCTAGCTTGATGTCGTTCACTCGAAAAGCTTAGTTTGCCTTGCTCAGATGCGTAGGCTGCACTGATGTCCTGCAATGTCGCGTTTGTCATAATCGTCCTCATCTGGCTAAAACAGGCGAATATTAGCATAGACCGAAAACGTGTGCGCTCCGCCCTGCGCCATTAGCCCTCACCTTCATTGGCAGTTTGCAGCGCCTCCAAATGCTGTCGCTCGCGCTTGGCGAGTTCCGCCCGCAGCCGGAGAACCTCGCGCTTCAGCGCATCCAGTTCGATCCCCAGCGCATCGATCACGATCATCAAACCCTGTCCCTGCATCGGTCTCTCCTCAGGCCAGCGCCACGTCGCCCGACACCAGGGCGCCGGCTGCGGTCTTCGCGGTGATCTTGAACTTCGCATTGGCCTCGTCGTACCAGAAGGTCAGCTCCGCATTGACGAGGTCGGCCGCCGCCGGTGCCGCCGTCTTTCGTGTCATGACATAGCCGCCGTAGTTGATGCGGCTCACCACCTGGTCGCTATAGTCCAGCATCTGGAAAAAGTCGCCGGTGCCCGATGCCGTTTCCTGGCTGAACTGCACCACCGGCTGGGTCGCGGCATAGCCCGACAGCTGCATGGCCGGCTGGTCGGTCTTGCCGGCATTGGAGAAGACGCTCGAATAGGCCGCCGTGATCCGCCCGCTCGCCTGCACGCGGAAGAGCTGCGCGTCGGCGCTGTTGAGGATGGCGAGAATATCCGCCGTCTGGCCGGATGTCCCCTTCGCCGTCAGCGCCACGGTGCCGCTCGCGTTGCCCGTGACCTTCACCGGCGTGCGCCAGTCAAAGAACCCGTACTGGATCGACCCGCGCAGCGTCGTGCCGTCGGCGTCGAACAGGCTGAGCATCGGCTGGCTGGCCGGCACGGCACGCCCGCCCACCCGGAAGCGGATGCCGGTGCCCGAGGCGCCGGCCGCCTGCGACAGGGTCACCGTCTGGCTGTTCACGACGGCGCTGATCGTCGTGCCCGAGGGAATGCTGCCGAACGGGCTCGATGCCCCGACCGAGGTCAGCTGCGCGATCGCCTGGCCGACATCGGCCGCCGTGAACGCGGCCGTGGCCGAGGTGAAGGTGGTGGAGCCGGCGTTCGACACGCCGTCCTTGAAACCGGCGCCGGTCCTGGCCTGCAGCTTGACGCCGCCGGCGCCGGCATAAAGGTCCACCTGCAACGCGGGATTGATGGCAAAGCCGCTGATATAGGCGCCGAGGCCCGCACCCGGATTGTTGACGATGTTGAGGCCCCAGCTCGCATTCTTGTGGCTGATGAGCAGGCCGCCGCCCGCGCCCTCGTCCGTGCCGATGCCGATCGCGCCGGCCAGAGCGCCGGAGTTGGGACCGGCGCACAGGTGGAAGATGTAGCCGGTCGCATCGTCATATCTGGCGTCCATGACGCCGCCGCGGCCGTGGCCGGAGGGCTTGGCGATAAAGGCCGCGTCGCCGAAGACGCTGTGGCGGAGCGCATCCTCCACCTCCGTCTTCTCCGTCGATGCGACATTGCCGAGATAGGTCGCGAAATAGGTCATCAGGCATCTTTTCGGGTGAGGTCGTTCTGGGCGGTCGTGGTGGGAGCGATGCCTGTGGCGGACGGTCGGGCAGCACGGCCCATCAGCCTGCGGCTTGCCGAATCCGTCAGGACGGCACCGTTCTTCGCTGTCAGGGCCATTCTCCCCGAGACAGCGGATGCGCCGCCCCGGTCGAGGTTCAGGCCAAGAGAAATCTGATGCATGTTCTGTCTCCTCGATGTGTCCCGATGCGCCGGCCTCGACGGATGGGCAGCCGAACGATGAATGCAGAAGCGTCACGAATATCCACCGGGGGAGCGTCTTCGCTCCTCCGTCGTAAAATCCGCCATCCATGGACTTGAGACCCGTGCGCCGGATCCGGACCTGAGGCCGCGCCTAGCCCGGCCGCGCAGCGAGGCGCACGAGGCGCCGGTTCTCCGCATCGGGCGGCAGCGTGTAGGGGCCGCGAACGCCGAAGACGTCCTGCGTGCTTCCGTCCTCATAGGTCAGAGAAAGGTCGTGGCGCCCCGGAGGAAGCGCGATGCCCACCGTGTCCGCCTCCCGCACAGCCGCATGTCCGGTGGTGGGGATGATGGAAGACGGCGCGGGGCCCTGTTCAAGCTGCGGCAGGCCGATCCGGAAGGCGAAGCGGGTTGCCTGGCCCACCGCGCAGGGAATGGAGAGAGACGGGCGCAGGTGCGTCGCCAGCGGCGTCAAGACGACCGCCGTGCAGGCCTGCCGCAAGAGATGGCGTCCGGCCGCGACATCGGTCGAATGACGCGTCAGCGGCTCCGCGGACGACGCCAGTTCGGTCAGCCCGAGCCGCAGTTGCGGTGTATCCACTGCACCGATCCGCGCGAGGAAGCAGGAGAGCGTCCAGGCTCCCGGCTCGGCCGCCTGCGGCACGGCGATCGCGCCAGCCTCCTCGAAGAACAGCGTGACGGCATCCGTCTCGGGCACGCCCTCCCAGACCAGATCGATGAAGGACACGCCGGCTTCCGTGCCCGTGCGCAGGACCGACAACGTCAGCCCTTCGCCGCCCAGAACGCTCCAGTGCCGGGGCAGACCGGCCTGCGAAACGTGGGTTGCGGCGCTGTTGCGGATCAGGTTGCGTGCCGCAGGCTCGATCAGCAGCCCGCCGCCATCGGCTCGCCTTGCGTGTTGGGCGGCAACGGTGTGCCAGCCCGCACTGCCCTGTGCGAAACCGGGCGCGTCCCGTTTGCAGGACAGCACTGTGGCGAGCGCCACGCGCGCGCCGTCGAGGCGCGCGATATCGTCGACGAAATCGATCTCGATGCCCGTCCGCCCGGACGATGTCACGGCATTGGCCGCCATGCGCCGGAGCGCCGGCAATGCGGCTGCGGCCATGGCAGCATGCCCCGCCGCCTGCGGGTGGATGCCGTCTGCCGAAAGCGTTGCGCGAACCGGCGTGCCGGCGTCATGGGCAGCGCCCGGGCCGCCATTCAGGACGGCGGTGACGGGATGTGTCGCCGAAACGGTCGTCACGTGCGGCCAGTTCCGCTCCGCGCCATCGCTGCTACCGACGGGTGCGACCGGCAGGAAAACCAGATGATCGCCCGGCAGGGGCGCATCGCGCAGCACGAGCGCGCCGCCCCAGGCCGCCACCGGCGCCGCAAGCTCGGTCTGGAAGAGAGGCACGTGCCATCTGTGCTCCGTCTGCACGGCTGCCACGATATCGATGATGTCGTCCGGTCCCTTCTGCCCGGCAGCCGCCGCGCCGGCTGCGGCAGCCATGGTTTCGTTGACGGCGGAGGCGACGCTCTGCGGGCCGAAGCCTTGCTGGCTCTTCTGGCCTTCGATGCTCGTATTGGCATCCGGCGACAGCGTTTCGGACAGAACGGGTGCCTGAGCAATATGGCGGACACCGGCTGCGCGCAGGGCGCTCCGGATCGTCTCGAGGTCGCCCGAGACCTGATCGGCCGTGCGACCGTCGCGAATGTCGTTGGTTCCGAGCGCCAGGATGGCGGCCGTGGCACCGGCCCGCCGGACGAGGTCCAGCGATTTCTGCGACATGGCGCTGACGAACTGCGCCTTGTCGCCGGTCCGCGTCACCGAGAGATAGGGAAGCCCTGCGGCGAACGCGGCCCGCCGTCCCCAGCCGCCGCCCGCCTCGCCGTCGCCGGCCACATCGACCGCCCCGTCGAGGATACTGTCGCCGATGCCGGCGACGGAGGTGACGGGCTGCGCCGGTGTGCCGACCAGCATGACCGGGCACGGCGCCGGCACCCAGAGATCGGCACCCTCCGGGATTTCCCAACCGGCGCCATCGATATCGTCGCCGCCCTGGCGCGGGTCGAACAGCAGCTGGCTTTCGCCGGGGAGGTATGCAGAATTGCCCTGCACCGCGACGAGGCCTTCGGCTTCCAGATCGACCAGCATGCGGATATGCACGACCGTGCCCGGGGCGAAGACTTTCAGCCCGAACGCCTCGACCGAGAGCGGGTCCGGCAGCACCGCGATGGCGCCTGCCGATACGCTCCGCGACCGTTGTCCGTCGAAGACGAAGGGCACCGTTCGCCCTTGGGTGGACGCCGACACCTTGACGAGGCTGTAGGCGACATCGCCATCGACCTCCCGGTTCCCGGCATTGACGATGCTGAAATTGGAAAAGACGGGCGCGATCGACAGGGCGCCGCCGGCGCCGACGACGAAGCGCGTCGCGATCTTCATGCGGGTCTTCGCGCCCTTGGCGCCGCCCATGGCGTTCGGAACCTGCCCCCGGTTGGCGATGTTCGACAGGGGGATGGCAGACGAACCCGATGCCGCACAGGGACCGACAGCGCTGGCCACGGCCGCAAGGCCGGCAGCTGCGAGGAACTGTCGTCTGTCGATGGTCCAAATACCGCCGTTTCCCTTGTCCAAAGTCCTATCCTTCCGCGTTCCGCCCGGTCGCTTCCGCTGCGGTCATCCCCGTCGTTTGCATCCGTTCCGCACGTCCGCTGCTGCGTCGCTCGGTAGCCGACACTATCGGCCGGCAAATTCGCGCGGGGAGATGCCGACGTCGGTTTGTGCAGAGGATTCCTTGACAAATCTCGCAAATCTCGTCTCATGTCTCGAAAATTGACGGCTCTTCCACCCAGATTTTCCCCGCGGCCGACACGTCACGGTGCCGCCTCCTGCCATGCTCGCGCTCCGGGGATAGCACCGGTGCCGATGATGGCTTCGGCAAGAGCTTGGGAGCCCTCCGCGGTCATATGGCCGTAGTCCCATTGCAGAGGGACATTGCCGACCATCGTCCTGCAGGCCGTCTCCGGGTTAGGGCAGAGAAGCCGATACGGCGAGACGTAGATGGCGCCAGATGCCTCGACCAAAGCCTGCAGTTCATGGTCCCACTTTGCCTGTTCGGTCGCTCGGCTCCCCACCAAAAGCGCATCGCTGCGCCCGCCCGCGACCTGTGCGAGCAGACGCGCCAAAGGCCGCTGGTACTCCGCGATCGGGCCAGAGACAACGACGATGCCCGCCCTGTCTTTCACCTGCCGGAGCGTTTCGGCCACCAGCGGAAGGTCGTAGTCGGCCCAGCGTGCAGAGAGGATCAAGACTTCGGGCCTGTTTTCGGGTAGAAAGCGCTCGAACATGCGCTGCATCAGGCCGACGCATTCCGGATCGCCGCCCGCCCCGAACAGCGGCTTGCATCCGCTGGATGCCGCAAGCATGACATGCGCCTGCGGCAAGGCCGCTTCGAAGCCACGATACAGATGCGCGGCGTGGCTGTCGCCCATGATGAGGATATTCGGCTTGACCACCGAGGGCGACAGACAGTCGGCGGTGGCGAAATCCGCCACGGTCTGCTGGTAGCCGATGAGAAAGCAGGTCCCCCGCAGGTAGACGTCCCGATCGTCATAGGTGAGATAGGCAGCAAGGCGGTCGCTTTCCGTCTGCGGCGCCGCCGCCGCGACATGCCAGATCGCGAGACCGAGAAGGCCGCACGCACACCAGGCCGCACCGGCCTGCCGCCACAGCGAGCCAGCCGTTCGGCCGATCCGGCGTTGCCGGAAAGGCTGTTCCACAAAACGCCAGGAAAGATAGGCGGCAACCAGACTTGCCAGGATCAGGCCGGCGGCTTCCGGTATCGTCGGCGCCCTTGCGGTGATCAGCGCCACGCCGACGAAGACCGGCCAGTGCCACAGGTAGAGCGAATACGAGATCTTTCCGATACCGACGAAGGGCGGCAGCGCCAGACACCGCGTGATGTGTGAACCGCCGGTGCTGCCGATCGCGATCAGGAGCGCGGCACCGGCAACGGGGGCGACCGCGAGGACGCCGGGGAAGAACATGCCGCCGTGGAACCGATAGGCGCTGCCGAGGATCAAAGCGAGCGCCAGAAGTGCGAGGCCATCCCTGATGCGGGCCGGCAAGCGCGGCAGCGACAGGAAGACAAGCAGCCCGCCTGCGACCAACTCCCAAGCGCGCGATAGGGGAACGTAATAGGCAAGATCGCGATTGGCGCCGGTCAGCCAGATGCAGAACAGGAAGCTCGCCAAAGCGATCGCCGCCACGACGGCCCCGGCACGCCGCCGCCCCAAACCGGACACCGCGAGGAGAATGAACGGGAAGACGAGGTAAAACTGCTCCTCGACCCCGAGCGACCAGGTGTTCACGAGGGGCTGGCTATAGGCATCGGCGGCGAAATAACCGGACTTCCCCAACGTCTCCACAGCGAGATAGAGGTTCGATACGGAGGTCAGGGCTGCCAGCCCCGTCCAGACCGTCGTCGTCCGCTCGCTAGGAAACAGAACCAGCGGCGCAAAGACAAAAGTGACCGCGACCGTGACGACCAGAGCCGGGAAGATTCGGCGCGTGCGTCGCTCGTAAAAGGTAAGAAGAGAGAAGCGTCCTTGCTGGAGCTCCTGCCAGACCGCCTTGGTGATCAGATAACCCGAAATGACGAAGAAGACATCGACCCCGATGAAGCCGCCTCGCAGCGGGCTGATACCAGTGTGGAACAGCAGGACGACGAGAACCGCGACGGCGCGCAGCCCATCGATATCAGCTCGATAAGCGCCCGGTTCGTGCCGGGCAATGCCCTGCTCCGGACGTCGTAACGTTCCCTTCGAAACGTCCTGATCCAAAAGCATAAGCCGTCTCCAGTGCAGAGGAAGTCGCGGCGGCGATTGTTTGCCGCTTGCCTCCCTCAGTGTATCGTGTCACTCAATTAGATACAGATGAAATTTGCTTTGTCGACGGAATTTGCGCCCGGACATGGAAGACCTTTGCGTGACATTCGGTAGCGACGCATGAGGACCGCGGTTCTCGTCGCCATCCCCACCTACCGGCGCCCCGCCGAGCTGGAGCGTCTGCTGTCGCGGATCGCGCAGCTGGACGTCGCCGTGCCGGTCACGGTGCTTGTGGCGGACAACGACCCCGAGGGCCGGCAGGGCGAAGAGGTCGTGGCGGCGCTTGCAGCCCGCGCCTATCGCTTCCCGCTGGAGGCGATCACGGTGTCGGCCAAGGGATTGGCAAACGTCCGCAACACGCTGTTCGCGCATGCTCTTCAGCATCGTGACTTCACGCATATCGCGATGATCGATGACGACGAATGGCCGGACGCGCCGTGGCTCGGCGAGCTTCTGCGCGTCCAGCAGGCGACCGGTGCGGACATCGTCGGGGCGCCCGTCGCCTCCATCTTCGACGGCGCCGGCGGGAGCTGGGTGCGCCGCGCGCGCCTCTTCCAGCCCGAAGCCCGGCCGGAGGGTCCCTGCCCGATCATCTGGGCGAGCAACAACGTGCTCCTCACGCGCGACTGCGTCGAGACCGCCGGACCGCCCTGGTTCGACCTCGCCTTCAACGTCACCGGCGGCGAGGATGTCGAGCTCTTCACGCGGCTGAAGGCGCAGGGCAAGCGCTTTGCCTGGGCACCCGGCGCGCTGATCTTCGAAAGCGTGCCGCGCGAGCGCACGCGGGCGCGGTGGCTTCTGCGGCGGGGTTTGCGCATCGGTTCGACGGATGCCCGCGTCCAGCTGCGCCACGGCACCGGCAGGCTTCATCGCCTGCGCACGGTGGCCAAGGCCGTCCTCGGTCTCGTGGCCAGCCTGTCGCTACTGCCGTTACGGGCGCTGAGCGGCAAGCGCCGCGCCGACGGATTGTTCTCGGCGGCGCGTGCGGCCGGCAAGTTCTATGGTTTCTACGGAGGCAGGGTGCATGAGTATCGGTAATGTTCCGGCCGCGCCGACGCCGGTTTTGGCAGGCGCCGTGCTATCGAAAGAGCCCCTCTGGCTCCGGCGCTTCCTTGAATTGATGCTGTGCGCTTTTCTCGCCTACGTCTTTACCGACGGAACGCTGATTGCGGTCAATTCCGGCGTCAGCGACATGACCAGCCTCGTGCTCGATAGCGGCGAAGGCGATGCCAGCCGGCAAATCTTCTATATTGGCATCGCCATCCTGCTCCTTCTCATCGCGGCGCGACACGGGCTGAGCAATGTTGTCTCGCCTGTTCCCGCCTCCGTCTTCATCGTCGTCTTCTGGTGTTTCTGCAGCGTTTCTTGGGCCATCATCCCGGATATTTCGCTGCGGCGCGTCATTCTCGCTACGATCATCATCTTCGCGACCATCACCATCGTCTCGGCGCTCGGACCGCTCCGTGTCACGCAATTGCTCTACCGGATCCTTGCCTTCTTTGTCGTCGCAAACATGCTTTCGGTCGTCCTGCTGCCTGGCTATGCCATTCATTCCGAGCGGGAACTGGACACGGCCCTCGTCGGGGCATGGCACGGGCTCATGCCACACAAGAACATCGCTTCGGCGGTGACGGCGCTGTCGGCCATCGTGTTTGGCTACCACGCCTTTCTCGCACGCAGTTGGAAATCAGCCGTGCTTTTGGTCCTTTCCGTTATCTTTCTCCTGGGAACGCGCGGCAAGACCTCGCTCGGAATCGTCGTGCCCTGCCTGTTTGCCGGCATCATGTACAACCACGCTTTCCGAACCGAGCGGCAGAAATTCCTAATGTTCGCAAGCATCTTCCTCTTCGTGGCGGGCCTGGCCGTGTTTGCTATGGTCTTCACGCCGCTGCTTGCGCAGATCTTCGACGATCCCGCCTCGTTCACCGGCCGTGTCGCCATCTGGGACATCGTGCTGCGTTATGTCGAGGAATATCCGATGACAGGCGCCGGCTTCGGCTCGTTCTGGTTGATCGGGCAGGACTCGCCGATCCTGCGCATCGGTGGCGACATGCCGTGGCTATTCGGCATCGCGCATTCGCACAATGGCTACCTCGAAATGCTGGTGACAACCGGTGTCCCGGGGCTCGTGCTGACGATCATCATGTTCGTCATCGTGCCGTTCTACTCCTTCGTCATGGCCGATCCGTACTGGCGGAAGATCAACGGCCTCTATTTCGGCATCTGGCTCTTCGCCGTCGTCTACAATCTTCTCGAAACCCACATCATGAACCGCGACCGACAGGTCTGGGTCATCATGCTCATCGCCATCCAGGTCGCGTTCCTGCACCGAAAGCGAGAGGCCGGCACCGGCCCGCGGATCGTTCTGGACAATTAGGCCATGGAGACGAGCACGCCGAAGGTCAGCGTCGTCATTCCGCTCTTCAACAGGGCGCATCTCATCGCCGCGACCCTGCGATCGGTGCTGGCGCAGTCGTTTCAGGACTTCGAGGTCATCGTGGTCGATGACGGGTCCCTCGACGATCCGGAAAGCGCCCTCGCCGCCATCGGTGACCCGCGTATCCGGCTCGTCCGGCAGGAAAACCGGGGCGCCTCGGCTGCGCGCAATCGCGGCGTCGAGGATGCTCGCGGCGCGCTCGTCGCCTTTCTGGATTCCGACGATCGTTTCCTTCCCCACCATCTCGCCACCATGGTCGAGCTGCTCGCCGCGCGGCCCGACTGCGCCGCCTACGCGCAGGTCGTTGCCGATCGCGGGGAAAACCGGACTTTCGTGAAGCCGTCCCGCGGCATAAGGCACGGCGAGCCGATGGCCGACTATCTTGTTTGCCATGGCGGCTTCGTCCAGACCAGCACGCTGGTGGTTCCCCGATCCTGGGCCCTGAAGGTGCCCTATCGCCCGGATGTCGGCTTCGGCGACGACACCGATATCGCCATCCGGCTTTCGCTGGCGGGATGCCGCTTCGTGATGGCGCCCGCGCCGGGGGCCATCTGGTCGGACGAACACGGGGCGGACCGCCTGTCCTCGTCGTCCGCGGCCAGCCGGGCACGGTTCGCATGGCTCGACGATCTCAGCGACCGCATTTCGCCCCGGGCTTATGCCGGCTATCGCGGTTGGCATGTCGCCAAGACGCTGGTGCGGACAGAGCCGCGCAAGGCCTGGGCACTTTACGGCACGGCGCTCCTGCGCGGCGCCTATCCCCCGAAACTTGCCCTGCGCGTCGCCCTGCAGCTGCTCTTGAACGGCGATGGCTACCGGCGCCTGGCAGACCGGATCGTGGCGCGCAAACGAAGGATACCCTCGTGAGCGGATTTCTCAGACGGCAGTTTCTCGCGGGCGCGGGCCTTGGCATTGGGGCGGGCATTGCCGGCGGCCTGACGGACGTTTCCCCCCTGGGTGCCGCATGGGCGAACAGCGCAGCGCCCGCCTCCGCGACCGGACCCACGGACCGTCTGCGCGACCTTGCCGCCCGGCGCGGGCTCTTCTACGGCTGCGCCATGAAAAGCGGGCAGATCACCGACGATCCCGCCTTCACCGCGGCCGTCATCGCGGATTGCGGCGCCATCGTTCCCGAATACGAGCTGAAACGCATCGTCACCGAGCCGTCGCCCGGTCGCTTCGACTTCAGCGGTGCCGACCGGCTGTCGCGCTTTGCGCAGGAGCACGACATGCTGATGCGCGGGCATACGCTGGTCTGGCACCTGGCCAACCCTGCCTGGCTGGAGGCGGCTCTCGCGGAAGCGCCCGACCTGAAGACGCATATGTTCAACTATATCGAGACGGCGATGCGGCGTTACGGAAACCGCGTTCCCGTCTGGGACGTGGTGAACGAGGCCGTCGCGCCCGAAGAAGGCGATTTTCTCGGCCGCAGGATCGGCTCGCCCTGGTTCAAGGCCTTTGGCGAAAGCTATATCGACGACGCCTTCCACCATGCCCGCGCTGTCGCGCCGGACGCCGTTCTCGCCTATAACGACTATGGCGTGGAAATGACGGGAAGCTGGTACGGCGCACGGCGCAGGGCCATGCTGCTCCTGCTCGAAGGTCTTGTCGCCCGCAACGTTCCCATCGACATGGTCGGTATCCAGGGCCATCTCATCGCCTTCGACAAGGCGTTCGACGAAGATGTCTTCGCCGGCTTCCTTGCCGAGATCGCCGGGATGGGCCTGAAGATCACGATCACCGAATTCGACATCACCGACCGGAAGGGACCGGCCGATCCCGCCGTGCGCGATGCCGAGGTCGCAGCGCTTGGCCGCCGGTTTCTGGATGTCGCCCTGAACTGCAAGGCGCTCGTCGGCGTTCTCAGCTGGGGCCTCAGCGACCGCTATTTCTGGGTGCCCGAGGATCCCGCGCAACAGCCGCCCAAGGGCCAGAAGCTCCGCCCGCTGCCGCTTGATGAGACCCTTGCGAAGAAGCCACTCTGGGACGCGATCGCTGGTGCGTTTCGAGAGTCCTGATCGAGACCCCGCAACCGATATCAGGTCGTGGGTGGCTCGCTCGCCGACGCTTCGATCAGCCGGCTCTTCAGCAGCTTTGCCGGCACGCCGCCGATGACCGAATAGGGCGGAAAGGTGCCGCGCACCAAGGCGCCGGCAGCGACCACGCTGTGTGCGCCGACATGGGCGCCATCGAGAAAGGTCGCTTTCGATCCGACCCAGACATCGTCATCGATGCGGATCCCGAGATCGGTGGAGGCCTGCATACGGATCGGGACATCCGTACGGTCGAAAACATGGCTCGCGGCATGGAACGAGACATACTGCCCCATGATGACGTTGCTGCCGATCTCGATGCCGCCGAGGGCACCGAAATAGGAATACTGTCCGACGCCACTGTCGGAGCCGATCCTCAGGCCCTTGCCCAGTTGACTCGGATGATTGGTGATGCCGATGATCGTGTAGTCGCCGATATTGACGCGCTCGCCGAGTACGAGCCCCTGGCGCCCGTAGCCGTCGAGCTGGCAATGGGCGCCGATGGTGGAAAACCGGCCGATCTTGATGCGGTTGCCGCCGCGCATCTTCACACCCGGGCCGATAAAGACCTTGTAGCGCCCGCGAAGCAGTGCGCGGAAAAGCCAGATCAACCGTCGCATGAGAGTATGCACCAGAAAGCCGGCGGGAAGTTCGGGCGACATCGCATAGGTCTTTCCGACCAGCCGTAGGAGGGCTGCGAAGATGCGGTGCAGAAAGGCATCCACTGTCTGTTCCTTTGTTGGCGCGCGGCCCTTACGATCCGTGAATCGTCGTGTATTCGTTGTACCGGCGACCGGCAAAAGCGTTCAGCATGCCGAGGCCGCGTGCAGCACGCGAGAAGGCCTTGACCCTCGTTGCCGTACCGAAGGGCAGCGCCGCCACCGACAGGACGGCGCCGCCGCCCACGCGTGCGATACCGGACAGGAACAGGGCGATCTGCCGGCTGGCCGTGCATCCCGACAATTTTTCGGAGAGAACATAGGTGTTACCCTCGCGGAACTTGCGTGAAATCAGCCACTTTGACGAGACGCGCGAAGCCGGAACGATCTCGCGAACCCGGGCTCTGCTAGCCCAGAGCATCCGCCCGCCCTTCTTGTGTATCATCATGCCGAGCAGCGTATCCGTTCCGCCCGTGTACCGCATGCGCGGATCGAACTGAAGGCCGAAGGCCTTGAAGACTTTGAGGTCGATCAGGATATTGGCTGTATTTCCGAAGGGAACGGCACCGCCATCAGCAAAATCCTGCGCGACGAAGAAACCGCCTTCGGAGACCCATTGCGGCGGGGTCGTCTCGAACTCCGAAATGACAGGCCCGAGAATCGCCTCGGCACCGGTGGCGCGGTACTTCGCCAGAAGCTGGTCCGCCCATTCGGGTTCCGGATATTCGTCATCGTCGATGAAAAGGATGACCCCGTCCGCACCCTTTGTTTCTGCAACGACCCGATTGCGCGCGAAGGGGATGCCTGATTCCGGGTGGACAGCATAGGTGATGGGAAAGGGAAACGACGGCCGCATCTCCTCGATCAGCCCGGCCATCGGCCCCTCCCGATCGTTATCGACGACGATTACCGTTATCGGCGGCGGGGTGGTTTCGAAGGTCAACCCGGCGATGCCTTCCAGCGCCCGCCGAAGGCCTTTCGGCCGCCTAAAGGTGATCAATCCTATGAATAGGTTGTCGATGCTCATGTTCGCGATCCACTTCCTGCTGTGTCCAGTCCGAAAGCCGCCACCATGTTCCGACCATAGGCTTCCTCGGAGAAAAGCGCCTCGAATCGCATGAAACCGCGATCCCCCATCGTCTTGCAGAGTGCTTTATCGGCGACGAGCGTTGTCAGAGCCTCGGCCAGCGCGGTCTCGCTGCCCGGCGCCACCAGGAACCCGCTGTCGCCATGCGCGACGATTTCCGAAAGCCCCCCGTGGTCGGCGGCGATGACGGGGCGATGGTAGCTCATCCCCTCGATGGCGACGCGACCGAACGGCTCGGGAAGCGTCGAGGGAACGGCCACGACATCGCTCCAGAGAAAATGTTCGGACGGATCATCGACGAACGGATGGATGGTGACCGAACGCTCCAATCCGGACGCGGTGATCAGCGCCCTCACGTCATCGACGAAGTGGTCCTGCCCTCCATAGACGCCGCCGACGAGGCGAACCTCGACATGATCGCGTATGTCCGGCGCCAGGGCCGCCATCGCCTTGACCAGAACCTGCTGGCCCTTCCATGCGTTGAAGCGGCCGATCAGAAGAACCTTGAGCGGCCGTGAGGGCGAAATCTCCGACTGCACCGCCGGCGCGGCAACACCGTTATAGATTACCGACTGCCCTGTGTTTGCCGGAACGGCGAAGGCGTCGCTTGTCGCCTTCGAATTGAAGATGACCCGGCTGCGGCTGAAGGCGAGGACGCGGGAGAAAATGGCCATCGCCTTGCCCGTCGGAATCTCGTGCACATGGCAGATCGCGGGCCCCTTGAAAAACCGGGCGGCGACCAGATAGTCGAACGGCACCAGTGTGCTGATGTAGAGCAGGTCGCATCCGGAGTCGCGGATCACCTTGCGGGCCCGCAGCACGGCAAGGGGGAAGCTGATGGGCGCGGTCAGCACGATCCGTTTCAGGTCCGCCTTTCGCAGGACCCACATGGGTCCGTAGAGAATGCGGGTCGAGGCGCGCTCGACATGCGGCGTGATCGGCCCCTCGCCCACGAGGCGCACATCGAGCGAGCCGTCTGGATCGGCGGCCCGCACGGCCTCGAGGACCTGGAGGAAGCTCCTGTCCGAACCGTAAAGTTCGACGTTCGGATGTACGCAGAGAATTTTCAAGCGTGGCTCCCCGGCCTGTCTTCGGTCTTGTTCGATGCCGTCACGGTCACAGGCACGTCAGAAGCAGCGCCTCGTAGGCCGAGTTGACCTTCAACCAGGTAAATTCCGCCTGATGGCGTGCCGCCGCCGCCGCCGCCGCCTGCTTGAGGTCCAGGCCCGAACCGATCCGGTCGATGAGGACTTCAAGCGCCGTCTGGCTGTCGAAGTAGAACTGCTGATCGCCGGCGACCCAGCGATTGAAGCGGTTGTCATGAGCGATGATGGGGTTGCCGGCGCCGAGCGCCTCGACGAGCGAGGGGTTGGTGCCGCCGACCTGATGGCCGTGGAGGTAGGCCAGCGCATGGTACCGCAGGGCCGAGACGACATCCGGCTCGTAGATGCCGCCGGGGAATACCACGTCCTGCGATGCCGCAGCGCGGACCCGGCGGTGATAGGCATTGTCCGGCGAGAAATTGCCGAGAACCATGAGCTTGATGTCGCGCTTCTTGCTGGAAAAGGCGCTGACGATCTCCAGGATCGAGTTTTCCGGCTCGGCACGCGCGATGGAGATGAGATACTGGCCGGTCTTCAGATCATAGGGCTCGATCAGGCTTTCCGGCGCGGCCTCGATCCTGTCGGCGCCGTAGGGGATCATCACGGCGTTGCTGCACCCGTGGCGGCGCAGGTGGCGCGCAATCTCGGGGTGATCGGCGATCGCGACATTGCTGATATTCGCTCCGATGAACTCATTCGCATAAAGCCAGATCTTCACGGGAAACGACCACTTGTCGCGGCGCCACTCCACACCGTCCATGTTCATGAGAACCTTGCGGCCCTTGAGCCTCTGGAGCGTGTTGAAGACGGCGGTGTTGTAGCCGAGAACGAGATCGATGCCCGGCCGCTTGCAGACGTCGGCGACGCACTTCCTGTCGAAGATCACGCTCCCCTTGGAGCCCGTGGCATCGCTGGAAATGTGGATGCGATGGATGCCGTTCCAGTCGTCCTCGTGATCGGCTTTCCCGCTTTCCTGGCAGTAGACGTTCACCGTCCACCCCTGTTCGACCAGATAGGGAGCAAGTCGGCCCGCAAACGTCTCGAATCCGCCATGGGCCGCAGGAATGCCGCGAATACCGAGAATGTTCACCACCTTGCGGCTCGTATCGACAGTCTTCGACTGTGCGACCATGCGATTGCTCCCTGTCACACTTCGGACCCAGACGGGATATGTTCGTCGTGAGGTCGGGAAGCTGCGCGATGAGCACCTGCCACGACCTCAGGACGGGCCCGTGAAGACCATCCTCGACTGGACAGGCTCAGTCCGTATGCCTGTATCCGAATATTCTAATTTCATTTAGTAGGAAGCTATCGCATAGTTCCGCTGCAATGCAAAAAAAATTTGCCTGCAGGGTTTATTTTTCAACGATTTCAGTAGGTAATGTTAGACTTACGCTCTGTGCTTCGGCGCAGACACGCGGCGCGTCCGCCGCAAGGCGGCATAGAAGGCGACCGGGTTCGTGGTGAGATACCGCCAGAACAGCTGCCGGGGGCGCAGCACCATGCGGTGCAGCCATTCGAGACCGATCTTCTGCAGGAACAGCGGTGCACGCTGGTAATGGCCCGCGGCGAAATCGAAGCAGCCGCCGCATGTGACGATCCAGCGGCCCTCGAAGTGATCTCGGATCGCCAGCGACACGAACTGCTCTTTGGGCTTGCCGAGACCGACCCACAGGACATCCGCCTTGGTGGCATTGATATCCGCGACGATGCCCGGCAAGGCGGTCTCGTCGAAATAGCCGTTGCGATAACCGGCGATGACCAGCTGCGGATACAGGAACGTCATGCGGGCGACGCATTCCGCGATGACCGCGTCCGTCGCACCAAGGAAATAGCAGGAGATGCCGTTTGCCTGGAAACCTTCGGCGAAATCGTAGAAGAGATCGGTCGTGGCGCTGCGTCCCCGCACCGGCGTCGTCGTCAGCAGGCGCGAGGCCATGACCAGCGGTTCGCTGTCGACATGGACGACGTCTGCCTTGGCGAGGCTCTCCGCATAGCGCGGATCGGATCGGCTGAGGCCGACCGCATGTCCGTTGAGATCGAACAGCAGACGCGGTGCGTGGGGCGTTGCATCCAGCGTCGTCTGCACGACGTGGTCGGTCAGTTCGGCACGGCTCTTCCGCGTCACCTCGACACCGGCAACGATCACCGAATCTTCATGTTCTGCTTGTTTCAGCACGATGCGTTCTTTGATCGGAGCTAGAAGGACACTCATGCTCTCTGCCATCCCGCATCATTCTTTCCGTTCGTGCATGAAGGAAGAGAGGCGGCACGGAGCGTGGCAAAGTGGACGATGGAAAACCTCTGACGGGCTGACCCTGGCAAACATGCGTTCAGACAGTGCATTCCCAAGGCCCCTTCCTCTCACGCGTCACGATACCTAGTCTAAGTTAAGCATCCCTAAAAGAGATTTTATGAATGAATGCCGCGATATCTATGGTGAACAAAGGGCCGCGCCCGCAGCGCGGCATTCACGGCTGAAAACACGCCGGGAGGGCACATCGCCCTTGCACGATTGAACCGCCGATACTCTGCCCCGACGATCAGGCCGGCTGGTCGAACAGCTGCTTGCGACGCGTCAGGCGGAAGACGAGCGCCGTCATCACCACTTCGCCTGCGATAATGCCGACGATCGAGGCGATGGGGCTGACCGTATAGATGATGCCTGCCGCAACCAGCATGGTCACGGGGGCCGCAATCAGGCTGGTTTGCGCCAGAGGCTTGAACTGCCGTGCCGCCTGAATGAGGCTGCTTGCGGGAATGCGCATCGACTGGATGAGGACCACGATGAACCAGAGGCTGCAGGCGGTGTAGAGCGTGCTCGCCTCGTAGGGCAGGCTCGCGACCTTGTCGTGAAAGACGAGCGCGACGGCGACCGCCAGGACGACGTTGCCGGCGAGAATGGTGAGAACGATGCGCAGGAACGACCGGGCGGTGGCGCGCGCGCCATCGACATCCCCTTTCGCCAGCTGTCGCGCCATGATCGGCCGCTCGATGAGCATCAGCGAGGGCAGGACGACCGTCAGCGGACGCCAGAACAGTGCGGCAACGGCGATCGGCGCGAAGGCCTGAGGCCCCGCCATGAATGTCACCAGATAGGCATGACCGTTCGAGGTCATTTCCGTGGTGACGACGCCGAGAAGCGCCCAGCGGGACTGGCCTTTCCAGACCTCGGCATAGTGCGAAAGCCGGCCCCTGCCGCCGACCTTCTCCAGCGACAGCCAGAGATAGACCGCCGAGAGGCTGGCCGCCGTCGCCACCGTAATGCTGGCCGCCAGCAGCGTGTCGGCCAGATGTCCGAAATACATGACGACGCAGCCGGTAACCACGATGCAGGCATAGATCACGTCGGACAGACCGGTCGTTTTGACCCGGTGACGCGCGAATTCCGCGCAGCGAAAACCCCAGCGGAGCGCGGCGGCGAACGTGAACAGCCCCATGAAGAGCGTCACGGGCAGCGGCATACCGAACACGAAGCCGGAACCGATGGCAATGAGGCCCGCGAGCACGGAGAGGATCGCATCCACCTTCATGATGGCCAGATATTCCGGTTGCCAGTCCGGCGTGCCCTTGTTCAAGGTGATCGAGAGCGGTGTTCCGCCCATGGCATTCACGATGCTGTAGCTGAAGGCGGTCAGCACCTGCCCGAAGATGAAGAAGCCGTAATCGGCCGGTACGAGCAGCGGGATCAGCACCAGCGACAGAAGAAAGTTCGATCCGGCAATCGCCAGCGTTCCCGCCATGGACAGGCTGACACGGCTGGCTTTGGCCGCAACCGACCGCAGCAGTAAGACGGGCTTCGTCATGAAATCCTCGAGATCCGGAGATGGTTTGCAGCGGTAAGGGTGTCCGCTTCAGCGTTTACGGCATGTTCAGACCGAGCGAGACGAGCATGTCCGCGTCCACTGTGCCGCTGGCCTCGTCGAACAGGCCGAAATAATCGCCATAGCACCAATAGGACCAGGGAATGCCGCTCTCTTCGGCCTCCCGGCGCACCGCGGACAGCCAGGCGAGCCGATCCGCATTGTACGCCGGCAGAAGGCCGGGTTTCGGTCTCGGAGCACCGAACTCCCCGAGATACAGGCGCTCCCGGGGTATGTCGTAGCGATCGGCCCAGGCGAGCGCGCTTTCGAAGTCCCGCGCGATGTCGCCCGCATCGTAGCCACGGCCGTAGTAGACGGCGAACTTCCGGACCTGCGAGACGATATATCCCCAGGACGACGGCGTATTCCAGAGCGCGGCGACGCGATAACCGAATTCGCTGAGCGATTCGACTGCCCCTGCCGTCGTGGCGGGCCATCGGAACAGAGGCGGATAGCGGGCGGCAAGATCCTGCGTCACCGGCGCATAGCCCTGAAATACGAACTCGGGCGGCGCGTAGTAATGCAGGGAGTAGAGAAGATTCGGATCGTCAAAGCTCGAGGGGTCGAGCCGCAGCAGGCCGAAATGACCGCCGCCACAGGCGCCGGTGACCACGAGCGTGTGATCCGGCGCGGAGCGACGCGCGACGGACACCAGCGTTTTCAGATAGCCTTCCCACAAGCCGGGCGTGCGGCAATCGACCTGCGGTTCGTTGAAGAGCTCCAGCGCCACCTGGTCGGTCGGGCGGCGGGCCGTCCTCTCGGCGAATGCGGTCACGACGCGCGTCAGGGCATCGAACATGCCCGGCCCCTCGACCAGCGACTGGGCGTCGTAAGGGCTGTTGCGACCCTTGTCCGGCGTATGGATATCGACGAGGACCTTGAGACCACGTGCGGAAATGGCATCCACCTGGGCAAAGACGTAGTCGGCGCGCCTCTGCAGCTCCTCCGCACTGGCAAGCACCAGAGGGCCGACATTGACCGGCAGGCGGACATGATCGAAGCCCATGGCCTTCATGCCGGAAAAATTCGAGAGCGGGAAATAGGTCCCGACCGGCGCGTAGCCGGCACCGAGGAACCGGTCATTCTTCTGTGCCGTCGGCCGCCAGAGGAAGGGAAAGGCATTCACGCCTTTCTTCACCCGAAAGGTAGGCTGCACGTCCTGCGCCATCGCAATGGGCGCCGCGAGCGGGGCGACGGCAACGAGGAGAGCGAGAATGGTGGCGAGAACGCGGCGCCCGAAACCATGGCATGAGGCGATGATCCGGGAAAGGAACGGTCTGCCGATCACGCTGTCTGCACCAAAAGACGGCAACCATCTGCGCAGCGGCAAAGCGCGAGGACGAATCGGATGGCTGGATCGTCCAAACTGCACTCCATCGGAACCTCTTCGGACTGTTCAACGCCGCCGCATCCGCGCCGGATCGGCAGGCTGGCCGCATGCCCCCGTCGGATGTCAACTTTGCGAAGCCTACATTAGATATTTTTCATATTCAAGCCGCGTCCGGCCTTGTCCCGTGTCGACAGGTCGCCTCCTCTCGGGTTAAAGGCCCATGGCGTGGCGTCGGGATCGGATCTTCCGGTCGGGCGACAGCCTTTTCGCAAGTCTTGATGGGATGAGCATGCGCTACTTTATCACCGGAACCGCTGGCTTCATCGGCTTCCACCTCGCCCACCGCCTTGTCCGGGAGGGCCATACGGTCGTCGGATTCGATGCCATGACGCCCTACTACGACGTGGACCTGAAGCGGAAGCGGCATGCCCTGCTCGAGCGGTTCGATGAATTCACCGGTGTCATCGGGAGGCTGGAGGATCGCGCCGCGCTGGCAGCGGCCGCCGAGGCGGCAACGCCCGATGTGATGATCCATCTCGCCGCGCAGGCCGGCGTCCGCTATAGCCTGAAGGAGCCCCGCTCCTACATTGATTCCAACCTTGTCGGCTCGTTCAACGTCATCGACCTCGCGCGAGACCTGAAGCCGCAGCATCTGCTCATCGCCTCGACCTCGTCCGTCTACGGTTCCAATGAAAAGGTGCCGTTCGAGGAGGACGATCGGGCCGACGAGCCTATGTCCCTCTACGCGGCCACCAAGAAGTCCATGGAGCTGATGGCGCACAGCTATGCGCATCTCTTCGCCGTGCCGACGACGGCCTTCCGCTTCTTCACGGTCTATGGCCCTTGGGGACGGCCTGATATGGCGTTGTTCAAGTTCGTGGAGGCCATTCGCCAGGGACGCCCGATCGACGTCTACGGCGAAGGGCGCATGAGCCGCGACTTCACCTATATCGATGATCTCGTGGACGGCATTCTCCGTCTGTCACAGGCCGTGCCTCTCGAAGAGTCCCGCCTGCGCGATGGCGCGGTGGCCGACAGCCTGTCCCACCATGCCCCCTTCCGCACGGTCAATATCGGCGGCGGCCAGCCGGTCGAACTCCTGACCTTCATCGAAACGATCGAGCAGCGGCTCGGCCGGACGGCGATCAAGACCATGCTGCCGATGCAGCCCGGCGACATGCAGCGCACCTACGCATCGCCCGATCTTCTCAAAGCGCTGACCGGCTTCCAGCCGAAGGTGACGCTGGCCGAGGGCGTCAGCCGGTTCGTCGACTGGTACGACGAACATTACCCGCAGGCCTGAGGCATTCCGGGAAGGCACGCGTACCCAGAATGGTACCGTCTGATCGATGCATCGTGCAGCCGCTCGAATGCAAAGCGCCGCGCGTCATGACGGACGCGCGGCGCTCTATGGCCTGTTCATTCTTTAGGTCGTCCTGCCGACATCGAGCACCCGGACCGGCACCCCTTGCGGAGCGCCGGTCCGCGATCGGCTATTTGGATTCCAGATAATAATCGCCATAGCGGCTGTTGTGGTAGAAGTTCTCGTCCTGATGGACGTAGAGCTTGACCTTGCTCAGATCGACCTTGTTTAGGATCACGCCGGCGCATTTGCGCATGATGGCGGGATGCGTCTGGACGGCGGTGCGAACGATCCGGCGTGCGGTCTCACCCCATCCGATGACCATCAGGAAGCTGTCGATCCTGCTGGAGATGGCGCGCGCATCGACCACGGGGCCGAGCGGCGGAAGATCGAGCACGATGTAATCGAAGGTCTTGGAGAACGAGGCCAGGAGATCTGTCATCGCGTCCGATGAGAGCAGTTCGGCTGAAAACAGGATGCGCTGCTTGATGATGGTCGGCAGGAAGACGAGGCCCGTTTCGGAATCGGTCAACAGGACGTCTTCCACCGACTGGCTTTCGCTCAGCACCTCGTATAGCCCGCTGCGGGCATTGGCACCGATGGCACGGGTCGCGCCGGGATTGCGCAGGTCGGCGTCGATCAGCAGCGTCCGGGAGCCCTGCTTGGCCAGATGCTGGGCGAAGTTCACGGCCACCGTGGACTTGCCTTCCCGCGGCAGGACCGAAACGATCCCGATGGTCCGCCCGGATTTGTTGCCCGCCTTGAAGTCCGCCGCGATCTTCGCGCTGCGGATCGTCTCGGCAAAGGACGAGAGCGGATGATCGATGATGTAGCGATCGAGATTCGACTTGCTCAACACCCCGCGAGGACCGACCTTTGACGAATCCAGCTTCGCGCCGCCCGCCTCGTGTTTTTCCAGCGGAATCTGACCGATGAACTCCATGGAGAGCTCTTTCTGGACCTGCTCGCCCGTGCGGAAGAAGCGTTCGCCGAACTCGCGATAGGCCCCGATCGCCGCACCGACGCCGCAGCCCATGACGAAAGCGAGCGCGAGGATCAGCGGCTTCTTCGGGTAACTCGCATCCTGCGGAGGCTCTGCCCGTGTCACGACGCGGGCAGCGGTCACGGGGAAGCTTTCCCGCTGGCTGGCTTCCTGGAAGCGCTGGAGATAGGTCTCGTAGAGCGTCTTGTAGGTTTCCGCGGCGCGCTCGTATTCGCGCAGCTGGACGAGATCGTCGTTGGCGACGGCGGAGGTGCTCGTTGCCGTCGCCACCTGCCCTTCCAGGGCCTTCTGGCTTGCCGATGCGACCTCGTATTCCTGCCGGTAAGTGTCGGCGATGCGGCGAAGCTCCTTGAACATGACCTCGTCATATTCCTGAAGCTTGGCGCGCAGGAGAACGGCCTGATAGTGATCGCGACCGAAGCGCTTGGAGATCTCGGCCTCGCGGCGGGACACGTCGAGGGCCTCCTGCTGCAGCTTGTTGATCACCGGGCTTTCCAGCGAGCCGACGACGGCCGAGCGGATATCGCCGCTCGCCACGACCGCCTGGACGCTGTCATACTTGGACTTGGCGTCGGACGCCGCGTTCTTTGCCTTGACGAGATTGGTGTTGATCTGCGTCAGCTGCTGCTCGGTGACGAGTTCGCCGCCGGTCGCGATGAGGCTCTTGTCCGCCCGGAATTTCTGGACGAGCATGTCGCTCTCGAGCGACTTCTGGCGCAGCGCCTCGATCCGCGTCTGCAGCCAGTCGCTGGCGCGCCGCGTCGCATCGAACTTCGAATTGTACTGGTCTTCCAGATAGGCATCGACGATGGCATTGGCGATCTTCGCCGCGGCTTCGGGCGATCGGGAAACGTACTCGACCTCCAGAATAAAGGTCCGACCGACGCGGGAGGCCGACGTGTTCCGCATCAGGACGTCCTTGACGCTCTGCTTGAGCGCCTCGACATCCTCCGCCTTCGGCGCCGTGTCCGGCGCGACCAGCGACTTCAGCGTCGCAACGGCCGTGGACACCAGCGACGGCGCCTGCTTCTTGAATTCGGGATCGTTCAAAAGGTCCAGCCGTTCGACCACCATGGTGGCGACGCGCTCGGACCGCAGGATCTCGACCTCGCTGAGCACCGTCGCATCATCGTCCCGCGTGGGATAGGGGGAATTCCGGTTGCCGTCGGTGAGAAGCTGATCAGCGATCTGCTTGTTGTCGCCATCGATGAAGAGTGTCGAGGATGCCGTATATTTCGGCGTCGCCGTGAAGGCGAAGGCGGCGCCGAGAAACAGCATCAGGAGGCCGCAGAGGGCCACGATCCTCCACTGTCGCTTGATGATGGAGACGATCTCGTTGAGATCGATCCCGCTCTCGTTCTGGGCGGGAAGGAACTCGCTTGTCTGAACCTTATCCAATGTCTGTACGCCTTAATGATGCAACGCCGGAACACTTGTTTCGCATCATCATGGCAGAGATCGACAATGTAAAACCAGATGTTTTTTTGCAACGCAGCAAGTTAATACTTTGTAGGTCAGTACTTACGATGTATTGCCCGGCAATACACGGCGAGTGCGCGGGCTTTCGTCTTGCGACGTTAGCTCCGCGTCCGTCTTGTTACCCCCCGCCCCGCCATCGGCCGGACGCCACCGTCCCGCTGTTTCCTACAGGTCCTTCACCGCATCGCGCGTTTTCACGACGTCGGTGGAAACGCCGGATGCCGTCGAGGACACCGAGTTGACCACATCGAGGAACTTGATCAGCTCGGTCGCCTTCGAATTGGTGATGTAGACGATGTCCTTGTCCTGCATCGGGAACTTCTGGATCATGAACATGGCCGAGGGATCGCGCAGGTTGGCGCGGAACACCACGGGGATCCGTTCGACCGGATAGCGGCTGACATCGACATGCAGCTGCCTGAGGAAATCGCGGTCGACGACGCGGTAGAGAAGCACCTGCTCGGGATCGGCACGATTGTCGAGGAGACCGCCGGCCTTGCCGAGCGCCTCGCCGAGCGTCAGGTCCGCATCCTCGAAATCGATGCGGCCGTTCTGGCCGGAGGCGCCGAAGGCCAGGAAGGTGCGGCGCTCGCGGTTGACGATCACGGTATCGCCGGGGACCATGAAGATGTTTTCGGCCGGCGTGTTGATCAGATAGTCGTAGAGCACCGTCGCGGTGCGCGGGCCACGCTGCAGCGTGACATAGGTCTCGAGGCGCGGCGTGCTGAGGCCGCCGGCCTGGGAGATGACGTCGAGAATACGGTCGCCGGCTTCCGTGAGTTCCACCTTCGCCGGATTGTTGACGTCACCGAGGACAGCGACCTGGGCCGAGCGGCTGACGACCTTGGAGATGACGACCTGCGGCTCGATGGCGCGGTTGGCCAGAAGCCGCTGGAGCTCTTCCTGCACGGCGCTGGTCGTCCGGCCGGCCACGCGGATGCGGCCGGCATAGGGGATGGAGATCCGTCCGCTCTGGTCGATCGTCTGGTTCGGCATGGTGACGAAATTGCCGGAGCGCGAGCCGGCGTCGGCCGGAATGAAGAGACCGCCGGACTGGGACTCGAACACCGTGACGCTGATGATGTCACCGACCCCCAAGGGCAGGTTCGGCGCGCCGCCGCGACGGTTGCCGAAGCTGCCCTGCAAGGTCGGCGTTGTCGCCTGGGATACGTTGGCGAGAACCGATGCGGTGATATCGACGAGCGCGTAATCCACGCCAGGACGCTTCCGCGACGCGGACCGCGTGTTCACCACCTTGAGGGCGGCCTGTTGTTCGACCTGTTCCGAGGCAGGCCCGGAGCTCGGCAGCGAGGTGCAGCCGGCAACGAAGGTCGTGGCGGAAAGAGCGATGGCGCTGATGCACAGACGGTATGACAAGAAACTCTCCTGCAAGAGGTCGTGCAGACCAGCGACCTTGAGTAGACGACAATGAGCGACGGCTGGAAGAGGCGTGTCGAGACCACCCAGCCATGCCCAAGGGCACTTCGAGAATCACGCGCTCCACAAGCGATTTCTAACGCAAGAATGAAGACGCGTGGTTAAGCAATCATTAAATTAACGTCAATGACTTTAGATATTGAGATTTTAGTCATTTAACGGTCTGTCTACACGACTATCTTGACAGGCGTGCGATGTACAGTGATGCCTTAAATAATGTGGACCCCTTGGAAGCAGAATTCACAGCGCAAAGAGCGGCCGGTTGCCCCTCGGCAACGACTGGACCTCCGTCAGTGGGACATGGGTGGCAACATCTATGTCATTCCCGACATTCACGGCTGCCTGCATGCCCTCCACGAGGCCGAAGGGCGAATCGCTGCGGATCGCGATGATGCGCAGGACACGGCGATCATCGTCTACCTCGGAGACTATGTGGACCGAGGGCCCGATTCGGCCGGGGTGATCGAGCATCTGATCGAGGGCTCCATCGCGAAGGCACACCGGATCATGCTGTGCGGCAATCACGACCAGATCTTTCATGCGGTTCTCTGCGCACAGGCGGACCCGCGCGGCTGGCTGTCGCTGGGCGGGCGCGAGACGCTGCGCTCCTACGGCATGTACGATGCCGATATCCACCGGCTCTCCGCCTCGCCCCGCAAGCTGGCGGAAGCCGTGCGGTCGCACGTTCCCGACTCGCACAAGCTGTTCCTGAAACTGCTTCCGGTCGCAGCCCGCATCGGCCCGCGACATATCTTCGTCCATGCCGGGCTCTATCCGGGCCGCCCGCTCGACCGGCAGACGGACGAGCACATGATGTGGATCCGGGAGCCCTTTCTCACCGACGGCCCGCAGATGCCGATGGTGGTCGTTCACGGGCATACGATCGTTCGGGAGCCGGAGTTTCGCGAGGACCGCATCGGTCTTGACACCGGCGCCTTCAGGAGCGGTCGTCTGACCGTCCTCAGGATCGCCAAAGGCGTCGCCAGCCTCATCTGAGAGGCTTTTGGTGCGGCCCGGCTGCAGCGGCCGCCAAGGGCGCCACCCGTCAGAACGCGCGTTGCAGCGCCTTCGTCGTCTCCCCTCGCTCTCCAGCGAACACGACAAAGGCGCCCGACAGGCGCCCAGTGCAAAGTCATTGTCTTGAGAAAGAGCATGACATGCGGCGGCATCTCCGCCAAAGCGCGGGACGATCCGGCCGGCCTGCCGCTCGCGTCTTAGAAGCCGCTACCGCCGCGCAGTTCGGACATGATCGTCCGGCCGATGATGCTCATGTCCATCCAGAACGTGTAGTTGTGGACATAATAGATGTCGCAGGCGATGCGGGCGCGGGCCTTGGCAGCGTCCGTCGTCGGGCCACGGAGACCGCGGACCTGGGCGAGGCCCGTCAGGCCCGGCTTGATGCGGTGGCGATCGTGGTAATGCGGGACGAGGTCTTCATAAAGGCGATCCGCCGCGAGCATGCCGACGGCGTGGCAGCGCGGGCCGACCAGCGACATATGTCCGAGAAGCACGTTCACCAGCTGCGGCAGTTCATCGATGCTGGTCTTGCGCAGGATGGCCCCGAGACGCGTGATCCGAGGATCGTTCTTCGTCGTCTGCGCCACACCGCTGGCGTCGCAGAGGTCCGTCCGCATGCTGCGGAACTTGTAGATGCGGATGCGCGTGCAGTTTACGCCCCAGCGGACCTGGCTGAAGATCGGCGAGCCTTTGCTCTCCAGCCGGATCGCGATGCAGACCAGCAGGAAGAACGGCAGCAGGACCGCCAGCGCCGTGAAGGAAACCGCAATATCGAGCGCGCGCTTCGCCACCAGATGCGCCGTGCGGCTTCCGGAATGCCCGACGGACGTCAGCGGACCGCGATAGGCGGCGGGCGAGGTCGGAACCGCGGTCACGTATGTCATCGCACCAAACTCCTTCATACCAACCTCCGGCCGGACGCGTCTCTATGTTGCATCGCAATATGCATCACTCTAAATCAGGAGTCACTAAGGAATATACGCTTGATTAACTATGGACGGCTGATATGCAGCAATTGCATAGCTGCCGGCTCTGTTTTCCCGGCATTGCTGCAAAAGCATGCGGCCACCGCACGTCTCAGGTCAAACAGCGCGAAAATGAACCGTTTTTTAGCTGTGTCTTCTGGAAGTGGCCGGTTCGCGCGACCGGTGCCGCCGGATTTAACGGCGTCATAAGGCGGGTGCGCCTAGGGTCCCGGAAACGACCTGGAGAGCCCCATGACCCTTCGCCTCAAGAGCCTGTCCGCTGCCTTCGGCCTGTCGATCGCCACCTGGAGCCTCATTCTGCATGGCGTCAGTGCGCTGTAGTCGCAATCCCCTCGCGGACACTGCAGAAGCGCACGCCGCTGCCGCCGTGCGCCTTGCGATCTTTCTCATGCCCGGTAAAGGGCGTGATCCGGCTCAGTCGGACCCGAACAGGTCACGCGTATAGACCTTCTCGGCCACGTCCTTCAGTTCCGGCGTGTAGCGATTGGCGACGATGACGTCGCAGGTCTGCTTGAAGACGTCCAGATCGCGGATCAGCGGCGATTTGAAGAAATCCTCGCCCGGCAGCGCCGGCTCGAAGACCACGACGTCGATGCCCTTCGCCTTCAGCCGCTTCATGATGCCCTGGATGGACGAATCGCGGAAGTTGTCCGAGCCCGCCTTCATGACGAGACGGTAGATGCCGACACGCTTGGGGTTGCGGCGCAGAATGCTTTCCGCGACGAAATCCTTGCGCGTCGTGTTGGCGGTGACGATGGCGCTGATCAGCGCCTGCGGCACCTCGCGGTAGTTCGCCAGCAGCTGCTTGGTATCCTTGGGCAGGCAATAGCCGCCATAGCCGAAGGACGGGTTGTTGTAGTGCGTGCCGATCCGCGGATCGAGGCCGACGCCGTTGATGATCTGGCGGGCGTTCAAGCCGTGCAGCTCCGCATAGGTGTCGAGCTCGTTGAAATAGGCCACGCGCATGGCAAGATAGGTGTTGGAGAAGAGCTTGATGGCCTCGGCCTCGCTCGAATCCGTCAGGAGGATCTCGACGTCCTTCTTGATGGCGCCCCCGAGCAGCATGTCGGCAAAGGCCCGCGCGCGCTCGGACTGCTCGCCGACCACGATGCGCGACGGGTGCAGGTTGTCGTAGAGCGCCTTGCCCTCGCGCAGAAACTCCGGCGAAAAGATGATGTTGTCGCGCCCGAGGCTCGCGCGCAGGCGCTGGGTGTAACCGACCGGGATCGTGGACTTGATGACGATGACGGCCGTCGGATTGACCGCGAACACGTCCGCGATCGCCGCTTCGACGGAGCGGGTATCGAAATGGTTGGTCACCGTGTCGTAGTTCGTCGGCGTCGCCACGATGACGTAGTCGGCCCCGGCATAGGCATCGGCCGTGTCGCCGGTGGCGCGGAAGTTGAGAGACCGGCCGAGATAATCGGAAACTTCGGGGTCGACGATCGGCGACCTGCCCGCATTCAGCATGTTCACCTTGTCGATATTGGTATCGTAGGCGACCACCTCGTTGTGCTGCGCCAGAAGCATCGCATTCGAAATGCCGACATAGCCCAGACCTGCAACTGCAACCTTCATCATCACTCACTTTCTAAAAAAGACGACCCTCAAACGACATACCCTAATATGCCGGAGGATGGACACCTTAAATATGTTCAGCGACAACTCACCGCGTTGCGTCCGGCCGGATTCACACCGGCCGGCCATCTATCAGCATGTCGGAACGAGGGCGTCAGTCGGTGGCGTTGCGGCGCGAGAGGCGGTCCTCCCACGCGAGCGCATGGCGGACGATCGTGTCGAGATCGTCATATTCCGGCACCCAGCCGAGTTCCTTCATGGCAAGCGCCGGGTTCGCGACGATCATCGCCGGGTCGCCTGCACGGCGGGGGGCGAAATCGACCGCGAGATCCGAGCCGTTGACGCGCTTGACCGTGTCGAGAACCTCGAGCACCGAGAAGCCGTGGCCATAGCCGCAATTGGCGACGAGAGAGCCACCCCCGGCGCGCATGCGCTGCAGGGCCTTGAGATGGGCCTGCACCAGATCCCAGACATGGATGTAGTCGCGCACGCAGGTGCCGTCCGGCGTCGGGTAGTCGGTGCCGAAGACGCTCATGGAGGCGCGCTTGCCGAGCGCCACGGCGCAGGCGATCTTGATGAGATGGGTCGATGTCTTCGACGACTGGCCGGAGCGTCCCTTCGGGTCGGCGCCGGCCACGTTGAAGTAGCGCAGCACCGTATAGGTCAGGTCGTGTGCGGCGGCGGCATCGCGCAGCATGATTTCCGTCATCAGCTTCGAGGAGCCGTAGGGCGATTCCGGGCGAAGCTGGACGGTTTCCGAAACGGGTTCCAGCACCTCCGGCGTGCCGTAGACGGCAGCGGTGGAGGAGAAGACGAAATGCGGGATGCCGGCCTCCACGACACTGGCGATCAGCGCACGCGACTTGACCGTGTTGTTTTCGTAATAGCCGAGCGGGTCGCTGACGCTGTCGGGGACCACGATCGATCCGGCAAAATGAATGACGGCGTCGATGGCGTTCTCGGCGAAGATCCGCGACAGCAGTGCCGCATCCGCGATGTCGCCCTCGTACATCCGCGCCTCCGGCGCGATCGCCCAGCGAAAGCCGGTGGAGAGCCGGTCGATGACGACGACCTCCTCCCCCGCTTCCAGCAGCGCCCATACCATATGGCTGCCGATATAGCCGCCACCGCCCGTCACCAATACTGCCATACGTCCCTCACGTCGATTGTCGCATCAGGTATGAAACGCCTGCCGGGAAATGACAAGCGTCAGCGGTTACTTCCGCTTGGTCGCCCGCAACAGTGCTTCGCCCAGCGCTCCGGTAGCCGCAGGCGCCGGCTTTTCCGGCTTGATCGGCCGATGATCGCGCCGGGGCTCGGGCGCGGACGCAGGCCGTCCACCCGCCTCGCCGCCATCCTTGCGCATGGTCAGGCCGATGCGCTTGCGCGGCACGTCCACCTCCGTCACCCGCACCTTGACCACGTCGCCGGCCTTCACCACCTCATGCGGGTCCTTCACGAAGCGATCCGCCAGCTGGGAGACGTGCACGAGCCCGTCCTGGTGGACGCCGATATCCACGAAGGCGCCGAAGGCGGCGACATTGGTCACGGTCCCCTCCAGCAGCATGCCCGGTTTCAGGTCCTTGATGTCGTCGATGCCGTCGGCAAAGGTCGCGGTCTTGAAGCTCGGGCGCGGGTCGCGGCCGGGCTTTTCGAGTTCCGACAGGATGTCGCGGATGGTCGGCAGGCCGAAACGGTCGTCCACGAAAGCCTTCGGGTCGAGCGACTTCAGAAGCTGGGAGTCGCCCATCACGGTGCGGACGTCGCGGCCGCAGGCGGAAATGATCTTCTTGGCGACGCCGTAGGCTTCGGGGTGGACCGAGGAGGCGTCGAGCGGCTCCTTGCCGCCGGGAATGCGCAGGAAGCCGGCGCACTGCTCGAAGGTGCGCGCGCCGAGGCGCGGCACCGTCTTCAGTTCCGTGCGGGTCTTAAACGGGCCGATCGCATCGCGATGCGCGACGATCGCCTCCGCCGTCGAGCGGCTGAGGCCGGAGACACGCGCGAGGAGCGGTGCGGAGGCCGTGTTCAGGTCCACGCCGACGGCGTTGACCGCATCTTCCACCACGGCATCGAGCGAGCGGCTGAGCCGGCCCTGATCGACATCGTGCTGGTACTGGCCGACGCCGATCGACTTCGGTTCGATCTTGACGAGTTCGGCCAGGGGGTCCTGCAGCCGGCGGGCGATGGAGACGGCACCGCGCAAGGAGACGTCGAGCGTCGGAAACTCGTCGGCCGCCGCCTGCGAGGCCGAGTAGATCGAGGCGCCCGCTTCGGACACGATGACCTTGGTGGGCTTGGTGCCCGGCAGAGTGGCCAGCATGTCGGCGACCAGCCGCTCGGTCTCGCGGCTGCCGGTGCCGTTGCCGATGGAGATGAGCTCCACCTTGTGGCGGGCGACGAGCCTTGCGATCTCGGCCTGGGCGCCGCGCACGTCGTTCTTCGGCGGAAAGGGGTAGACCGTCGTGGTGTCCAGGAGCTTGCCCGTGCCATCCACGATCGCCACCTTCACGCCGGTGCGGATACCCGGATCGAGGCCCATTGTGGCGCGCGATCCGGCCGGGGCTGCCAGCAGCAGGTCCTTGAGGTTTCGCGCGAAGACGTGGATCGCCTCTTCCTCGGCCCGCTCACGCAGTTCGCGCATCAGATCGAGCGAAAGCGACATGGAGAGCTTGACGCGCCATGTCCAGCGGATGACCTCCATCAGCCACTGATCCCCGGGCAGGCTGCCGAGCTGATAGGCGGCGGCGATGATGCTTTCGACCGGTTTGACGGGCGACGGATCGGCCTCGTCCACGACGATATCGACCGAAAGAATGTCCTCGTTCCAGCCGCGCAGCATGGCCAGCGCCCGGTGGCCGGGGGCGGTCGCCCAGCGTTCGGAATGGTCGAAATAATCGGAAAACTTGGCGCCGGCCGCTTCCTTGCCGGCCACGACCTTCGCGCGGAGAAAGGCGCCGCTGCGCATATGGCCGCGCAGCCGGCCGAGCAGGTCGGCATTCTCCACGATGCCCTCGGCAACGATGTCGCGCGCGCCCTCGAGTGCCGCCTTCACATCCGGCACCTCGGCGGAGAGGAACGATGCGGCACGGTCCGCGGGCGGAATGCGGCGATCGAGAAGGATGGCTTCGGCCAGCGGTCCGAGCCCCTTCTCGCGCGCGATTTCGGCCTTGGTCCGGCGCTTCGGCTTGTAGGGGAGATAGATATCCTCAAGCTCCGCCTTGGTCGCGACGGCGGCGATCTTGCGCTCAAGATCATCGGTGAGCTTGCCCTGGCCGCGTATCGACTCGACGATGGCGTTTCGCCGGGCTTCCAGCTCGCGCAGATAGACCAGCCGTTCGGCAAGCGTGCGCAGCTGCGTGTCATCGAGGCCGCCGGTGACTTCCTTGCGGTAGCGGGCGATGAACGGCACGGTGGCACCGCCATCGAGCAGTTCGACGGCCGAGACGACCTGGGACTGCGTCGCCTTGATCTCCTGCGCGATCAGGAGGGCGATCGGCGGAACCGTCCGCGGGGACGTTTGAGCGGGCTGCGACATGAGGCGCGATCTCCTGTTTCCGATTCGGGCGGACCATAGAGAGATCGGGCGGGAACGCCAAGCGCGCGCGGATGCTCAGGCGCGCTGGACGATCCCCTCGCCCGCAAGCGCATCCCGCCCATGGGGGCTGGTGAGATCGAGATCGGGCCCGAGCGGCACGATGCCCGTGGGGTTGATGTGGGCGATGGAGTAATAGCCGCGCTTGATATGGTCGATCCGCACCGTCTCAGCGATGCCGGGCGACTGATAGATGTCGCGCAGATAGGCCTGCAGATGCGGATAGTCGGCGATGCGACGAAGATTGCACTTGAACGCACCGTGATAGGCCGCGTCGAAGCGCACCAACGTCACAAACAGGCGGATATCGGCTTCCGTCAGATGGCGGCCGGCGACATAGCGGGTGCGTGACAGATGCGCCTCCAGCGTGTCGAGCGTCGCAAACACACCCGTGACCGCCTCCTCGTAGGCGGACTGCGTGCGGGCGAAGCCCGAGCGATAGACGCCGTTGTTGAGCGTGTCGTAGATCAGCGCGTTCCAACGGTCGATGTCGGGGCGGAGGGGTTCGGGATAGAGATCACCGCGGTCGCCGGTCAGATCATCGAAGGCGCCGTTGAGGATGCGCAGGATGTCGGCCGACTCGTTGTTGACGATACGGCCTTCCCTTCTGTCCCAGAGCACGGGCACGGAGACCTTGCCGGTGTAGTGCGGATCGGAGGCGGTGTAGAGTTCGTGCTGGTAGTGCACGCGGCCGACGCGCGGTCCGGCATCGGCCGGCGGATCGTAAGTCCAGCCGTTTTCGCCGAGTTCGGGCTGGGAAATGGCGATGGGAAGGATGTCCTTGAGGCCCTTGATGCTGCGCATCATCAGCGTGCGGGACGCCCAGGGGCAGATATAGGCGACGAACAGCTGGAAACGCCCGGCCTCGGCCTTGAGCGCCGGCTGTCCCTCCGGTCCGGGGCTGCCGTCCGGGGTGATCCAGTTGCGAAAGCTGGTCGGCTCGCGATGGAAGGCGCCGCCCTTCATTTCGCCGGAGGCGACGTCACCCTTTTCCCAAACCCCATTCACGAGCTGCGGCATCGGCCGTCTCCTTGCACCTGATTGGGGTCATCAGGTGACATGACGGGTCCCGCTGCGCAAGGCGGGCGGGACTGGACGGAGCGTTCACCGAATCACGGCATCGCTCCGCCCTTTCCATCAGCGGGGGAATTCCAGGCCCATCTCGCGGAAGCGCTCGGGGTCGTCGCCCCAGTTTTCCCGCACCTTCACGAAAAGGAAGAGGTGGACAGGCTGTTCGAGGATCTCGGACAGCTCCTTGCGGGCGGCCATGGAGATCGCCTTGATGGCGTCGCCGTTCTTGCCGAGGGCGATCTTCTTCTGGCTGTCGCGCTCGACATAGATCACCTGCTCGATCCGCACCGAGCCGTCCTTCTTTTCCTCCCAACCCTCGGTTTCCACATGCGAGGAATAGGGAAGCTCCTGGTGGAGGCGCAGGAACAGCTTTTCGCGGGTGATCTCGGCGGCCAGCTGGCGCATGGGCAGGTCGGAGATCTGATCTTCCGGGTAGTACCAGGGACCTTCCGGCAGGGCTGCGGCCAGATAGTCCATGACGTCCTCGCAGCCGGAGCCGGTCAGCGCGGAGATCATGAAGGTGCGCTCGAAGGGAACGACTTCATTGGCGGCGGAGGCCAGCTGCAGCAGAACGTCGCGGGAGACCTGATCGATCTTGTTGAGCACGAGGATCTTCGGCTGGTGGACCTCCTTCAGACCCTCCAGGATCATCTGCGCATCGCCCTTCAGCCCGCGTTCGCTGTCGACCAGCAGCATGATGAAATCCGCATCCTTGGCGCCGCCCCAGGCGGTGGTGACCATGGCACGGTCGAGCCGGCGGCGCGGCTTGAAGATGCCGGGCGTATCCATGAACACGATCTGCGCGCGGTCGTGGATGGCGATGCCGCGCACGATGGCGCGCGTCGTCTGCACCTTATGGCTGACAATCGACACCTTGGCGCCGACCAGCCGGTTGACGAGCGTCGACTTGCCGGCATTCGTCGCGCCGATCATGGCGACGAAGCCGGAATGAGTCGGGCCGACAGGCTCGGCGACATCCGTTGCAGCTTCGGTTTCGACTGCTGCGTCCTGCCCGGTCTCGGCAGGATCCGTGTGATCTTCGGTCATTATATCCGTCAATTCGTTGGGGGCCGGCGTGTCTGCCGGCGTGAGTATGAACCGCAATCGCTTCCGCGACCAGAGGTTCGACAAAGGTTCGTTGCGCGCAGGATCAGGCGCCCATAATCAGGTACCGGAAGCGGCCCAGACCCCTTCCCGCTCCAGAATGCGGGTTGCGGCGGTTTGCTCGGCGGCCCGCTTGGAGCGGTCCACGCCGGTCTCGGGCGCGACACCGGGGATGATCACCGTCACCGTGAAGCGCGGATCGTGGTCGGGGCCGGAACGGTCGTCCACGCGATATTGCGGGGCGACGCCGAACTTCGCATGCGACCATTCCTGCAATTCGGTCTTGGCATCCCTGCGGGCGCCGTCGGCGCGCGTCGCGCGAGCCTTCCAGTGCTTGAGCACGAAGCCGCGCGCGGCCTCCAGACCGCCATCGAGATAGATCGCGGCGATCAGCGCTTCGACCACGTCGGCACGGATATTCAGGACGTGCTTGCCGGAGAGCTTCTTGACGTCTGCGCCGGCGCGGATGAAGCGGTGAAGCTCGATCTCGTCGGAAATTGCAGCGCAGCTTTCGGCGCTGACCAGCTGGTTCAGCCGCACCGACAATTCGCCTTCGTTCGCCGTCTTGAACGTCTGGAACAGAAGCTCCGCGACGCAGAGACCGAGCACGCGATCGCCGAGGAATTCCAGCCGCTCGTAGTCTGAACCGCCGGAATTGCGGGCGCTGGAATGCGTCAGCGCGCGGTCGAGCCGGACCTTGTCGGTGAAGACGTAGCCGAGCGCGTCTTCGAGACGCTCGCGCTCCTGCGGCCCGAGATCGCGCGGCTTCATTACTTCAGAACCTTGAAGAGGCGGTCATAGCGCAGGTTTGCCGGCCACTTCCAGATTTCGAGGAAGGAGGTGTCGTGGCCGAGCGAGAAGAAGATGAGGCTGGCGCGACCGACGAGGTTTTCGGCCGGGACGTAGCCGACGTCGAAACGGCTGTCGGCGGAATTGTCGCGGTTGTCGCCCATCATGAAGTAATGACCTTCCGGCACCACGAATTCGCGCGTGTTGTCGCCGCGCGAATCCGGAAACTGGTCGAGCGTGTCGAAGCTGACGCCGTTGTCGAGCGTTTCGCGGAAGACCGGCACGTCGGCGCCGGTGTCGTATTGGTCGTCGGCCCGGAAGACGCCGTCGGGCGCACGGGCGACTTCCTTGTCGTTGACGTAGAGAATGGAATTGCGCACCTGCACGCGGTCGCCCGGCAGGCCGATGACGCGCTTGATGTAGTCGATCTCGGGATTGGGCGGGAAGCGGAAGACGGCGATGTCGCCGCGCTTCGGGTCACTGCCGAAAATGCGGCCGCTGAAGAGATCGGGCGAGCGCGGCAGCGAGTATTTCGAATAGCCATAGGCGAACTTGTTGACGAAGATGTAATCGCCCACCAGCAGCGTCGGCATCATCGAGCCGGAGGGAATGGTGAAGGGCTGGAAGAGCACGGTGCGGATCACCAGCGCCAGAAGCAAGGCCTGAATGATGACCTTCACGTTCTCCCAGAGGCCGCTGTCCTTCTTTGCGATTTTTTCTGCCACGCCCGTCTATCCTTGTTTGCCGCTGACCGGCGCTTGTCGTCGTTTGAATGCCGTTGGTCTGCAGGGGTCCATGGCGCTCGCATCGAGCTTCGGCCCATCGGGCTCAGCCGCCCCTAAGAACGCGCGCGCCGTCAGCGGCCGCCGGACCTCGACTGCGCCATCCTCTAGCCGCTAACGTCTTCGGGAGCAACGGGCAGCGCCTCTATTATGACGAAGGCCTGCGCCAGAGGATCGTCGTCGGTGATCGTGAGGTGAACGACGGCGCGATGGCCGTGCGGCAGCATGCTCGCCAGGCGCAGGGCGGCACCGCCGGTCAGCATCATGGTCGGCTTGCCGCCGGGCAGATTGACGACACCCATGTCCTTCCAGAGCACCCCCTGCCCGATCCCGGTTCCCAGGGCCTTCGAACAGGCCTCCTTCGCCGCGAACCGCTTGGCATAGGACGCCGACCGGTTCTTGCGGCCTTCGGATTTCGCGATCTCCACCTCGGTGAAGCAGCGCTGGATGAAGCGCTCGCCGAACCGGTTCAGCGAGTTGTCGATGCGGCGGATGTCGATGAGGTCGCTGCCGAGGCCGATGATCATGAAAACCTGAGGGATCCGAAGGGTTGAGGGTTTAGGCCGCCGGCGACGCCTTGGGCTTTCCGGCGAGACGCGACACGCGGCGCGACTGGAACAGCCGGGCGGCATAATAGGAGCCGATATAGAACACGAGCGCGCTGCCGGCCGCCAGCGGCAGGCTGCCAAGCAGGAGCGGCTTCAGCAGCGGACCCCAGAGCTCGGTCAGTTGCAGATGCGTCAGCATGCGCAGCATATCCTCCCCGTCGAGCGGCCCATGACCGCCCGAGCCGAGGATCGCCGTGCCGATCTCGTAGCTGCTCGCGAGAATGACGGGAATGGTCAGGGGGTTGGCAAGCGTCGTCGCGATGCCGGCGGCGATCAGGTTGCCCGAGAAGAGATAGGCGGCGGCCAGCGCCAGGAGAATATGGAAGCCCACGAAGGGCGTGGCGGAGGACGCGGCTCCGGCTGCGACGCCCATGGCGATGGAATGGGGCGACGACGACAGGCGCAGGATGCGCAGCGCCAGATAGCGCAGGCCGCGGGTAAATCCCTTGCGCGGCCAGACCAGCTCGCGGAGCCGGACTGAGAACGATGCGGGCTGACGACGTTTGAACACCATGGTGCCGTGATAGACGATGCCCGTGTGGCCTTACAATGGCAATCTGGGGCAATCCGGGGCAATCTCGATCGTTCTCGACGCAAGGGTCGCGTTTCGCGCCGCCGGACGATCGAGGGGCGGCCTTGCAGGCGTCTCGACCGCGGCATGGGGAGGCAGGCTGCAACGGGCGGACGGAGGTGGATCGCGCGGGGGCGGTGCGTCGATGGTCCGGAGATCGCGGCGAACGCGGGCCCCCGAAAGGACACATCGCACGACGATCGCCGACCGCTCCTGGATGTCGGCTTTTCATGAGCCGCCATCTCCAGAGCATTTCCCGCAGGGTCCGCCCTCATGGCGGCCCCGTGCCGGGAACGTTCAGGATACTGCTAGTGTCACGCGGCCCCGGAGAGGCTGCGCATGTCAGCCTTGCACCAGGCGCAAGGCTCGTGTCTTGGTCTCGGTCGAACCGAGCGCGGCTCAGAAGCCGTTGCGGAAGAGACCGCGGTCGATCTGACGCTGGCGATATTCGAGGTCGATGCGATCGGACGAGCCGTTGAGGTAGCTCAGTTCGCGTTCAGCTGCCGACAGGGGGCGCAGGGCGCCGGTGAGTTTCTTGATCTGCTTGAACATTGGTAAACCTTTCTTCGTTTACCTCCCAAGCCAGAACATAAGCGCATCATTGCCTTTCCACCAGCGCCGGCTTCGGCGGGCAGCCATGCGGTCGGCGCATACCGCGCCCGGCCGCAGCCTATCTCGCAGGCAGACGGCTCAGAGGAAGACGCGCTTGACCGTGGAGATCACAGGCAAGTCCTTGAGCTGCGTCAGCATGTGGTTCAGCTGGCGCAGGTCCCAGACCTCGAGATCGAGCATCAGCTCGCTGAAATCGGCGGCGATCGGCCCCATGGTGATGGCACGGATGTTGATGTCGCCGGTGGCCAGCGACTGGGCGATATCGGCCAGCGTCCCCGGCTCGTTCAGCGCATTGACCTGCACGCGCGCCATGAAGCGGGTGTTGTTGGCCTGGTCGAGATCCCAGCGCACGTCGATCCACCGCTCCGATTCGTCGTCGAACTGCTGCAGGCTCGGCGACTGGATCGGATAGATGGTGATCCCCTTGTCCTTCTCCATGATGCCGACGATACGGTCGCCGGGGACGGCGCCGGATGCGCTGAAATGGACGAAGGCATTGCCCGAGAGGCCACGGATCGGCAGGTCTTCCGGCCCGCCGGCATCGATGGCGGTGGCGCTTTCCTTGGAATGGCCGGGAATCTTGAACGCCATGCCGGCGGCGGAGCGCATTGCGAACCAGCCGTCGTCCGTCGAGGGCTTCGGCGTCACGCGCTCGTCCTGATGGTCGGGATGCATGGCGCGCAGCACGTCGAGGGAGGACAGCTCGCCGCGGCCGACGGCGGCGATGGCGTCCTCCACCTCCTTCTGCCCGAGACGGTGAAGGATCGGCTTCATTGCTTCACGTGTGAAGGGCTTGCCGGCGCGCTCGAACGTGCGCTCGAGAATGCGGAAGCCGAGGCCCGAATACTGCTTGCGGATGGCCGCCTTGGTCGCCCGGCGGATGGCGGCACGCGCCTTGCCCGTGACGACGATCTCCTCCCAGGCGGCCGGCGGCACCTGGATACCCGAGCGGACGATCTCGACCTCGTCGCCATTGGCGAGCCGGGTGACGAGCGGCATGATCCGGCCGTTGATCTTGGCGCCGACGCAGGTGTCGCCGATATTGGTGTGGACCGCATAGGCGAAATCGATCGGCGTCGCGCCGCGCGGCAGGGCGATCAGCTGGCCCTTGGGCGTGAAGCAGAAGACCTGATCCTGGAAAAGCTCGAGCTTGGTATGCTCCAGAAACTCTTCCGGATTGTCGCCTTCCGCCAGCGCCTCGATGGTGCGGCGCAGCCAGGAATAGGCGTTGGAGGTCGGCGACAGCTTGACGTCGCCCTGCGCCTCGGCTCCATCCTTGTAGAGCGTATGGGCGGCGATGCCGTATTCGGCGATCTCGTGCATGCGGCGCGTGCGGATCTGCAGCTCGATGCGCTGGCGCGAGGGGCCGACGATGGTGGTGTGGATCGACTGGTAGTCGTTCTGCTTCGGCGTCGAGATGTAATCCTTGAACCGGCCGGGAACGACGCGCCAACGGGTGTGCACGATGCCGAGCGCGCGGTAACAGGCGGGAATGTCCTCGACAATGACCCGGAAGCCCCAGACGTCGGACAGCTGCTCGAAGGACAGCGACTTCGACTGCATCTTGCGGAAGACGGAATAGGGCTTCTTCTGCCGGCCCTTCACGCTGATGCCGTTCAGCCCCTTGGCGGCGAGCAGGTCGCCCAGCTCGTCCTCGATCTTCTTGATCAGGCCTTCGTTGCGCGCGGAAAGCTCGTCCAGCCGCTGCGTCACGGTTTCGAAGGCATCGGGATTGATGTGCCGGAAGGACAGGTTTTCCAGCTCCTCGCGCATGTCGTGCATGCCCATGCGGCCGGCGAGCGGCGCATAGATCTCCATTGTCTCCTCGGAGATCCGGGCACGCTTCTCCGCCGACATATGGTCCAGCGTGCGCATGTTGTGCAGCCGGTCGGCGAGCTTGACGAGGAGGACGCGCACATCGTCGGAGATGGCCAAGAGCAGCTTGCGCAGGTTTTCCGCCTGCTTGGCCTTGCGGCTGACGAGATCGAGCTTCTTGATCTTGGTCAGGCCCTCGACCAGCGCGCCGATGTCCTCGCCGAAGAGATCGTCGATCTCCGCCCGCGTCGCCGTGGTGTCCTCGATGGTGTCGTGCAGCAGCGCGACCGCGATCGTCGCCTCGTCGAGGTGCATTTCGGTCAGGATGGCCGCGACTTCCAGCGGATGCGAAATATAGGGATCGCCGCTGGCGCGCTTCTGCTGGCCATGCTTCTGCATGGCATAGACATAGGCCTTGTTGAGCAGTGCCTCGTTGACGTCAGGCTTGTATTTCTGAACCCGTTCCACGAGTTCATATTGGCGCATCATGCGTGTGCGGCTCCGCGGGGGCTGTGTTTCCGAGGCATCACTCCTTCAATGGAAATCCATTTAAATCATGACGCAGCGGCAACGGAAAGCGCGTCCGGTGCGATCCGGCGCGATTCTTCCCGTCTATCATGGCGTTACCATCGATTTCCCACCATCGAAATCCGGGAAGCGACCCGTTCGACGCAGTCCGCCGCAGCGACGCTGCCGGCGTTGCACCGCAGGAATCAGAATGTGAGAAGAAGCCGGAACGACAAAGCGCCGGACGATGCCGGCGCTTCGAAGATGGTATGCCTGGGCGGGACGATCAGTAGTCGTCGCTCTTTTCCGGGGGAACGAGGCCCTCGATGCCGGCCAGCAGCTCTTCTTCCGTCATGCGGTCGAAGGTGACGGCTTCCGGCTGATCGTCGTCCTCGGAGGCGTCGGCGAAGTTTGCCGCGCCGCCCGTGATGGATGCCGGATCGGCTTCGGGCTCGTCGACTTCGACATGCTTCTGCAGCGAATGGATCAGGTCTTCCTTGAGATCGCCGGGCGACAGCGTCTCGTCGGCGATCTCGCGCAGGGCGACGACCGGATTCTTGTCGTTGTCGCGATCGATGGTGATCGCCGCGCCCTGGGAGATCAGGCGCGCACGGTGGCTGGCGAGGAGCACGAGCTCAAAGCGGTTGTCGACCTTGTCGATGCAATCTTCGACCGTAACGCGGGCCATTGCGTATCCTTCGATGGTTTCAAGCGCCGGGCACGGCCAAAAGCTGCCTTGCCTGCGCGGATAAGGTGACGAGAGCGACCAACGCTGGCGCGGCTTTCCGGCTCTCGGGAACGGATTGGTTGCCGGATACAGCCATTGGCCTGAAAATTCAAGTTTTTCATGAGAGGGCGCGCGATAAAGGGCCAACCCCGCCAGTAGTATTGTTTCTGTACTGTATCGTGCAAATTGCAAATGCCCGGTTGCAACATTAGATCTGCATGAAAAGAGAACAGACTACCACATATTTAGGGGTCCGTTTATCATGTTGATGTGTGCATCTGCGATCGAGACTAGTGGTCCGCGAAAAATTGTGCTGGAACGACGTTTGTCCTCCATCGAACTTTTCTCTCGATCACTGGTGCGATAAGGACAATAATCATGACACCCCCGGTATGCACTTGTTTCGCGTCTGATGATGGACAGGAAAAATTTGCACGCATCGCCGGACTGAAGGAATGCCGATGTTCGATCCACGCGAAAAAATAGCTCTCTTTATCGACGGCGCGAACCTGTACGCCGCGTCGAAAAGCCTCGGCTTCGACATCGATTATCGTAAGCTTTTGAAAGCTTTTCAGAAGCGGGGCTATCTTCTGCGGGCCTATTACTACACCGCGCTGATCGAGGATCAGGAATATTCCTCGATCCGCCCTCTGATCGACTGGCTGGACTACAACGGCTACAAGGTCGTGACGAAGCCCGCGAAGGAATTTACCGATTCGCTCGGCCGCCGGAAGATCAAGGGCAATATGGACATCGAGCTTGCCATCGATGCCATGGAACAGTCGGAAACCGTCGATCACCTCGTGATCTTTTCGGGAGACGGCGATTTTACCACGCTCGTGGAGGCGCTGCAGCGCAAGGGGCGGAAAGTGTCCGTGGTGTCCACCATGTCGACCCAGCCGCCGATGATCGCCGACGACCTGCGGCGCCAGTCCGACCATTTCATCGACCTCCTCAGCCTGAAGGCGGAGATCGGACGGGACCCGTCGGAACGGGCCGCCCGCACGGTCGAACCCGTCCATCAGGACGACATGAACGGATAATCCGGCCTCACGATTGGCGGCACGGCGCCAAGACGCGGCGTCTCCGCGCCTTGGAGTTTGTCAGGGATACGGGAGATCCGCTTATCCCGGAGGGACAAACGATCACACTGGAATCGAGCGCCACGCTCGTTCGCAATGGACCTGACAGGCCCTAGTGGTCCTTCAGAAGACGGCTCTTCTGCCGGTTCCAGTCGCGCTCTTTTTCGCTCTCGCGCTTGTCGTGCAGCTTCTTGCCCTTGCCGAGCGCCAGTTCGAGCTTGGCGCGCCCCTGATCGTTGAAATAGATTTTCAGGGGAATGAGCGACATGCCCTCGCGGTTCACGGCACCCTGCAGGCGGTTCACCTCGCGCTTGGACAGGAGAAGCTTGCGGCGACGGCGCGGCTCGTGATTGAAGCGGTTGGCCTGCAGATATTCCGGCAGATAGGAATTGATCAGCCACATTTCGCCGCCCTCGTCCGTCGCGTAGGACTCGGCGATATTGGCCTTGCCCTCGCGCAGCGACTTCACCTCCGTGCCGGTCAGCACGAGGCCGGCCTCGTAGGTGTCGAGGATCTCGTAATTGTAGCGCGCCTTGCGGTTTTCGGCGACGATCTTGCGAACGGTGCGCTCGCTGCCCTTCGGGGCCATCAGTTCAGCAGCCCGGCATGGACGAGCGCCGCCTCGATGGCGCTTTCGGTTGCCGGCTCGAGCGACGGCATCAGCGGCGAGCGGACGTGCCGGCTCATGCCGCGCAGCCGGTTCAGCGCGAACTTCGAGCCACAGACGCCCGGCTCCATGAAGATGGCCTTGTGCAGCGGCATCAGCTGGTCCTGATAGGCGAGTGCCTTGGCGAAGTCGCCGGCGAGCGTGGCCTCCTGAAACGCTGCGCTCAGGCGCGGCGCGACATTGGCGGTGACCGAGATGCAGCCGACGCCGCCATGGGCGTTGAAGCCGAGTGCCGTCGCATCTTCGCCCGAAAGCTGGACGAAATCCGCACCGCAGGTGATGCGCTGCTCGGAGACGCGCTCGATCTTGCCGGTCGCGTCCTTCACACCGAGGATCGACGGATAGGCCTTGCGCAGGGCGCCCATGGTTTCCGGCGACATGTCGATGACCGAGCGGCCGGGGATGTTGTAGATGACGATCGGCAGCTTGACGGCTTCGGCGATCGCCGAAAAATGGGCATAAAGTCCCTTTTGCGTCGGCTTGTTATAATACGGTGTCACGACGAGGATACCGTCGGCACCGGCCTTTTCCGCATGCTGGGCCAGTTCGATCGCCTCGCGGGTGTTGTTGGACCCGGCTCCGGCGATGACCGGCACGCGACCGCCGACAGCCTCGATGCAGAGTTCGACGACGCGCTTGTGCTCGGCATGCGACAAGGTCGGGGACTCCCCCGTCGTCCCCACCGGAACGACACCGTGGCTGCCTTCGGAGATGACCCACTGGACGTGATCGACGAATGCGTCCTTATCCACGGCGCCGGCCGGCGTGAACGGGGTGACGAGAGCGGGAATGGATCCCTTGAACATGCACTGCTCCTGACGGCGCGCGGGCACTGGAGACCCATGCTTCGGCCGCATTTCATGGTTAGAAAATTGCCGGCACCTTAATCGTCCCGGTCTCCGGCGGCAAGCATTGACTGGCAATGACGATGCAGAGCGGAACGGATGAGGCGGCCGGGGGTTCGGGCAGATCACGCGGATTTTTGAACACGATGCCGTCACGGCTCGCGGCAATGGCGGGATCGGCGATGTGGCATTAACCTTTCATTAGTGTCTCGATTGCCAAATGCTGTAGGATTGCGGAACGGCGGGTTGATCATGGGCGGGAAAGTTTTCATGCGTGGTGCCATCCATCGAACACTGATCGCCGCGCTGAGCGTTTCCACCCTCGGGCTTGGCACGCTCCTGGTCCCGGGTGTCGCCGCTCGGGCAGAGCCGGCCGGCGTTCCCCTCCCCCTGTCGCGCCCGTCCGTTTCCCGTTCGACAGCCGTCGCATCCGCCGCAGAGGCCTTCGTGCCCGTTCCCAAGGCGCCGGCCGCCTTCAGCGGCATGACGGACGGCGGCATGACCGGCGCCATTCCGCGCAGCACCATCCCGGACTCGGTCGCAGCCCTCAAGGACGGCCTCGACGCCTTGACGAATCGCGATCCCGTGCGCGCCATCGCCGTTCGCAATTCCATGGGCGACGATACGCTCGACCGGCACATCCTGACCTGGGCCATCGCACAATCGACGCAGAAGGGCATTCCCTCCTACGAAATCGCCCGCGCGCAGCAGGACCTGAAAGGCTGGCCGGGTCTCGGCGGGCTGCGCGCCAGCTCGGAACGGGCGCTCTACCGGGAAAACCCGGCGCCCAAGGACGTGCTTGCGGCCTTCGGCAGCACCGCGCCCGAAACGTCGGAGGGCACGCTGATCCTCGCGCGGGCCCTGGTGGCGAAGGGTGACACGCGCCAGGCCGCAACCCGGCTTCGCACGCTCTGGGCGACCAAAGCGCTGGACGTGGCGACGGAAACGAAGGTGCTCGCGGAATTTCCGAGCCTGCTGACGACGGCAGACCACAAGCGCCGGATGGAAATGCTGCTCTATCGCGGCCGTTTCGAGCAGGCGACGCGCTTCAGCGATCTCGGCAAGGCGCAGTCGCTCTACCGCGCTTGGCTCGCCATGTCGAAGAAGGCCGCGAATGCCGATGCGCTGATCGCCGCCGTCGATCCGTCCTGGAGCAGCGATCCGGCCTTTCTGTTCGTGCGGATCGAGCAGTTGCGCAAGCAGGAGAAGTACGACGCCGCCGCAAAGCTCCTGTCGCAGCTGCCCAAGGATCCCGAACGCCTGATCGATACCGGGGAATGGTGGGTCGAGCAGCGGATCATCAGCCGCGGCCTTGCCGATGCCGGGGATTTCCGCGGCGCTTATCGCGTCGCCGCCGCGCATGTGGCGACGGATGCGACCGATGTGGTGGATGCGGAATTCCATGCCGGCTGGTATGCGCTGCGCGGTCTTCAGGACGGTCAGACCGCCGCCACGCATTTCGAGCGCATTCTCAAGGCTTCCAACCGGCCGATTTCGGTGTCGCGTGCCTATTACTGGCTCGGCCGTGCTGCCGAGAAGGGCGGCCCCGGCCAGGCGAAGACCTATTACGCCAAGGCCGCCGCCCTTTCGGGCACATTCTATGGACAGCTGGCAAGCGCGAAGCTCGGCCGCAAGACGCTGAACGTGACCTATCCGAGCCCCACGGCCGACGACCGCACGCGGTTCGAGAGCCGGGAAGCCGTTCGCGCCATCGGCCGGCTGGAGGCCGCCGGTCACGGATGGCGGGCCGACCGGCTGTATCTGGCACTAGCCGACAATCTGACCAGTCCCGGGGAGCTGGCGATTCTGTCTGCCCGCGCCGAGAAGACGCGCACGCACGGTCTCGCGCTGCAGGTCGGCAAGCTGGCCTTTGGCCGCGGAATCGATGTCGCCGCGCTTGCCTTTCCCTTGGGGGTCATTCCGGGCACGGCCAATATTTCCGGCTCCGGCAAGGCGCTCGCCTATGCCATCGCGCGGCAGGAAAGCGCCTTCAACCCTGCGGCCGTGTCGCCCGCCAATGCGCGCGGCCTGCTGCAAATCCTGCCGACGACCGCAAAGCTCGTCGCGAGCCGTCACGGCATCCCCTATTCCAAAGAGCGTCTGACGACGGATGCCGGATACAATGCGACGCTCGGCGCCCATTATCTCGGCGAGCAGATCAATGATTTCGGCGGGTCCTACATCCTGACCTTCATCGCCTACAATGCAGGCCCCCGCCGCGTGCCGGAATGGATCGGCCGCTACGGCGATCCACGCGGCAAGTCGATCGACGAGGTGGTGGACTGGATCGAGCGCATTCCCTTTGCCGAGACGCGCAACTACGTGCAGCGGGTCATGGAGAACTACCAGGTCTATAAATCGCGCCTCGGCCAGAGCGCCGATATCGTCGAGGATCTACGGATGGGGCGGCAGTCGTCCTGACCGGGCGATCTCTACCTCCATTCGTCCTTTCGCCATCGTCCTCCTACCTTCTATAATGACGGGAGTACCGGCACCGCGGAGCGAGAAGAACCTCCGCGAAGGGAGGACAGATGGACAGAAACGGGATCGTCGAGCATTTCATCCGGGTTCGCGATCGGCTGACGCTCTTTGCGGCGGACTATCCTGCCGCCCGCCCCTCGGCAGACGGTGACGATACCCTGCCCGTCATCTGTCTTCCCGGTCTCAGCCGCAATTCCCGCGACTTCCATGGCTTTGCCCGGGCGATCTCGAACGATCGGATGAGGCCGCGACGTGTGATCGCGATCGATTATCGCGGGCGCGGGCGATCCAACTGGGATCCGGACCCGAGCCGCTACCAGCTCTCCGTCGAGGCGGGCGACGTCGTGGACATCTGCGGCGCGCTCGGCATCGAGGCCGCCATTTTCGTTGGAACGTCGCGCGGCGGCTTGATTCTCCATCTCCTGCCCGGCATTGCGCCCGGACTTTCACGGGCCAATATTCTCAACGATATCGGGCCCGTGATCGAGATCGGCGGACTGCTGGCCATCGCCCGCTATCTGAACGACGAAGGCCGCTACACATCATGGCGTGCGGCGGCCGCAGCGCTGAAAATGCTGCACGGACCGGCCTTTCCCGCCCTTCGTGCTGTGGACTGGGACGAAATGGCACAGAGCCTCTATCGCGAAACGGATGGCGTCATCCTGCCCGATTTCGACCCCGCCCTCGTCGCGCCGCTCCTCGAACTCTCGGCCGAGACGCCCCTCGCCGATCTCTGGCCCCTCTTCGATGGCCTGCGGGAACAGCCGCTCATGGTGATCCGCGGCGAGACATCGTCTCTTCTCTCGCAAAAGACGGTTTCGGACATGGCCCGGCGCCATCCCGGACTGTGGTCCCTGACGGTGCCCGGCCAGGGGCACGCCCCCCTCCTCCACCTTCCCGGCGTCATCGCGCCGGTCGCGGACTTTCTCGCAACATTGGCGTGAGCCGCTGACAGGCAGCGCAGGGTTTCCCGGCGCCCGTCGCGTCCACATACGAAAAAACCCGGCATCTCTGCCGGGTTTTCCATCAATGACCGTGAGGTCAAGTGATATTAGAAGTCGCGCTGCAGGCGGAGGAAGCCCGTCCACTGGTCGTCGGATACGAGACGATCAGCTGCGTCGCCGTCGAACTTCGTGTAGTTGACGGTTGCCAGCGTGCGCAGGCCTTCCGTAACCTGGTAGCCAGCCGTCAGACCAACCTTCCAAGCGTCGAGGTCGTTGTTGAACTGGCTGCCCGTGCGGACGTTGCCGAAGTACTGAGCGGCCGGGGTGATCGTCAGCTTGTCGGTTGCCTTGACAGCGTATTCAGCTGCAACGGTCCATTCAGCGCGGTCGTAGTAGTAGTTCGGGTTCGTGGCGTACTGGCCAGCGATGCCGAACGTGCCCGGGCCGATTTCAGCCGTGGCGAGCAGGCGGAAAGCTGCTTCTTCGACGTCGACGTCGTAGGAAGCGAGACCGTAGACGTTGAAGCCGCCGATCGTCGCGCCGAGCTTGCCGGTTACGCCGAGGTCGTTGTTGCTGTTGCGGTCGGTGAAGTAGGTGTTTTCAACTTCTTCAACCGAAACGCTGGCGACGAAAGAGCCGGCATCATAGGTGTAACGAGCCGAGTTCTGCAGAGCGCCGAACGAAGAGTCGAGCGAGTCGGTTTCGCCAGAGAGACCATCGTCCCAGTAGCTGTAGAAGTAACCGACGTCGAAACCAGCGATGTTGATCCATGCGCCGTCAAGGAATACGTCGCTTTCGGTATCAGCCTGAAGGTTGATGTAGGACGACAGCGTGCCGTATTCCGTGTCGTTCTTGGCAGCGAACGTCAGGTAACCACGCGAGTAAGCGTCGTAGTCGCCACGGCCGTTTGCACCGTAGGAATTTTCGTTGAAGCGAAGTTCCGTACGAACGTAGCCGCCGATCTTGAGGCAGGTTTCCGTGCCCGGGATGTAGAAGTAGCCGGTGCCGAAAGCGTCGCAAACGCGAACGTATTCCATTGCTTCCGGTTCAGCAGCGACGATAGCGTCGGCAGCGTGTGCGCCGGATACTGCTGCGAGAGCGGCAGCGGAGCCGAGAAGAAGGCTCTTAATGTTCATTTCTGACCTCCAGTCAAAAGTTTAAAACGGGTCTGGGTATTTTGCTGAAGGACAGCGTTCCCTGCCCCATCCCCAACACTTCAGAAGTTGGCGATCAACCGCCCTTGCTTCTGGATTTGAAAATACCTGACGCGGCCGATGGCGCAATCACCAACTTGCTATCCCGCCTCCTTTCGTCCGCCCTTCCGCATGTCCTGTTGCTGAAACGACACAAAATGGCCATCCGGGGTCCGAAGTCTTAATGAGACCTTAAGAAAATCGTTTGTTGCGAAGTGCTTAGCCCGGTTGAGGCTTGCGCGAAACTGGTGCGGAACGTGGCAAAACAGGGGCTGCGCCGCGCTCGAGGCCCTCTCGCCGCTGCGATCAGCCGCCCGGACACCCGGGCGCCATGCCCTTCCGCCCGGCTGGAGAATCGGTCGCCACGCCTGATTCCCGCCTGGAGAATCGATATCGGGACCTTCGTCTACGCGATCGCGCGCCTGCACGGCATCGCCGCCATCGGCCGGTGGAGACGGCGCCGCGCAGCCGGGCGGGGGCCTCGCAGCCGGAAAGCCCTGTATGCCGGACGTTTGGTAAGTTCGGACTCATTTTTGACTGGAGGTCAGAAATGAACATTAAGAGCCTTCTTCTCGGCTCCGCTGCTGCTCTCGCAGCAGTATCCGGCGCACACGCTGCCGACGCTATCGTCGCTGCCGAACCGGAAGCACTGGAATACGTTCGCGTCTGCGACGCCTTCGGCACCGGCTACTTCTACATCCCGGGCACGGAAACCTGCCTCAAGATCGGCGGCTACGTCCGTACGCAGATCAAGTACGACGAAGACGCATTTGGCGCCAAGGATCGTTTCAACGACGACAAGCAGTATGGCGACTATGATGCCCAGACGAAGGGCTATCTGACCATCGAAGCCAAGAGCGACACCGAATTCGGCGCGCTGACCGGCTACATCAACCTGGAAGCCAACGACACCAAGGACACGCTGCTCGACGGCGCCTGGATCAATATCGCTGGCTTCGACGTCGGTTACTTCTACAACTGGTGGGACGACGGCATTGCCGGCGAGACCGACTCGATCGGTTCGGAAGAAACCCTCCAGAACAGCATCCGCTACACCTATGAAGGTGGCCCGGTCATCCTCGGTGTTGCTGTCGAAGAACTGGCATCCACCAACGTCAAGTCCAACGACGACGTCGGCGTTTCCGGCAAGCTCGGCTACACGCTGGGCGGCGTCTCGGCAAACCTCATCGGTTCCTACGACTTCAACGTTGACGAAGCCGCCTTCCGCGCCATCGTCACCGCCGATGTCGGCCCGGGCTCGCTCGCTGTCGCTGGCATCTACGCCACGGACCCGAGCTACTACTGGTCCAAGTCTGAATGGGCTGTCGCTGCTTCCTACGCCATCAAGGCAACGGACAAGCTGACGATCACCCCCGGCGCCCAGTACTTCGGCAACGTCAAGTTCAACAGCAACATCGATGCGTGGAAGGCTGGCGTCACCGCTCAGTACCAGATCACGACCGGCCTGAAGACCCTGGCGACCGTCAACTACTACGACGAAAACAACGACGCCGGCCCGGACTCCGAAAAGTGGACCGGCTTCCTCCGTCTGCAGCGCGACTTCTAAGTCACGCTTTCGCAACGTCGTCAGACCTTCTGATGTGAAGGTCTGACACCCGAAAAAATAAAGCCTGCAGTTCTCACGAACTGCGGGCCTTGTGGTTTTGGAATTTTGAAAATAAGTATGCGCTGTATAAGGCATATTGATTATGCTTGATCGTGTGCCTTCCTGCACTGATCGAGCTCCCGAAACATCCGAAGCGGTCCCGCTTCCCTGGTCCGCAAGGTCTGCATCGCATCCCGATGCTGTCACTGCCGGACTGCGTCCATCGCGCTGCGGAGCCGTTCAGGGCCGAGCAGAGAGTACCTGCATAGGCGCCCTTGCGGGGGTGCATCATTGGAGACGGCATTCATGGATATGAACGGCAAACCCTTCGTAGCGCAGTCCTATGGCGCCGGTTCGTTTTCAGGACTCTCCTACACGCTGCGCGCCGGGGGCGACGTCGAACCGCCGGCCACGCATACGCTCGTCACCCTTCTCGAGCGCTATGGCGACACGCTCTGGGAAAGCGGCAAGCACAAGGCCAATGTCGTCGCCTTCATCTACGATCTCTATGACATGATGCCGGAAAAGGAATTTACGGGCGTTTCCCAGGATATGCTCGACCGGCTGGTGAATGCGCTGCGCAAGCGCGGCAACAGCAATGCCACGATCAATCGCAAAATGTCGGCGCTGAGCAAGCTTCTGCGCAAGGCGCACAAGATGGGCGACATCACGGTCCTGCCCGACTTCACCCGTAAGAAGGAGCGCGCCGGACGCGTCCGGTTCCTCGAACATGACGAAGAGGTCCGGCTGTTCGCCGCGATCGGCGCGCGCAATGCGCTCTATGAACGGCTCTGCATCTTCCTGGTCGACAGCGGTGCGCGCCTCGGCGAGGCGCTCGGCCTTCGCTGGAACGACCTGCAGGGGTCCATGGCCACCTTCTGGATCACGAAATCCGGGCGCAGCCGTTCCGTACCGCTGACGACGCGGGCGCGCAAAGCCATCGGCCACGCCACCGCCCGCGGCCTTGGGCCCTTCTCCGGCATCGACCAGCAGCAATTCCGCACCGTGTGGAAGCTCGCCAAGCAGGATGCCGGATTTCTTGACGATCCGGATCTGGTGCCGCACGTGCTGCGCCACACCTGCGCCTCACGCCTCGTGCGCGGCGGCATCGACATTCGCCGCGTCCAGATGTGGCTCGGCCACCAGACGCTGCAGATGACGATGCGCTACGCCCATCTTGCCTCGCACGACCTCGACCTCTGCGTGCCGGTGCTGGAGCGTGCCAACAAGAAGGCCTCGACCACAACACGGACGAAACGCATGCCGCAGCAGACGCAGCCGGAGCAGGCATGCTAGCGGCGGATCGCCGATGGCTTGGCGCTCTGCGAACGCGCCGCCCCGCCTCCCCCGTCCGTGGCATCCATGACACTGTGCGGATCGGGGACACCTCCCCCATCATAGAAATCCTCTTCGCCATGATCACCGGGAGAAGAGGCTTCAGTCCAACAGAACGTATGGCGCCCTACTGGCCGCCATCGTGCGGCATTTCATCCGTCACGACATCGAAGCGCACGAGCGTTGCCGGTCCGAAGGCGGTGGAGAGCGCGACGTCCGTCGCATCGCGTCCGGTCGCCATGAGGATGCGGCCGATTCGGGGCTTGTTGTGGCGCGCGTCGGCCGTGTGCCAGTGCCCGCCCAGATAGACTTCGAACCAGGCGCTGAAATCCATCGGATTGACATCGACCGGCACGCCGATATCGCCGAGATAGCCGGTGCAGTAGCGCGCCGGGATATTCATCGCCCGGCAGAGCGTGATGGCGAGATGGGCGAAATCGCGGCAGACGCCGGTCTGGTCGGTGAACCCGCCATAGGCCGAGCGCGTCGCATCCGCCTTCTGATAGTCGAACCGGATGCGGTTGTGCGTGAAGTCCATGATCGCCGCCACGCGTGGCCAGCCCGGAGGCACATGCGAGAAGGTCTGCCAGGCGAAGTTCGAAAGGCGGTCGGTGTCGCAATAGCGGCTGCCGAGCAGGAAGACGAGCACGTCGTCGGGCAGATCCTTGATCGAATGCTGCACGGCATCATAGGGAATGAGATCGGGCTGGCCGCTGTCGTAGATCTCGAACGTGGTCGAAAGCGTCGTGATGCCGGCCGGCGCGACGATGCGGCTGCAGCTGTTTCCGAAGCCATCGACATATTCCCAGGCCTCGATCGGCCGATCGAACTGCAAAACCTGATCCGTCAGCAGGTCCACGCGCCTGGAAGGATGAATGTTGAGCACCAGCAGCATGGCGGTGTCCTGTTGGCATTCATAGCTGATGTGGAAACCGGCTTTGATCTTCAAATGCTCTATCCTTCGGTGGGAGGTGACGGCAGGGTCATGCGAAACGGGTCAGGATGCGGATTGTTTCGAGCGCTCACGGTCCGGCGTCTCGGTGTCTGCGGTATGCGGCGGATCGGTATGTGCTGCAGGCTCGTCGGCAGACGGGTCGCTGGCCGTCATCGACGCCTCGCTGACCACATTGACCTGCACGGTCATGCTGTCGAAGTCGCCCTTCTTGCCGTCATAGCTGCCCGACAGCGGCACCGCCTGCCGAGGCGTGCGAGCCACGCCGACGCGGATCAGATCGCGGTTACCGACGATGCCGTTGGTCGGATCGAACTCCACCCAGCCGGCGCCGGGCAGGTAGACCTGGCACCAGGCATGGGTCGAGCCGCCGCCCAGCGTGCGCTGCCCATCCCGGCTCGGCACGTAGATATAGCCGGTGACGAATCGCGCCGCGAGACCGAGAGAGCGTGCGGCTTCCATCATCAGCAGTGCGAAATCGCGGCAGGTCCCCTTGCGCAGGCGCAGGGTTTCCAGGGGTTGCTGCGTGCCATGCTCCAGCCGCCGCGCATAGACGAAGCCCTCGCGGATCGCATAGCAGAGCGTCATCAACAGATGCCCGGTCTCCGTCGGCCGGCCGACCCGCACGAACTGGCGCGCCCATTTGCCGACCTGATCGTCCGGATCGGGACAATGCCGCTTCATCGTTTGTTCGAGATCGAAGGCTTCTTCGGGATCGTAGGAGAACGGATAGGTTCGCGCCTCCTCGTCAATGACGAAATCGATCGGCACATGCGGCGTGTGCTCGAGCCGGATCAGCGTTTCGAACGTCAGCTCCCGCGCCGGCTTGTCGAAGCCGACCAGGGCCACGCAATTGCCGAACACGTCATGGACCCAGCGCACGTAGCTCGGGTCCGGGGAGACGTGGAGCGAGGCCTCCAGCAGCGTCTGGTCGAAACTGTCGCGCGGCCGAAACATCAGCCGGTGTTCGCCGAAGGCAACCGGCCGCTTGTAACGATAGGACGTCTTGTGGTGAACCGAGAAGAGAACCATTAGCCGACGTTAGCACCTCACCTGCCGTTCGTCGCCGGGAAAGCTCGGCAAAAACCGGGAATTTGCAGGGCCGCTTAAGTGGTCCGTCCCGCCTCCCCACCTTCGCTGTCCCCGCACGAACGACCGCGGCAATCACCGCTATTGATCGAAGAATCGCATCCAGGGATTGTCCAGCCGCTTCAGCCTGTCGCCCAGCGCCGAGACCTTGCGGCGGATCACGACCTCATACTCCCCCGCCGGCATGCCGTCATGCAGGACATCGGGAACGATGATCGTGACGCTGCCATATTTGCGCGTCTGACGATGGCGCGTGGCAACACGCTCGACAAGCTCGATCGCACCAGCCTCGATAGCATCCGGCAGAAGACGGGGCTCTTTCATCACGATCCTCCTTTCGCCCCATATGTGGCGCCGGGCGGACGGACGATCAAGAGGCGGGAGGTGCGGCAGACGGCCGTCAGCACCGCCGTGACGTGGTCTATCACACCGGTTTGGACGTCAGCGACGACGGGGCGGCGATCGGTCTTCGTTGGACGCCGGAATCACATCGAGAGGGCGATCAACCGGAGGTGCGCTTTGCTGGGAAGCCTATTCGATCGCTGCCGAAGCGAACCGATGTCTGATCATGCAGCGGAAAAGTGCTCTCTCTAGGGGAAACGGCAGCTCTCGAGGGAACACTGCTGGCGGACGGGCGTCATCATGGGGAATGGCGGAGAAGATGGGATTCGAACCCACGATACCCTTCCGGGTATACTCCCTTAGCAGGGGAGCGCCTTCGACCACTCGGCCACCTCTCCGTCGAGGCCCCTGATAGGATCAATCCACGTGGGGATCAAGGGCTATTTGGTCTTTCCAGCAATGATATCGCTGATCGGTCATCCGATGCGGCGCTTCGGGTGCCGGGGAGAGACGCGCGGCGGGCGCAGCTCTCGGGATCGGGGCGTTGGCCCGCTGCGCCTTTTTCTCAGGACAGGGCGACGTGTCCGTCAGGGCTCGAGCTGGCGGCCTTCGGTATAGCCGTTTTCCTTGAAGTGCGCCTTGGCGCGGGCTTCCGGATTGGGGTCTTCGCGAAAATGCGCGAGGTCGGCATTGGCCTTGATGTAGTCGTCCCACTTGAAGCCGTTGAAGCCCGGGAAGCGACGTTCCATGTTGCCGCGCTCCTGGAAGTGCGCGAAACCCGACGGGAATTCCCCTCTCTGGACGGCCTGGCGGACGTCCGGATTGGCGCGGATATAGTCGGACTCGTTGAAAAGGAGAAAGCCGTTCAACAAATTCTGCAGCTCGGCTGTCGAGAGCTTGTCGCCCGAGGTCAATTCATTCTGAAAGAGAAATTTTTTCATAGATCCTACCTTGGAGCCCAGCGCCGATCGGTGCCGTGCCCCTCGTTGAAAAATCTCCTCCTGTGCAATTTTCTAGCGGAGAACCCCGAATAATGGAACCGCAAACTTACGCTTTCGGGCCGCATCGTAAACGGGCCGAGGAGGCGCGTTGAAATCGCAGGACAAACCGACGTTTGGACCGCATGATCGCGCAGAGCCCGCGGCAAGGTCGAAACAAGCTTGATGTCTTAAGGCTTGGCCGACCACCGACAGAGCGACCTTTACCGGAGCAATCCCATGTCCATGATCATGCACAGGGCGGAGGCCCGTCCGGGGCAGACGAGTGCGACCTACAAGCACTTTTTCGTGGAGCGGCCTTGCCGCATCCTCGTCGTTGGCCAGCATCTGAAGCCGAAGACGAAGTATAACGGCCTGCTGCGCCATATCTCGATCGGCGGCGCCATGATCGACTTCAATCCCGCGGTCCACCTGCCGCAGCATTTCTTCGTGGAGATCGTCGGCTTTCCCGAGGAGATCGGCAGCACCGTGGTTCACCGTGTCGGCTCGGAACTCGGCGTGCGCTTCAACATGCAGCTGTCGCAGGCGTTCATTCGGCAGCTGATCCGGATGGATTTCGCCCATAACGGCATCGCCACCCGGTAGACGACGCACCCGACGCCACCTCCCTTACGCGTCCGCGCCCATCAATTCCGCAGCCCGCAGTAATCCGCTGTCACCCGGCCTTCGTAGACGTGCGAAACAGGAGCGCGACGATGAAGACCTATCTGATTGCCTATGCCGGCACCCTTCTCTCCTTCCTCGTCGTCGATGCGGTTTGGCTGGGCCTGGTCGCGCGGACATTCTATCGCGACCAGCTCGGCGACCTCATGTCGCCGCAGCCCAATCTGGTGGTCGCCGCCGTTTTCTACCTGTTTTTCGCCGCCGCCATCGTCATCCTTGCGGTTCTCCCGGGTCTGCGCGCGGGCTCGCTGATGACCGCGATCGGCTACGGTGCCGTGCTGGGTCTCGCCGCGTACGGAACCTACGACATCACCAACCTCTCGACGCTGCGGAACTGGCCCGCGATGCTGAGCGTGGTGGACATGATCTGGGGCACGTTCCTGACCGCACTCGGCGCGGCCTGCGGTCTCATGGCCGTGCGCTGGCTTGGCGATGCCTCTGTGTGATCGCGAGCTGTCCGGGTCTTGACGGCGCGTCGGGAATGACGCGCGAGGCCCGGCCTAACATCCTCCATTGGCTGCATAATTTTCTCCGGTCACCGATTCCGGTTTGCGGATTTATGCAGTAGGGTGGCTGACCTTCGTGATCATCGGACCCGTCATGTCAGCCTTCCCGCGTTTTACGCCGCTTGCCCGTTCCCTGCCCGCCACCGTGCCCTTCGTCGGGCCGGAAGCCATCGAGCGGCAGCGGCATGCGCGATTGACGGCGCGGATCGGGGCGAACGAGAGTGGCTTCGGGCCGGCACCGAGCGTGATCGCGGCCATGACGACGGCGCTGTCGGGCATCTGGAAATACAATGACCCTGAAAATTTCGAGCTGAAGGCGGCGCTTGCCCGGCACCTCGGCGTGCAGCCGGACAATCTGGCGATCGGCGAGGGAATCGACGGGTTGCTCGGCCAGATCGTGCGGCTGGTCATCGAGCCCGGCATGCCGGTGGTGACCTCTCTCGGCGGCTATCCCACGTTCAACTTCCACGTCGCGGGCCATGGCGGGCGGCTGGGCACCGTGCCCTATGACGGCAACGACCGCGAAAATCTCGACGGTCTGCTGGAAGCCGTCCGGCGCGAGGATGCACCGCTCGTCTACCTTGCCAATCCCGACAATCCCATGGGCAGCTGGTGGGATGCCGGACGCATCGTGGACTTTGCTCGGGCCCTGCCGGAGACGACGTTGCTGGTGCTGGACGAGGCCTATGGTGAAACGGCGCCGGCGGGCACCCTCCCCGATCTCGCCTCGCTCATCGACCGGCCCAACATCCTGCGGACGCGGACATTCTCGAAAGCCTATGGCTTGGCCGGCGCGCGGGTCGGTTATGCGATCTCCGCGCCGGGAACGGCCGCCGCCTTTGACAAGATCCGCAACCATTTCGGTATGAACCGGGTCGGCACGGCGGCGGCAGAAGCGGCGTTGAACGATCAGGCCTATCTGCAGACCGTGATCGCGCGCATTGCCGCCTCCCGTGCGACGATCGCGGACATTGCCGACCGTGCGGGCCTCAAGGCTCTGCCATCGGCCACCAATTTCGTGGCCATCGACTGCGGTCGCGATGCGACCTTCGCGCGTGCCATCGTGGATGGGCTGATGGATGAGGCCGGCGTCTTCATCCGCATGCCGGGTGCGGCGCCTCTCAACCGGTGTATCCGGGTGAGTGCCGGACCGGAGGCCGAGATGCAGGCCTTTGCGGCCGCTCTGCCACGTGTTCTCGATCGGCTCTCCCGGGCCTGAGACCCCTGATTCTGGCAGTCGAAAGTCATAGACCTCCGCCAGAGGCGGAGGTTTGGGACGCTGCGCTTGGACCACTTGAAGTGGTTTTGTTACAAGTTAGTAGGAACCCTTGAAAAGGTCTGCATGGTCAGAAGCCTTATCGGCCTTTT
>NZ_JAJOZR010000005.1:0-346870 GCF_021168455.1 Rhizobium quercicola
CCGCCCGCAACTTCTGCCCAAGCCGCACCGCACTCGCAGCCGACACATCGAACCGTCGCGCAACAGATCGAACCGATTCACCCTGCACGACAGCCGCCGCAATCCGGCTGCGCAAATCCAACGAAAGCGACTTCGGCATTGCTGAAAGCCTCCCGCTAAAATCCATACGGAATCAGAAAACAACACAAAATGCCAGCCCCCGATTCCGTTACCCGCAGACAGACTCTAGCGGCGCATCTTGCCTTCGAAGGGATTTTCCGACGCCCTCAGATGAATGCGGATCGGTACGCCCGGCAGCTGGAAGTCGGTCCGCAGGCCGTTGGTCAGGTAGCGGATATAGCTTTCCGGCACGGAGTCCGGCCGCGTGCAGGAGATCATGAAGCCTGGCGGGCGGGCCTTGACCTGCGTCATGTATTTCAGCTTCAGGCGACGGCCGGAAACGGCCGGTGGCGGGTGCTGCGTCTGCTGGGCGTCGAGCCACTTGTTCAGCCGCGCCGTGGAGATCCTACGGTTCCAGACCTTGTCCGTGTCGATGATCGACTGCATCAGCTTGTCGAGCCCGTAGCCGGTCTGCCCGGACATCGGCACCGCGCGAATGCCGCGCGCCTGCGGCAGCAGCCGCTCGGTCTTCTCGCGAAGATCGGCCAGCAGCGCCTGCGGATCCTCGACGAGGTCCCATTTGTTGAAGGCGAGAACGGCGGCGCGACCCTCGCGGATCACGAGATCGACCAGCTGCAGGTCCTGCTTTTCGAACGGGATGGTGGCGTCGAAGACGATGACGACGGATTCGGCGAAGCGGATCGAGCGCAGGCTGTCGGCGACCGAGAGCTTTTCGAGCTTCTCCTGAACGCGCGCCTTCTTGCGCATGCCGGCCGTGTCGAACATCTTGATCGTGCGGCCGCGCCAGTCCCATTCCACCGAGATGGAATCGCGCGTGATGCCGGCTTCCGGGCCGGTCAGCAGGCGGTCCTCGCCCAGAAAGCGGTTGATCAGCGTCGATTTGCCCGCGTTCGGCCGGCCGATGATGGCGACGCGCAGCGGCTTGGTCTCGTCATAGGCCGGCTCTTCGTCGTCGTCGCCCTCGTCCGCCGTCTTGCGCAGGTCGATGTTTGTTTCGGCTTCGTCCACGACGGGCGGAAAGGCACGCTCCTCGCCGATCGCCTCGACGATGGCATCGCGCAGGTCGATCATGCCCTGCCCGTGCTCGGCTGAAATCGGGCAGGGATCGCCGAGCCCGAGCGTGAAGGCATCGTAGAAGCCGCCGTCCGAGCCCTTGGCTTCCGACTTGTTGGCGACCAGCACGACGGGCTTGCCGCGCCGGCGCAACAGGCCGGCCAGCGTCTGGTCAGCCGGCGTCAGACCAGCCTTGGCATCGACCACGAACAGCGTCAGGTCCGCCTCGTCGATCGCGGCCTCCGTCTGCGCCCACATGCGGCCCTGCAAGGTCTCGGGGCCCGACTGCTCGAGGCCGGCGGTATCGATGATGGTGAAGCGGAGATCGACGAGCTTCGCGTCGCCCGGCCGCCGGTCGCGCGTCACGCCGGGCGTGTCATCGACCAGCGCCAGCTTCTTGCCGACAAGCCGGTTGAAGAGCGTGGACTTGCCGACATTGGGGCGGCCGACGATGGCGACGGTGAAGTTCATCTCAAAAATCCTGTCGCGGCGTTCACGCCGCTGTACCGGCCGCAGCGCCGCCCGTCGTCATGACGGGCAAGGGGCGTTGCGACCTCTCGGTTCATCCCGCAAGCCGCCCTCAAGGAGCAGCGTCACGGGGTTCGTTTCACTGCGTGGACGCCATGACGTCCAGAAGCATGCGTGCCCGGTTGGCAAGGCCACGGGGCGCCTGGGTGTCGTCGACGATCTGCTGGAACCACTCTTTCGCCTTGGCCTTGTCGCCGGCCTTGTAGGCGGCGAGACCCAGCGCCTCGCGGGCCGAGCTGCGCAGACCGTTGCCATCCACCGCCAGCGGCTCGGCTTCCGCCGCCACCTGCGCGTAACTGCCGGTATCGACCAGCAGATAGGCGGCACGGATGCGGGCTGCGTCCCGCATCGGCTGCACGATCGCCTCGTTCTTCGAAATCTCGGTGAAGGCCGTGACGGCCGCAGCCGTATCGCCCTTCTGGGCCTTCAGCGTTGCGGCACGCATCTGCGCCAGAACCGGATAGGCCCCGTAACCGTCGGCCTCCAGCTTGTCGAAGGCGGCGAGCGCCTCGTCGGTCTTATTGTCCTTGGCGAGCGTCAGGGCCGCCAGAAATTCGTCACCCGAGGCCGAGGCCGAGGTCTCGTGCCAATAGTCGTAGGCGACCTTGCCGATCGTGCCGATGACGATGAGAATCGCGAGCATGGCGAGAATGCCGCCAAAGCGGAGCCAGACCGCCTTGACCTGCTCGGAGCGAAGCTCGTCATTGACCTCGCGGATGAAACTGTCGTTCTGATGCGCCATTCGGGTTCCGGCGGACCGGCCTTCTCTGCCATTTCTGTCAAAGCCGCGCTTCTAGCCTATTTCGCGCATATTGTAAGGGGGCACGGCGAAATCGCGTGCCTGTGAGCAGGCCGGCCGCCCGCATTGCCGGGAAAACCGCTCACGACAGCGCGATCGGCGACACGCCGATCAGAACCTCGTGCAGCTTCAGCACGAAGAGGCCGTAAGCCAGAAGGCCGAACGCGATCGCCATGACGTCGAAGCGCGGCGAGCGAAAGACCGGCAACACGTCCTCGCCCGCCCTTGCGCGCCGCTTCAGCGAGATCCTTGCGACGATGCCCCAGGCAAGGACTGCGCCGAACAGCAGCACGGAGGCCGTCTCGCCATTGGCCAGCAGATGCGCCAGCGCCCAGATCTTGATCGCAAGCACCTGCGGGTGCCGCGTCTTCACCGCGATCCTCCCGGCCGGGAGAAACCCGGCGGCAAGACAGATGAAGGCGGGCAGCATGAGCAGCAGCGCCACATGCTTGAGGAACACAGGCGGCGCATAGAGCAGGCCGGTGGACGCCCGCGCCTGCCCGAAGCCCACCACGACGAGACAGAGGCCGGCAAGGCTGACGATCCCGTAAAGCGCCAGGAAGGTCGGCTTGCCCAACCGCGCGATCAGCATGGCGCGCAGGCCGGGCACCACGATCCGCAGCAGATGCACGCCGAAGAGAACGACGATACCGAGAACCAGAAGTCCCATGGCTGCACCCCATCATCTTGTCACGCGTCGCCCGGGCGTCTCCGCCCGCCAGAAGGCCGAACCCGAAAGGTTTAACGAAGATTTATGAAGCAAATCCGGGCATCTGCAACGCCTTTCTGATATGCGGCCCGCATCGGGCCCGCAATGCCGCTTTCGACCGGTTTTTCCGCAGTCTATGGCCTTTGGCTCCCACGCCTTCAAAGGATCGCCGCAATCCTGTCGCATGGGCGGGCGCGGCCATCCATCGCTCCCGGTCGCGCCGCGTTCCACATTCCTCTGCTGCAGGCCGGCATCGCGCCAGATCGTCACGGTCCGCAGCAGGCGCATCACGTCAGGTTTTCGCATGCACAGATCCTCCGCACCCTTGGCCGCCCTTTTCCTCCTGCCGTCGCTGACCCTGGCGCCGTCGATGGTGCGTGCGGACCCGCCGCGGTCGCCCGCGTTGACCGCTTCGCCGGAACCCGCCACGAAGGCGGCACCAAAGTTCCAGCAACTCGTCATCATCTCGTTCGACGGCGCCCACGACAATCGCCTCTGGGAGCGGAGCCTTGCCATGGCGCCGAGGGTCGGCGCCCATTTCACCTATTTTCTCTCCTGCACCTTCCTGATGACGCGAGCCGAAGGTAGCCGCGCCTATCGGCCGAGCGGCCACAAGGTCGGCGCGTCGAATGTCGGCTACGCCCAGAACCGCGACGAGATCGCGACGCGCGTGCGCCACATCTGGCAGGCCCATCAGGATGGCCACGACATCGGCAGCCATGGCTGCGGTCATTTCGACGGCAAGGACTGGAGCGAGAAGGACTGGAGCGCCGAGTTCACCGCCTTCGATGCCGCGCTCGACAATGGCTGGAAAGCCGGCGGCATCGGCGCCGAGGAGCCGGACGGCTGGCGCGGCATGATCGACGGCATCAAGGGGTTTCGCGCGCCGTACCTCTCGACCAGCGCCGGCCTCCTTCCGGCCGAGCGGAAGGCGGGCCTCTCCTACGACGCCAGCCTCGTGACCAAGGGCCCGGCCTGGCCGACGCCGGAGGACGGCATCCAGCGCTTCGGCCTGCCGCTGATCCCCGAAGGCCCGACCGGCCGCCGCGTCATCGGCATGGATTACAACCTCTTCGTCCGCCACTCGATGGGCGTGGAAAACCGCAAGGACAGCGCCACCTTCGAACAACGCACGCTCAAGGCCTATCGCGATGCCTTCGCCACCCAGTACGACGGCAGCCGCATCCCCCTGCAACTCGGCTTCCACTTCGTGGAAATGAACGGCGGCGCCTATTGGCGCGCGCTGGAAACCTTCCTTGCGGAAACCTGCCGGAAACACGACGTCGCCTGCGTCAGCTATGCGCAGGCCCTGCCCCTGATCGAGGCACGAAAAAAGGCGGATCCCTCCGCCTTTTGATCGTCACATGGAATGCGGCTCACGGCTGTGCAGGATTCACGTCCTCTTCGTTCCGGACTTGCAGATAGCGCTGGTCGATCTCCGGCAGCGGCTCGCCTTCGATGGCAGATTCGAAGGCACGGAGACGTTTGTAGATCGACAGAAGCTCGACGATCGTCGTCCACGAATTCACCAGATACTGGAATGATTCCCGAACCTGCCCGAAGACGTTCTGGATCTGGTTGAGCACGCCGAGCGAGAGTTTGCCCGCGATGATGGAAGGCACGAGGACGAACGTTCCGAACAGGTTGTCCGCCTGCAGGTAGAAGATGCGGGCGACGTTAAAATACATGTAGTGAAAATAGAGACGGAAATAGTTGCGGCGAACGTTGGCGAACAGCTGTGCCACCGTTATCGGATCGGCGCGATCCGGGTTGTCCTCACCATAGACCAGTTCCTTACGATAGGCTGCCTCGACACGCTGGTTGCGGAACTCAAGCCCGGGCAGCTTGATACCGACCGCGGCCAGAAACACCGTACCAAACAGGGACCAGCAGATCGCCGCCCAGACCAACGCGTGCGGGACTTCGCCGATGAAGGGCAGTTCGGTGACCGTGGCGGAGAATTTGAACAGGATGGGCATGAAGGCGATCAGCGTCATGACGGAGCTGACGAGATTGACGCCAAGCCCTTCCATTGTTCTGGAAAACCGCATTGTATCATCCTGAACACGCTGCGAGGCGCCTTCGATGTGCCGCAGCTTGTCCCAGTGTGACATGTAGAAATCGTTCATCGCCGTGCGCCAGCGGAAGACATAGTGGCTGACGAAGAACAGGTTGAGGACACCGACGGTGACAGCCACGAAGGCAATGCCGGCAAAGCCGATCATGCCCATGTAGAGCTGGTCGGCCGTTACCGGAGCCGTGCGTGCCAGCGCCTGCTGGATAAGGTCGTAGAAAGGGCCGTACCAGGCATTGATGGAGACGCCCACCTGGACGGAGAAATAGGTGTTGAACATGATCAACGCAGAACCGAGAATCGACCAGTTCTGCCAGCGATGAGGCCGGTAAGTGTACCAGAAAGCGGCAAACAGGCCGACCATCAGAGCGTAGTAAATGTAGAACCATAGGAACGGTGGCGACCAGAAAACGGAAACGCCGATCACCGGCTCCGTGCCCGGAGGCAGTGGAGGAAGACCGATCAGCGCGCCAAATTCGCTTCCCCCCGAATACCATGCGCCAATCGCAAGCAGGGTCCATACGACCACCGATGGGAAAAAGTATTTTGGATAGGGGAAAAAGGAGACAAACAAATCGAGCGCCTTCAGCTTGATGCAACGACGTCATTCGCGCGGGAAGCGCGAAACCCGCGCGAACCTAGGCCAATTGGAGAGGCTTCACAATCACGCCCTTGAAAGGTTACGTCTTTTTAATCCCGGGCGGCCGTCTCAAAGCCCGGACGCCAGACGGATGCCCCGGCGTTCGGCGAAGACAATCCCCGCGCAGAGGATGAGGACGCCGCTGGCGATCAGCGTCGGCAGCGTGAAGCTGCCGGTGGTGCCGGCCAGCCAGCCGGCGATGAGCGGCCCCACGATCTGCCCGATGCCGAAGGCGGCGGTCATCACGGCGAGCGCGCGCCGCTGGCTGGCGGGTGCCAGAGCCCGGCCGATCTGCAGGCCGAAGGCGGTGATCATGATGAAGGTGGCGCCGAGCAGCAGGCCGCCGGCAAGGGGGGCTGCCGGAAACGGCAGAACCACGGTGAGGATGAGCCCGAGCGCCTCGACCACGAGCCCGATGAGATAGATGCCGACGATGCCGAAGCGCGGCACCGCCTTCCGCCAAAGCGCGACGGAGGCCGCGGCGCTGAGGCCCGTGACGAGCCAGCACAGAAACTCGATCGTGTGATCCACGGCGCCCGCGCGCGCCATGGCGACGAGAAAGGTCGCCGTGATCACGTAGCCGAAACCGAACAGGCCATAGGTCAACGTCAGCGCCGCGAAAGGCCGCGTCCAGACCAGCGGCGGCTCGGCCGTCGGCGTGGCTGTCGTGCTCGTCGGTCCGTCCGGCAGCAACAGCGCCACGCAGGCGGTACCGAGCAGTGCGAGGAACGCGCCTGCAAACCAAGCCTCCCGCCAGTTCGCCAGGGCTTCGCCTTGGCCCGATGGCAAAAGCCAGACCATCAGCGACGACGCGGCGATGCCGAGCCCGACGCCTGCGAAATGCAGTGATTGCACATGACTATTGCCGGCCGCCGCTCCCCGCGTCAGCACGATCTGCGAAATCATGATCATGGTGAAGGCGCTGGCCATGCCGGCAAGAAACCGGATCAGCGCGAACATCGCCACCGACGTCGTCAGCCCCATGGCGCAGAGCAGCACCGTGGTCGCGACCAGCATGCCGAGCCCGATCACCCGCTCGCGCCCTTGCGCGAAGGACAGGCCGGCAAGCACGGCGCCGAGCAGGTATCCCACGAAGTTGGCCGCCGCGATCACCCCGGCCTGCCCCGGCGTCAGCGGAATATCCAGCATCATGCCGGGCAGGATGGGCGTGTAGGAAAACCGGCCGAAGCCCATGGCGACCGCCATCGCGATCGCGCCGGCCATGGCCGTCGCCAGAAGCTTGAGACCGGATGCGCGCGTGTTGGGCATCAGCCGGGCAACGTGACGACGAGAGGACCGTTGCGCGTCACGACGACGGTGTGTTCGTATTGCACGGTCGGCGCGCGCGGCTCGCTGTAGAGCGTCCACGCATCGTCGCCGCCTTCGGCGTAATGCGCACCCATCGACAGGAACGGCTCGATGGTGAACACCATCCCGTCCTCCATGCGCCGCTTCTCGTGCTTGTCCGGCCAGGTGGAGATTTCCGTCGGCTCCTCGTGCAGCGAGCGGCCGACGCCGTGGCTGGCGAGGTTGGAAATCAGGGTATAGCGGTTCTTGCGGGCAAAGGCGCCGATGGCATTGCCGATGGCGGCGAGCGGCTTGCCCGCCTTCACCTCGTTCAGCCCCACCCACATGGCGCGCTTGCCGTCGCGGCAGAGCCGCTCGGTCGCCTTCGAGATGGGCGGCACGGCGAAGGATGCGCCGGTATCGGCAAAGAACCCGGCCTTTTCGGCGGACACGTCTATATTGACCAGATCCCCGGCGGCAATCACCCGTGGTCCCGGGATGCCATGCGCGACCTCTTCGTTGACGCTGATGCAGGTGGCGCCGGGAAAGCGATAGGACAGCTCTGGTGCCGACTGCGCGCCCTCGGCCTCCAGCGCCTTGCGGCCGATGAGGTCGAGGTCTGCGGTGGTCATGCCCGGCTCCAGGGCGGCCCCCATGATCTGCAGCGCATTGGCGCAGATCCGGCCGATCTCTTTCAGGCGTTCGAGATCGTCGGCATTTTCAAGGGTCATGGTCGTTCGTATCCGAAGGCTGGTGCGGTGCGGCGGGAAACGAGGCCCCGGCACACCGGTCGAAAAGCAAACCTATCTACTCCGCTTCCCGCCTGCAAGGAAGCCGGGCGGCGCGCGGAAACCGGCAAGGCGACACCGCCGCCTCAGACGGCGCTGGCCGCCCGCGCCGCGTCCTCGGCGATCCCTTCGCGCACCAGCGGCGCAACCTTCGTGCCGTAAAGCTCGATGCCCCGCATGATCTGATCGTGCGGCATCGGGCCGATCGCCATCTGCAGGAGAAACCGATCATTGCGGAAGATCCGGTGATGCCGGACGATCTTTTCGGCGACCGTTTCCGGATCGCCCAGAAACAGATTCCCGCGCGGGCCAATGGCCTGGTTGAAATGCGCCCGGTTGGTCGGCCCCCAGCCGCGCTCGCGGCCGATCCTGTCCATCACCTCCGCTTGCGGCCCGTAGAACTGGTCGGCCGCCGCCTGAGTCGTCTCGGCGATGAAGCCGTGCACGTTGATGCTGGTCTTCAGCCCCGTCGACGGCTGCCCGGCGCGCCGGGCGGCCTCCCGGTAAAGATCAAACACCGGCGCGTAACGCGCCGGTTCGCCGCCGATGATGGCGAGCGCCACCGGCAGGCCGAGCGCGCCGGCCCGGGCGACGGACTGCGGCGTGCCCCCGACGGCCACCCACAGCGGCAGCGGCGCCTGCAGCGGTCGCGGATAGACGCCGCGATCGTGCAGAGCGGCCCGCTTCTCGCCTTCCCAGGTGACGATCTCGCCGCTGCGCAGCGCCATCAAGAGGTCGAGCTTCTCCGAAAACAGGTCGTCGTAATCCTCCAGCGGATAGCCGAACAGCGGAAACGATTCGATGAAGGAGCCGCGCCCCGCCATGATCTCCGCCCGGCCACCGGAGAGAAGATCGAGCGTCGCGAACTGCTGGAACACGCGCACCGGATCGTCCGACGACAAGACGGTCACCGCGCTGCTCAGACGGATGCGGCTGGTGCGTGCGGCGGCCGCCGCCAGCACCACGGCCGGGGACGAGACCACGTAATCGGCGCGGTGATGCTCCCCGAGCCCGAAAACGTCGAGGCCGACCTGATCGGCCAGCTCGATTTCGTCCAGCAGGTCCTTCAGCCGCCGCTCGCCTTCACGGCCCTTGTCGGCGGCTTTGGGGTCGACATCGCCGAAAGTGTAGAGACCGAGTTCCATGATGCGGGTATCCCTGATGTGGTGTTTTCCCACACATAAACATCGCGGGCGCGCTTTCCCACTGCTGGAGCCGTAAACGCTGCGTTGCCGCCCTGTTTACATCGGCGTACAGCCCGGAAGGGCAAGCGCGGTGCCAAAATCCATTGTCAGCCGGCTGTCTTTGCGCATAGTCTTGTCCGTCACGACAAGGGGTCCGAATGACCATCACAGCCGACACCGCCAACCCGTCCCCGGGCAGCATCCGTTTCCTGCTCAACGACCGCGAGATCGATCTGAAGACCGTGGCGCCCACCGCGACGCTGCTCGATTTCCTGCGGATCGAGCGCCGGCTGACCGGTACCAAGGAAGGCTGCGCGGAAGGCGACTGCGGCGCCTGTACCGTTCTGGTCGGGCGGCTGGTCGCGGGAAACCTCGTCTATGAAGGCGTCAACGCCTGCATCCGCTTCGTCGGCTCGCTCAATGCCACCCATGTCGTGACCGTCGAGCATCTGGCCGCGCGGGACGGCACGCTGCACCCGGTCCAGCAGGCGATGGTCGATTATCACGGCTCGCAATGCGGCTTCTGCACGCCGGGCTTCGTGATGTCGCTGTACGGCCTCTGGCTTTCGAAGGACAATCCCGGCCGCGCCGATATCGAAAAGGCGCTTCAGGGCAATCTCTGTCGATGCACCGGCTACGAGCCGATCGTGCGCGCGGCCGAAGCCGTCGCCACTGCCCGGCCCGATGCCGTGTTCGATCCGATCCTGACGATGCGCGATCGCGTGGTCGCCTTCCTCTCGGGCCTAGCGACCGGCGAAACCATCGTGCTCGGCCCGCCCGATGCCCGTCTCGTCGTGCCGGGCTCGGCGCAGGCGCTCGCCGAAGCGCTGTCCGAACACCCGGACGCGACCGTGGTTGCCGGCTCCACCGATGTCGGCCTGTGGGTGACGAAGCAGATGCGCCCCATCAACCCCGTCATCTTCATCAACGGCCTTTCGGACCTGCAAACGATCACCGAGACGCCCGACGGCATCACCATCGGCGCCGGTGTCACCTATTCGCTCGCCTTCTCCACGCTTGCACGCTGCCTGCCGCCGCTCGGGAAGCTGCTCGACAGGCTTGGCGGCGATCAGGTGCGCAACATGGGCACCCTCGGCGGCAATATCGCCAACGGCTCGCCCATCGGCGACACACCGCCGCCCCTGATCGCGCTCGGCGCCACGGTCACGCTCCGCGCGGTCTCCGGCACACGCACCCTGCCGCTGCAGGACTATTTCATCGCCTATGGCCGGCAGGACCGGCATCCGGGCGAGTTCGTCGAAAGCCTGTTCGTGCCCGCCCTGCCCGCGGACGAGCACTTCGCCGTCTACAAGATCTCCAAGCGCCGCGACGAGGACATCTCCGCCCTCTGCGCCGCCTTCCGCCTTAGCGTATCGCCGGAGGGCCTCGTCACATCCGCCCGCATCGCCTTCGGCGGCATGGCGGGCACGCCCAAGCGCGCCACGGCCGTCGAGGACGCGCTGATCGGCAAACCCTGGAGCGAAGAGACCGTCGCCGCCGCCCGCCCGGCCTTCGACGTCGACTATCAGCCACTGAGCGACTGGCGCGCCACCAGCACGTATCGCGCTCTGACGGCGAAGAACCTGCTATTGCGGTTCTATCTGGAAACATCGGGCACGCCGGCGGAGCTGGTGCGGTTCGAGGCCGCGGAATGATGCAACGCATCGGGTTGGCGTAGCCCCTCACCCTAACCCTCTCCCCGCACGCGGGGAGCGGGACGTGCCAGACGGCCGCTCCAAGTCCCTTCGCCCCGCTTGCGGGGAGAAGGTGCCGGCAGGCGGATGAGGGGCAGTCGCGCATGCGTGCTGCGAACGAAAACGGGCCTCAAGGTCAAGGAGACGGATCATGGACACCTCAACCTTTCAGGAGCGCCAGACCATCCGCGGCGGCATGCACAAGAACCTTCGCCATGACAGCGCACACAAGCACGTGGCCGGCAGTGCCGACTATATCGACGACATGCCCGAGCCGGCGGGAACGCTGCATGCCGCGCTCGGCCTCACCGACCGCGCCCATGCCGAGATCGTCTCGATGGACCTGAGCGCCGTGGAAGCCTATCCCGGCGTCGTCTGCGTTCTCACCGCACGCGATATGCCGCATTCCAACGATATCAGCCCCAGCCATCTCGACGACGAGCCCGTGCTGGCGGACGGCCGCGTCGAGTTCCACGGTCAGGCCGCCTTCGCCGTGATCGCCGAGACGCGCGACGCCGCCCGCCGCGCGGCCCGTCATGCCAGGATCGTCTACAACGACCTGACGCACGCCATCGACGTCGTGCAGGCGCGCGCGGCCGGCGGCACGCTCGTGACCAAGCCGCTGACCCTGTCGCGCGGCGATGCGGCGCACGAAATGCCGCATGCGCCGCGTCGCGTGAAGGGCGAAATGCGCATCGGCGGGCAGGAACACTTCTATCTCGAAAGCCATATCGCCTTTGCCATTCCCGGCGAAGACGACGACATCACCGTCTGGTCCTCCACCCAGCATCCGAGCGAGATCCAGCACATGGTCGCCCATGTGCTCGGCGTGCCCTCCAATGCCGTCACCGTACAGGTGCGCCGCATGGGCGGCGGCTTCGGCGGCAAGGAAACGCAGGGCAACCAGTTCGCCGCCATCGCCGCCGTTGCGGCCAAGAAGCTGAACCGCCCGGTCAAATTCCGGCCCGACCGCGACGAGGACATGGCCTGCACCGGCAAGCGCCACGACTTTCTCGTCGAATACGAGGTCGGCTTCGACGACGACGGCCGCATCCATGCCGTGGAGGCGACGTTTGCCGCCCGCTGCGGCTATTCCTCCGATCTCTCCGGCCCCGTCACCGACCGCGCCCTCTTCCACGCGGACGGCGCCTATTTCTATCCGCATGTGCGCCTGACCTCCGAACCGCTGAAGACCAACACGGTCTCCAACACCGCCTATCGCGGCTTCGGCGGGCCGCAGGGCATCGTCGGCGCCGAACGCATGATCGAGGAGATCGCCTATGCGCTCGGCAAGGACACGCTCGAGATCCGCAAGCTGAATTTCTACGGCGAGAAGGGCTCCGGCCGCGACCTGACCCCCTATCACCAGCAGGTCGAGGACAACGTCATCGGCAAGCTGGTGGCGGAACTCGAGCACAGTGCCGACTACCAGAAGCGCCGCGCCGACATCCTCGCCTTCAACGCCGGCAGCCGCATCATTCGCAAGGGCATCGCGCTCACGCCCGTCAAGTTCGGCATTTCCTTCACCATGACCGCCTTCAACCAGGCGGGCGCCCTCGTCCACGTCTATCAGGACGGCTCGATCCACCTGAACCATGGCGGCACGGAGATGGGCCAGGGGCTCTACACCAAGATCGCTCAGGTGCTGGCCGACAGTTTCCAGGTCGATATCGAGCGTGTGAAGATCACCGCGACCACCACGGGCAAGGTGCCGAACACCTCGGCCACCGCTGCCTCCTCCGGCACGGACCTTAACGGCATGGCCGCGGCCGATGCCGCGCGCCAGATCAAGGACCGTCTGATTGCCTTTGCCGCCGAGCGCTGGCAGACGACGCCGGACAAGATCGCCTTCGTGCCGAACCATGTCCTCATCGGCGAGGAGCGCGTGCCCTTCAACGACCTCGTCAAGCTGGCCTATTTCGCCCGCATCCAGCTGTCGGCCGCCGGCTTCTACAAGACGCCGAAGATCCATTGGGACCGCACCACCGGCCGCGGCACACCCTTCTATTATTTCGCCTATGGCGCCGCCGTCTCGGAGGTCTCGATCGACACGCTGACCGGCGAATACATGGTCGAGCGGGTGGACGTGCTCCACGATGTTGGCCGCTCGCTCAACCCGGCGATCGACATCGGCCAGATCGAAGGCGGCTTCGTGCAGGGCATGGGCTGGCTGACGACCGAAGAGCTCTGGTGGGATGACAAGGGCCGGCTGCGCACCCATGCGCCTTCCACCTACAAGATCCCGCTCGCCTCCGACCGCCCGAAGATCTTCAACGTCAGGCTCGCGGACTGGAGCGTGAACGGCGAGGAGACGATCGGTCGCTCCAAGGCCGTGGGCGAACCGCCGTTCAACCTGCCGATCTCCGTGCTCGAAGCCATCTCCATGGCGGTGGCCAGCGTCGGCGACTACCGCCAGTGCCCGCGCCTCGACGCGCCGGCGACACCGGAGCGCGTGCTGATGGCCGTCGAGCGGATGCGTTCCGCCCCATGAAATACGTGGTCGGCAGCCTGCAGGCGTTTCTGGCCCGCGAGGCACAAATCGTCTGGATCGAGGTGGCGGAAACGCGTGGGTCGACCCCCCGCGAGACCGGCGCCTTCATGCTGGTCTCGCCCACAGACAGCCACGGCACCATCGGCGGCGGGCAGATGGAGCACATGGCGACCGATCACGCCCGGAACCTCCTGGCGGGCATGGCGACGGAAACGCATCTCGACATTCCCCTCGGGCCCGAAATCGGCCAATGCTGCGGCGGCCGGGTCGTGCTCTCCTTTCGCACGCTCGACACGCCCGCGCGTGGCGATCTCGACGCGATGCTGGAAGCGCGCGTGAACGGCTTTCCCGAAGTCTGGCTGTTCGGCGGCGGTCATGTCGGCCGGGCTCTGGCCGATGCGCTGGTGCTGCTGCCGGTGCGCACCATCGCCGTGGAAACGCGCCGCACCGAACTCGACCTGATGTCATCGGGCGCGAGCCACCGCCTGACGGCCATGCCGGAATCCCTGGTCAGAGACATCGCACCCGGCAGCGCCGTCATCATCCTCACGCATGATCATGCATTGGATTTTCTGATCGCGCGCGAAGCGCTGCCCCGCACCGACCTCGCCTATACCGGCATGATTGGCTCCAAGACCAAACGCGCGACCTTCGCCAGCTGGGCGCGCGACGAAGGGCTTGACGACACCGCCCTCTCCCGCCTCGTCCTTCCCATCGGCGGCAAGACCGTAAGCGACAAGCGCCCCGCCGTGATCGCCGCGATGACGGCGGCCGAGGTGCTGGTCGCGCTCGACGCCTATCGCCGCTCCGCCGGCTCGTAGCGCGGATCGCGGCCATCGAGAAATCCGAGGTCGCGCTGGAGATGCGGCGGCAGGCTCTGAAGATCCAGCCTGGGATACCGCGCCGGTAGGAACCGCGCGAACCCCCTCAGCAGACGCTGCACGGCATGGCCGAGCGCGCTCGTTTTCCTCGTATAATGCAGGGTGGGACGTGTCGTCTGCAGGCTCATGGCATCACCATTCGGTCAGGGAATGGCTTGCATCATCGGCCCGCGCATGCTCGAAATCCAATCGAACATCCGCCTGCTGCCATCAAGAGACCTGATCCATGAAGATGTCCCGACAGTTCCCGCTGAATGCCCTGCGCGTCTTCGAGGCCGTCGCGCGCCTGTCGAGCTTCACCCGGGCCGGCCAGGAACTCGGCCTCACCCAGACCGCCGTCAGCTACCAGATCAAACTGCTGGAGGAGAACATCGGCGAACCCCTCTTCCTGCGCCGCCCGCGCCAGATCACGCTGACGGAGACCGGCGAACGGCTGCTGCCAAAGGTGAGCCAGGGGTTCGATCTGCTGGGAGAGGCGGTCGTGGCGGCGCGGCGTGCGTCGAGCGAAATCCTTATCCTGCACTCCACGCCCACCTTCGCCCAGCAATGGCTGACACGACGCCTCGGCACCTTTCAGTTCCGCCACCCGCAGATCGCCGTCCGGCTCGTCACCGGTGCCCGCATCGTCGATTTCCAGACGGAAACGGCCGATATCGCCATTCGCTGGGGCACGGGGGACTGGCCGGGCCTGATCAGCCATCACCTGATGCGCCTCGATTTCGCGCCGATCCTCAGCCCTGCTCTGGCAGAAACCCATGGCGGCATCCGCGAGCCCGCCGATCTTCTGAAACTGCCGCTCATCAGCCCGTCCGACCCTTGGTGGAAGCAGTGGTTCACCGCCGCCGGCGTTCCAGATCCGAACCTCGACGTGCTAACGCCGAACGATTTCGGCGTCCAGACCTTCGACGCGGCCGCGGCCATGGCCGGACAGGGCGTCGCCATCGTCAACCCCGCGCACTACGCCGACGACATCGCCGCCGGCCGCCTCCTCGTGCCTTTCGATCTCCTGTGCAATGACGGCAGGAATTACTGGCTCGCCTATGCCGAGAACCGCCGCAACGTCCTGAAGATCCGCGCATTTCGAGACTGGATTCTGCAGGAGTTTAACACGGTGCCATCGTAATGACCGCGCCAACCCACCTCCGATGCGACCTTGACGTTTTTTGTATTTTACGTAATTTACGCAGAAAGGAGATATCGATGTCTGAGGCTCTGAAAATACCGGCAACCCTCTTTTCTCGAAGCTTTGCACGCTATCAGGACGAAGCCATTACCGAGAAGATAATAGAGATCACCAGTCACGGGAGAGTTGTTGGTGGCTATCTCTCCGCTGGCGAGCTTGAGCATTACAAAAGACTGAAACGTCGGGAGCGCGAAGTGCTCGCTGTCGGCGACTTGGACGATGAAACGATATCGGATCTGGAAAATGCGCGCTATGGCGTTTCGCCGGCGTGAGATTCCCGGCACCTGCACCGGGTCTGGTGGTTCGCTATGCGTTCCTCTGGAAGGAAGATCATGACCAAGGCAGGTACGAAGCGGCCAAGGACAGGCCATGCGCCATCATTCTCGCTGCAAATGTTCGAGAGACGGCTGACATTCAGGTCGTTGTCGTGCCCATCACGCATTCTGCTCCCGCTGTAGACGAAGAGGCGACGTCGCTCGAAATGCCGCCAGCCGTTGCTCGCACCCTGGGACTGGACGCCGGTCGGCATTGGGTTCGGGTCACGCAGCTCAACCGTTTCATTTGGCCCGGCTACGATCTGCGCCCCAGACCGGATGTGCCCGAGCGTGTCGACTACGGCTTCATCCCCCAAACGTTCTTTGAACGCATCCGATCTGCGATCCTTGCGGAGAACAAGAGGACGAAGATCTCGTTCATTCCACGGGACTCTTGATCCGTAGCGATAAGATACCGTGCCGCGCTCAAGCCTCGCCCCTTCGATCCCCCGCCATATCGCCCTCGCCACCAAATATCTTGTCGAGCACGCGGATCTTTGAGAAAGCGCCCCTTCCCTCGCCCGGGAAATTCTCGCAATGTGACAGGCGGGGGGCATGAAAGGGGACAGGAATGTACGAATACGCCATCGTGTGGGAATGGCTGGCCTTCGCCGTGCGCTGGCTGCATGTGATCACCGCGATCGCCTGGATCGGATCCTCCTTCTATTTCATCGCGCTCGATCTCGGGCTGGTCAAGCGCCCGCATCTTCCCGCCGGAGCCTACGGCGAGGAATGGCAGGTCCATGGCGGCGGGTTCTACCATATCCAGAAATACCTGGTCGCTCCGGCCATGATGCCGGAGCATCTGACCTGGTTCAAATGGGAGGCCTACACCACCTGGCTGTCCGGCTTCGTGCTGCTCTGTCTGGTCTATTATGGTGGCGCCGACCTGTTTCTCGTCGATCGCCATGTGCTCGACATCTCCTCGACCACGGCGATCCTCCTGTCGCTCGCCTCGCTCGGGATCGGCTGGCTCTTCTATGATCTGCTCTGCAAGTCGCCGCTCGGCAAGAACACCTGGACGCTGATGGGCCTGCTCTATGTGGCGCTGGTCACCATGGCCTGGGGCTACACGCAGATCTTCACCGGCCGTGCCGCCTTCCTGCATCTCGGCGCCTTCACGGCGACGATCATGTCGGCCAACGTCTTCTTCATCATCATGCCCAACCAGCGCATCGTGGTGGCGGACCTGATCGCCAGGCGCACGCCCGACCCGAAATACGGCGCGATCGCCAAGCAGCGCTCGCTGCACAACAACTACCTGACGCTGCCCGTCATCTTCTTCATGCTGTCGAACCATTATCCGCTGGCCTTCGCCACGGCCTATAGCTGGATCATCGCGGCGCTGGTGTTCCTCATGGGCGTAACGATCCGCCACTGGTTCAACACCACCCACGCCCGCAAGGGCCGCCCGACCTGGACGTGGCTCGTCACCGTCCTTCTCTTCATCCTCATCATGTGGCTCTCGACGGCACCGAAGCTGCCGGGCACGGCGGCCGAGACCGCCGCCGTCTCCCCGGCCTTCGCCCGCTTTGCCGAAAACGCGCATTTCCCCGCGGTACGCGATACGGTTTCCACCCGCTGCTCCATGTGTCACGCGGCCGAGCCGGTCTATGAAGGCCTCGTGCGGCCACCGAAAGGCGTGATGCTGGAGAATGACGGCGAGATCGCCGCCCATGCCCGCGAGATCTACTTCCAGGCCGGCCGCAGCCACGCCATGCCGCCCGGCAACCTCACCGACATGACGGCCGACGAACGCGCGCTGATCGCCGCCTGGTTCGAAAGCGCCGCGGGAACCGCCACACAATGACATCGATGCTTCTTCGCGGCCGCACGCTCACCTTCCGCCGCCGCCCCCTGTCGATGGACGACGCCGAAGCCTATGCCTACGAGACCGATGGCGCCCTTCTCCTGCGCGACGGCCTGATCGTCGCCAGCGGGCCCTATGATACGGTCCGCGCGCAGGCGCCGGCAGATGCCATCGAGATCGACCACCGGCCGCACCTCATCCTGCCGGGCTTCATCGATACCCATGTGCATTTTCCGCAGATGCAGGTCATCGGCTCCTACGCTGCCAATCTGCTGGAATGGCTGAACACGTACACGTTTCCGGAGGAGTGCCGCTTCGTGGAGACGGCGCATGCCGAGCGCATCGCCGTGCATTTTTTCGACGAGATGATCCGCCACGGCACGACGACGGCGGTCGCCTATTGCTCCGTGCACAAGACCTCGGCCGATGCCTTTTTCGCCGAAGCCATGAGGCGCGACATGCGCATGGTCGCCGGCAAGGTGATGATGGACCGCAACGCGCCGCAGGGGCTGCTCGACACGCCCGAGATGGGCTACGACGAAACGCGCGCGGTCATCGAACAGTGGCACGGCAAGGGCCGCAACCACGTCGCCATCACCCCCCGCTTCGCGATCACCTCGACGCCGGAACAGATGTCGGCCGCGCAGGCGGTCGCCGCCGAATTTCCCGACCTGCACATCCAGACCCACCTGTCGGAAAATCGCGACGAGATCGACTACACCCTCTCGCTCTACCCCGACGCCGCCGACTATACCGACGTCTATGCACATTATGGCCTGATGGGCCGCAAATCCCTGTTCGGCCACGCCATCCATCTGTCGGAGCGCGAGCAGGATGCCATGAGCGAGACGGGCTCGATCGCCGTCCACTGCCCCACGTCCAACCTCTTCCTCGGCTCCGGCCTGTTTCCGCTGAAGGCGCTGACGCGGCGGGAAAAGCCGGTCCGCATCTCGGTCGCCTCCGATATCGGCGGCGGATCGAGCTATTCCATGCTGCGCACCATGGACGAGGCCTACAAGATCCAGCAATTGCTGGGCGAGCGGCTCAATCCGTTCGACAGCTATTACTACCTGACGCTCGGCAATGCCGAGGCTTTGTCCCTGTCGGAGCGCATCGGCACGCTGGAGCCGGGAAGCGACGCGGACCTCATTGTGCTGGACATGGCGGCAACGCCGGCCATGGCGCTGAAAGCGGAGGTCGTCACCTCCCTCTCCGACGAGCTTTTCCTGCTGCAGACCATGGGCGACGACCGCGCCGTGGTGGAAACCTATGTCGCCGGACGCGCGGCCAAGACCACATTGGCATAACTGGTCAATTTTATTGACCAGTTGCTCCGCGAGCGCTTAACGCCCGGCATCCGGCATGCTAGGAGAAGCACGAAACCCACTGCGGAGCCTGACCATGCCGTCCCTCGACATCAGCGACCTCAAAGCTCTGGCCAAGCGCCGCGTGCCGAAGATGTTCTTCGATTACGCCGATAGCGGCGCCTGGACGGAGGGCACCTATCGCGCCAACGAGGCGGATTACCACAAGATCAAACTGCGCCAGCGGGTGCTGGTGGATATGACCAACCGGTCGCTCGCAACCACGATGATCGGCCAGAAGGTCTCGATGCCCGTCGCCCTCTCCCCCACAGGGCTGACCGGCATGCAGCATGCTGATGGCGAGATGCTGGCAGCGCAGGCGGCGGAAGAGTTCGGGGTGCCGTTCACGCTGTCCACCATGAGCATCTGCTCCATAGAGGACGTCGCCTCCGTCACGACCAGGCCGTTCTGGTTCCAGCTCTATGTGATGAAGGACCGCGATTTCGTCCGCAACCTGATCGAGCGCGCCAAGGCTGCGAAATGCTCGGCGCTGGTGCTGACGCTCGACCTGCAGATCCTCGGGCAGCGTCACAAGGACCTGCGCAACGGCCTTTCCGCGCCGCCGAAGTTTACGCCCAAGCACATCTGGCAGATGGCGACGCGGCCCGGCTGGTGCCTGAAGATGATGCAGACCCAGCGGCGCGGCTTCGGCAACATCGTCGGCCACGCCAAGAACGTTTCGGATCTCTCCTCCCTGTCCGCCTGGACCGCCGAGCAGTTCGACCCGAAACTCTCCTGGGACGACGTCGCCTGGATCAAGAATCTCTGGGGTGGCCCGCTGATCCTGAAAGGCATTCTCGATCCCGAGGATGCCCGCATGGCGGCGAGAACCGGCGCGGATGCGATCATCGTCTCCAACCATGGCGGACGCCAGCTGGACGGTGCGGCGTCCTCGATTTCGATGCTGCCCCGCATCGTCGATGCGGTCGGCGGCGAGATCGAGATCCATATCGATGGCGGCATCCGCTCCGGCCAGGACATCCTGAAGGCTGTCGCGCTTGGCGCGCGCGGCACCTATATCGGCCGCCCGTTCCTCTATGGCCTCGGCGCAGGCGGCAAGCCCGGCGTGCGTCTCGCGCTCGACATTCTGCGCAAGGAACTCGACATCACCATGGCGCTGTGCGGCAAGCGCGATATCCTCGACGTCGACAGGAGCATCCTCGACATCTGACGCCGGTCAGCTGCCCCGGTAGGTGGAATAGCTGTAGGGCGAGAGCAGCAGCGGCACGTGATAATGTGCCGCCGGGTCGGCAATGCCGAAGCGCAGGGGGATGATATCGAGGAAGGGCGGATCGGAAAGCGCCGTGCCGCTCGCCTTGAGATAATCGCCGGCATGAAAGACGAGTTCATAGGTCCCGCGCACGACCGCATCGCCTTCCAGAAGCGGGGCGTCGACCCGTCCATCGCTATTCGTCGCCACGATCTTCAGAAGCGTGCGCGTCTCGCCCTCGATGTGGAAGAGCGCGATCTGCAGGCCGGCTGCAGGCCGGCCGAGCGCGGCGTCGAGAACATGGGTTGTCAGGCGGCCGGTGGCGATCATGCTAACCTCTCTCAGGAGACCCGATCGGCCGGATGCCGACGGGAGGGGTGGAACGCGTCTCGGAATGAACGAGCGGGAAAACTCAAGACAGCGATGATGCTGCGATCGTGAACGGCGTCTCGAAGAAAACCTCCTCCAGATTGGGCTCTCGGCCCTCGCGATCGACCACGAGAAAGTCGCTGACGGCACCGACGGCGACGAGCGGATGGTGCCAGACGTTGCGGCCGTAATGCACGCCCTGACGACCCGAGCAGGCAAACACCCGCGGACGGCCGGGCCGCCCATCCTCGTCGTCCGCGACGACGGCCAGCCACGACCGGTTGTCGAGCGGAACGAAGCTTTGCGAACCCCAGGGGTGCCGCTCCATCATGTCGATCGTGTAGGGAAAGAGTCGCGGCTGTCCGCGAAAGATGCTGATGACGACGCGCGCATCCTCGCCGGCGGCGTCCGCTTTGCCGAGCGCATGAAACCGTTCCGTCGTGCCGCCATTGATCAGCCGCATCGTCGCGGGGTCGGCCTCGATGACGCTGCCGAACGGCGCGAAGGCCGCAGCCGTCAGGGGTTCGATCGGAAGAACCAGCCCGCTCATGCCGCCGTTCCGGGAAAGAGAGCGTCCAGCCGCAGCCGCGCGATCGTCTCAACCTCGGCGGTGGCCGTTGCGAATTCCTCGTCCGGCGTGTTGTCCAGACGCGCCTGGAATGCCGCGAGAATATCGTCCTTCGTCTTGCCGCGCACGGCGATGATGAAGGGAAAGCCGAACTTGTCGGTATAGATCGCATTGCAGGTGGTGAAGAGCGCGTGCTCGTCCGGCGTCAGGCGGTCGAGACCGGCCGAGGCCTGCTCCGCCTTGCTGTCGGCGGTCAGCCCACCGGCAATCGCCAGACGGCCGGCCAGATCGGGATGCGCCCGCAAGACCTGCAGCCGCTTCTCAGTCGAGGCGGCGCGAAAGGCCTGCACCATCGCCGCATGCACGGTCGCGGCCGTCGGCGGCCCGTCCGGCAGCCATTCCAGCGCCTCTTCGGCGACCCATGGCGAATGCTCGAAGATGCCTCCGAACTGGCCGACGAAGGCCTGTCCCTCGGCACTGTCCCTGACGATGTTCATAGGCCGGCCTCCGGCTTGTGATGCGCATGCCAGTGATGGGCGATATCGATCCGCTTGGCGATCCAAACCTTGTCCTTGGACAGCACGTAATCGACGAAGCGGGCCAGCGCCGCGGCACGCCCCGGCCGCCCGACGAGACGGCAGTGAAGGCCGATGTTCATCATCTTCGGGCTCCCCTCGGCACCTTCTTCATAGAGCACATCGAACGTGTCCTTAAGATAGGTGAAAAACTGGTCGCCGGAATTGAATCCCTGCGGCGTGGCAAACCGCATGTCGTTGGCATCGAGCGTATAGGGAATGATCAGATGCGGCGTTTCCGGCGTCTTGCCCGGCACCCAATGGGGCAGTTCGTCGGCATAGCTGTCGGAGGAATAGAGAAAGCCGCCCTCCTCGATGACCAGCTTCAGCGTGTTGTCGGAAGGCTTGCCCTGATAGAGCCCGAGGGGGTGCGAACCGGTGAGTTCGGTGTGCAGCCGCACCGCGTCGGCGATGTGGCGCCGCTCCTCCTCCTCGGTGAAGTCCTTGTATTCGAGCCAGCGATAGCCGTGGCTGGCGATCTCCCAACCGGCCTCCTTCATGGCGGCGACGGCATCCGGGTTGCGCGCCATCGCCAGCGTCACGCCATAGACCGTCACCGGCACGTTGCGGCTGGTAAAGAGGCGCCACAGCCGCCAGAAGCCGGCGCGCGAACCGTATTCGTAGATCGATTCCATGTTGAGATTGCGCTGTCCCGGCCAGGGCTGGGCACCGACGATTTCCGACAGCAGCGATTCGGAGGCCTTCTCGCCATCCATGATCGTGCTCTCGCCGCCTTCTTCATAGTTGACGACGAACTGAACGGCGATCCGGGCCTCGCCGGGCCAGTGAACCTCCGGCAGGTGGCGGCCGTAGCCGACGAGATCGCGCGGTGTCGAAAAATCCATGGTCACCCCTCATGTGTCGCCCGAACGGTAGCATCCGAAGCGGGAAAGTCGAGGCATAAAGATCGATATCGACAGCCGAAATCGGCGGCGTCTTCACCGCTCCCGCAGCGGCCGGATGCGGCGTTCCGAGAGCCGGAGGCCGAGCGGCGGACCGCCAGGGCCAGTCGTCAGACGCCGGTCGTCAGGCGCTGATGGTCAGGCGCTGGTCGTCAGCCGCCGCATGGCCTGCGCCATCTGCACCTCCCGTGCCGGCGTCGCTGCCGAGGCGGTGGGATCGGAGGCCGCCGCGAAGCGCGCCGTTGGCTTGTGCGCCGAAATCTTGCCGAGAGGGTGCTGGGAATGCACGCGCAGCGGCGCCCCTGCCCCCGGCTCGATGAACAGCGCAAGGCTTGCGACCTTCACCGGCTGCGCAAGCAGGGGCTCGAACTGCGTGCGCAGCGGCCCCTCCATCTTCGCGCGCATGGCGGCCGTCATGGGGCCGGTCAGCATCATGTGGAACCGGAACTCCTCCATGACGAACGGGTCTCCCCAGCGGTGCAGGTTCGAAAACTGGGTCGCCGTCAGCTTGTCGGCATCCAGCCGCTCGATATCCCGCTCGCTTAGGGGGGCTCGGAATTCGTCAAACGTCTGGACGACCCGCGCCGCCAGATGCGTCATCGGCTCGCACGGGACGCGCGGGCTGAGCCCGAAGGCGCTGCCGAGCCAGGAGACCTCGAGATCCGGGATCTCGAACGGGGCGATCTCGCCGGCAAATCGCATCATGGCTTTCAGAAGCGCCGATTCCGTCCGCTCCGCAGCGAGGGGAAACGGCGCCTTGATCGACCCGTGAAAGCCGTAGCGTCGCGGAACGGCCGTATAGAAAGCCATGTCCTGCGCGCTGCAGCCTGCGACCGACAGTTGTTCGCACAGGTCACCGGAATAGACATTTCGCCCCAGCCATTCGGCTGCGGCAACGGAGAGCGGGTCATGGATGGGCGGGGTGAAGCAGATGGCGTAGCGCATGGCAAACCTCGATTTGCCCCCTGCGCTACGTGATTTGCATGACAGCCTGACGAAGACTGCGCCTCCTCGGCATCGAAAATTCGGAACCGGACCGACTTTCACACGTTTTACGGCCATCAAGCCAGAAGAGGAGAAGGACCGTGACCTATCACAACCCCAATCTGCACGGCGACCGCCCCAACGCTCAGGGTGAGGGCCAGAAACTTCAGGATGCAAGCATCGTCGAGACCCAGGACCTCATCGCCAGCGACAAGGTGGAGGGAACGCGGGTTTACGGCGCGGACGGCAAGCGTATCGGGTCGATCGAGCGTCTGATCATCGGCAAGCGCAGCGGACAGGTCGCCTATGCAGTGCTTGGTTTCGGTGGCTTTCTCGGCATCGGCGAGGACCATTATCCGATCCCGTGGACGAAGCTCAGCTACGACGAGGAGCTTGGTGGCTACCGCACGGAACTGACGCGCGAACAGGTCGAGAAGGCCCCGAAATACCGCAGCGACGACGAGTACGACTGGAACCGGGAAAACGGCCGTCTGGTGTATGACTATTACGGCGTGCCGCCCTACTGGATGTAAGCGAGCGGACGAATGACGACGAGGGGCGCGCCACGAGGCTGCGCCCCTTTTTCATAAGGCAAGATGGCTTTCGGTTCGGAACGATGGCGGCAACACGATCGCCTGCACACCATCGAGCGTGTGCTCGAAGATGCCCTCAACCACGGCCTGCGCGAGCCGATGGGCAATGCCGAAGCTGATCTTGAAGCCGCCGGTCAGCAGATGCAGGCGGGGATAGTCCGGATGCGGGCCGGCCATCGGGTCGCGCCCGATGGCGCGCGGACGCAGGCCCGCCCAGCGCTCGAGAACCGGTGCGCCGGCCAGCGACGGAACCAGCGTCTCGGCCTTGGCGAGCAGATCATCGAGCCTCCGGTCGGTCGAAAACGGATCGGCATAGTCCACCTCGCTGGTGCTGCCGATCGCCACGCCGCCCGCATCATGCGCGATGACGTAAACGCCATCCGAGTACAGGATCGGCAGGGCGGGATCGAGATCGACCGCCAGCCGGGCGGCCTGCCCCTTCACGCTCGCGCCGCTTGGCGGTCGCGCCGCTGCACCAGCCAAAGCCGCCAGGCCGTCGATCATCGGAAAACTGTCGACGCCCGCCGCCAGCACGACGTGACCCGCTTCGACAGAGATCCCATCGGCGAGGACCACGCGCCCCTGCCGCGGATCGATCGTGCGCACGGCACATCCCTCGAGGATGGTTACACCGGGCATCCCCTCAAGCGTGGACCTCAGCAGATGCAGAAGGCCGCGCGGCGAGACACGCGCCGCCAGCTGGTCGGAAACGGCTCCATGCGCCACGACATCGGGTGAGAAAAGCCCCTCCGGTGCGGCGTCCAGAACGCGCCAGGCAAAGCCGCCCGCTCCGCTCCGCCAGTTCACAGCCGCATCCGCCACCTGCCGGAGCGCGATCTCCCGCAGATGCGGCTTTGCCAGGGGAATGAGCCGGCCCGTTCGACGGTATCCGGCATAAAGCCCGGTTGCAGCCTCCATCCCGCGGATCTCGCCCTCCAGCGACACCAGCGCGTCGAACTGGAATTGCTTCTTGTCGTTCCAGCGATCCGGCGTGTGCGGCATCAGCGCACCGAGCAGCCCGCCGCTCGCCCCGGCCCCGATCGCCGCCCGCTCCGCAAGTACGACCTTGACCCCGGCACGCGCCGCATGAAGCGCAGCCCAGAGGCCCATGATGCCGCCGCCGATGACGACCAGATCCGTCTTCATATCCGCCATCGATTGACCTTGTCCCAAGGGCTGATTATCGCTTGTCCATGACCGAAAGCCGCCCGACCATCGCCGTGGAAAACCCGTCCCTAAACCAGCAGACGCTCGACTGGCACACCGGCGATATGCCGTATTCCGTTGAATTTGACGATCATTTTTATTGCCGCACCGACGGCCGGCAGGAATGCGGTCACGTCTTTCTGAACGGGAACGGACTGCCGGAGCGGTGGCGCCACGCGCAGGCGGTTGCGATCGGCGAACTCGGCTTCGGCACCGGGCTCAATTTCTGCGAGACATGGCGTCAGTGGGCTGGCGCGGAAAAACCGCCCGGTGCCCGCCTCGCCTTCACCTCGTTCGAGCGCTTCCCCATGCAGGCGGCAGACATCGGCCGCGCGCTTTCCGCCTGGCCCGAGATCGCACGGGAGCGCGACGCGCTGGTCGCCGCATGGCCGCAGGCGCTGTCCGGCCATGTGCGTCTCGACCTGACGGGCGACGTCACGCTCACCATCGTCTGCGGTCCGGCCATCGATGGTGTCACCAGCCACACCGGGCACTTCGATGCCTGGTACCTCGACGGCTTTGCCCCCTCGCGCAATCCGGCCATGTGGTCGCCGGAGCTCATGGCCGCGGTGCACGATCACACGCGGCCCGGCGGCACCTTCGCGACCTACGCCGCCGCCGGCTTCGTACGCCGCAATCTCCAGGCCGCAGGCTTCGCCGTGGAGCGCCGCAAGGGCTTTGCCGGCAAGCGGGAAATGCTTTGCGGCGCAAGGGCTGCAGCAGGTCAGCCCGAGCCGCAAAGCTGATCGCCTCTTCGCACTTGCGAAAAAGACAGCTTGACTTTCAGCTGGGAAACAACGACATGAGGGCCAGCGTCACCTTCCGGCCGCCGCGTGAGCGTGCCCAGCGGATTTTGTCATTCCGTCGCGAAGGCCAAGCGCACCCATGAGACCGTGCCACATTCGGCACCCGCAGCGCAGACAGCTTTTTCAACCCACCAAGATCCCATTTCACGCGGGGTTCTTGAAACCAGATGACCCGGAACCGCAGGAAAGCGGTGTTCCGGTCCCTGTCGTTTGGCGCCCCGAAAGGCATACCTTTGACCAATTTTTCTTCCCTTGGCCTCTCCGAGCAGATGGTTGCGAACCTTACCCTTGAAGGTTTCACCGTGCCGACGCCGATCCAGGCCGAAGCCATTCCGCTCGTCATGGCAGGCCATGACCTCATCGGCCTCGCACAGACCGGCACCGGCAAGACCGCCGCATTCGGCCTGCCCATGATCGAGCGCATGCTGGCCGACGGCAAGCGCGCCGACCCGCGCAACGTCCGTGCCCTCATCCTCGCCCCGACCCGCGAACTGGTGAACCAGATCGCCGCCAACCTGAAGGTCTTCGTCAAGAAGAGCCCCCTGCGCATCGGCCTCGTCGTCGGCGGCGCCTCCATCAACAAGCAGACCCAGCAGCTGGAACGCGGCGTCGAGATCCTCGTCGCCACGCCCGGCCGCCTGCTCGACCTTCTCAACCGCAAGGCCGTGACGCTGACGACCGCGCGCTACCTCGTGCTCGACGAAGCCGACCAGATGCTGGACCTCGGCTTCATCCACGACCTGCGCAAGATCTCCAAGCTCGTGCCGAAGAACCGCCAGACCCTGCTGTTCTCCGCCACGATGCCGAAGGCGATCGCCGACCTCGCCGGCGACTACCTGACGGACCCCAAGCGCGTCGAAGTCGCCACGGCCGGCAAGGCTGCCGACAAGATCGAGCAGTTCGTGCATTTCGTCACCGGCAAGGACGGCAAGGTCACGCTGCTGAAGCAGTCGCTGACCGCCAACCCGGACGGCCGCGCGATCGTCTTCTCGCGCACCAAGCATGGCGCCGAGAAGCTGATGAAGCACCTGGAATCGGTCGGCTATTCCGCCGCCTCCATTCACGGCAACAAGAGCCAGGGCCAGCGCGAGCGCGCCCTCAAGGCCTTCCGTGACGGCGAGATCAAGGTTCTGGTCGCCACCGACGTCGCCGCCCGCGGCATCGACATTCCCGGCATCACCCATGTCTACAACTATGATCTGCCGGAAGTCGCCGAAGCCTATGTTCATCGCATCGGCCGCACGGCCCGTGCCGGCCGTGACGGCATCGCCATCGCCTTCTGCGCACCGGACGAAGCCCGCCTGCTGCGCGACATCGAAAAGCTGATGGGCATGACCATCACCGTGGCCAGCGGCGAAGCGCCGGCCAACATCTCCCGCGCACCGGCCGCCCGCAATGCGCGCGGCAATGGCGGCCGCGGCAGCAACAATGAAGGCCGCAACGGCCAGGGCCGCGGCGACAACCGTGGTGGCCAGGGACGTGGCGAGAACCGCGGCGGCGAGAACAACCGCCCGGCGCGCGTGGCACAGGCACCGAGCCCGTTTGCCGGCGACGACCTGCTGGCCGGCGACGACAGCGCACAGCGCCGCGAGCACCGCAAGGGCCAGGGCCCGGCCGCACAGGCCGCCCACCAGGCAGCCCTTGCCAAGCGCAACGGCAACCGCAACGGCCGTCCGGGCGGCGCACCCCGCACCTCAAGCCGCGGCCCGCGCCCGGCAGCCGGCAGCCCGGGCGCACAGGCCGCCCAGCGCCGCGAAGGCTCGCGCCGCGAAGAAGCATAAATCCCGCTCACGGGAGAGATCGGAAAACGGCGGGACGAAAGTTCCGCCGTTTTCATTTGCACGACGGCGATCGCATCGAAAAGCAGGTGCTCAGTCGATAAGCAATTGCGAAGATAATGTGCGAAAAATGGACGGCTTCACCCAAAACCCGTCTTGCCATTTTGCACCCGAAAACCATGTCACCCCCTGAGGGGACAGCCAGAACGGGAGAAAATTTCTTTCTGTCTGAAACGAGCATGCTTCTTGCATTGCCGAAGCGCTTGTAATCAAATGGCTTAAAAAGGGGACCAGGCCGTTGGCATTCGATGAAATGATGAATGCGGACAACACTCCGCGACCGCCTTACACGACATACAACGAGTGGTATGCCAACCAGGACAGAGCCCGCCTGATCGCCAAGTCCAAAGAGGCGGAAAACATCTTTCGCAAGACCGGCATCACCTTTGCGGTGTATGGCCACGCCGACAGCGCCGAGAAGCTGATCCCCTTCGATCTCATTCCGCGCATCATCTCCGCGCGGGAATGGCGCCGCCTCGCGCAGGGCATCGAGCAGCGCGTGCTCGCGCTCAATGCCTTTCTGGACGATATCTACCACAAGCAGGAAATCATCAAGGCGGGCCGCATTCCGCGCGAGCTGATCGAGAAGAACGACGCCTTTCTGCCGCAGATGGTCGGCATGCGCCCGCCGGGCGGGGTCTACACCCACATTGTCGGCACCGACATCGTGCGGACCGGCGAAGACCAGTTCTACGTTCTCGAGGATAACGCCCGCACCCCGTCGGGCGTCAGCTACATGCTCGAGAACCGCGAAACCATGATGCAGATGTTCCCCGAGCTGTTCTACCAGAACCGCGTTCAGCCGGTGGAGAACTACCCCTATCTGCTGCGGCATTCGCTGGCGGCGGTCGCTCCTCCCGGTTGCGAAGGCAAGCCGCGCGTCGCCGTCCTCACCCCGGGCATCTACAATTCCGCCTATTATGAACACGCCTTCCTCGCGGATATGATGGGCGTCGAGCTGGTCGAAGGCTCCGACCTGCGCGTCATAGACGGCAAGGTGCGGATGCGCACCACGCGCGGCTACGAAGCGATCGACGTGCTCTATCGCCGGGTGGATGACGACTACCTCGATCCCCTGACCTTCAAGCCGGAATCCGCGCTCGGCATTCCCGGCATCATGGATGTCTACCGCGCCGGCAACATCACGATCGCCAACGCCCCCGGCACCGGGATTTGCGACGACAAGGCGATCTACTCCTACATGCCCGAGATCGTGGAGTTCTACACCGGTCGCAAGGCGCTGCTCGAAAACGTGCCCACATGGCGCTGTTCAGAGCCGTCGAGCCTGCAATACGTGCTCGACAACCTCGCCGACCTCGTGGTCAAGGAGGTTCACGGGTCCGGCGGCTACGGCATGTTGGTCGGCCCGACGGCCTCCAAAAAGGAACGTGCGCTGTTTGCCGACAAGCTGAAGGCACGACCGAGCAACTACATCGCCCAGCCGACCCTCTCCCTCTCGACCGTACCGATCATGGTCAACAAGGGCATCGCGCCGCGCCATGTCGATCTGCGGCCCTATGTGCTGGTGTCCGACAAGGTGCAGATCATTCCTGGCGGCTTGACCCGCGTGGCCCTGAAGGCCGGCTCTCTGGTGGTGAATTCCAGCCAGGGTGGCGGCACGAAGGACACTTGGGTACTGGAGGACTGATCGGCATGCTCGGAAGAACCGCAAACGGCCTTTACTGGATGTTCCGCTATATCGAGCGGGCCGAAAACAGCGCCCGCCTCGTGGATGCCGGACTGCGCATGTCCCTCACCCGCTCCCACCTTGGCGAAGACAACTGGGAAAGCGTGCTGCAGAGCTCCGGTGTCATCGACATTTACGAGCAGCGCTACGAAAGCGCGACCAGTGCCGACGCCGTCGATTTCCTGCTGCGCGAGACGACCAATCCGTCGAGCGTGCTGTCCTGCATCGAGACGGCCCGCAGCAATGCGCGCATGGTGCGCACCGCCCTGACGCGCGAGACATGGGAGGCCGTGAACGAATGTTATCTCGACCTCAAGTCCATGCTCGCACGCCGGGTGAAGGCCGCCGACCTGCCGGAGGTCATCGACGCGATCAAGCGCAAGACGGGCCTCATCCGCGGTGCTTTCCACGGCACGATGCTGCGCAACGACCTCTTCAACTTCTCGCGCATCGGCACCTTCATCGAGCGCGCCGACAACACCGCCCGCATTCTCGACGTGAAATACTACGTCCTCCTGCCCGCCGTGTCGCAGGTCGGCACGGCCATCGACAACGTGCAGTGGGAATCGATCCTGCGCTCGGTCTCCGCCCATCGCAGCTATGGCTGGGTCTACGAGGCGGAGTACAAGGCGGCCAATATCGCCGACTTCCTCATCCTCAATGGCCGCATGCCGCGGTCGCTCGCCTATTGCTACGACAAGATCAACAGCAATCTCGGCTATCTCGAACGGGAATACGGCGAACGGCACAGCGCGCATGAAACGTCCGGAAATACATTGAAATCGCTGCGGAACTGCTCGATCAAGGACGTGATGGACCAGGGCCTGCACGAATATATCGAGACGTTCATCACCCAGAACAATCGTCTGAGCCAGGAAATCTCCGACGGCTACCGGTTCTATTGACCAAGGACGGACCAGGCGCATGCGACTGAAAATCACCCATACGACCGAATACAGCTATGCGGAGGCGGTCAGCTACTCGCTGCAGCGGCTCCGCCTCACACCCTTCACGGAGCCGGGACAGACCGTTCTGAACTGGGAGACCTCGGTGGAAGGCGCCAAGGTGGAGGTCGGCTACGAGGATCATTTCGCAAACCGCGTGACCCTCGTCAGCGTCATGGGAGACCAGATCCGCATGCGCATCGTCGCCAGCGGCGAGATCGAGACGCAGGACCGCGCCGGCGTGTTCGGCCCCCATCAGTCCTACATCCCCCTCTGGCTGTTCCAGCGTGACACGCCGCTGACCAAGCGGACGAAGCAGATCCGCGATCTGGCCAAGTCCCAGTCGGGCGACGGTGTGCTGGCGCAGATGCACAACCTCATGGGCGCCATCCACCAGGCCGTCGCCTTCGAGCCGGGATCGACGGGAACGGAAACCACCGCGGACGAGGCGCTGACGCGCGGCATCGGCGTCTGTCAGGATCACGCGCATATCTTCATCGCCTGCGCCCGCTCGGTCGGCCTCCCCGCCCGCTACGTCTCCGGCTATCTGATGATGGACGACCGCATCGAGCAGACGGCCACCCATGCCTGGGCCGAAGCCCACCTTCCCGGCCTCGGCTGGGTCGGCTTCGACGCGGCCAACGACGTCTGCCCCGACGAACGCTACGTCCGCATCGCCACCGGCCTCGACTACCGCGACGCCGCCCCCATCTCCGGACTGGTCCACGGCGCCGCGAACGAGACGCTGACGGTGGCGCTGACGGTGGAGCAACAGGGGCAGAGCCAGAGTCAGAGTTGATGCGGAGAGCGTGAGAGCCGAGACCGGTTTGATCCTGCACCTCCCGATGCCTCCCTTGTGGCGAAATGGATTCAGGCTTAAATTTCAGGTCGGACGTGGAGAAATGTCATGAAGATCGGTGCATTCGAGGCGAAAGCGCAGTTTTCCGCCTTGCTGGAAAAGGCAGCGCACGGAGAAGACGTGACGATCACCAAGCACGGCAAATCCATTGCAAGGCTGGTGGCCATCGACGACGATCCGAAGCGGAGCGGCCAGGAAATCGTCGCGGCCCTCAAAGCCTTGCGGAAGACGGAAACACTAGGCGAACTATCTTGGAAGGACCTGCGCGACGAAGGCCGCAGATGAGCATCGTGATCGATGCGTCCATAGCCCTGTCCTGGTGCTTCGAGGATGAAGCAAGCCCGCAAACCGATGCGATCGCAGAGCGGGTTGCCGACAGCGGAGCCGTCGTTCCTGCGCTTTTTCATCTGGAAATCGCCAATGTCCTGATGCTGGCCGAGCGCCGCGGCCGGATTTCGGCGGCCAGCCTCATCCAAAGGCTGGACTTGATATCGCAGCTTCCCCTCGAAACAGACACCATCGCCATCGCACGACATATCCGGGAGATCCTGCCACTCGCCCGCGAGCATGGGCTGGCGATCTACGACGCAACCTATCTGGACGTCGCGGCCCGACGTGGTCTCCCGCTCGCCACACGCGACAAGGCGCTGTCGCGGGCAGCTAAAGAGATGGGTATCACCGTCGAATGACGGCACGAGCAACTGTCGAGCGTCGTCCGTTCTATGGACTGCCTCACCACAACGACCTCACAGCACCCCCACCGATACCCCCGTCTCCGCCTCGATCACCAGCCGGTTCCGCAACGGCAGCCCGAACCCCGCCGCCTCCATCTCGAACACATCGCCCGCCTGGGTCCGCACGCCATCCCCGAACGACAGCGTCGCCGTGCCGAACATATGCACGTGGATGTCTCCGGATGCGCGGAAGAGGCCGTATTTGAAGTGATGATATTCGAGATTGGCGAAGCTGTGGGACATGTTGGCTTCGCCGGAGAGAAACGGCTTCTCCCAGAGCACCGTGCCGTCGCGCAGGATGCGGGATGTCCCACGGACGTCCTGCGGGGCGAGGCCGATGCGGATCTCCGGGCCGAAGCTCGCGGGGCGGAGCTTGGAATGCGCGAGGAAGAGATAGTTGACCCGCTCCGTGATATGGTCGGAAAATTCGTTGGCGACCGCAAAGCCGAGCCGGAAGGGCTGGCCACTGTCGGCAATGACGTAGATGCCGGCCATCTCGGGCTCCTCGCCGCCATCCTGGGCGAATGCGGGTGAGACGAGATCGCCGCCGGGTGCCGCGAGCTGCAGTCCATTGCCCTTGTAGAACCATTCCGGCTGCACGCCCGTCTCGCCCGGTTTCGGCTTGCCGCCGTCGAGACCCATCCGGAACATCTTCATGGAGTCCGTCATCGCGGTCTCGTCGGCCGTCGCGGCGGCATGCATGGCATCGCGGGTGGCGGCCGAGCCGAGATGGGTCAGACCCGTGCCGGTCAGGTGAAGATGCGCCGGATCGGGATGGGTGATCGGCGGCAGGAAACGCCCGTCCGCATCGGCGGCCTGGAGATCGACTACCCCGCCAAGGCCCCGCGCCAGCACGACGTCGGCGAGCACCCGGCCGGCGTTGGCGGCTTCCAGCGCAAGATCATAAACGCTCCGTGCGCCGCGGACGGCGCGGGCCGGCTCGCCCTCCTCCCGGACCGCAACCGTGATCGAGCCATCCTCGTTGCGGATCTGCGACATCAGCATGCTGTTCTCTCCCTTTTGAAATGCGAACGCCGCCATCTGAGCGTGTCAGACGGCGGCGTGATCTCGAACGGCTGGCGTAGACCCTTTCGGGCGACGATCAGCCCTTGTTCTTGTTGTAGACGTCGAAGAACACGGCGGCGAGCAGCACCAGGCCCTTGACGAGCTGCTGGTAGTCGATGCCGAGGCCCATGATCGACATGCCGTTGTTCATGACGCCCATGATGAACGCGCCGATGACCGCACCGGTGATCTTGCCGACGCCGCCGGAGGCCGAGGCACCGCCGATGAAGCAGGCCGCGATGACGTCCAGCTCGAAGCCGACGCCGGCCTTGGGCGTCGCCGAGTTCAGGCGGGCCGCGATGATCATGCCGGCGAGCGCTGCCAGCACGCCCATGTTGACGAAGGTCAGGAAGGTCAGGCGCTCGGTGTTGATGCCCGAGAGCTTGGCCGCCTTCTCGTTACCGCCCATGGCGTAGATGCGGCGGCCGATGGTCGAGCGCGTGGTGATGAAGGTGTAGAGCGCGATCAGCAGCGCCATGACGATCAGCACGTTCGGGAAACCGCGATAGGTCGACAGCTGGAAGCCGAGGAAGATCGCAACGACGCCGATGATGGCCATCTGGATGGCGAAGAACACGAAGGGCTCGTTCTCGGTGCCGTGCTTGTCGTTGTTGCTGCGGTCCTTCATGCCGAAATAGACGGCGAGACCGACGAGGACGATGACGGCGACCAGCGCGAACAGGTTGGTGACGATCGCCGGGTTGGGGTTCGCGAACCAGAGCAGGTCGGGTACGAAGCCGGTCGACAGAACCTGGAATTCCTTGGGAAACGGACCGATCGGGCGGTTCTGGAGGATCAGGTAGGTCAGGCCGCGGAACACGAGCATGCCGGCCAGCGTCACGATGAAGGACGGGATCTTCTGGTAGGCGACCCAGTATCCCTGCGCCGCACCCACGAGACCACCGAGCACGAGGCAGAGCGGCACGACGAGCGCGTAGTGAATGCCCCATTTCACCATCATCACGGCGGAAAGGCCGCCGGTGAAGGCGACGATGGACCCGACCGAGAGGTCGATATGGCCGGCGACGATGATCAGCAGCATGCCCAGCGCCATGATGACGATGAACGAGTTCTGCAGGATCAGGTTGGTGATGTTGACGGGGCGGAACAGGACGCCGCCGGTGACGAACTGGAAGAACAACATGATGACGACGAGCGCGACCAGAAGGCCGTATTCGCGGATGTTGGCTTTCAGATAGGCGCCGACGGACGGCTTGGCGGTTGGTGCGCTGGTTTCAAGGACCATTAGTGCTTCTCCCCGGAGCGCATGATGGCTCGCATGATGGATTCCTGGCTGGCTTCACCCTTGGGAAGTTCCGCGACGATACGACCTTCATTCATGACGTAGATCCGATCGCAGGTTCCCAGAAGCTCGGGCATCTCGGATGAGATCATGAGAATGCCTTTGCCCTCGGCGGCCAGCTGGTTGATGATGGAATAGATTTCGTATTTCGCACCGACGTCGATGCCGCGTGTCGGCTCGTCGAGGATGAGGATTTCGGGATTGGTGAACAGCCACTTGGACAGCACGACCTTCTGCTGGTTGCCGCCCGAGAGGTTGACCGTTTCCTGATAGATCGAGTGCGAGCGGATGCGCAGGCGCTTGCGATAGTCGGTTGCGACCTCGCGCTCGCGGTGCCCGTCGATCACGCCGCTGTTTGCGACGGCCGGCAGGTTGGCGAGCGTCGTGTTGTGCATGATGTTGTTGTTCAGAACCAGGCCCAGATGCTTGCGGTCCTCGGTTACGTAGGCAAGCCCCGCCTCGATCGCCTTCTGGATCGTGCTGACATCGACCGGCTTGCCGTGCATCAGCACGTCGCCGGTGATCTTGTGGCCCCAGGAACGGCCAAAGATGCTCATCGCCGTCTCGGTGCGCCCGGCGCCCATCAGCCCGGCAATGCCGACGACCTCGCCGGCGCGAACCGTGAAGTTCACGTCATGCAGGAACTGCCGGTCGCGGTGGTGCTGGTGGTAGACGTTCCAGTTCTTCACTTCCAGGAGCGTGCTGCCGATCTTCGGCTCGCGCGGGGGATAGCGGTCGTCCATGTCGCGCCCGACCATGCCCTTGATGATCCGGTCTTCGCCGATATCCTCGTTGTGGCAGTCGAGCGTTTCAACCGTGCCGCCGTCGCGCAGGATGGTGATCTTGTCGGCGACCGTCTTGATCTCGTTCAGCTTGTGCGAAATGATGATCGAGGTCATGCCCTGCTTGCGGAATTCCATCAGCAGGTGAAGGAGGGCCGCCGAATCCGTCTCGTTGAGCGAGGCGGTCGGCTCGTCGAGGATCAGCAGGCGCACCTTTTTCGACAGCGCCTTGGCGATTTCCACCAGCTGCTGCTTGCCCACCCCGATATCGGTGATCAGCGTTGCGGGCGACTCCTTCAGGCCGACCTTGGCCAGAAGCTCGCGCGTGCGCGCGAAGGTTTCCTTCCAGTCGATGACGCCCTTGGTCGCCACCTCGTTGCCGAGGAAGATGTTTTCCCCGATCGAGAGCAGCGGAACGAGCGCCAGTTCCTGGTGGATGATGATGATGCCGAGATGCTCGCTGTCGGAGATGTCCTTGAACTGCCGAACCGAGCCGTCGTAAACGATGTCCCCGTCATAGCTGCCGGCGGGATAGACGCCGCTCAGCACCTTCATCAGGGTCGATTTGCCGGCACCGTTCTCGCCCACGAGCGCGTGGATCTCGCCCTCGCGAACCTTGAGATTGACGTTGTCGAGCGCTTTCACGCCGGGAAACGTCTTGGTGATGCCCCGCATTTCGAGAATGTATTTGTCCATGTCAGGCGTTCCAGTGGCCGTCCGTCGTTTGATGAGGTGGGACCGGCCGGGGGTCAGGCTCCTCATATGCCAAAAGGGTCCGCGACTGGTATCGCGGACCCCATGATAGCGTGATCGCTTAGTTGTCGATCTGCTCGGCGGTGTAGTAGCCGGCGCCGACCAGAACGTCCTTGGCATTGGTCTTGTCGACGGCAACCGGCTTCAGCAGGTAGGCCGGAACGACCTTGACGCCGTTGTCGTAGGTCTTGGTGTCGTTGATCTGGGGCTCCTTGCCGCTGATCACGGCATCGACCATGCCAACGGTAACCTTGGCCAGTTCGCGCGTGTCCTTGAAGATCGTGGAGTACTGTTCGCCAGCCATGATTGACTTGACCGACGGCAGTTCGGCGTCCTGGCCGGTGACGATCGGCATCGGCATGTCGCCGGAGCCGTAGCCAACGCCCTTCAGGGCCGAGATGATGCCGATCGAGAGACCGTCATAGGGGGAGAGAACGCCGTCGACCTTCGCGTCGGTGTAGGTCGAGGACAGCAGGTTTTCCATGCGGGCCTGTGCAACGGCACCGTCCCAACGCAGCGTGCCGACCTGTTCCATGCCCATCTGGCCGGACTTCACGACGATCTTCTTGGCGTCGATCAGCGGCTGGAGAACGGACATCGCGCCATCGTAGAAGAAGAAGGCGTTGTTGTCGTCCGGCGAACCGCCGAAGAGTTCGACGTTCTTCGGCTCGGTCGCGCCGTCCAGCTTCAGGCCGTTGACAAGCGTCGTTGCCTGGAGAACGCCGACCTGGAAGTTGTCGAACGTCGCGTAGTAGTCGACGTTGCCGCTGTCGCGGATCAGGCGGTCGTAGGCGATGACCTTGACGCCGGCGTCATGCGCCTTGGCGAGAATGTCGGAGAGCGTCGTGCCGTCAATGGCGCCGATGACGAGAACCTTGGCACCCTTGGTGACCATGTTTTCGATCTGGGCGAGCTGGTTCGGGATATCGTCGTCGGCAAACTGCAGGTCTGCCGTGTAGCCGGCTTCCTTGAACAGCTTTTCCATGGTCTCGCCGTCCGAGATCCAGCGGGTCGAGGTCTTGGTCGGCATGGAAATGCCAACGGTGCCCTTGTCCTGCGCGAAAGCCGGGAATGCGAAGGACGCGACGCCGATGGCGGCAGCGGCCAGAAGTGATGTAACCAATTTCATAAGGTCTCTCCCTGGAGTGTTGACCGCGCCGGCCTGGAGCCGTCGCGATATGTGCGGCGCTGGACGCACCCGGAACGTCGTTCCAGGGTGGAGGGAAAATGGATGAAGAAATCCCCCCGGCTTTAACCTCCGCAAGCGCCGGCGCACATGCCGGCAAACTGGAATCAAACTCCATAACTGTCAAATACAATATTCGTGTAGGCGCATATTTTTTTTGGTATAATAAACGAAAAGAATGTGATTTTTAATGGACGGGGGAGCTGGGAGGGTGACGGCCTATGGAAGACACGGAAAATCAAGGGCTTGTGCCCTTTGGTGCCTCCGCGCGCAATGTATTCAAGTCGGGTTTGAAGCTTGTCCACCTGCATCTCATCCTCGCGATCGAGGATAGGGGTCAGATCAGCGCCGCTGCGGAGGCTCTGGGCATATCACAACCGGCCGCTTCACGCATGCTCGGAGAAATCGAATCGATCCTGCGCGCGCCCCTCTGCGAGCGCGTGGCGCGCGGCGTGGAACTCACGCCCTATGGAAAGGCGCTCGCCCGGCGCGCGCGCACCATCTTCCTCGAGCTTCGGGAAACAGCCCGGGAGATCGGCGAGTTGAAGACGGGCCGCGGCGGCTCCGTCTCGCTCGGCTCCGTCACCGGCCCTGCCCTGCATCTCGCCGTGCCCGCGATGAATCAGGTGACGACGGCCTATCCCGGCATCGAGATCAGCATTCAGGTGGAAAACAGCAATGTCCTGATCCGCGAGCTGATGGCAGCCCGTCACGACTTCGTCATCGGCCGCATTCCCGACGATATCGACCCCCGCCAATTCGACCTCGTGGAGATCGGCTCGGAAGACGTCTGTCTGATCGTTCGCGAGGGTCACCCCCTGCTCGAAAAGCCGGTCATCGTCCACGAGGACCTGCCGGGCTACGACTGGGTCTTCCAGCCGGCCGGCACGCTGTTGCGGCGTTCCGTGGAGGACAGTTTCCTCACCAGCGGCGTGCCCCTGCCGACCACGACGATCAACACCTCCTCCATCATCCTGACCCTTTCCATCGTGCGCAACACCAATGCGATTGCGCCTGTGGCCAAGGACGTCGCGGAATTGGTCGCCAGCAACGGAACGTCGATCGGCGAGATCCGCGTCCTGCCGATCGATTTCGCCATCACCATCCGCCCCTACAGCCTCATCACCCCCCGCGGTCGCGAACTGCCGCCGAGCGCCAAGCTGCTCTACGATCTCATTCTTCAGGAAAGCAAAGGCTGATCGGCATCCGCTCGGCATGGACAGGCTTACGCAATCCTGTCGTGCTTGGCTTGCGACGATAATACGCCGCGGCACCCCACAGGGGTGCCGCTCCAGCCGGAAGGGACGGACATGTTCGGCAAATCGCTCTTTCAGTCCGTGCTCGAACGTCTTGAGGCGGAAGACCCGCGGGAGGCGGCCGGGCCATCCCCGCGTGCCGGCATCGCGGGCTTGAACGCCAGCCTCGCCTTCGATACGGAACGCGCCGCTGGCGGCGATGCCGTGCGGCAGGCCTATGCCGATATCGACGAGGCCGGAAGCGCGGCACCCGAACCGCTACGTCCGCGCCCGGCTCCGCTTCTCCGAGCCGCAAGGCCCCCGCTTCGGCAACGGCCCGCCCATCTCGACCGCCTGACACCCGCGCAGGTCGCCGAAGACCTTCAGCTCTCGAATACGGACACGCCCACCACCCTCGCGGAGAAGCGCCGGGCGTTCGCCAACCGCAACCATCCGGATCGCCACGCGCCGGGGGATAGAGAGGCAGCGACGACGCGCATGACGATCGCCAATATGCTGGTGGACGAGGCACTGCGCCGGCTGAAGCGCGGCCTGCCGATCGGCCTGACGCCACAGCGCCCCCGATAGCGCGCGCGTCGAGCTTTGGCCGTCAGGCCTTCGGCTCGTCCCTTGGCGGCGCGTCGGGATCTGCGAGCGGCGGTGCATCGGCGGCCGTCGCCTCCGGCACGACGTCGGTCGATGTCGTCGTCGGCTTGAAGAACACGATCAGCGTGGCCGAGGTATAGGCGGTGACGGCCAGAAAGATCATGCCCCAGGTCGAGGCGCCGTTCCAGAACTCGACGGCCGTCCAGAGCGCGCAGCTCCCGACGATCAACAGACGCCTCCAGAGAGGACGGTAGAAAGGATGATCCGGGTCGATGAACTTCTGCATGAGTCCTCTTGGATGACCAAACGTCGGCCGAGCGCGCTGTATCACGGAGATCGCGCAGCCCAGCGCAGATGACATGCGCAAAAAACATCGCAAGCGCAAGGGTACCGGCTTGACGGGCAGGAACAAGACGGAATAAAAATTCCAAAAATCAATCCAGATCAATGTTTCGTTCCGGAGGGCGCGACATCGATCAGGACGACGCGACGCCTCGGGAGGAGACGGCGTCGCCGGCACATCCCCTCCTCGACAGGACGGATCCGCCGTCAGCGGATCGCCAAGCGCTTCCAGCGGAGTGAGCGCATCATTCCGCGTCCAGTGGCTTTCGGGCCGCGCTATTGAAAGTGGTAACATGACTGTGAGATTTGGTGTTCTCGGCGCCGGCCGTATCGGCAAGGTTCATGCCAAGGCCGTCAGCGGCGATGCCCATGCGCGTCTCGTGGCCGTTGCCGATGCGTTTCCCGCGGCAGCTCAGGCGATTGCCGACAGCTATGGCTGCGAGGTCCGCACCATCGAGGCGATCGAGGCGGCCGACGATATCGACGCCGTCGTCATCTGCACGCCCACCGATACCCATGCCGACCTGATCGAGCGCTTCGCCCGCGCCGGCAAGGCGATCTTCTGCGAAAAGCCGATCGACCTGGATGTCGGCCGCGTCCGCGATTGCCTGAAGACGGTCGCCGAAACGGACGGAAAGCTGATGGTCGGCTTCAACCGCCGCTTCGACCCGCATTTCATGGCCGTGCGGCAGGCGATCGAGGACGGCCGCATCGGCGATGTCGAAATGGTGACGATCATCTCGCGCGATCCCGGCGCGCCGCCGGTCGATTACATCAAGCGCTCCGGCGGCATCTTCCGCGACATGACGATCCACGACTTCGACATGGCGCGCTTCCTGCTCGGCGAAGAGCCGACCATCGTCACGGCCCATGCCGCCGTGCTGGTCGATCCCGAGATCGGAACCGCCGGGGATTACGACAGCGTTTCGGTCATCCTCGAAACCGCCAGCGGCAAGCAGGCGATCATCTCCAACTCGCGCCGTGCCACCTATGGCTACGACCAGCGCATCGAGGTGCACGGCTCCAAGGGCGTTGTCTCGGCGGAAAACCAGCGCGCCGTCTCCATCGAGATCGCCAATGGCGAAGGCTACACCCGCCCGCCCCTGCACGATTTCTTCATGACCCGCTATACCCAAGCCTATGCCAACGAGATCGCGAGCTTCATCTCCGCCATCGAGACCGGCACGCCGATTACCCCCTCCGGCGCGGACGGCCTTGCCGCACTCGCACTCGCGGAAGCCGCGCTCCGGTCCGTCAAGGAAAAGCGCCAGATCGCCGTCGAACTCTGAGCGCTCGCCCGGACAGACGCGGTCAATAGGTCTTCGGCAGGGCGTCCAGTTCCGCAAGGAACGCCCGGGCGCTCTGCCGCGTCTCCCGCTTCTGCTCCGGGCTCATCCGGCCCCAGGCGGCATAGACCGGCCCCAGCCGGTGGTTGCCCTTCAGCTTGTCCGCGTTGCGGTCGAGAAAATCCCAGTAGAGCGCGTTGAACGGACAGGCATCCTTTCCTGTCTTCTTGCGCACGTCGTAGGCGCAGCCTTCGCAGTAGTCCGACATGCGGTTGATGTAATTGCCGCCCGCGGCATAGGGCTTCGACCCGAGAAAGCCGCCATCGGCGAACTGGCTCATGCCGATGACGTTCGGCAACTCCACCCATTCATAGGCATCCGCATAGACCTCGAGATACCACTGGTGGATCTCGAGCGGCCGGACCCCGGCCAGCATGGCGAAATTCCCCGTGATCATCAGCCGCTGGATATGGTGGGCATAGGCATTGTCGCGCGTCTCCGTGATCACCTGCCGCAGGCAGGCCATGCGCGTGTCGGCGGTCCAGTAGAAATCCGGCAACGCGCGATCGGCCTCCAGAAAATTCATCTCCCGATAGTCCGGCATCTTCAGCCAGTAGACGCCGCGAATATACTCCCGCCAGCCGATGATCTGGCGGATGAAGCCCTCGACCGCATTCAGCGGCGCATCGCCGGCAAGATAGACGGTCTCCGCCCGCCGACAGAGATCCAGCGGATCGAGCAGCCCGGCATTGAGATAGAACGAGAGCAGCGAGTGGCTGAGCACGGGATCGCCCGAGAGCATGGCATCCTGCCGCTCGCCGAACCGCGGCAGGTGATCGACCATGAACCGGTCCCGCAAGGTCTCCGCCTGCGCGCGGGTGACGGCGAAGTCGAAGCCTTCGAGCCGTCCGAAATGCGCGCCGAACCGCCGTCCGACGAGCGCAAGCACCTCCGCCGTGATCGCATCCGGCGCAAACCCCTTGCGCGGCTGCGAGAACAGATCGAGCGTCGCCGGCTTGCGGTTTTCGGCGTCGAAGTTCCAGCGCCCGCCGGCCGGCGCGTCGCCTTCCATCAAGAGACGGGTCTTCTGCCGCATCTCCCGGTAGAAGGTTTCCATGCGCAGCTGCCGCCGCCCGCCGGCAAAGGCTGCGAATTCGGACCGCGAACAGAGAAACCGCGTATCGTCGCGGATCTCGACCGGAACATTGAACGCCCGCTGCCAGCCGTCCATCATCTCGAGCACGCGGAACTCGCCGGGCTCCGTGACGATGACGCGGTCCGGCCGCAGCTCCGAGACGGCGCGACCGACCTCGCCTCCGAACGCGCCGCTATTGCCCTCGTCCTCGAGCCGCACATAGCGCACCGTCAGCCCGCGCGCGCGCAGATCCTCGGCGAAATGGCGCATGGCGGAAAAGAGAAACGCGATCTTCTTCGGATGATGCCGCACATAGTGCGCTTCCTCCATCACCTCGCACATCAGCACCACATCGTCCGCCGAGGCGCCGGCGAGGCTCGACATCTCCGGCGACAGCTGGTCGCCGAGGATGAGGATCAGGTTGCGAACCGTATCACCGCTCATCGGCCCTGCCCTCCCACCCTCTGCCACGCCCGTGATGTCGCCGCTACCATGCGATCTCCGTCCCGTCGTAAGCGAAGAAATGCCCCGTCTGCGCCGGTATGAGGCCATCAATAACAGAAAGGAGAGCGGACGCGGCTTCCGCCGGCGACACCTTGTCGGCGTGCCGCCCATGCGTGGCCGTCAGCCCGGTTTCCACCGTGCCAGGATGCAGGGCGACGACGACGCTCTGCGGGCATGTGCGCGCGATCTCGATCGACGCCGTCCGCACGATCTGGTTGAGCGCCGCCTTTGCCGAGCGATAGGAAATCCACCCGCCGAGCCTGTTGTCGCCGATCGACCCGACTCGCGCCGAAAGCGTCGCGAGGACGCAGCGCCGGTCTCGCGGCAAGAGCGGCGCGAAATGCTTGATCAGCAGCGCCGGCCCGATGGCGTTGACCGCGAACTGCCGCGCCATGACGGCAGGATCGATCGCGCGGATCGTCTTCTCGGGCCCCTGCCCGTCGATCTCCAGCGCCCCGGTCGCATCGAACACCAGATCGACCGTGCCCGGCCGCGCCGCAACGCCACGGGCGGCAGCCTGCACGGACCCCTCCTCCGTCACATCCATCCCGTCATCCCGCCGCGACAGCCCCACCACCTCACCGCACATCGGATCACCCTCCAGCGCCACCAGAACCGCAGCCCCGATCCCGCCGCTCGCCCCCAACACCACCGCCCGATACCCGTCCCGAAACCCCAGCATTCCATTCTCCCGGCCACATCTGCGCCGTCGGCCCGCCAGAAGGCCGGTCACCCACAGTCAACACCGTCTACGCCCCACGCCCCCAACCGGATCTCCCCCGCCACCGCACCACAGCCACCCCGCCCGATTTTCCACCAATCCCTGTCTTCCCCATTGATGCCAACCCAAACCTAAGCTATGAACCCCTCATCCACCCGGCAAAGCCGGTTGCTGCACCCGTAGCTCAGCTGGATAGAGTGTTGGATTCCGATTCCAAAGGTCACAGGTTCGAATCCTGTCGGGTGCGCCATTTCTTCCCCCCCTCTCCAATAACTGTCACAGCCGAGAAAAATCGCGCGCTTTCCGTTGCGATCGGCATTGGCAATATGAGCGACACCGAATATCAGTGATTGCATGAAGAGGATTCGCGGCGGTGCGGGCGGTTGCCTGGCGAGGCGGCTTCATGGTGTTGACGTGTATCGAGGGGGCAGACCATGAGCAGAGACGAGCCTTCGGCACATGATCTGGCCCTGCAACTGTACCGCGATCATAAGGCGACGCTCGATCTTCTGGCAAAACCGGCCACGGGCAGTAGCTTTGATCAGGCGGTTCGGGGTGTGTTTGGTGAAAAACCGTTGCGTGGAAAGCTGGTTAGAATCGGTAACGGCCATGTTGTCCTGTCGGAGATTGCCAGGGATCAGGTCAGCTTTCTGCCGGCCGGCTGGGTTGCAGAGCTGGAGAAGACCCGAGGTGCGTGGGACGGCTGTGAAAACTGGTGGGCCGGGTATCCTCTGATCTCATGGATCGAATTCCGGGTCGGCGACGATGGAAGGTCCGGATCGGTGCGGTTGCATGCGGAAGTCGGCCCGATCACGAACGGCGCGGTCCGCCAGGGGTTTGTCGAGGCCATCCGGATGAAGGCCGCTGCCCGACAGATGGGGCGGATCAGGTTTCCCGACGCAGCGTCGCAGGAACGGCGTCTGTACTCGCGATTTCTGCACCAGAATGCCGTTGCGGTGAAGGACATCGCCGAGAAGGGCGATATCGAGCGGCAATGCGTTCATCTCGTCGGCAGCTTTTCGCCGGAGTTCGACCTCGTCGCGAGCGTCATTCCGCAGTTACGCGCCCTGAGCGACAGATCTGCATCGCCCGGCACGTTAACACCCCGTTAACCACGGTCATTTTAGAAACATGAACGATTGCGGCCGATTCGATGGATGACCGCAGCCAAGACAGCCCGGAGCCGGCGGATAAACCCGCCCCCTCGGGCGACGGTCTCGCCATTAGGGCGAGCACCCTCAAGGGTTAACCGTTGAAAGTGTTCCCACATTCGCTATCCCTCTACCCGACGGCTCTGACGTCGGGGGGCTAGCCTGTCTTTCGGGCCTTTTGACATGACCAGCCTCCTGACGAACACATCCGCCATGGCCGCTCTCCAGACGTTGCGCGGCATCGCGTCGAGATCTGCGGAAGCACAGCAGCAGATCAGCTCCGGCATGCGCGTGGAAACGGCGGCCGACAATGCCGCCTACTGGTCGATTGCCACCACCATGCGCTCCGACAACAAGGCGATGACAGCGGTCACCGACGTCATCAATCTCGGCTCCGCCCAGATCGATACCGCCTATAACGGCATCACCGCCGTGTCGGATATCCTGTCGGAATTCACATCACGGCTGATCGCGGCCAAGGAACCGGGCGTCGATCCGGCCAAGATTCAGAAGGAGCTTTCGCAGCTCCAGCAACAGGTCGTGAGCGTCGCCAACGCGGCCAGCTTCAGCGGCGTCAATTGGCTCAAGACCGATGTCGCGGATATCAACGACACTGATCTGAACCGCGTTTCCCTCGTCAACGCCCTGCACCGGAGCGAGAACGGCCTGTCCCTGGGAACGACCGACTTCCATCTTTCGGAAGTCTCCCTTTTCAACAAGGATGGCGGGGGCATCCTGCAAGCCGACACGCGAAAGCTCAAAACCCTTGGTGGCGTACGCGTCCACGACACGTTCATGGATAACGATGGCGTCGTGCGAACGTTTCCGGACAATGCGGTGAGCGGCGAGAATGGTCGGTTCGGATTTACCTTCACAGGTCCTCTGACGTTTGGCGCCAGCGATAAGATCGAGTTCGACGTGACGGTCGATGCCGACAATCCAGCCGATCTCGATCCGCCGTATCATCCGGGCAAAACAACGCACGTCACCATCGACCGCGCATTTGTCGACACGTGGCTGCCGGGCCAGAACGGTGTCATTGTGGACTACAAACAATACGCGTCCGTTCTCGATCGAGCGTTGTCCGCGGCAAATGCTGGCGCCTATGCCAACCTGACATTGGATGGTCGCGGCGGCACCGTACCAAACCACGTCAACGTCGGTACCAGTGAGAGTTCCGGCCTGAACGGATCATCCATCGAGATCACGAATCTGACCGGCAGCGCCGCTGGACTGAGCAACAGAGCGACAGACTATGGATCACGCGGGTCACAGATGGTCCTCTCTTTCGAGCCGTTCAAAGTCTACCCCGACGGAGACAACAAAGACGGGGTGCGCATCGATTTCGACTTCAGCGTCAACGGCGCGCCCGCGACGCATCACAGCTTCGACCGGACCTATGTCAACGCGTTGCTGGGCAAGGACACCGGCGAGATCCAGACGGCCGACGAGATGGTGACATTGCTGCACGCGCTGGTCGGCAGCAGCTGGCCGAACGTCATCATCGAGGCGACATCACCGGGCACCATCTCGGTACGGTCGGACAAGGATGTCGACCGTTTGTCCGGCTCGAGAACCGGCATCGGATTCAACAGTATCGGCGTCAGCATCGAACCGCTTGCCGAACAGAATTTCCTCGATATCGATATCGTCGCCAATCCCGATTGGCTCGATCGCTACATCGGATATATCGAGGTCGTGTCGGCCGAAGTCATCGACGCCGGCGCTGTCCTTGGCGCGCTCGACAAGCGCATGGTGATGCAGAGGGATTTTACCCAGACCCTGATGTCGAACCTCGACAAGGGCGTCGGCCGGCTTGTCGATGCGGAGATGAACGAAGCCTCGACCAGGGTCAAAGCGCTGCAAACACAACAGCAGCTGGCCATCCAGTCTCTCCAGATTGCCAACAGCAATTCCCAGAACATCCTGCAGCTCTTCCAGTGATCGATATGACGACACCCGCTATTGCCCAGCCTTCCGGTCATATGAGAAACCCCTTGAATTCCCTTGCAACCGATTGCCAACACGCCATTTTTTCAGGAACGCACATGCGCGCATTTTCGACCGTCAGGAGCCTTGCGACCAGCTCCTTTTTCGCCCTCCTTGGTCTCTCCGCGAAGGTCGCCGAAGGGGCCGATACGGTCCGGTTCGGCACGGACTGGCTGGCGGAGGCGGATCATGGCGGCTTCTATCAGGCGGTGGCCGATGGCACCTATGCGCGGTATGGCTTGAATGTCGAGATCGTTCAGGGCGGCCCGGCCGCGATGAATCGCAACCTGCTGCTTGCCGGCAAACTCGATTTCTATCTCGGCACCCAGCAGGAGCAGCTGGTCGGCATCGAGCAGGGCATCCCGCTCGTCGATGTCGCCGCCTTCTACCAGAAGAACGCCCAGGTCATTCTGGCCCATCCCGATCGCGGCATCGAGACCTTCGCGGATCTGGCACGGCTCGAGACGATCTATATGACGCAAGGCGGCTTCGGCGCCTATTTCGCATGGATGAAAGCCAATTTCCCGGGCTTCCGCGATGAGCAGTACAGGCCCTACAATTTCAGTTCGGCGCCGTTTCTGGCCAACAGGAACGCCGCCCAGCAGGGGCTCATCACGTCGGAACCCTACGAAATCGAACGACAGACCGGTCTCGAACCCAGGATCTTCCTGCTCGCCGACAGCGGCTACAGGCCCTATGCAGCGATGATCACAACGCAGAAGAGCCTCATCGACACCCATCCCGATCTCGTCCAGCGGTTCGTCGATGCCTCGATCGAGGGCTGGTATGCCTATCTCTACGGGGACAATACGGCGGCAAACGCGCTGATCCGGGCGGCCAATCCGGAGATGAGCGACGGCCAGATCGCCTATGCGATCGACAAGATCAAGCAATACGGGATCGTGGACAGCGGCGATGCGCTCGAGAAGGGCATCGGATGCATGACGGCCGAACGCTACCGGCAGCTCGCAGACGAACTGGTGAAAGCGAAACTGATCAGACCGGACACCGATCCGGCCAAGGCCTTCGATACCCGCTTTTCCTGCAAGGGCGTCGGTCTCGACCGCAAGCCGGAGCATTGACGCGCCCGCGGTTGCGGACAGAGAAAAACCGGCCGCGCGAAAGCGGCCGGTTTTCGTGGTGAGGGTCGGGAAACCTCAGGCGGCGTAGCGCTGCTGCGCGTTGGAGGAGCGTCCACCGAGGGTGAAGTGGGAGATCAGTTCGCGCAGGCGGGCGCTCTCGCTTGCAAGCGTGCTTCCTGCGGCGCTGGTCTCCTCGACCATGGCGGCGTTCTGTTGCGTCACCTGGTCCATCTGGTTGACGGCGATGTTGACCTCGGCAAGGCCGGTGGACTGTTCGCGTGCCGAGGTGGCGATCGCCTCCATATGGCCGTTGATCTCGATCACATGCGCCTCGATCGTCTTCAACACGTCGCCGGTGTCGCGCACCAGCTTGACGCCGCTCTCGACCTCGGCCGTGGAGTTGCGGATGAGGTCCTTGATTTCCTTGGCGGCCTTGGCCGAGCGCTGGGCCAGCTCCCGGACCTCCTGCGCGACGACGGCAAAGCCGCGGCCGGCTTCCCCGGCGCGCGCCGCCTCGACGCCGGCGTTCAGCGCCAGCAGGTTCGTCTGGAAGGCGATCTCGTCGATCACGCCGATAATCGAGGAGATCTGGCTGGACGAATGCTCGATACGGCCCATGGCGGTGACGGCTTCGGCAACGACCTCGCCCGAGCGGGAGGCGCTCTTGTTGGCGTGAGACGCCACTTCGCGGGCCTCGTTGGTGCGCATGGAGGACTGGCCGACATTCGCGGTGATCTGATCGAGGGCGGCGGCCGTTTCCTCGAGAGAAGCGGCCTGCTGCTCCGTGCGGCGGGAGAGATCGTTGGCGCTTTCGCTGACTTCGCGGGCGCCGTTGTCGATCTGGTCGGCCGCCACGGCCACGGCGGCCAGCGTCTCGTTGAGCTGGGAGACGGCAGCGTTCAGGTCATGGCGCAGCGCTTCGAAATCGGGGGCGAAGGGCACGTCGAGACGGAAGGAGAGATCGCCGGCCGCCAGACGGCGCAGGCCGTCGGCAAGGCTCGATGTCGCCTGTTCGAGACGCGCCTGGGCGGCCCGTTCGGCCTCGGCCGAAAGGCGCTCGCGGTCGGCCTCGGCCGTCCGCCGCAGGGACTCGGCTTGGGTCTGAAGCTCCTTGTTGTTGACGGCCGCCGTCCGGAACACTTCGACCGCACTGGCCATCTGGCCGATTTCGTCGGTGCGCTGCGCGTAGGGAATGGTGCTGTCGGTATCGCCGCCGGCAAGGCCAGTCATCGCGGCCGTGATCGAGTGGATCGGGCTTGCGATCCCGCGCAGGATATAGAGCGTCGAGGCGACGAGAAGGGTCGCGACGACACCGATCAGAATGAAGGTGATCAGCGTCGCATCGGCGGATGTCTGGTGCATCACGTTCGTGGCGTCGTTGACGCGCACGGTGTTGCCCGCGATCAGGTCGTCAAGCGCGGACTGTGCGGGGGTGATGATGCCGCCCATGGTCTCGAGCATGTTGCTCGCCTGCTGGAAATTGCCCACCTTGGCGAGCGCGATCATGTCGTCGCCGGCCTTGCCATAGGTGGCCAGGGTCTCCGTCACGCGCTGCAGAAGCGCACGCTCGGAATCGGTGCTGACATAAGGCGTGTACACCTCGACCGCATGCTGGATCCGCACGCGGGCGTCGCCGAGCAGGGATTCCGCCGTCTTCGTGGCTTCCGGCGTCAGGGCGGCGAGATACTGGAAGTAACCGAGCCGCATGGACACCAGTTCGATGCGGATGTCCTTGACGGCGGAAACGGCCGGGAACACTTCCGTCACCACTTTATCCGCAATCGACCGCGTCTTGGACAGGGATTGCAGCGCCACGACAGAGAAAATGGCCGTGAGGACGGCGATGGCGGCGAAGATGCCGATAAGCGATGTACGGATGGATGGCCTGGTCACGAAACACCTATGCTGGACGGACGCACATCCACCCGGCCGTCATGACCAAGGAAGCGCAACGGCACCGACCTACATCGCGGCGTTCGGCGGCAGTATGCGCTTCAACTCTTAAGTTTATGTAACTCAAATTTTTCTAATATGAGAGCGGAATACTCCATCACAGAGACGGCTATGCTTCGAACCATTGGCAACGACCGGTCATGAGACTGGACGGTGCCGATCGTCAAGGCACCCTGCCATCACCAGCCGCAAGACCGGCGCCGGAACACGGTGCATGGACATCCAAGATTCTTCCATCCGCCAGGCAGCCGCGAAGACAACACGAAGGACATACGCTCAACGGTCGGAAACACGCGCCGATGTATCCGCCTGCTTACCCGATCCCGTTGCGAGGTAGACGAGCACGCCCACCACCGTCAGCGGCCAGAAGGCATAGGCGAGAATGGTCAGTGGCCAGCTCGCATTGCGGAAGTCTCCGCTTTCGTAAAACACCAGCGCGAGGATGGCGAGGATCCCGAGACAGCCGAGCCACATCCACGCCATCATCGCATAGGCGGCGTAAAGCAGCCCCCAAAGGGTCAGCGATATCAGGATCGCGGCAAGAAGCGCCGTCAGGCGCAGCGAGGGTCGAAACCCGTAGGGACGATGTCGCATGCCTGCAAACCTCCGCCGGCAAAATACAAGTTATGCCTATCAGAGTGCCCGGTGCGATCACCAAACGCAAGCGCTGGCTAAGATAGCTGACGTTTACCTTAACCGCAGAAAGGCTTGGGCGGCATGCAGCCTCTCCCGCGCCGTGCGCGGCACGCCGCAGGCGGCAGCTTCACGTTGCGAGAAACCCGCTTCGCTGCACCATCCTGCGCTTTATGCTTGCGTCCTTGCCCAGCCTTCTATTATTTAAGTCAGCGTTAACGCACACACCGGGAACACCGATGCCAGCCTGGATCTTTTCCTGCGAATTCTCCCTGCTCGGATGGGCCGCACGCCGGCCGGACGAAGTGTCACGCTTCGCACCGACCCTGCGCATCCTCGCACTCGCTGTCGCCGTCTTGCTGTCGCTGGCCGCCTGGGCCCTCATCATCGCCTTTATCGTCTGGCTCATGCCCTGATGATCGGATCCGCGACGCGATCGGAGGACGCCTGCCCCGCGGCATGACACCCCGCTGTATGGCATGACAGAGGAAGCGCGGGATCGACGTCAGCGCCCGAGCATTTAGTCCAAGAGAAAAATCACCCGTCGGCCGCGGTTCCGATCAGCGTCGCCTCTTCTTCCTTCAACGCAACGCCGCTCAGCTGCCGGCGCAGGGACTCGCTCACGAGCCACATGGCCTTGCGCGCGGCCAGCGGCGGAACGAGCCCGCCCTCGCGGATATTGGAGATGCAGTTCCGCTCAGCATCCGAGCGCCCCGGCACCGGCCCATGCGTGAGGTATACGCCCAGACTATCGGCGGAGGAGAGGCCCGGCCGCTCCCCGATCAGCACCAGCACCAGCCGCGCCCGCAAAAGCGCGCCGATCTCGTCGCCGACGGCCACGCGCGCGTTCTGGACGAAGGCGACCGGTCCGACCGTAAGCCCGGCACTACGCAGCATCTGCAGGAGCGCGGCCAGAAACGGCACCGCATTCACATGCACGGCCGTCGCCGAAAGGCCGTCTGCAACGACGATCCCGATATCGACGCCCTCGGCCTGCAAGGCGTCCAGGCGCACCCGATCCGCATCGGCAAGCCGGCGTCCGAGGTCAGGCCGCCGGAGATAGGTCATCCGATCGGGTGCCGCACTGCGGGCCGAGACGCTCTCAAGGCCGATCGCCGCCAGCGCCGCGCCCAGGGCATCCGCATCGAAATCGGCATGCACCGCATCGCGGGCGCGGGCATGCGCATAGGCAAACTTCAGCACCTCCGCCGTCGGCATCGACGCTCCGACGCGGCCAAGACCGACACGCGCGTCCGTCAGCGCAGTCAGGGCTGTGTTCGTCTCCCGCGAGACGCGGGCGGCATCCGTCATTGCAAGATCCTTCGCCATGTCAGGAGGCCTCCAGAATGGTCAGCAGGGGATGATCGAGCCCGTGATGGGTCAGCTGGCCGGCAGCGTCCGTCAGGCCCATGCGCTGCAGCCACGCCTCGAACTCCGGCGCGCGGCCGAGGCCGAGAACCTCGCGGATGTAGAGCTGGTCGTGAAACGAGGTCGACTGGTAGTTCAGCATGATATCGTCCGCGCCGGGAACGCCGATGACGAAGGTCACGCCGGCCGCGCCGAGCAGCGTCAACAGCACGTCCATGTCGTCCTGGTCGGCTTCGGCGTGGTTGGTGTAGCAGATGTCGCAGCCCATCGGCACGCCGAGCAGCTTGCCGCAGAAGTGGTCCTCGAGCCCGGCCCGCACGATCTGCTTGCCGTCCGCCAGATATTCCGGCCCGATGAAGCCGACGACCGTATTGACGATCAGCGGATCGAAGGCGCGGCAGACCGCATAGGCGCGGGCCTCGCAGGTCTGCTGATCGACGCCATGGTGGCCGCCGGCCGAGAGCGCCGACCCCTGCCCCGTCTCGAAATACATGACGTTGTCGCCCACGGTCCCGCGCTTCAGCGAGAGCGCGGCGTCGCGCCCTTCCCGCAGCATGTCGAGCGTCACGCCGAACGACTGGTTGGTCTTCTGCGTGCCCGCCACCGACTGGAACACCAGATCGACCGGCACGCCCTGCTCGATCATGCCGATCGACGAGGTCACATGCGTCAGGATGCAGGTCTGCGTGGGAATGTCGTAGCGATGCACGATCTCGTCGAGCATATGATTGAGGTCGCTCAGCACCGCGATATTGTCGGACGCCGGATTGATGCCGATCACCGCATCGCCGCAGCCATAGAGCAGTCCATCGACGATACTGGCGGCGATACCGCGCTTGTCGTCATAGGGATGGTTCGGCTGCAGTCGCACCGCCATCGTGCCGGCCAAGCCGATCGTGTTGCGGAAGCGCGTGACCACACGGCATTTCCGGGCGACGAGAATGAGATCCTGGTTGCGCATGAGCTTGGACACGGCCGCGACCATCTCTGGCGTCAGCCCGCGCGCCAGAGCGGAGAGAACAGCGGAACTTGCGGCCGGCGTCAGCAGCCAGTCCCGGAACTGCCCCACCGTCATATGTGCGACCGGCCGGAACGCGGTCGCATCATGGCTGTCCATGATCAGCCGGGTGACGTCATCCGCCTCATAGGGAATGAGCGCCTCGGTGAGGAATTGCTTCAGCGGCACATCGGCAAGGCACATGCGGGCGGCAACGCTCTCTTCCGCGCTCGATGCCGCGACACCGGCCAGCACGTCGCCGGAGCGCAGCGGCGTGGCCTTGGCCATCAGCTGCTTCAGGTCGGCAAAGGCCCACAGGGTTCCGCCGGCAATGATGCGATAGGTCACACGTCGTCTCCGCTTCTGGCATCCGGCCGGCGAACCTTGCAGAGAGGCGCGCAACACGGATCTTGCCGTTCGATTCAGGACCCTCTGATACAAACCATGCCGCGCCGGCCATCGCAAGGCGGAAATCGCCGCAGCGCACAATGCTTGCCGCACTGCAAGGAAAATCATTTCTTTTGTTCAATGCGTTAGCCGTGACAGACCATCAATTCGGGCGCGCCGCAGCCCTGCCCTGCCATCGGAAAGCCTTGATATCCTTTGACAGTCGGGGCAGGAGCGCTTTAAGAACACCGGACCGAACCGACGCCTTTGGCGCACATTTCATGTTTCAGATTTTCATTTCGAGGATATTCATGGCTGCCGGAAACTGGTTGGACCTCCTGAAAGGAACATCGAGCAAAAGCGCGACCGCGCCCCTCTTGCAAAAGGCGGATGCCGCGAATGCTGCCCACAACTGGGCGGAGGCTGCGCGTCTCTACGAACAGGTTCTCAAGGCAGACCCGACGAAGGTCGCGATCTGGATCCAGCTCGGCCATTGCCGCAAGGAGATGGGCGACATCGGTAGTGCCCGCAGCGCCTATGTGACCGCAAGCGAACTGGCGCCGGATCAGTCCGAAGCCTATTTCCACCTCGCACACATGCTCCGCTTCCGCGGCGACATCTGGGGCGGCTACGAGAACTTTCTGAAAGCTTTCGAGGCCGACGGCAACCCGCAGGCCGAGAAGGAACTGAGCCTGATGCTCGGTTCGGAATATGCGTATCCCGAAACGATCCGGATGATCGACGAGGTCTTCAGCACGGAAGACTATCTCGAACTGAACGGCGATATCGCGACGGCCGGCGTCGATCCGCGCCTCCATTACATCCTGTTCGGCTGGAAGGAAAAGCGGTCTCCCTCCCACATTTTCGACCCGTGGTATTACGAGCGCCAGTACCGCAAGCACCTGAAGCCCGGCACCATGCCGCTGCTGCATTATGTCAAGAATCGCAGCAAGGGCTTTCGCGGCAACGCGCTCAGCGAAAAGCGCTGGTTCACGGCAAAGGCGCCGGAACGTCACGAATGGGACGCCCTCTCCCCCGCCGTCCTCGGCGACACGACGCGCGCCGTCGTCATCCTTCCGGTCTACAAGGGTTACGACGAGACGCTGGCCTCCGTCTATCACGCCCTTTCGGCACGCGGCGATGCGGCCTACAGCCTGCTCGTCATCAACGACTGCGGCCCGGATCAGAAGCTCAACGCGGAACTGGCGCGCCTCGGCGAAAAGGGCCTGTTCGACTATCACTTGAGCGAAAAGAACCGCGGCTTCGTCCAGACCTGCAACCATGCGATCGCGGATCTCTCGGGCGGGCTCGATGTGGTCCTGCTCAACTCCGACGCCTTCGTTTTCCCCGGCTGGTTCGAGCGGATGATCGCCCACGCCGACAAGGACCCGCGCGTCGCCACCATCACGCCGCTCTCCAACAATGCGACGCTCTGCAGCTACCCGCTGCGCGACAAGAACAACCTGCTCTCGCTCGAGTGCACGCCGGCCAAGATGAACGATATCGCCGGCCGCGCCAATGCCGGCGTTGCCGTGGAAGCGCCGACCGGCGTCGGCTTCTGCTTCTACATGCGCCGCTCGGTCATCGAGGAGATCGGCGCGCTCGACCCCGTCGCCTTCAAGGTCGGCTATGGCGAAGAGAACGACTTCTGCATGCGCAGCCTGAATGCCGGCTACAAGAACCTGCTCGCCTGCGACGTCTTCACCTTCCATGTCGGCTCGGTCTCCTTCTCCTCCTCCAAGGCGGAGAATTTCGATGCGGGACAGAAGGCGCTGCTGCGCAAGCATCCGAACTACCCGTCGCTCGTGCGGCATCATTTCGAAGCCGATCCGGCGCAGACGGCACGCCGTACGCTGGATCGCGCGCGGCTGATCGACATGGCCAAGGGCGCCGCGCTGATGGTCACCCACAACTGGGGCGGCGGCATCGACACCTATCTGAAGGACAAGGCCGCCGAACTCTCCCTGCTCGGCACGAAGTCGCTCATGATGAAGGTCCATGACAACCACATGGTCTCCTTCTCCCAGGACGACATCTACGTCCCGAACCTCGTGGATATCGACATGCGCACGGAGATGGCCTTCGTGCTGCAGCTGCTCGCCGACCTCTCCCCGAGCCGCATCATGGTGAACTCGTTTGCCGGCCTCACCTGGGACTTCCACAGCGCCCTGCTCGCATCGCTCTCCGCCCTCAGCGCGGAAAAGACGCTGGTGCTGCACGACTACTCGGCCATCACCCACCACTACCAGCTGATCCGTCCCGACCAGATCTATGCCGGCCTACCGACCATGGCGGATCTGCGCCAGTGGGCGCTGATGAAGAACCCGCAGGCGACCGACCCCTGCGATCCCGACATCCGCCATGCCGCCTACAACGCGTTTCTGGTGGATGCCAAGGTGGAATCGCCCAGCAAGGCATCGGCCGAGATCTTCCGTACCTTCTTCCCGAAGGCGGACATCCGCGTCGTCCCGCACGAGGAGACCTGGGACGTGCTGCCGGACGTCCTGCCGCGTCGCCCGGACGGGCAGATCCGCGTTACCCTCATCGGTGCCATCGGCTCGCACAAGGGCAGCGATATCCTGCTGGCATTGGCAAACGACTCCCGCGACCGCTATCTCGGCATCGACTACAGCGTCGTCGGCTACACCAACAACGACGAAGCGCTGACCAAGGCCGATGTGGAGATCACGGGGGCCTATACGACGAACGAGGAAGCCTTCATCGAGCTCGAGCGCATCCAGCCCGACCTGATCTTCATCCCGAGCGTCTGGCCGGAAACCTTCTGCTACACGCTGTCGATCGCACTGAAGACCGGCGTGCCCACGGTCGTCTTCGACCTCGGTGCGCAGGCCGATCGTATCCGCGAAGCCGGCACCGGCCATATCCTCGATCCGAAGCTGATCAACAGCCCGACCGCCCTCTCGGATGCGCTTCTGGCATTGGGCGAGACCCTCGCGCAGCCGGCCCCGGCGGCCGTCTCGGCAGAACCGGCCCGAAAGAGTGCGTCTCTCTGAGATCGGCCCCCTCTCCCCGCGTGTCTGAAGAGACGCGGGGGCTCATGCCCGCCCCGCAGCAGGCTTGCCCGACCTCGGGCTGGCTTGGTCTTGTCAGTCTTGAATCGTATGATCGAACGCGCGCCGTCACGCCGGCGTGCGAACGAAGCCCTTGCTCGCGACCATCAGATTGCGCGTATAGTCCGCGGTGATCCGGCCTTCCACGAGATCCGACGCGCTTAGATGCTCCACGACACGGCCGTTGCGCATGACGGCGAGTTGGTCGCACATATGCGTGACGACGCCGAGGTCGTGGCTGACCATCAGGAAGGTGAGGCCCCGGTCGCGCCGGATCTGCTCCAGCAGATTGAGCACCTCCGCCTGCACCGAGGCATCGAGCGCGGATGTCGGCTCGTCCAGCAGCAGGATCGAGGGCTCGACGATCAGCGCCCGGGCAATCGCCACGCGCTGGCGCTGCCCGCCGGAAAGCTGGTGGGAATAGCGGAACCGGAAGCCCGTGCCCAATCCCACCTCGTCCAGCGCCCGCGCGATGCGCGCCTCGGCGTCGGAAATGCCGTGGATCGCCAGCGGCTCCTGCAGCAGACGATCGATGGTCTGGCGCGGATGCAGCGAGCCGTAGGGGTCCTGAAAGACCATCTGGACGTCGCGATAGAACGCCTTGTCGCGGCGGCGCAGCGCCAGCGTCCGGCCATGGACCTCCAGCGTGCCGGAGGCAACCGGCGCAAGGCCCGCGATCGCCCGCAGAAGCGTCGATTTGCCGGAACCGGACTCGCCGACGAGACCGTAGGACTGGCCCTTCCCGACCGCGATGCTGACGCTGTCGAGCGCCTTGAAATCCTCGTAGATGACCGTGACGTCACGTGCGGAAACGGCAATGCTCATAGGGCCCACTCCGGCTTGCGGTCGAGGACAGGCAGCGGATGCCGGTCGCTGCCGATCTCCGGCATGCAGGACAACAGCCCCTGCGTATAGGGATGGCGCGCATTGCGCAGGTCCTGGGCTGCGATCTCCTCGACGATACGACCGGCATACATCACGATCACCCGGTCGCAGAAGGACGAGACCAGCCGCAGATCATGGCTGACGAAGATCAGGCCCATGCCGCGCTGGGCCACGAGCTTGTCGAGAATGGCGAGCACGTCGAGCTGCACCGTCACGTCGAGGGCCGAGGTCGGCTCGTCGGCGATCAACAGCTCCGGCTCCGCGATCAGCATCATCGCGATCATCGCGCGCTGCCCCATGCCGCCGGAAATCTCGTGCGGATGCAGGTCGAAGACGCGCGCGGCATCGCGGATCTGCACCGCTTCCAGCATGGCGATCGCCCGTTCCTTGGCCTCAGACGCGCCGATCCTGCGATGCGTTCGCAGCGTTTCCACGATCTGGCGGCCGATGGTCATGACAGGGTTCAGCGAATATTTCGGGTCCTGCAGGATCATGGCGACACGGTTGCCGCGCAGCTCGCGCCTCTGGCGCGGCGACGCCGTGAGCAGATCGATGCCGTCGAAGGTCAGCGTCTTCGCCGTGATCCGCGCATGCGGCGGCGTCAGGCCCATGATCGCGCGTCCCGTCTGGGATTTGCCCGAGCCGCTTTCGCCCACGATGCCGAGGCGCTCGCGCCCCAGCGAAAACGTCACGCCGCGCACGGCCTCCACCAGCCCGGTCCGCGTGGGGAAGCTCACGCGCAGATCCTTGACGGTCAGAAGCGGGCTCATTGTCCGGCCTCGCGCGGATCGAGGGCATCGCGAAGACCGTCGCCCAGAAGGTTGAAGGCGAGGCTGACGAGCAGGATCGCGATGCCCGGCATGGTCGCCACCCACCATTGGTCGAGAATGAAACGGCGGCCGGACGCGATCATGGCGCCCCATTCCGGCAGCGGCGGCTGGGCGCCGAGCCCGAGAAAGCCGAGGCCGGCGGCCGTCAGAATGACGCCCGCCATGTCGAGCGTGATGCGCACGATCAGCGAAGAGAGGCACATGGGCATGACATGCAGCAGCACGATGCGCAGGGGAGACGCCCCCATCAGCCGCACGGCAGCGATATAGTCCGCATTGCGCACGGTCATGGTTTCGGCCCGTGCGATGCGCGCATAGGGCGGCCAGGAGGTGACGGCGATGGCGAGCACCGCGTTCTCGATCCCCGGCCCGAGGGCCGCAACGAGCGCGAGCGCCAGCACGAGCTTCGGAAAAGCGAGGAAGATATCGGTGATCCGCATCAGCACCGCATCGACCCAGCCGCCGGCATAGCCGGCGACGGCACCGACGACGAGGCCGATCGGCGCGGCGATGACGGCGACGAGAATGATGACGAACAGCGTCAGCCGCGACCCGTGCAGAAGCCGCGACAGGATATCGCGCCCCTGCTCGTCGGTCCCGAGAAGATAACCGGGAGAGCCCGGCGGCAACAGGCGCGCGCCGGCCAGATTGCCGGTGACGGGCGAATGCGGCGACAGCACGCCGGCAAAGATCGCCATCAGGATGAGCAGGACGAGAATGCCGAGACCGAGCAGCGCCAGCCGGTTGGCCGAAAACCGGCGCCAGGTCATATAGGCCCGGCCGAGCCGCGCCTGCATCCGCGATTGCGGCCGGTCGGAGAGAAGCCAGTCGCGCCGGCTCATGGGAGCGGAGGGTACAGCCGTCATCGCGCGCGCGTCCTCGGGTCGAGCGTCCGGTAGAGAATATCGGACAGGATATTGATGGCGATGAAGATCGAGCCGATCACGATCGTGCCGCCGAGCACGGCGTTCATGTCGGCATTCTGCAGCGAGTTGGTGATGTAGAGCCCGATCCCCGGCCAGGCGAACACGGTCTCGGTGAGCACCGAGCCTTCCAGAAGGCTCGCATAGGACAGGGCGATGACGGTGACGAGCGGCACGGCGGCATTGCGCAGCGCATGGAACCAGATGATCCGGCTCTCCGAAAGCCCCTTCGCCCGGGCCGCGACGATATATTCCTGCGACAATTCATTGAGCATGAAATTGCGCGTCATCCGGCTGATATAGGCAAGCGACACATAGCCGAGCAGGCTCGCCGGCAGGATGATGTGGCGGAAGACGTCGCGAAACACGTCCCACTGTCCCTGCCACAGCGAATCCAGGAGAAAGAGCCCGGTCTTCGGCGTGAAGGTATATTCGTAGACGACATCGATCCGGCCGGGAAAGGCGACCCAGCGAAGCTGCGCGTAGAACAGGAGCAGCGACAGCAGCGCCAGCCAGAAGATCGGCACGGAATAGCCGATCAGCCCGACGATGCGCACGGCCTGATCGATCAGGCTGCCGCGCTTGACGGCGGCGAGAACGCCGAGCGGCACGCCGATGAGACTGCCGATCAGCGTCCCGAGCGTCGCAAGCTCGAAGGTCGCCGGCAGCACGCGGCGGATGTCCGTCATGACGGGATTGGTGGTGAGCACCGACGTCCCGAAATTTCCCTGCAGCGCATCGCCGAGATAGCGAAGGAACTGCTGGTAGAGCGGCAGGTTCAGCCCCATCTCCTCGCGCACCCGCTCCACCACATGGGCGGGCGCCCGGTCGCCGAGAACGGCCAGCACCGGATCGATCGGGATCACCCGGCCGATGAAGAAGGTCACGGCGAGAAGGCCGAGATAGGTGGTGACGATGACCACGAGGAAGCGCGCGACGATGGCCGCCCGCCCCCGCGCCCGGGCGCCTTTCGAGCGCCCGGCCACCATCTGCGACGTTTCGGGAAGGGTCATGCGGCCGGCCTATTCCTTGGTGACGCCACCGAGGAAGGTCGTGTCGAAGCTCGGGCCCAGCTTGAAGTTCTGCACGTCCTTGCGCACGCCCGCGACTTCGGTCTGCTGGTAGATCACGACGAACGGACCACGATCGAGAACGGCCTTCTGAAGGCCCTTGTAGATGTCGGCGCGCTTCGCCGGATCCTTTTCCAGCAGGGCAGCCTTCGTCTGTTCCGTCAGATCCGGAACGTCCCAGGCATTGCGCCAGGCGAGCGTCTTGTTCTTGCCCTCGTCCGAATTGTCGTAGTTGATCGTGAAGGTCTCGGCATTCGAATTCGGATCGAAGTAATCCTGGCCCCAGACGCCGATATAGATGTCGTGCGTGCGGGCACGGAACTTGGTGATCGTCTGCTTGCCGTCGCCGGGAATGATGTCGATCTTGATACCGGCCTGCGCCGCCGTCTGCTGGATCGATTCCGCGATACCCGTGGTCGGCTGGTTGCTGCGCACGTCCATCGTCACGGTAAAGCCGTCCGGCAGGCCGGCCTTGGCCAGCAATGCCTTGGCCTTGGCCACGTCGAATGTGAAGGGCTTTTCGTCCAGCTCGCCGAGAACGCCCTTCGGCAGGAACGTCTGGTGCACCTCGCCGACGCCCTTGATCAGCGTCGAGCCGATCGCATCGTAATCGACCAGATACTTGAAGGCTTCGATCACTTCCGGCTTGGCGAGGTTCGGGTTCTTCTGGTTCAGGCTGAAATAGAACACCGTGCCCTTGGGCGCGCTGGTCTGAACGATGCCCTCCTTGCCGGCCGTCGATTCCAGATCGTTCGGCTCGAGATTGCGGGCGATGTCGATGTCGCCGTTCTCGAGCGCCAGGCGCTGGCCCGAGCTTTCCTTGAGGTGGCGATAGATGACGCGGGCAAGCTTCGGCTTCTCGCCGAAATAGGTATCGTTACGCTCCAGCACGACGACCTCGTTGGCGCGCCATTCGCGCAGCTTGAAGGGACCGGAGCCGGCGAAGTTCGTCTTCAGCCAGGCATTGCCGAAGTCGTTGTCGTACTTGTTCTCGGCGGTCTTCTCGACCGGTGCCACATGCTCCAGCACAAGCTTCTTGTCGACGATCGAGCCGACCGTGGCCGTCAGGCAGTTCAGCACGAAGCTCGGGGCATAGGGCTTGTCGACCGTCAGCGTGAAGGTGGTGGCATCCACCGCCTTCGCCTTCTCCGTCACATTGTCGCCGCTCAGGCCGAACTGGGTGAGAATGAAGGCCGGGCTCTTGTCCATCTTGATAACGCGCTCGATCGACCAGGCGACGTCCTCGGCGGTGATTGGATTGCCGGAGGCGAAGGTCATGCCCGGCTTCAGCTTGAAGGTGAAGGTCAGGCCATCGTCGGACACCGTCCAGCTCTCGGCCAGGTCGCCCTTGACCTTGGACGTATCGGCAAGGTCGAGCCGCACGAGCAGGCTGTAGGTGTTGGCGGTGATTTCGGCCGTCGAGATTTCGAAGGCCTCGCCCGGGTCCATGGAAATGATGTCGTCGATCGCCCAGGCCTGAACCAGCGTGTCCGCGGGCGTTGCGGCATAGGCGGGCGCGGCCGCCGCCATGATGAGGGCGATCGCCGCCCCTGCCGTCAACCGTCGCATCGTCGTGCCGAAAGTATGCATCATCGCTCTGTTCCCTTTGTCATTCTGGCCTTTGCGGCCGTTGATCGTCAGCCCTGGTCGGTTTCGTGCCAGACCTTGGAAAGAACACGCAGCCAGTTTTCCCGGCAGAGTTTTGTCAGATCGTCCTCACCATAACCGGCACGCCGCAGAGCGGCAATCAGGTTCTGGTTTCCGCCGGCGTCGGCAATCTCGGCGGGAATGGTCGCCCCGTCGAAGTCCGATCCGAGCGCGACGCAATCGATTCCCATGCGCTCGACCATGTAGTCCACATGGCGCACCATGTCGGAAAGCGGCGTTGCCGCATTTTCCTGCCCGTCCGGGCGCAGCATGGTGGTGGCATAGTTGAGGCCGGCCAGCCCGCCGCTCTCGCGGATCGCGTCCATCTGTCTGTCGGTCAGGTTCCGGGCCACGGGCGTCAGCGCATGGGCATTGGAGTGGCTGGCGATCAGCGGCGCCGTGCTCGTCTTCGCCACGTCCCAGAAGCCCTTCTCGGTGATGTGCGCGAGATCGATGGCGATGCCGAGCCGGTCGCAGGCGCGAACGAGCGCAAAACCCGCATCCGTCAGGCCGGGTCCGGTGTCCGGGTCCATCGGATAGGCGAAGGGCACGCCGTGGCCGAAAATATTGTGGCGGCTCCAGACGGGACCGAGCGACCGCAGGCCGGCCGCGTAGAACGTCTCGAGAGCGGCGAGATCGGCATCGATCGCCTCGCAGCCTTCCATATGCAGCACGGCTGCAAAGATCCCGTCCGCCATCGCCTTGCGGATGTCCGCCGTCGAGCGGCAGAGGCGCCATGCCTTCGCCTGATCGAGGCGCAGGGCGATTGCGGCAAATTGCAGGGCGATCTCCAGCGACGGTGCACGCTCCAGCGGCGCCGACATCGGCGTCGCATAATGGCCATTGGCATCCGGCTGCTTGAGAACGAGGTCGCCCGAGGGAATGTAGATGGCGCAGAGGCCGCCCACGAGACCACCCTTGGCTGCACGCGGGCCGTCGATATGCCCGGAGGGCGTGCCATCCCGGAATTCCGCCACGGGATCCTGCCCGCCCCGTGCATGGCTCCAGAGCCGCAACAGCACATCATTATGCCCGTCGAAAACTGCCTGCATTATCGAAAAACCTTCTAAAACAGGACATTACCCATCACATCAGGTGCTGGGAGCCTGTCGGCAAAATGAATGCTAGACAATGCGGCAAGGGCTTGCAACGACGAACTGCAAACAAAATGTGCAGTGCACAGGACAGAGCCGGCGTGGCATTCGGGTGACTGTATCCCAGCAATTTGCGATGGACCAAGAAACGGTTTTCCGTGGCCCATCAAATCTGGCAAGTCTCGGGCGAACAGATGAAGGGTTCCGTCATGATGACAGAGCAGCGGACAGGACGTCCGGCACCGTCCCTCTCCAGAAGCCTGCGCATGGCGGGCCTTCTCGCTCTGGCGCTCGGCCTGTCGGCCTGCGCCGGCCGGCCCGTCGGCGTGCTCATCCCCTCCGGCACTGCCCCCGGCGCGACCGAGGTCGACATGCTCGTGGCAACGACGCGCGCGCCCTCGCAGCAGGCCGGCGTGCTCTATGGCGGCGAGCGTGGCACGGAGCTTTCGGCGGCCGAGATCGTTGTCTCCATTCCGCCGGACAAAAACCGCAAGATCGGCCAAGTGCAGTGGCCGAAGCGCCTGCCGGCCGACCCCGCGAAGGAATTCTCGACCGTCTCGGTGACGCCGCTTGCCGAGCGCGCGGAGGTGGAGACCTGGACGCGCGATTCCCTGCCGAAGAGCCGCCGCGTGCTCATCTTCGTCCATGGCTTCAACAATCGCTACGAGGATGCGGTCTATCGCTTTGCGCAGATCGTGCATGACAGCCGCGCCGACGTGGCGCCGATCATCTTCACATGGCCGTCGCGCGCCAGCATCTTCGACTACAATTACGACAAGGAAAGCACCAACTATTCCCGCGACGCGCTGGAAGACCTGCTGCGCCGCACCGCCAATGACCCGCGCATCTCGGACGTCACCATCATGGCGCATTCGATGGGATCCTGGGTCACCGTGGAAGCGCTGCGCCAGATGGCGATCCGCGACGGCCGCGTCGCGCCGAAGATCAACAACGTCATCCTGGCCTCCCCCGATCTCGACGTCGACGTGTTCGGCAAGCAGTGGGAGGCCATGGGGCCGGACAAGCCGAAATTCACCCTGTTCGTCTCGCGCGACGACCGGGCGCTCTCCATCTCGCGCCGCATCTCCGGCAATGTCGAACGCCTCGGCCAGATCGATCCGACGCAGGAGCCCTACCGGACCAATCTGGAAAAAGCCGGCATCACCGTGCTCGACCTCACCGCGCTGCAGACCGGCGACCGCCTCAACCACGGCAAGTTCGCCGAAAGCCCGGAAATGGTCAAACTGCTCGGCAACCGCCTGATCGCCGGCCAGACCGTCACCGACAGCGACATCGGCCTCGGCGAACGCGTCGGCGCGGTCGCGCTCGGCACCGCGCAGACGGTCGGCAGCGCCGCCAGCATCGCGGTCAGCACGCCGATCCTGATCTTCGATCCGAAGACCCGCGAGAACTACCGCGGCCAGGTGGATCGGCTCGGAAGATCGGTCGGCGGCACGCTGGAGACGGCGACGGGGCAGTAGAGCTCTCGCTCAGAGTTGGGTGCTGGCGAGAGGGTTGTCGCGCACGATCTCACTACAGCGACGGCGAGCACGTTCGGCGCGTCCAAGGTCAACGGAAAATACAGCCGTTTCTATGAGGTTAATCTGAATGAACCCACGCGACCGGCAGCCCGATCGCGCGGCTCTGATTGTTCAGACAGCCATTTCCCGCCGCTCCCGCTCCGTCTCCAGCGCCAGATCCAGCACCTTCTGCAGGTCGGCAGCGTGGCGGAAGCCGGGTTCGGCGGTCTTGCCGATCTTGATGGCGTCGATGAAGCGCTGGTAGTTGGTGAAGACGGTGCCCGGGTCGATGTCCTTCCAGACACCCTTCTCCACATCGTCGCCAAGGCAGGCGCGCAGGGTTGCGCTATCGGGCGTGTGCACCACCTCCAGCGCGCCCTTGTCGCCATGCATCCGCAGGCGCAGCTCGTTGAGGTGGCCGACGGCCCAGCGGCTGGCATGGATGACGCCCATGGCGCCGTTGGTGAACTCGGCCGTCATGGTGAAGCTGTCGTTCGCGTCGAGGTCGTATTCCCCGATCCGGTTGCCCGGCACCTTGTCGAAGGTCTTCAGCCGCGCGAAGACATGGTCGATCTCGGTGGCCGCGCCATAGCCGACGAAGTCGAGGATGTGGATGCCGACATCGCCGAGCACCCCGTTCGAGCCATGCTTGGTCGAAAGCCGCCACAGCCACTGCGACTCCGTCGCCCAGTCGCCCCAGGCCTTGGAGACGAGCCAGCTCTGCAGGTAGGACGCCTCGATATGACGGACCTGCCCGATCTCGCCGGAGATCACCAGCTGCCGCGCCTTCTGCACCGCGGCAACGTTGCGATAGGTCAGGTTGACCATCGTCACCAGACCGGACGTTTCCGCCGCCGTCGCCATCTCGTCGGCCTTGGCGAAATTTTCCGCCAGCGGCTTCTCGCAGAGCACATGCTTGCCCGCTGCCAGCAGCGCCAGCGTCGTCGCATGATGCACGCGGTCGGGTGTCACATTGGCCACGGCGTCGAATTCGCCCCAGGCAATCGCCTCGTCCAGCGACGTGAACGTGGTGGGGATATCGTGGCGAAGCGCAAAGGCCCGCACCCGGGCATGGTCCACATCAACCGCCGCGACCAGCACGGCATCCGAGATCGTCTCGAAATTCATCGCATGGGTATTCGCCATGCCGCCGGTGCCGAGAATGAGGATCCGGATCGGCGCCATCACTTGTAGCCCTCTTCGCCGGCCTTGTGCAGCCGCGGCCCGCGCTCGACGATCGGCTCCAGCGCGCGTTCCACGGGCACGTTCGGCGCATCATGGATCGATGTCAGCGCGCCCTGCGGATTGTAGGCCCAGCGAACGGCGTTCTTCAGCACCCTCTTCACATTGGCATCGTAATAGGTCGGGTAGGTCTCGTGGCCCGGACGGAAGTAGAAGATGTTGCCGGCGCCGCGTCGCCAGGTCAGGCCCGAGCGGAAGACCTCGCCGCCGGCGAACCAGGAGATGAAGACGGTTTCCAGCGGCTCCGGCACGGAAAACTGCTCGCCATACATCTCTTCGTTCTCGAGCACGAAATTGTCGTCGAGACCCTCGGCGATCGGGTGGCGCGGATTGACGACCCAGACCCGCTCCCGCTCGCCCGCCTCGCGCCATTTCAGCGCGCAGGGCGTGCCCATCAGGCGCTTGAACGGCTTGGCGAAATGGCCGGAGTGCAGCACGATCAGGCCCATGCCCTCCCAGACGCGTCTGGCGACCCGCTCGACGATCGCGTCCTCGACATCGCCATGGGCCTTGTGGCCCCACCAGAGGAGAACGTCGGTCTTTGCAAGGCGCGCCTCGGAGACCCCGTGTTCCGGCTCCTGCAACGTGGCGGTCGTCGCTTCGATGGTCGGATGCTCGTTGAGGCCGGCGGCAATCGCCGTATGCATCCCGTTGGGGTAAACGCCTCCCACGATCGCATTCGTATGCTCGTGGATGTTCTCGCCCCAGACGACGGCACGAATGGTCATTATCATCTCCTGAAAATTCTGAAACGTCCCCAGCCAAACCAAGACCCAAGGGCCGAAAAGGTTCCGGACGGGCCTCCAAAGCGCTTGCAGTCCTCAGCGATAGACCGAAGACGGACAGGGTGCAAGAGAGCCGCGGACGCCGTCGCGCGGGCCGCTCGTCAATGGAAAGTCGACTTGGAAAACACGTTGATGACGATGACGCCCGCGATGATCAGCCCGAGCCCGAGCACGGCGGGAAGGTCGAGCCGCTGCCCGAACGCGACGACGCCGACCACCGAGATCAGCACGATGCCGAGGCCGCTCCAGATGGCATAGGCGATACCGACGGGAATGGCGCGCAATGTGTAGGACAGGCAGAAGAAGGCGACCGCATAGCACCCGACCATCACCAGCGTCGGCCCAAGCCGCGTGAAGTGCTGGGCGGCCTGCATGGCCGAGGTCCCGAGCACCTCGAAGACGATGGCGACGATCAGGACGGCGTAGAGCATCAGGGGATTCAAGGCGACCTCCGTGCGGGGGGAAAGCCTATCCTGGGTTCCGCCGGATGGCGGGTCAAGAGCTTCGATCCGACGTCGCAGCAATTCGCCGCCCATCCGATTCACCATGAGAACGCAAGGCAGCGACCATTTGAATCGGCTGAAGAATCTTCTCCTCATTGCAAAACGGGTTTAAGACGCTCATCGCGGAGATGAAGACGCTCCCTGCCCGCCTGCGACCGGAATGCCACCATGGACGACGCCCGCACGACCACTCTCTACGACGCGATCGGCGGCGAGGCCGCCGTGCGGACGCTGACGCGCCGGTTCTACGAGATCATGGACACGGCGCCGGAGGCCGCCGCCTGCCGCGCCGTTCACCCGCCGTCGCTCGCGGGCAGCGAGGCGAAGCTCTACGACTATCTCACGGGATGGCTCGGCGGGCCGCCGCTCTATACCGACAAGCATGGCCACCCGATGCTCCGCCGCCGCCATTTCGCGGCCGCCATCGGACCTGCGGAAATCGAAGGCTGGCTCTTCTGCTTCCGGATGGCGCTCGAGGAAAGCGTCGATCATCCCGAGCTTCGCAGGATCATTCTGGAGCCGGTCACGCGGCTTGCCCATCATATGCACAATCGGGAGGGCTGAGATGGCCGAGCGCCTGCAATCGATCTGTCTGGCCGTAGCCGGCCTGCTCGGGCTCTGCGGCGTGGCGCTGGCCGCAGCGGCATCGCATGGCGCAGATCCCCGCCTCCTCGGCGGCGCCTCCGCCATGTGTCTCGCGCATGCGCCGGCGCTCCTCGCGCTCGCAGCCCTCGGCTCGCGCCTCCGCCTCGCCACCGCCGCAAGCCTGTCCATCGCGCTCGGCACCGCCATCTTCGCCGGCGATCTCGTGCTGCGGCATGGGACGGGCCACGGGCTTTTTCCCATGTCGGCGCCGCTCGGCGGCATGCTCATGATGTTCGGCTGGGCTCTGGTGGCCGTCGGCGCTCTGCTGCCGAAGCGGGCCTGACGGCAGACCCGCCTCATCACAACACAAAAACATCCAATAATCTCAGCCGCCTGGCACGACGTTCGGAATCAGATCGCAAAGATCTTCAAGCACCGTCGACGACGGTAAAGCCCTCGAACTTCGGCGGGCCCAGATAGAGCGCGCGATTGTCGCCGGCATTGCGGTGGGCCGCGCGAAAATTCTCGGACTTGGTCCAGGCGATGAAATCCGCGTGGCTGTTCCAGATCGAGGACGAGACGAACAGGGTGTAGCCCTCGTCTGCGACCGTTTCGCCGCGCAGCAGCCGGAACTCTTTGAAGCCCGGGTTCTCGGCCAGGCTCGAGTCGCGATTTTTCCAGATCGCCTCGAAGGCCTCTTCTTGGCCGAGCGCAATCCGGAATCGGTTCATGGCAAAATACATCGCTTCACATATCCTTCGTGACGGTCTCCGGCGCGTGCGGTTCGCAGCGCTGTGGGAGGAGAACGATAACGCCGCGCTGCCCGGACGCAACCCCCGGCCGGCAGGAGCGGGCCCGGCGCGGCAGGAACGGAACGACGTTGGCACCTGCCATCGGCGCCCTGCTCAGGGCACGCAGCTCGGCCAGGGTCTCGCCCGTGTTCAGGCCTGGAAAGGCGGAGAGAGGATCGTCCTGCATGAAACGGCGCTGGTGTCAGTTCGCGCGATCGCGCGCCGCCTTCAGGTCGTGCAGCGCCCGTTCCAGGCTGGACTTGCTGCCGTTGCGCAACGGCACGAAGGCCTTGCCGAACTTCTTGCAGCCGGTCTTCACCCGCAGGCAGGCATCGTGGCTGATACAGTCGATCGGGCAGAAGACGCAATCGACGGAGGGAAGAACATTGTCGATCCGCGAGACGGCTTCGCGCAGACCGCCATCGTGATGGATCAGTTCCGCACCGAAATTGCTGGCGATCTGGCGCAGATGCGCGACCTGACAATCCCGTCCGCCGACATAGAGAAAGCTGCGGACATCGAGCGCCTGCGCTTCCTGGACGGCCGGCGCCGCAGCTGCCGGGACGGTCGCTCCGCGCTTCTGTTTCGTCCGCTGCTGCTGACGCTTGTCGCCCATGGTGGATCTCCGGGTTCCCTCTGCAGGCACGTCTCGCGCCGCTTTTCGTGGGGCGACCCTAGTAAACTTGATAAAAGGAGTAAAGTTAAAACATGATTGTTTTTATCATATTTTAAATGCCGTTTTGTCGGAGGGTATCCACGGCACGCAGGCTCAGCGCGTGAAGGAAATGGGGATCGTGAACAGCCAGGTCGATTTTCCCGACGCCTCCGGAATTTTCGGGGAGCGCATCCGTCGGGCGGCATCGAGCACCGCGGAATCGAGCACCGGCGAACCACTGCTGCTGATAACCTTCGGACCGCTGACACTGCCGTTGGCGGCAACCACGAACTGCACCTTGACCACACCCCTCACGCCCTTGCTCTCGGCACGGGACGGGTAACGAACGGCCCGCTCCAGGGCGCTTCGAACCTTACCCTCGAAATTCGAAAATGATGCATTGCCAGCCGAACGGGCTTTCGTGCCCTTGCCGGAGGAGGTGGCAGCCGCCAGATCCGAGCCATCGGCCCGGCCCTTGCTGGCCGAGGCTTCCGCCTGCCCCTCCGCGCCGGATTTGACCGGGGCCGGCTTCTTCTTCGGCTTGTCGACATCGGCCTTCTTCACCGGCGCCGGCTTGCGCATCGGTGGCGTCTCCGCCACGACCGGCGGCGTTTCGGGACGCGTCTCCGGAATGACGGTCGCAACCGGCGGAAGCGCGGCGACCACCTCGGGCTCATCCGCAGCGACGGGCGGCTGCGCGTCCGCGGGAAGGATGACGTCGGTTTCGCTCGGCACCGTTTCCGGCACGACCTCCGAAACCGGCTCGGTCGGCGTCAGCGTCTCGCTCTCGGTCTCGGTCTCGGCCATTTCGGGCTGAAGCGCGGCGACCTTCTCGGGCGGCGTCTCCTCGGGCGTGATCGTATCGGAGACCGTGCCGGACTCGAGGGTGTTCTCGAACGCATGCCCGAGCAACGCGATCTCCATTTCTTCCCCGCCTTGCGTGGCCGCAAAGGGCGGCGGCGGCGCATCCGGCAGGAAGGCGATCGCCGCACCGGCATGTGCCGCGACCGAGACTGACAGGGCCAGCGCCCATTTCGCCGCTTTCTTCATCGCGCGCTCCCATCCTTACCCATATGGCGTCCGGCGAACCGCCTCAGCCCTTCAGCCCGACGGGCGACTTCGAGCCGGTTCGCAGGCCCTGCATGCAGGCACCCTTGTCGATGCCCTCGCCGGTGCAGACCGGCGCGTCGTTGATCAGCAGACTGCCGAGCGCATCGCACTTCGTTCCCGCCAGATCGAACTGCCGCACCTTGGTCTTGCCGGCCGGCAGGTCGCGGAAATCGAGCACCGCCATCCGCTCGACGCGCCCCTTCTGGTCGAACAGCACGAATTCGAACGAGACCTTCGACACCGGCTGCACCAGATCGTTGCCCGCGACGAAGGTCAGCTTGCAGCCGCGCTCGGAGGTCGCGACGTCGTTCAGCTCGACCGAAAGCCCCGCCGCGGCCGTTTCGGCGCCCTGTGCGAAGACAGGCGCGAACGACCCCGTCAGCACGAGCGAGGACAGGACGACGAGAGACGACAGGGGGCGGCGGATCATGGTGCGGAACTCCGGAACGATGGTCTGGGCCGGCACGTCGTCCACGAGGGAACGTTGCTGGCGTATTGCGTCCATATTAAAAGATGAGTTATAAAGTCAAGATAGAAGGCGTTCCGATACCCCGGAAAAACGGCGTCTTCCGACCGAAACAGGCCCTGAAGCAGGTAGCGAATCATGACCGAACCGAACCGCCCCTCTCCCGCAGACATCCGCGCCTACCGGGCCGATCACCCGAAAATGCGCGAACGCGAGATCGCCGCGCAGCTCGGCATTTCGGAAGCGGCGCTCGTTGCAGCCGAATGCGGATTGACGGCGATCCGGATCTCCGCCGACGCCAACCGCCTGCTGGACTTCGCGCCGCAGCTCGGCGAGGTCATGGCGCTGACCCGCAACGAAAGCGCCGTTCACGAAAAGATCGGCGTGTTCGAGACACCGAAGACCGGCAAGGGCGCGTCCGTCGTGCTGGGCGAGAATATCGACCTGCGCGTGTTTCCCGGCGCCTGGGCCCATGCCTTTGCCGTGACCAAGACGGATGGCGAGGACGTTCGCCGCAGCCTGCAATATTTCGATCGTCAGGGCACAGCCGTCCACAAGGTCCACCTGCGCCCCGCCTCCGACCTTGATGCCTATCGCCGCCTCGTGAGCGAATTCACGCTGGAGGATCAGTCGCAGACCTTCGTCGCCGAAGCGCCGGCGCCCGTCTCGGCTGCCGAAACGGAAGCCGTCGATCTCGAAGGCCTTCGCGACGGCTGGAGCCGGATGACGGACACCCACCAGTTCCATGGCCTGCTGCGCAAGCTGAAGATCGAGCGCCGTGCCGCCCTGCACGCGATCGGCGAGGACTACGCCTGGCAGCTCGACGGCAGCGCCGTCGAGGCCATGATGCGCGGCGCGGCGGAGGTCGCCCTGCCCCTGATGTGCTTCGTCGGCAATCAGGGCATCATCCAGATCCATTCCGGGCCGGTCGAAAACATCAAGACCATGGGGCCGTGGCTCAACGTCATGGACCCCACCTTCCACCTGCATCTGCGCACGGATCAGCTCGCCGAGATCTGGGCGGTGCGCAAGCCGACGGCCGACGGCCATGTGACCTCGCTGGAGGCGCTCGACGCCCGCGGCGAGATGGTCATCCAGTTCTTCGGCAAGCGCAAGGAAGGCGTCGCCGAACGCGCGGAATGGCGCGCCATCATGGAGGCCCTGCCCCGCCTCGATCTCACCGTCGCCGCCTGAAGGATCGTCTCATGACCCTGCGTTCCGACCGCCGGCCGCGCGCCAATCTTGCGCCTCTCGGCCTCGCTTTCCTCGTCCTCTCGGCCTCTCTCACCCCGGGCGTGACAGCCTTCGCGCAGGACGCGAAGGCTGTCGATACCTCCCGTCTCGTTTCCGTCGGCGGCGACGTGACGGAGATCGTCTATGCGCTTGGCGAGGAGAAGCGGCTGGTCGGGCGCGATTCCACCAGCATCTATCCCGAGGCGGCGACGAAGGTTCCCGATGTCGGCTACATGCGCCAGCTCTCGCCGGAAGGCATCATGGCGACGAACCCGACCGCCATCCTGGCCGTCGAAGGCAGCGGCCCGCCCGAGACGCTCGCCGTGCTGAAAAGCGCCGCCATACCCATGGAAACCGTGCCGGAACGCTATGACGGCGCCGGCATCGTCGCCAAGATCGAGCGCGTCGGTGCCATCCTCGGCGTGGCCGACAAGGCGCGCGCGCTGGCCGCCACGGTCAAGGCCGATCTCGATGCCGCCGTGACCGCCGCCGACGCCCGGCCGGACGCCGAGCGCAAGCGCGTGCTCTTCATCCTCAGCATGCAGGGCGGCAAGATCATGGCGGCGGGCAAAGGCACGGCGGCCGACGCCATCGTCGCGCTGTCGGGCGCCATCAACGCGACGGACACGTTTCCGGGTTACAAGCCCGTGACCGACGAGGCGATCATCGAGGCGAAACCGGACCTCGTGCTGATGATGACGCGCGGCGGATCGCACAGCGCCTCCGACGAGGAGCTGTTCAGGCAGCCGGCGCTGGCGCTGACGCCGGCCGCCGCGAAGAAGAGCGTCATCCGCATGGACGGCCTCCACCTCCTCGGCTTCGGCCCCCGCACCGCCAGCGCCGTGCGCGAGCTGAACGCGGCCATCTATGGAAAAGCGAATGCCTCCCAGTAACGCCGTCATGGGCGACGTCCTGTCCCCTGACACGCAGCCGTCCCAGCGCCGCCAGACCGCTCCGGCACAGCGCCTCTCTCCGCTGGCCGGCATCCGGGCAGAGGGTGCGGCAGGCGATCGCTCGCGCCTTGCCCGGCTGCTGATCGTGGCACTCGTCGGCGTCACCATCCTCGCTTTCGGCGCGTCCGTCATGACGGGTGCCGCCGATGCGTCGATCGGCAACCTTCTGCGCTGGCTGACCGGCACGGAAACCGCCGAGACCGCACTCAGCCTGCGCGACCGCATCATCATCCTCGATATACGCCTGCCCCGCGCCGTCCTCGGCCTCTTGGTGGGGGCGGCCCTTGCCGTCTCCGGCGCCGTCATGCAGGGCCTGTTCCGCAATCCGCTGGCCGATCCCGGCCTCGTCGGCGTGTCCGCCGGTGCGGGCCTCGGGGCCGTGCTCACCATCGTGCTCGGCGCCTCCGTCTTCGGCCCGCTCTTCGCGCTGGTCGGGATCTACGCGCTGCCGGTCGCGGCCTTCCTCGGCGCGCTGCTCACGACCTTCCTCCTCTACCGCATCGCCACGCGTGGCGGGCAGACCTCGGTCGCCACCATGCTTCTGGCCGGCGTCGCGCTCGCAGCCCTTGCCGGTGCCGTCACCGGCGTGCTCATCTTCGTGGCCGACGACAAGCAGCTGCGCGATCTCACCTTCTGGGGCCTCGGGTCGCTCGCCGGCGCCAGCTGGGCGAAGATCGCCGGTGCCGCCCCCATCATCCTGCTCTCGCTCGCCGTCGTCCCCTTCCTTGCCCGCGGGCTGAATGCCCTGACATTGGGGGAAGCCGCGGCCTTCCACATGGGCGTTCCCGTGCAGCGCCTGAAGACGGTGGCCGTCGTCACCGTGGCCGCCTCCACGGGCGCAGCGGTTGCGGTCAGCGGCGGCATCGGCTTCGTCGGCATCGTCGTGCCGCACGTCCTGCGCCTCATGATCGGCCCCGACAATCGCTATCTCCTGCCGGCCTCCGCCCTTCTCGGCGGCACGCTGCTGATCGTCGCCGACATGGTCGCCCGCACCATCGTGCCCCCGGCCGAACTGCCGATCGGCATCATCACCGCCTTTGCCGGCGCACCCTTCTTCCTCTGGATCCTGCTGCGCGGCCGCACGCAGATGGGCTTGTGACGCCGATGATCGAAGCGCTCGACGTGAATGTCCGCCTTGACGGCAAGGCCGTTCTCCAGGATGTCTGCCTCACCGCCCGGGCGGGTGCGCTGACCGCGATCGTCGGCCCCAACGGCTCCGGCAAGACGACGACGATGAAGGCGCTGGCCGGTGAGATCGCCTGCGACGGCCGCGTCCTGATCGGCGGCGACGACATTCGCAGCCTCAAGCCCTGGCAGCTGGCGACGCGGCGCGCGGTGCTCCCGCAGGCGAGCGTCATCTCCTTTCCCTTCACGGTGCGCGAGATCGTGCGCATGGGCCTTACCGTCGGCGCGTCCACCATGCGCGCGAACGGCAGGCCGGCCGATCCCGGCCTCGTGGACCGCATCACGCAGGATGCTCTTCAGGCCGTCGATCTCGGCGGCTTTGCCGGCCGGTTCTATCAGGAGCTTTCCGGCGGCGAGCAGCAGCGCGTGCAGCTCGCCCGCGCGCTCAGCCAGATCTGGGAGCCGGTGCGCGACGGACGCCCGGCCTTCCTGCTTCTCGACGAGCCGGTCTCCAGCCTCGACATCCGCCACCAGCTGACCATCATGCGGCTCGCCGCCGATTATTGCCGGCGCGGCGGCGGCGTGGTCGCCATCATGCACGATCTCAACCTGACGGCCATGTTCGCCGACCACATCGTCATGATGAAGGACGGCCGCGTGGTCGAAGCAGGTCCTCCGGCCTTGGTGATGACCGATGGGATGATGGAAACCGTGTTCGGCTGCCCGATGCGCGTCAGCGCCCTGCCGCCGGCCGGCATCCCCTTCGTCCTGCCGCAAACCGCCGCCCTCTAGGCCCACGCCCTGACCTTGGAAGCCCGACCCTTTGCCCCCGCGAGGAACCCCGCGGGGAACAAAAGGCCGCTCTCCGCGTTTGCGCTGCACAAGGTCGGGCTGTTCCGACCGGCGTCGTAGAACCCGCGGCAACAAGGAGTAAATCATGTCTCTCGGTCTGTTTTCCAGCTCGTCCAGCCGCAAGCGCCAGCACCTTCTGGGTGGCGCCATCGAAGACCAGCTGAGCGATCTGCGCAGCGACATCGCATCGCTTGCCAACCTCGTGTCCAAGCGCGGCAGCAAGGCCAGCCACACCCTGTCCGCGCGGGCCAGCGATGTCCGCGGCCAGGCGGAAAGCGGCCTTGCCGACGTGATGGACGGCGCAGAGCAGCTCCTCTCCGACCTTCGTCATCGCTACGCCTCGACGGAACGTCAGGTCCGCCACACCGTGCGCGAACACCCTCTGGCCACGGTCGGCGCCATCGCCGCGCTCGGCATTGCCATCATCGCGCTGTCGCGCCGCTAAGGCACCGCAGTCGGTATTTGACGCCGTCCCTCCCCGAGGGGCGGCTTTTCAAGGTTTGAGGGAGAATGTGCATGGGGTCTCTGGCGGCATTACTGTCGGGCGTCGTTCTAAGTGATATTTCCACGGTCGTCGCACGGACGAAGCGAAACGCGATCTTCATGGCGATCGCCGGCGTCTTCGTCCTGACGGCCTATGTATTCCTGCTTGTCGCAGGCACGATCGCGCTGTCCCATGCCTATGGCATGCTTCCGGCGACGCTGATCATGGGCGGCGTCTTCATCGCCGTCGCCGTCGTTCTGTTCATCATCATGTCGGCCATGGCCTCTGCCGAAAAGCGCCGTGCCGCCGAGCGCCGCCGCCAGTCGCAGCTCAAGACCAACGTCGCCATCACGACCGCCCTGACCGTCTTCCGGCGCAAGCCGCTCGTCGCAGCCGGCGTCGCCATGGCCGTCGGCGCCCTCCTGGGCGTGACACGCGGACGCAATGACGATTGACGATTGACGATTGACGATTGACGATTGACGATTGACGATTGACGATTGACGATAACCGTTATCCGACAGATTTGAAAAGGCCCTCCGGGGCCTTTTTGGTATCTGGAGATACGACTACAGGGGCAGCCGCACGAGGGCGGTCACACCGGCGGCGAGGTACTCGACCTTCACCGAACTGCCCATCACCTTATCGAGGCTCCGCTCGATCAGGATGGACCCGAAGCCGCGACGGCCGGGCTCCGTCACCCGGGGTCCCCCGACTTCCGTCCAGGTCAGGTTGAGAATGCGTCCCGTCTCTTCCTCATGGCCGCGCGCCGTAATGACGATACGCCCGTCCGGAACCGAGAGAGCGCCATACTTGTAGGCATTGGTCGCCAGTTCGTGCAGGACGAGGCCGAGTCCGACGGCCTGATCGGGGCCGAGAAGGATCTCGTCCTTGTGGATCTCGATCTGCGCCTCGTAATCCCGCACATGCGGCGAGAGCTGCTTCTTCAGCAGGGCCGACAGCCGGATCTCGCCCCATTCATGATCGGAAAGCAGGCCATGGGCCTCGGAGATCGCCTGAAGGCGCCCGGCAAAGGCCGTCATGAACTCCTGCGGATCGCTCGTCTGACGCAGCGTCTGCCGGGCCAGCGACTGCAGCATGGCCAGCGTGTTCTTGACCCGGTGGTTGAGCTCGCGCAGCAGAAGCCGCGTCCGCTGCGTCGTGGACTGCTCGGCCGTCACGTCGATATTGACGCCGAGAAAGCTCTTCGGCTTGCCGGCGGCGTCGCGCTCGTGCACGCGCCCGCGGCCCAGCACCCAGCGGCCCGTCGTCTCGACGCGGAACGTGCTGGCATATTCCGCATCCTCGGTCATCGCGGCGCGCAGATTGTCCAGCATGCCGGCCCGGTCTTCCGGGTGAATGAAGCCGATGATGTCGCGTGCGCTCATGGTCGTGGCGGTGACGCCGAACATGCGCGACATCGCGGCATTGCAGGTCACCTCCCCGGTCTCCGCATCCCAGAGCCAGCTGCCGACATTGGCAGCCTCGAGCGCCAGCGCATGCCGCTTCTCGTCGCGCGAGAGCACCTCGGCCCGTTCCGCGCGCGCGCGCGCATCCTCCATGAAACCCATCAGGCGCGACGCGATGCGCGCCAGCCGCTGCAGTTGCGCCGTCAGCGCCTCTGGGACGTCGAGGCGCGGCTCGCGATCCACCACGCAGACCATGCCCACGGCATGGCCATCCGCCAGGAGCGGCGCACCGGCATAAAAGCGAATCCCGTCCTTCACGCATGCCTGGTCGCAGAACCGGGGATCCGCGGCCGCGTCCCGCACGACGAAAGGCGCGAGCGGCTGGGTCGCCACCGCATGCGCGCCGAAACAGGTGAAGGCATCCACATCGGAAAGGTCCGTTCCCACGCGGGCCACCACCCATTCCCGACTGTCGTCGATGAGGGTGAGAAGCGCCATGGGCGTTCCGAAAAGCCCGGCTGCGACCTCCACGATCTCCTGGAACTCGGCCGACATGCCGGGACGGCCGGGCTGCAGCGACCGAAGGGCGGCAAGCCTGCGTTTGTCCAGAATGACCGCGGGGACATCTGGCATCAAATCCGGTTTCGTCTCAGTCATCAACACTCGCCTGCGGCATCCCCAGGACCGAAAGGGGGTCGGCGGGGTTGAATCGGTTCGACCGGAATCTGCATGATCCTGTCCGCCACAGCAATGGCGAAAGGCACATGCTCCAACATCGGCGCATCCGAAAATGCGCCGATGGCAAGGACGAGGACGGTCGGCGCCCTCAGGAAACGAAGGCGCGAGACGTCAAGGGCGCGGATGTCGCATCCGGCCCGTATTCATTTTCGCCCGTCACCTGCAGGATATCCGACAGGCGCTGGCGCGCGCGGTTCACGCGGCTCTTGATGGTGCCGAGCGCGCAGCCGCAGATCTCCGCCGCTTCCTCATAGGAAAAGCCCGAGGCGCCGACGAGAATGATGGCTTCGCGCTGGTCCGGCGGCAGCATGTTCAGTGCACGCTTGAAATCCTGCAGGTCCAGCGAGCCGTATTGTGACGGATGCTGGGCAAGCGATTCCGTGAAAAAGCCGTCGCTGTCCTGCACCTCGCGTCCGCGCTTGCGCATCTGGCTGTAAAGCTCGTTGCGCAGGATCGTGAACAGCCACGCCTTCATGTTGGTGCCCATCTCGAAGTGGTCCTGCTTGGCCCAGGCCTTCATGATGGTGTCCTGCACCAGATCGTCCGCGCGATCGTGGCGACCGATCAGCGACATTGCGAAAGCGCGCAGGCTCGGCAGCGCCGCCAGCATTTCGCGCTTGAAACTGGGTTCTTCAGCCGACATCTTGGTACTCATTTCGCACCGTCCGGAACATGACGACGCTCGACGGCGTCAAGCTGCTCGAGGAGATCCAGGAAACGATCGGGGATGGCCTCCTCCTGAACGGAAACATAAAGCGCGCGCAACTTCGTTGCAATCTGCGCATGTGGATGATCGGCCCGGACCGGCTCGCCGGCTCCGGAACTTGCCCCAGTTTTGTCGGTCATGAATAGGAAATACCTCGCGTGGTGATCGCAGCGTAAATGCACGGCGCAAAAATTTGTTCCCGTCACGGAACCTTTTTTTTGGATCAACGTTCCCATAACTGTCATGGCCAGTACCTCGGCCGGATTGAGGGAGTTTTTGTATGTCATTGTCTACCCGGATCGCTCCGTTCCTGCCCTATCTGCGCCGGTATTCCCGCGCTCTGACGGGGTCTCAGACCTCGGGCGATGCCTATGTCGCCGCTGTTCTGGAGGCGCTGATCTCGGATATGTCGATTTTCCCGGAGGCCAGCAGCGACCGCGTGGCGCTGTTCCAGCTCTACACGAAGCTGTTCGGCTCCTCCTCGGTCCTCATTCCGGAGCCGGTCTCTCCCTTCGCATGGGAAAAGCGCGCCTCCATCAATCTCGCCTCCGTTTCCCCCCTTGCCCGGCAGGCCTTCCTGCTCGTGTCCGTCGAAGGCTTCCGCACCAGCGAGGCGGCCGAGGTTCTGGGAACGTCGGAAAGCGGTATGGCGCAGCTGATCGAGCGCGCATCGGAAGAAATCTCCCGTCAGGTCGCCACCGATATCATGATAATCGAGGATGAGCCGCTGATCGCGATCGACATCGAGCAGATGGTCGAAAGCCTCGGCCACCGCGTCACCGGCATCGCCCGCACGCGCGACGAGGCCGTCGCCCTCTTCAATGCGACGCAGCCAAGCATGGTGCTGGCCGACATCCAGCTGGCGGACGGCAGCTCGGGCATCGATGCCGTGAACGAGATCCTGCGCACCGCCGCCGTGCCCGTGATCTTCATCACCGCCTTCCCGGAACGTCTTCTGACAGGCGAGCGTCCCGAGCCGACCTTCCTCGTCACGAAGCCGTTCAACCCCGACATGGTCAAGGCGCTGATCAGCCAGGCTCTGTTCTTCAACGAGTCCACGCAGGCCGCCGCCTGAGGGTCCGAGGCGTATTCTCCGCAGTTTCTCTTCGAGCCGCGCCTTGCCAGGCGCGGCTTCTCTCATCGGAAAACGATCGCCCGGGGTATCTTCGCAACATCATAACAATGATGGAACGGACCCGGCTTTGTCTCGTTAACGCGTCAGCCGCCCCGTATTGTTGTGAATGAAGAGGCATCCCGCGTGACCAGCGCAAGCAGTTCAACATCTCCAGCCGGCAAGATCAGAGCTGCCGAAGCTGGAGAGAGTATAGGACTGCTCGACCGCGTCGTGAAGAAGACCGGCGCAGGCTATATCTTCCAGTCCGAAGCTCTCGACATCATCCTGTCCGGCAATCTGCCCGACCGCCTGAGCGGCCTTCTCTCCGAGAACGGCGACATCGACGTTCTCGGCGATGAGGACGGCAACCGGCTGCTGGCCCTGAAGAGAACCGTCTTCGACACGGCGGAAGACGACTGCATGGAGGTCGAACTCCCCTCTTCCGCCGGCCTGATGACCTTCCGGATCGATGTGGAACGCATCACGACGCACGGAACCGACGGCATCCTCTCCGTCATCACCGACATCTCGGAAACGCGTCACCGCGAGCGCGTGCTGAAAACCCTTCTCCGGGAACTCAGCCACCGCTCGAAGAACCTGCTCGCCATCATCCAGGGCATCGCGACCCAGACGGCGCGTCAGGCGCTGTCGCTCGAGAATTTCATGGTCAAGTTCCGCGGGCGGATCCAGTCGCTCGCCTACTCGCAGGACCTCGTCACCGATTCCAGCTGGCGGGGGGCGTTCCTCTTCGCCCTCGCGGAAAAGCAGTTCGCGGCCTATTGGTCGGAACCCCGCATGCCCATCGTCGCCACAGGCATCGATGCGCATCTGTCGCCCAACGCCGCGCTTCATATCGGGCTCGCCCTGCACGAGCTCATCGTCAATTCCGCTTCCCACGGCGCCATCGCCGCTGGCGTCAATTCCCTGACGCTCGACTGTTTCGAGACGGTCTTCAACGACAAGCCCGCCCTCGAACTCGCCTGGATCGAAGATCTTCCCGAAGCCGACCACGCGCGCGACCATGGCGAGCCGAGCTTTGCCCGGACCGTGCTGGAACGTGTCGTGCCCATCGCCGTCGCCGGCAAGGCCGTCTACATCACCACGGCCGACCGGATCGAGTACCGTCTGACGATCCCCGCGCACGAATACGAAATCCTCACCCCCGTCGCGGATTAGACCATATCCGGCAGACGCGGAACACGGTTTCGCGTCGAGGCAAACGGGCAGATCATTTCTGCGATTCACAGACAGCGAAAACGCGTTGGACGCGGGTCGGAACACGGTCCGCTATGAGCCGCGATGCCCCGTTTCACGCAGCGGGGCCTTCATGTCAGAGTCTCATGTGCTGAAAAAGAAACAGCCAGTGCCGGGGGGAGGCACTGGCTGTATTCGACAACTCACCGAGGGGGCATGTGAGTTGGAAGCCGGATATTATTGGGTGGTTCTCATTGGGGGCGATGAGAACCATGGTCCGGACATTCAATAAACACGCCGATCGGACATTGGTTCCCTCCCCGCGCATTATTTTTTCGAACGTTTTTTCACGCCGCAAAACAGCCGCCGGTGGGAGCCGGTGGGACGGACGGAGGCCGCCGCCTCAGTCGGCCTCAAGCTCCGCCCTGTGGCGGTAGAGGCTGAGGAATTTTTCGTAGTCGCGGTCGTAGACGGCCTTCATCGCGGGGTCGGGCCGGCGCTCGAAACCGCCCGGACGCATCGCCATGCCGGCAGCCGCGAGATCGGCATGGACGCCGCCGGCGACGGAGGCCACCATCGCCGTTCCCAGAAGCACCGCATCCGTCGTTTCCGGCACGACGACGCGGCAGCCCGTCGCATCGCTGTAGAGGTCCATGAGCAGCGGATTGCGCACATGGCCGCCCGTCACATGCAGCGTATCCACGTGATAACCGGCATCCTTCATCATCGCGAGGATGTGGCGCACGCCGAGCGCGATGGCGACGCAGGTCCGCCAGTAGAGCCGGCAGAGAGCATCGAAAGAACTGTCGAGCGTGAGACCCGAGATGACGCCGCGCGCATGCGGATCGGCCAGCGGCGAACGGTTCCCGTGAAAATCCGGCAGCACATGCAGCCGCGCGGCAAAATCCGCACCGTAGGCGGCGCGCAGCTCCTGGATGCGCAGCACGATCCGCGCATGGATTTCCGCGTCCGGCTCGCCGCCGGCGCTGTGGCTGCGCACGACATGATCGAGCAGGGCGCCGGTTGCCGACTGCCCGCCCTCGATCAGCCATTGCCCGGGAAAGGCAGCTTCGTAATAGGGGCCCCACATGCCGAAGCCGGGGCGCATCTCGCGCGAGAAGGCGACGATGCAGCTCGACGTGCCGGCGATCAGCGCCAGCTGCCGCTCCAGTACCTCCGGCCGGCCGGCGAACTGGCCGAGCACGCCGATCGCGCCAGCATAGGCGTCGATGACGCCGGTCGCGACGCGGCAGGCCTCGTGAAGCCCGAGATCGGCCGCCGCCTCTGCCGTGAGCACGCCGATGGCCGAGCCGACCGGGGCCACTTCGGCCTGGAGACTGCCGCGCGCCGAAAGATCGTCGAGACCGATCGCCGCGAGGAAGTCCGGCTGCCAGCCGCCGGCATGGCTCAGATAATTCCACTTGGCCGTCAGCGTGCAGCGGGACCGCATCGTGCTGCCCGTCGCCCGCCACGACATGAAATCCGCGAGATCGAAGAGATAGCCGATCCGCTCCCACTGCTCCGGCAGGGTCTGCTTCAGCCACAGAAGCTTCGGCATCTGCATTTCCGGCGACATGACGCTGCCGGAGTGCCGGAGCACCGGATGCTCCGTCGCCGTGCAGGCATCCGCCTGCGCCATCGCGCGATGGTCGAGCCAGACGATCGTATCCCAGCGCGGATCGCCCTTGCGGTTGACCGACAGCGGCGCACCGTCGTGATCGCGCACGACGAGCGAGCAGGTCGCATCGAAACCGATGGCGCCGATCGCCTCGGCGGGAACGCCCGCCTTCGCCCGCGCCGTCTTCACCGCAATGCAGACGGCCGACCAGATGTTTTCGGAATCATGCTCGGCATGGTTTTCTTCCGGCCGATTCATGAGGATGGGATAGTCCGCCCGCGCGAGAAGGCTGCCGGCGGCATCGAAGATCCCCGCCCGCGCGCTGCCCGTGCCGATATCCACCGCGACGATCAGATCGCCCATGTCGCACCCGTTCGATCACGCACGGTCGAGCCGCGCCCCGACAACACGGAAGCACCCGGCGCTGTCCCAAGGCTCGCCGGTGGCGCGGGGTCGATGCTGGAAGCGATGCGATGCGTCAGCCTGGGTGTCCATCCCGCTTTTGTTCTTTGGCCACAAGATGGATGAGTTCGCGCATATCGTCAAACACCGCGTCCGGCTGCAGGGCATGAATGGCCCCGAGATGCCGCTCCGTGCGGGCGTGGGACGCGCCGGCGAAAGCGAAGACGCGCATGCCGGCAGCCTTTGCCGCGACGATGCCGGCCGGGCTGTCTTCGATGACGATGCAGGCATCCGGCTCCACGCCCATCACGCCGGCGGCATGCAGAAAGAGATCCGGCGCGGGCTTGCCGTTCGTGACCATGGTCGCGCTGAAGATATGCGGGTCCAGCCGATCGATGAGCCCGGTGATGGTCAAAGACAGGCGGATGCGCTCCATCTGGCTCGACGATGCGACGCAGCGCCGCAGATCCAGCTGGTCGAGAGCACCCGCGATCCCGGCGATCGGCTGCAGCTCCGTTTCGAACCGATGATAGAGATCGCGCCGCATGTCTTCGAGAAACGGCTCGTCCACATGCAGCCCGAAGTCGTCGTGCAGAATCTTCGTCATCGTCATCAGGCTCTTGCCGAGAAACCGCTCGGTGGCCTCGTCGGCGTCCATCTCGACGCCGGCGGTGCGCAGCACCCGCACCAGCACATCGATCGACAAGGGCTCGCTGTCGACCAGCACGCCATCGCAATCGAAGATGACAAGTTCGGGTGCGGCCATGATGATCTTACTCCGTCAGCTTTCCGTCGAGATACAGCTGCAGCGTCTGCCGCGTGCCCTGCTTCCATAGCGTCTTTAAGGCGTGCGTGAAACGCTTGCGGAAAAGTTCGGACTGCGCCACCTCGCCGAAGATGTCCGACAGCGCCAGAAACGCCATCGGATCGTCCTTGGCCTTCACCGCGGCGGCGTGCAGCCGGTCGGCACTGGCGTCGTTGAAGGTGATGGCCGCGCCGCTGTCGGTCGTACCGGCGAAGTAGCGGCACCACAGCGCGGAGACCAGCGCGAGCCCGACGACGTCGAGGCCCTGGCGCAGGCGGTCGCCGGTCGAGGGCAGGATGAATTTCGGCTGACGGTTCGACCCGTCCTGCGCGAGACGGGGAATGGTATCGCCGATCTTCGGGTTGAAGAGACGCGTCTCGACCTGCTTGTAGTACGCCTTCAGATCGGTCTCCGGCACGGGCGGCACGATCGGAATGATCTCGTCATGCTCGAGCTTTTCGAGGAAGGCCTGGATGATCGGCTCCTCCATGGCATCATGCACGAAATGGATATCGAGCAGCGCCGCGGGATAGGCGATGGCCGCGTGTCCGCCGTTGAGAATGCGGATCTTCATGAGCTCGTAGGGCGCGACGTCGGGGACGAACTGGACGCCGACCGTTTCGAGCGCCGGCCGGCCGGCGGGAAAATGATCCTCCAGCACCCACTGCTTGAATTCCTCGCAGAATACCGGCCAGGCATCGTCGATGCCGTACTGGTCGGCGGCGATCCCGATCTCGCGCGGGCCGGTGGCCGGCGTGATCCGGTCGACCATGCCGTTCGGGAAGGCGACATTGGCATCGATCCAGTCGGCAAGGGCAGCGTCCGACAGGCGGGCAAGGCCGGAAACGGCGGCGTGCGTGACCTCGCCATTGCCGGGAATGTTGTCGCAGGACATGACCGTGAACGGCTGGATGCCCTTCTCCCGCCGGGCCTTGAGGCCGGCGATGATGAGGCCGAACACCGTCTTCGGCGCTTCCGGATTTTCGGCATCGGCGACGATCGCAGGATGCTGCGGGTTGAAGTGGCCGGAGGCCGGATCGATGAAATAGCCGCCTTCGGTGATTGTCAGCGACACGATGCGGATCGCCGGATCGGCAAGCCGTGCGATGGTGTCAGTCGGATTGCCCGGCGCGAGATAGTCGATCATCGGACCGGTCACACGGGCCGCGGACCGGTTGTTGTCCTGCTCAACCACGGTGGTCAGGTAATCCTGCCCGGCCAGCTTCTCGCGCATGGCGGCATCCGACGGCAGCACGCCCGCACCGACGAGCGCCCAGTCGAGATCGCGGCCCGTGTTGAACAGATCGTCCAGATAGACGGCCTGATGGGCGCGGTGGAAGTTGCCGACGCCGAAATGGACGATCCCGGCGCGGAGCGCGGAGCGCTCGAAGGCCGGAACGGTCGCCGTGGCCTTGATGGCGTCGAGGTTTGCAAGCGAAAGCTTGGTGGTCATGGTGTTACCCTTTTCGGAAAGCGGCTTGGGAGTTGGAGCGGGCCTCGGCCTCAGCTCATCCAGTTTCCGCCGTCGACATTGTAGGTCTGGGAGACGATGTAGTCGCTGTCCTTCGAGGCGAGGAACACGGCCATGCCGGTCAGGTCCTGCGCGGTTCCCATGCGCCCGAAGGGCACTTCCGCGCCGACGAGCTTCTTCTTCTCGCCGAGCGGCCGGTTCTCGTATTTCGCAAACATCGCGTCCACGCCGTCCCAATGCTCGCCGTCCACGACGCCGGGGGCGATCGCGTTGACGTTGATGCCGTGCGGGATGAGGTTGAGGCCCGCCGACTGGGTGAGGCTGATGACCGCCGCCTTGGTCGCGCAATAGACCGCGACCAGCGCTTCGCCGCGCCGGCCGGCCTGGCTCGCCATGTTGATGATCTTGCCGCCGCGCCCCTGCGCGATCATCTGCCTGGCGGCTGCCTGCAGCGTGAACAGCGTGCCGGACACGTTGATGGCGAACAGGCGGTCGTAGCTCTCGCGGGTGATCTCGGCGATGGGCGCGAGGTCGAAGAGGGCGGCGTTGTTGACGAGGATGTCGAGCCCGCCGGCCTTTTGAACGACGGTCGCCATCGCCGCGTCGATCGACGCCTGCTGCGTCACGTCCATTTCCACCGGGTAGGCCTGCGCACCGAGTTCGGCCGCCGTCTCCGTCGCGCGGGCGAGGTTGATGTCGGCGATCGCCACCGTCGCGCCTTCGGCGATGTAGGCTTCCGCGAATGCCCGACCGATGCCGCGGGCCGAACCCGTGATCAGCGCGCTTTTTCCTTCAAGACGTTTCATCGGATCGCCATGCCCTTCTCGTTGAACTTATGGATGCGCGCCTCGTCGGGCGTCAGATAGACGGTGTCGCCGTGCTGGACGGGAACGTCGCCCGCGATGCGCGCGGTCACCTGGCCGATGCCTTCGACCAGAATATGCAGGAACGTGTCGGCACCGAGATGTTCGGCGACGCTGACCTTGCCGGCCCAGGTGCCGCTCTCGCGCGAGAGCTTCAGGTGCTCGGGCCGCACGCCGATCGTGTGGGCGTCGTAGGCGCTGGCAAAGGCGCCGGTCGCGAAATTCATGCGCGGCGAGCCGATGAAGCCGGCGACGAAGAGGTTGTTCGGCTTGTGGTAGAGATCGAGCGGCGAGCCCACCTGCTCGATATTGCCGGCGTTCAGCACCACGATCTTGTCGGCCATGGTCATGGCTTCCACCTGGTCGTGGGTGACGTAGATCATCGTGGTCTTCAGCTGGTTGTGCAGCTCGCTGATCTCCAGACGCATCGTGCCGCGCAGGGCCGCGTCGAGGTTGGACAGCGGCTCGTCGAAGAGGAACGCCGAGGGTTCGCGCACGATCGCGCGGCCGATGGCGACGCGCTGGCGCTGGCCGCCCGAAAGCTGGCCGGGCCTGCGGTCGAGATAATTGGTGAGGTTGAGGACGCGGGCGGCCTCGGTCACCTTCTTGTCGATCGCGCCCTCATCCATCTTCGCCATCTTCAGCGGGAAGGCGATGTTGTTGCGCACGGTCATGTGCGGATAGAGCGCGTAGGACTGGAACACCATGGCGAGACCGCGCTTGGCCGGCGCCTCGTTGGTGACGTCGCGGCCGTCGATCTCGATATGGCCCGCGGTCGCGTCCTCGAGGCCGGCGATGATCCGCAGCAGCGTGGACTTGCCGCAGCCCGACGGCCCGACGAAGACGACGAACTCGCCGTCCTGGATGTCGAGGTCGATGCCCGGAATGACCGTCGTCGCGGCGAAACTCTTCGAGACGTTCTTCAGACGTATATTGCCCATGGTGCGCGCTCCCGCTCGTCTTGTCGTTATATCTTGATGTGAACTGCTACTTCACGGCGCCGAAGGTCAGGCCGCGCACAAGCTGCTTCTGGCTGAACCAACCCATGATCAGGATCGGCGCGATCGCCAGCGTCGAGGCTGCCGAAAGCTTCGCCCAGAACAGGCCTTGCGGACTGGAGAACGAGGCGATGAAGGCCGTCAGCGGTGCTGCGTTCGTGGTCGTGAGCCGGATCGTCCAGAAGGCTTCGTTCCAGGCGAGGATGATGTTGAGCAGCATGGTAGAGGCGATGCCCGGCACCGCCATCGGGGTCAGCACATAGGCGATCTCGCCCCAGAGGGAGGCGCCGTCCATGCGGGCGGCTTCGAGGATCTCGCCCGGAATTTCCCGGAAGTAGGTGTAGAGCATCCAGACGACGATCGGCAGGTTGATCATGGTCAGCATGATGGTGAGGCCGAACCGGCTGTCGAGCAGGCCGAAATCGCGGAACAGAAGGTAGATCGGCACCATGACGGCCGCCGCCGGCATCATCTTGGTGGACAGCATCCACATGAGGACGTCCTTGGTGCGCGGCGTCGGCGAAAACGCCATGGCCCAGGCGGCAGGCACCGAGATCAGCAGCGCGAGAAACGTCGAGCCGACCGAGATGATGACCGAATTCAGGAAGAACTTGAAGTAGTTGCTCTGCGCCTGCACGGCCGCATAGCTCTCGACGGTGCCCGAGGGGATCAGGTTGAAGCCCTGGATCGCCTCGGTCTCGGATTTGAACGAGGTGATGATCGTGTAGAGGATCGGAAAGAAGATCACCAGCGCCACGATCCAGGCGAGCACGGTGAAGAAGACGGTCCTGCGTTTCGAAACGGCGCGTGCCATGGTCTGATCTCCCTACTTGTCGAGGTTCTTGCCGACGGCGCGCATCAGGAAGAAGGCGACGATATTGGCGAGGATGACGGCGATGATGCCCCCGGCGGAAGCACCGCCGACGTCGTAGCCGAGAAGGGCCGTGCGATAGATCAGGAACGGCAGGTTGGTCGAGGCATAGCCCGGTCCGCCATTGGTGGTGACGAGGATTTCCGCGTAGACGCCGAGCAGGAAGATCGTCTGGATGAGAATGACGACCGTGATCGAGCGGGCGAGATGCGGCACGGTCAGGTAGACGAACCGATTGAAGAAGTTCGCCCCGTCCATCTCGGCGGCTTCCTTCTGCTCGCCATCGAGCGACTGCAGGGCGGTGAGCAGGATGAGGGTCGCGAACGGCAGCCACTGCCAGGCGACGATGACGATGATGGAGAACAGCGGATACTGTCCGAACCAGTCGACCGGCTGCAGGCCGAAGAAGCGGCTGATATCGGCGAACACCCCGTATTGCGGGTGCATGATCATGTTCTTCCACACGAGCGCCGCCACCGGCGGCATGACGAAGAACGGCGAGATGACCAGGATGCGGACGATCCCCTGCCCCCAGACCGGCTGGTCGAGCATCAGCGCGATCGCGATGCCGCCGATGACGGTGATGGCGAGGACGCCGACGACGATGACCAGCGTATTCCAGATCGACTGGAAGAAAGCGGGATCGCTGTAGAAATACTGATAGTTGAACAGGCCTGCGAAGCTGACATTGCCCGGGTTGAGCAGATTGTAGTTCTGGAACGAGAACCAGAGCGTCATGGCCAGCGGCACGATCATCCAGATCAGAAGCAGCCCGACGGACGGCGCCATCATGATCCGGGCAAGGCCTCGGGTATTCTGCGTTGCCATGGATAGACCCTCCCTCTGGTGTCGCCGGCTCGCACTTCCGCGAAGGTGGAAGGGGCGGCTTTTTGTTGTGTGGGTTGTGTGGTGCGGTGCGCGGGGCTAGCCCCTCATCCGCCTGCCGGCACCTTCTCCCAGCTTGGCAAGGGCGAAGGGCACTCGGAGTTACCGTGTGGCACGTCCCCTCTCCCCGCAAGCGGGGAGAGGGCTAGGGTGAGGGGCAGCCCCACCCGCCAAGGGCAGAGAACACCCCACCCGTCGAGCTTACAAGCTTACTTGATGTAGCCGCCACGCGTCATTTCGCGTGTCGTTGCCGTCTGTGCCTGCGCCAGCGCATCGTCCACCGACATCTGGCCGGCAAGCGCTGCCGAGAACAGCTGGCCGACGGTCGTGCCGAGGCTCTGGAACTCGGGGATCGCCACGAACTGGACACCGACATAGGGAACCGGCTTCGTGGACGGGTTCTTCGGGTCGGCCGCGTTGATGCTCTCGAGCGTCATCTTGGCGAAGGGCGCGGCCTTCTGGTACTCGGCATTCTGGTAGAGCGAGGTGCGCGTGCCCGGGGGAACGTTGGCCCAGCCTTCCTTGGCAGCGACGAGGTCGAGATAGTGCTTGCTGGTTGCCCAGGAAACGAACTTCTCGGCCGCTTCGGCCTTCTGCGTGCCGGCGGGGATGGCGAGGTTCCAGGCCCAGAGCCAGTTACCGCGCTTGCCGAGGCCCGTATCGGGCGCCAGGGCGAAGCCGACCTTGTCGGCAACCGTGGAGTCCTTCGGGTTGGTCACGAAGGATGCCGCGACCGTCGCGTCGATCCACATGCCGCACTTGCCCTGCTGGAACAGCGCCAGGTTCTCGTTGAAGCCGTTGGACGACGCGCCCTGCGGGCCGGCATCGTTCATCAGCTTGACGTACATCTCAAGCGTCTTCTTCCACTCGGGCTGGTCGAACTGCGGCTTCCAGTTCTCGTCGAACCAGCGGGCGCCGAAGGCGTTCGAGGTCGCCGTCAGGAACGCCATGTTCTCGCCCCAGCCGGCCTTGCCGCGAAGGCAGATGCCATTGATGCCGTTGGCGCGGTCGGTCATCTTGCGGGCGGCTTCGTTGATGAAGTCCCAGGTCGGCGCGTCGGGCATGGTGAGCCCGGCCTTCTCGATCAGGTCCTTGCGGTACATGACCATCGAGCTTTCACCGTAGAACGGTGCGGCATAGAGCTTGCCGTCGGCCGTCAGGCCCGAACGGATGGCCGGCAGCAGGTCGTCGACGTCGTAATCGGCGCCGAGGTTGTCGAGCGGCAGGAGCCAGTTCTGCTTGGCCCAGATCGGAACCTCGTAGGTGCCGATGGTCAGAACGTCGTACTGGCCGCCCTTCGTGGCGATGTCGGTCGTGACGCGTTCGCGCAGGACGTTTTCTTCCAGCGTCACCCATTCGAGCTGGATGTCCGGATTGGCCTTGGTGAAATCGTCGGTGAGTGTCTGCATCCTGACCATGTCGCCATTGTTCACCGTTGCGATGGTGAGGGTCTCGGCCTGGGCCAGACCGCCGGAAACGGCTGCAATGACGAATGCCGAGCAAGCGCCCAGCAGAGATGTCTTCAAATTCATGATCTTCCTCCCAGAAGAGTAATGAGCATTTGCCTCGCTCACGGGCAATTACTCATTTTCAGGGTGGACTTGTCAATCGCATTCGTTGCTGCAGCGCCGAACACACCGTTAAGTCATCGGAAGGACTGACAATTTTTTGACATATTTGCTCAGGGGGCGAGCAGGAATTCGGCCGTATCCTCGTCGGTGATGACGCCGTTGATGAGTCCGCCGCGCAACGCCGCACGCAATGCAAGGTACTTGCGACGGCCCTTGGCCATGCCGATCAGCGTCGTCGTGTCGCGGGATGGCAGAGGCACGCTGGCCACCCGCTTGTTGATGTCGCCCGAGATCAGCTGCCCGTCGCCGTCGAACATCCAGCCGCAGATCTCGCCCGCCGCCCCCTGCTCCACCAGTTGCGCCATCTCGTCATGGGCGAGGAACCCGTCCTGACAGAGGGGTGCGTCCGTTCCGACTTCGCCGACGCCGACGAAGGCGATATCGGCCTGCGTGCCGAGACTGAGCGCCGACTGCACGAGGATCTGCTTGTGCAGCACCTCGCGCTCTTCCGCCGAGGAGACGATGACCGGCAGGGGCATCGGGAAATGCCGCGCCTTCACGGCGTCGGCCATGGAAAAGATGACGTTGTAATAGGCGGCCGACCCGTCGACGCCGATATTGCCGGTGAGCGAGACGATGCGATGCTGCGGACAATCCATCGCCGGCAACTGGTCGATCGCCGCCTTCAGCGTCCGTCCGGTCCCGATCGCCATGATGATCGGATCGCTCGATTTCAGCCAGCGCTCGATCTCGGCCGCGCCCGCCTCGGCGATCCCCACGGTGGTGGACGACGAGGTCGGATCGCTCGGCACCACCTCCGCCTGCCGCAGCCCGTAGCGCTCCTTGAGCCGCAAGCCGAGTTCCATGCAGGCGGCGATCGGGTGATCGAGCCGGACCTTGATCAGCCGCTCGGCCATGGCGAGCGACACGAGCCGCTGGGCCGACTGGCGCGAAATCCCCATCTGCCCCGCGATCTCGTCCTGCGTCCGCCCGGCGACATAATAAAGCCAGCCGGCGCGTGCCGCATCGTCGAGCCGTGCATTCGCTTCCGGTCTGCGTGCCATTCCATGCCTCTCCCAAGGTCCAGCGGGAACCCGATGTGCTGACACCTTTTGCCAGGGCCTGTCAATCGACCCCGCACCGGACGGAATTGCGCGAGGGCCGCTCAAAATTTTACCTTTTGATCAAGAAATTTTCCATGTTAGCCTTCGCCGATCGTGCGGTTGCCATTGGGAGGAAAACATGGGAACGACGGACTCCGGAATGATCGGGGGGCGGCTGACGCCCGGCCAATACGAGGCGAACTTCGCGGACCTTCATCCGCGCCTGGACGAGCACGAGGCGCTCGTCGCATCCGACCGCTGCTACTTCTGCTACGACGCGCCGTGCATGACGGCCTGCCCCACCGCCATCGACATCCCCCTCTTCATCCGGCAGATCGCGACCGGCAATCCGATCGGCTCGGCCAAGACGATCTTCGACCAGAACATCCTCGGCGGCATGTGCGCCCGGGTCTGTCCCACCGAAACGCTGTGCGAGGAGGCCTGCGTCCGCATGGAGGCGGAGGGACGCCCGGTCGCGATCGGCCGGCTGCAGCGCTTCGCCACCGACATCGCCATGGCCGAGGGCCGCCAGTTCTACGAGCGCGCCTCGTCGACCGGCAAGACGGTGGCTGTCGTCGGTGCCGGGCCAGCGGGCCTTGCCTGTGCCCACCGCCTGGCCGTCAACGGCCATGACGTCGTGGTCTACGACGCCCGCGAGAAGGCCGGCGGTCTCAACGAATACGGCATCGCCACCTACAAGGCGACGGACGATTTCGCCCAGAGAGAGGTGGATTACGTGCTCGCCATCGGCGGCATCGAGATCCGCAATCGCCAGATGCTCGGTCGCGACATCACCCTCGCCGATCTCCTCGCCCGCCACGACGCCGTCTTTCTCGGCATGGGCCTCACCGGCGTCAACGCGCTGCGCACGGACGGCGAAGCCGCCGAAGGCGTCGAGGATGCGATCGACTTCATCGCGGCCCTGCGGCAATCCGCCGGCAAAACCGACATCCCCGTCGGCCGCCGCGTCGTCGTCATCGGCGGCGGCATGACCGCGATCGATGCGGCCGTGCAGGCAAAGCTGCTGGGTGCCGAGGAGGTGACCATCTGCTATCGCCGCGGACGCGAGCACATGAATGCGTCGCCCTACGAGCAGGATCTCGCCACCTCGCGCGGCGTCACCATCCGCCACGGGCTGCAACCACGGCGCATTCTCGCCCGCGAGGACGGCAAGGTCGCCGGCATCGAACTCGACTACACCACCGATGTGGACGGACGTCTGGTCTCCACCGGCGAGACCGGCATTCTCGCGGCCGATCACATCCTCAAGGCCATCGGCCAGACCCTGGAGGCCGATCCGCTCGGCGTCGTCGCCCTGCAATCCGGCCGCATCGTGGTGGATGCGGACGGTCGCACCTCGCTCGATCGCGTCTGGGCCGGCGGCGACTGTCGCCTCGGCGGCGAGGACCTCACGGTCTCCGCCGTCGCCCAGGGACGCGACGCCGCCGAATCGATCCACCGCACGCTGATGGCCGAGCGCCATCCGGCTGTCGCCGTTGCCTGAGGGGAGATGAACCATGGCTGATCTGCGCAACACTTTCGTCGGCATCGAATCCCCCAACCCCTTCTGGCTCGCTTCGGCACCGCCGACCGACAAGGCCTACAATGTCGAGCGGGCGTTCAAGGCCGGCTGGGGCGGCGTCGTCTGGAAGACGCTCGGCGAGGACGGCCCGCCGGTCGTCAATGTCAACGGCCCGCGCTACGGCGCGATCTGGGGCGCCGACCGACGGCTCCTCGGTCTCAACAACATCGAGCTGATCACCGATCGCGACCTCTACACCAATCTGCGGGAGATGAAGCAGGTCAAGATGAACTGGCCGGACCGCGCGCTGATCGCCTCGATCATGGTGCCCTGCGAGGAGGAAAGCTGGAAGGCGATCCTGCCGCTGGTGGAGGAAACCGGCGCGGACGGCATCGAGCTGAACTTCGGCTGTCCCCACGGCATGTCCGAACGCGGCATGGGCGCCGCCGTCGGGCAGGTGCCCGCCTATATCGAGATGGTCGTGCGCTGGTGCAAGCAGTACACCCGCATGCCGGTCATCACCAAGCTGACGCCGAACATTACCGACATCCGCCACCCCGCCCGCGCCGCAAAGGCCGGCGGCACGGATGCCGTATCGCTGATCAACACCATCAACTCGATCACCTCCGTCAATCTCGACACCTTCGCGCCGGAACCCTCGATCGACGGCAAGGGCAGCCATGGCGGCTATTGCGGCCCGGCGGTCAAGCCGATCGCGCTCAACATGGTGGCCGAGATCGCCCGCGATCCGGAAACCCGCGGCCTGCCGATCTCCGGCATCGGCGGCATCACCACATGGCGCGATGCGGCGGAGTTTCTCGTGCTCGGGGCCGGCAATGTGCAGGTGTGCACCGCCGCCATGACCTACGGCTTCAAGATCGTGCAGGAGATGATCACGGGACTATCGACCTGGATGGATGCCAAGGGCCACCGGACGCTCGACGACATCACGGGCCGGGCGATCCCCAATGTCTCGGACTGGCAGTATCTGAACCTCAACTATGTCGCCAAGGCCCGCATCGATCAGGATTCGTGCATCAAATGCGGCCGCTGCCATATCGCCTGCGAGGACACCTCGCATCAGGCGATCACGCAGGTCGTCGATGGCGTCCGGCATTTCGAGGTGATGGAGGACGAATGCGTCGGCTGCAATCTCTGCGTCAACGTCTGTCCCGTGCAGGACTGCATCACCATGGTCGCCCTGCCCCCGGGCACGCTCGACGAGCGCACCGGCAAGGTGGTCGATCCCGCCTATGCCAACTGGACGACGCACCCGAACAACCCGATGTCCCGGCAGGCAGCGGAGTAGCGGGAAGAAGCGAGGGCGCGAGTGCAACGCAACATCGCGCCGATCACGGCCTGCCGGGCACGAAGCCGGCAGGCCGGACGTCGGGATGCTCAGAGCGCCATATCCGGAACGCGCTTCACCTCGCCGCTCGGAAGGGCGGCCGGCGCGGTCGCGCCGATGACGGGAGGCGCGATGGCGAGCTGAAGGCGCTCGCTCGTCGCCGCCCAGGCAAGCGCCAGCGCCTCAGGGTCGTCGTTGAGCTTCTTGCCGTAGCTCGGCACGATGGCCTGCACCTTGGCCTGCCATTCCGGCGTCGCCAGACGCTCGGCAAAGACCTTCTTCAAGACGTCCAGCATGATCGGCGCAGCCGTCGATGCCCCCGGAGAGGCGCCCAGCAGCGCCGTGATCGTGCCATCGGCCGAGGCGACGATTTCCGTGCCGAGCTTCAGCACGCCGCCCTTTTCGGGGTCGCGCTTGATGATCTGCACGCGCTGCCCGGCCTGCCACAGGCGCCAGTCTTCGCCCTTCGCCTGCGGGAAATACTCGCGCAGGGCCGCAAGGCGATCCTCGTCGGACATCAGCAGCTGACCCGCGAGATACTGGACGAGGCTGAACTCGTTGATACCGACCTGCAGCATCGGCCAGATATTGTCGAGCGTCACCGAGGCCGGAAGATCGAAGTAGGAGCCGTCCTTCAGGAACTTGGTCGAGAAGGTGGCGAAGGGTCCGAACAGCACGACCTGCTTGCCATCCAGCATGCGCGTGTCGAGATGCGGCACCGACATGGGCGGCGCGCCGACCGAGGCCTGGCCATAGGCCTTCGCCAGATGCCGGCTGACGATCTCGGGCTTTTCGCAGACGAGGAACGATCCGCCGACGGGGAAGCCGGCATAGTCGGCCGCTTCGGGAATGCCCGACATCTGCAGGAGCGGCAGCGCACCGCCGCCGGCGCCGAGGAAGACGAATTTCGCGTGGATCACGCCCTTCTGGACGCCCGTGCGCGTATCGGCATAGCTGACGCGCCAGGTGCCGTCCTCATTGCGGGTGATCTCCTGCACCTCGCTCGAAGCGGTCAGGCTAAAGGTCGGCTGGGTCTTCAGATGGGTGACGTACTGGCGGGTGATCTCGCCGAAATTCACGTCGGTGCCGAGCGGCGACCATGTGGCGGCCAGCGTCTGCGACCGGTCGCGGCCTTCCATCATGATGGGAACCCACTTGGCGATCTCGTCATGATCGCGCGAGAACTTCATGCCGGAGAACAGCGCGCTCGCCTTCAGCGCCTCGAAGCGCTTCTCCAGGAATTCCGTGTTGTCGTCGCCCCAGACGAAGCTCATATGCGGCGTCGAGTTGATGAAGGAGCGCGGATCCTTCAGGACGCCGCGATCGACCTGATGCGCCAGGAACTGGCGGGAAACCTGGAAGGATTCGTTGATGCCGACGGCCCGGCTGATGTCGACGTTTCCGTTCGAATCCTTCGGGGTGTAGTTCAGCTCCGCGAGGGCAGAGTGCCCGGTGCCGGCATTGTTCCAGCCGTTGGAGCTCTCGAGCGCCACATCGTCCAGCCGCTCGATCATCTCGATCGACCAGGACGGCTCCAGCTCGTTGACGAGCACGCCGAGCGTCGCGCTCATGATGCCGCCGCCGACGAGTAGCACGTCCACCGTCTTTTCGGGCGCAAGAGCCCAGCTGGGCAGCGAGGACAAGGTGAGCGCGGCCGCACCGGTTGCCGCAGAACCGAGAAGTTGCCGACGACTTATGGCCAGATGCTGCGAAGTTCCCGAACGCGGAGCGCCGCTCTCTTTTTCACCGGCCATGTCAACCTCACGTCTTGTTAGTCCTCCCGGGATCGCCGTATAAGCGAATCCTTTTTTGGTGACAAGGCAATTTGTCGCAGCACGAAGCCCGGCGAGAGTGACCCATTCCGGGACATCGCCTCGGCGCGAAAGGCTGGACAGCGGTTCGTTTGCAAGCGACCCGCGGCGACCGCCGAAGAAGGCCCATCCGGGCGACGCCGGATGGGCCGGGGCATCAAAATGTGATGACCACCTTGCCGAACGGGCCACGATCCAGATGCGCGAACGCGTCCGGCACCGCATCGAAACCATAGCGGCGGTCGATGACGGGCTTCAGCCCCTTGGCGTCTATAGCCCGGACGAAATCCTCCAGCGCCCGGCGATGGCCGACGCCGATCCCCTGGACGACAGGGCTCTTGAGAAGCAACAGACCTGCGGGCCCGGACAGGTCGAAGCCTTCGAGCACGCCGATGACCGAAATCCGTCCGCCGACCGCGACAGCGGCCAGCGACTGCGCAAAGCCTTCGCCGCCGGCAAGGTCGAGCACATGATCGATGCCGTCATCCCCTGTGATCTCGAGCACCGTCTCGACCCATCCCTCCCGCATCAGGAGATGATCCGCACCGAGCGCTTTGGCCCGGGTGAGCTTTGCGGCACTGGACGAGGTGACGAACACCTCCGCACCATACGCCTTTGCAATGGCAAGGCCGAACATCGCGACGCCGCCGGTGCCCTTGATCAGAACGCGCTCTCCCGCCTGCAGCTTGCCTTGCTCGATCAGGGCAAACCATGCCGTGAGACCCGCACAGGGCAACGTGCTGGCCTCCGCCGCATCTAGCGTCTCGGGCGCATGCGAGAACCAGTCTTCGGGAAACGTCACCATCTCCGACAGGACGCCGGGACTGGCGCCGCCGAGGGCGCGATAGGGCGGCGTGCGCGCATTGCCAAGAGGTTTCCCGTCGATCCACATGGGCGAAAATGTCGAGATGACCCGGTCGCCCACCTTGAAGCGTGAGGCCTGCGGCCCCACCGCCTCCACCACGCCGGCCATGTCGGATGCCGGGACGAAGGGAAAGCGAAGCGCAAGGCCCATCCCCGTCTCAACGACCAGCTTGTCGCGATAGTTGAGCGAAACGGCCTCGGTGCGAACGAGCACCTCCGAACCCACCGGAGAAACGACCTCCGCGGTGCCTTGCGCAAGATTGCCCGGCCCGAGGGCGCTCAGTTGCCACTGCCTGGTAGTCCGTACCATGTCTGACTCCTTTTTCACTGGAGACCCGACATTACCGGTGAATGCGCTTCGGCAGTTATGATAGTATTTCGCCAGATCGGTTCCCTGGAAGATACAATGCTTGACCTCCGCGATATCCCCGTTTTCATCCAGACGGCGGAGTCCGGCAGCTTTTCCGCCGCCGCGATCCGGCTCAATCTCACCCGCTCGGCGGTCGCCAAGACCATCGCCCGCATGGAGCGGCGGCTGGGTGTTCGCCTGTTTCATCGCACGACACGGTCCCAGAGCCTGACCGAGGAGGGCATTCTCTTCCACGAGCGTTGCCTGAGGGCTCTTCAGGAAATTCGCGCCGGCGAGGCCATGCTCGAATCCGGGCGCACGGAAATCCGGGGCAGGTTGCGCATCGCGCTGCCGGTCGTTCTCGGCCGCACCTGCATCGCGCCCATTCTCACGCGGCTTCTGGCCGAGCATGCCGGTCTGGAACTGGACCTCTCCTTCAGCGACCGCCTCGTGGATTTTCTCGAGGACGGGTTCGATCTGGCGGTGCGCAACGGTGTGCTTCAGGACGACAGCGACGTGATGTCCCGCCTGATCGCCCGTCAGCGCATGACCGTCTGCGCCGCACCGGCCTATCTGGATGCCCATGGCGAGCCGCAGACGCTGCAGGATATCGATCGTCACGAGACGATCGTCTACACGCGAAACGGGATCAAGCGCTCCTGGCTGTTCCCGACGCCCGACATGCCGGGGCGCAGCCTGGTGCCGCGCGCACGGCTGCAGCTCGACGATCTCAACGCGATCGCCGACGCCGCCTGCGCCGGTTACGGCCTTGCCTGGATGCCGTGCTGGCTCGTGCGCGACCTCATTGCCGAGGGACGATTGCGTCAGGTTCTTGCGTCGACGCAGGGCTTCGCCTTCCCGAGCCACGTGATCTGGCCGAAATCGCCGATCATGCTGCCCAAGACCCGGCTGGTGATAGACCGGCTCGCGGCCGAGCTTCCGCTGGCGATGGGCTGACCCCGCAGCACCGGCGCGTCGCAATTCGTGCGTTGCTCCGCGTCGGAATCTGGCCGATAAGCATGCTGTGATCAACCGTTGGGACCGGAGCCCGCTTGAAACGCGATCGTTCGAAGCTGCGCAAGCGCCTGCACATCTGGACCGGCGTATGCCTGGGACTGTTTCTGCTCACGCACTTCCTCAACCATGCGCTCGGTCTCATCTCGATCGACGCCATGGAGCGTGGCCGGGATCTCTTCAACGACATCTGGCGCAGCCTGCCGGGAACCGTCGCGCTTTACGGGTCGCTTGCCGTCCATTTCGTGCTGGCGCTCGACGGGCTGCGGCGGCGACAGACGCTGCGGATGCCGCTGCGCGAGGCGCTGAAGATCGGGCTGGGGCTCGCTTTGCCCTTCCTGCTGATCAGCCATGTCACCGTCACCCGCATCGACTGGATGCTATCGGGCTACTCCGCCGATTATCGCGATATCCTGCCGCGCATCTGGTCGCGAACCGGAAACACCGTCTGGCAATCCGCGGCCCTGATCATCGCCTGGGCGCATGGCTGCCTCGGCTTCTGGTTCTGGATGCGCGGCCGGGACTGGTATCCGCGCATGGCGCTGACGCTCTACACGCTGGCATTTCTGGTCCCTGTGCTGTCGCTGCTCGGCTTCATGGTCGCCGCTCGCGCCCTCGGCCCCGCCATGCCGTCCAATGCCTGGTTCATGTCGGGCCGCACCGATCCCGCCATTCTGGCCGAGATCCGCCAGGCCATCTTCTACACCCTTGCGGCCTGCATCGGCTTCACGCTGCTCTGGCGGTCCTTCCCCATCCGCGGCAAGGTGCGGATCCGCTATCCCGACGGCAGGGTGCTGTCGGTCGCACGCGGCTTCTCGGTGCTCGAAGCCAGCCGCTCCGCCGGCATTCCGCACCTCTCCGTCTGCGGCGGACGCGGTCGCTGCTCCACCTGTCGCGTGCGCGTGACGGAGGGGCTGGAGGGCTTGCCACCGCCGAGCGACGGGGAGCGCCAGACGCTGATCCGCATTCGTGCCGGCGAGAATGTCCGTCTCGGCTGCCAGCTCCGTCCGACCCACGACGTGTCGATCGCCCCCGTGCTCGGGGCGGACAATGTCGGCGTGCGCCCGCAGATCGGCGAGGACGTCGCCGCCGGTCGCGAGCGCCGCATCGCGGTGCTGTTCTGCGACCTGCGCGATTTCACGCTGCTGACCCAGCAGCAGCTTCCCTTCGACACGGTCTTTCTGCTCAACCGCTATTTCGAGACGATCGGCGAGGCGGTCGAGGGCGCCGGCGGCGTCATCGACAAGTTCATCGGCGATGGCGTGCTCGCGATCTTCGGCCTCACCGGCCGGATCGAGGACGCCTGCGCCAATGCGCTGGAGGCCACGGCGCGCATCGCCCGCGGCATCGAGACGCTCAACCGCAACTTCACGAGCGAACTCGACAAGCCGCTGCGCATCGCCATGGGCATGCATGCCGGACCGGCGATCATCGGCCATATCGGCTACGGCCGCGCCTCGTCCCTGACCGCTGTCGGCGACACCATCAATGCGGCGAGCCGCCTTGAAGGCTTCGCCAAGGAATATGACGCGCAGCTTGCCGTCTCCGCCGATGTCATCCGCTATGCCGGGCTGACGCTGGGCGACCGCGACAGCCACGACATCGCCATTCGCGGCCGCAAGGGCACGCTGGAGACGCTGATCGTCGAGAATGCCGAAGAGATCGGTACGCTGCTGGCCGCCGCCCGCGACACGAAGGCAGCCGTGGCGCAAGCCGCACGCACCGGCGCCTGATCAGGCCGCAGATCCACCGGCGGCCGGCCCGCCGACCGCAAGACCATTGACGAAGAGATGCTCCAGAAACCGGGCCGCATCCTCGAAACGGCCCTCGCCGGCCCGGTCCTTGCCGAGCACCGCCCGCACCTGCACGTCGAAGTCGGCATAATGCTGGGTCGTCGCCCAGATGGCGAAGATCAGGTGATAGGGATCGCATTTGGCGATCTTGCCGGCCTTGGCCCAGGCGCGGATGACCTTGGCCTTTTCATCGACCAGCGACTTCAGCGGCCCCATCAGCGCATCCTCGATGCGCGGCGCCCCCTGCAGCACCTCGTTGGCGAAGAGCCGGCTCTCGCGCGGAAAATCCCGCGCCATTTCGAGCTTGCGCCGGATATAGCTGCGAATCTCGGTCACCGGATTGCCCTCCGCATCGAATTCGCGCAGCGGATCGAGCCAGCTGTCGAGCACCCGCTCGATCAGCGCCCGGTGCATCGCCTCCTTCGTGCGGAAATAATAGAGCAGGTTCGGCTTCGACATGCCCGCAACCTCGGCGATCTGGTCGATGGTGCTGCCGCGAAAGCCGTTGGTCGCGAAGACCTCCAGCGCCGCTTCCAGAATGAGCTCTTCCTTCTCCTCCTGGATTCGCGTCCGCCGCTGCGTTCTCGCTGCTCTCGGCAATGCCATCCCACGCCCCCTTCGCCGGCCTTCCGGCCGCCCTGTCCGTCACGTCGCACTGCAGCTTTTTCGTTTTTTTGCTTTTCCGTCTTGAGTGCGGCAACGGAAGTTGTAATGTTTACCAACCGGTTAAATTATCAGTCACTTCAATGACAAACGCAACGACTGATACGAGGGCGAACAAAAAGAATGCCCCATTCGACCGGCGGGAACAATGCCATCGAACCTCAAGCCCGAGGGCGCCGCTGTGCATCGCGCAGGTTCGAACGAAGAGGAATGAAGCCATGGCCGCACCGGGCGAGAATATGCGTGTCGACGCCGAACGTCTTTGGGACAGTCTCATGCAGATGGCGCAGATCGGTCCCGGCATTGCCGGCGGCAACAATCGCCAGACGCTGACCGATGCGGATGCCGAAGGCCGGAGCCTGTTCGCGACCTGGTGTCGCGACGCCGGCCTGACCATGGGCATCGATGCCATGGGAACCATGTTCGCGACGCGGGCGGGCACCGACCCGGATGCCCTGCCCGTCTATGTCGGCTCGCATCTCGACACCCAGCCGACCGGCGGAAAATATGACGGCGTGCTCGGCGTGCTCGCGGGGCTGGAGGTCGTGCGCACCATGAACGATCTCGGCCTGAAGACCCGGCACCCGGTGGTCGTCACCAACTGGGCGAACGAGGAAGGCGCGCGCTTTGCCCCGGCCATGCTGGCCTCGGGCGTCTTTGCCGGCGTCCACACGCTCGACTACGCCTATAGCCGCCGGGATCCGGACGGAAAGACCTATGGCGACGAGCTGAAGCGGATCGGCTGGCTGGGCGAGGAAGAGGTGGGCGCGCGCAAGATGCACGCTTACTTCGAATATCACATCGAGCAGGGCCCCATTCTGGAGGCGGAGAACAAGGCGATCGGCGTGGTCACCCACTGTCAGGGCCTCTGGTGGCTGGAGTTCACGCTGACCGGCCGCGAAGCACACACCGGCTCGACGCCGATGGCACTGCGCGTGAATGCAGGCCTCGCCATGTCGCGCATCGTGGAGATGGTGCAGACCGTGGCCATGGGCGAGCAGCCGGGCGCGGTGGGCGGCGTCGGCCAGGTCTTCTTTTCGCCGAACTCGCGCAACGTCCTGCCCGGCAAGGTCGTCTTCACCGTCGATATCCGCACGCCCGACCAGGCGAAGCTCGACCGCATGCGCGCGACGATCGAGGCGGAAGCCGCCCGGATCTGCGACGAACTGGGAGTCGGCTGCGCGGTCGAGCCCGTCGGCCATTTCGACCCCGTCACCTTCGACCCGACGCTGGTCTCGCGCGTTCGCACGGCTGCCGAGAAGCTCGGCCTCGGCCACATGGACATCATCTCCGGCGCCGGCCACGATGCCTGCTGGGCAGCGAAGGTGGCGCCCGCAACGATGATCATGTGCCCCTGCGTCGGCGGCCTCAGCCACAACGAGGCGGAGGAGATCTCCAAGGACTGGGCCGGCGCCGGCTGCGACGTGCTGTTTCATGCGGTGGTGGAGACGGCGGGGATTGTGGAGTAGGATCGGGCGCGAGATCAGCAGGAGAACCACGATGGGACGTCCGAGAGAATTGTCGCCGGAAGAGCGGGACCTCCTTATCAGACGGGGCTATCGCCCCGTCGAAATGTGGGTTCCCGACCCCGCCGATCCATCCTATCTCGCGGACGCACGCCGTCAGGCCGCAAACTCCGTCGAAGCGGATGAAAAGGCGGGCATCGAAGAACTCTATGATCCCACGGCCTACGATGCGTGGGATCGCCCGTGACTTTGAAACGCGGCAATGTGGTGCTGGCTGTGTTTCAGGGAAACCTTGGAAAACCCCGGCCAGCCGTCATTCTTCATGCCGACGAATATATCGAAAGTCACGTTACTCTGCTTGTCTGCGCCTTCACGACGTACCTCGCGGATTCGCCGAACTACCGGCCGACGATCGTCCCGTCACCGGGAAACGGCCTTGAGGAGACATCACAGATCATGGTCGACAAGATAACGCACATCAAAAAGACCGCCATTCGCGATGTGATCGGCTTCCTGACGGATTCAGACATGTCGCAGGTCGAAGCGGCGCTGATCAATATTACGGGCCTGCGACAGGCGATCATTCCGCAGCCGCGTTGAGAATCAGGAGGGAGGAACATCCATGACCACCATCATCAAGAACGGCACCATCGTCACCGCCGATCTCACCTACGCCGCGGACATCTGCATCGAAAATGGCGTCATCGCCGAGATCGGGCCGAACCTGACCGGCGGCGACATGCTCGACGCGACGGGCTGCTACGTCATGCCCGGCGGTATCGATCCGCATACCCATCTCGAAATGCCGTTCATGGGCACCTACTCGGCCGACGATTTCGAGAGCGGCACCCGCGCGGCGCTCGCCGGCGGCACGACGATGGTGGTGGATTTCGCGCTGCCGAACCCCGGCCAGTCGCTGCTCGACGCGCTGGACATGTGGCACAACAAGACCTCGCGCGCGGCCTGCGACTATTCCTTCCACATGGCGATCACCTGGTGGGGGGCGCAAGTTTTTGAGGAGATGGAGACGATCGTCCGCGACAAGGGCATCAACACCTTCAAGCACTTCATGGCCTACAAGGGCGCGCTGATGGTGGATGACGACGAGATGTTCGCCTCGTTCCAGCGTTGCGCGGAGCTTGGCGCGCTGCCGCTCGTCCATGCCGAAAACGGCGACGTGGTGGCGCAGATGCAGGCCAAGCTCATGGCCGAAGGCAATGACGGGCCCGAGGCGCATGCCTATTCCCGGCCGCCGGAGGTCGAGGGCGAGGCGACGAACCGCGCCATCATGATCGCCGACATGGCCGGCTGCCCGGTCTATATCGTCCACACCTCCTGCGAGCAGAGCCACGAAGCCATCCGGCGCGCCCGGCAGAAGGGCATGCGCGTTTATGGCGAGCCTCTGATCCAGCACCTGACGCTCGACGAGAGCGAGTACGCCCATGGCGACTGGGACCACGCCGCCCGGCGCGTGATGTCGCCGCCCTTCCGCAGCAAGCAGCATCAGGACAGCCTCTGGGCCGGCCTCTCCTCCGGCTCGCTGCAGGTCGTCGCAACCGACCATTGTGCCTTCACCACGCAGCAGAAGCGCTCCGGCATCGGCGACTTCCGCAAAATTCCCAACGGCACCGGAGGTCTCGAGGACCGCATGCCGATGCTCTGGACCCACGGCGTCGCCACCGGCCGCATCACCATGAACGAGTTCGTCGCCGTGACCTCGACCAACATCGCCAAGATCCTCAACATCTACCCGAAGAAGGGGGCGATCCTCGTCGGAGCCGACGCCGACCTCGTCGTCTGGGACCCCAACCGGACGAAGACCATCTCGGCGAAGACCCAGCAATCGGCGATCGACTACAATGTCTTCGAGGGAAAGACCGTGACCGGCCTGCCCCGCTACACCCTGACCCGCGGCGTGGTCGCGATCGAGGAGGACACGGTCAGGACGCAGGAGGGCCACGGCGCCTTCGTGCGCCGCCCGCCGGTCACGCCGGTCGCAAAGGCGCTCTCGACCTGGAAGGACATCACCGCCCCGCGCAAGGTGACCCGCACCGGCATTCCGGCGAGCGGCGTCTGATGCGCATGCTGGCGCTCCTTGCCGCCTGCGGCTGCGTCTCCGGCGTCAGCGTCGCCGCGCCCAGCTTTCTCGACGGCGCCTATGGCAATGCGGAGGGCTGCATCTACGCAAAGACCGGCGAATCGAGCGGGGCCGATGTCTTCTTCCTCCTCAACGACGAAGGCATCACCACCGCAACGGCCTATTGCCAGTTCGAAGGAACGGCCGCGAAGACCGCCTCCGGCTTCACCATACGCACCCAATGCGACGCCGAAGGCGAACTTGGCCCGAAGGAGACCGTCGCGCTCGACAGGAGCGCGAAGGGCTATACGATCCGTTTCAAGGACGGCACCACATGGGGACCGCTTTCGCAATGCCGCAGATGATACCCGACGCCGTCTCTCCGAGCACCCGCTCCGTGGTCTCCGCCCGGGACCTCGGCCTCACCTTCAAGACGGATGACGGCCCGGTCACCGCGTTGACGGGGGTCAACCTCGACGTCCGCAAAGGCGATTTCGTCTCCTTCATCGGCCCGTCCGGTTGCGGCAAGACCACGTTCCTCCGCGTCATCGCCGATCTCGAAAAACCGACATCCGGCACCATCACCGTCAACGGCACGACGCCGCAGGATGCGCGCAAGAACCGCTCCTACGGCTACGTCTTTCAGGCCGCAGCCCTCTATCCCTGGCGCACGATCGAAGAGAACATCGCTTTGCCGCTGGAGATCATGGGTTACGGCGCAACCGACCGGCAGGCGCGGATCGAGCGCACGCTGGCGCTGGTCAATCTCTCCGGCTTCGGCAAGAAATTCCCCTGGCAGCTCTCCGGCGGCATGCAGCAACCCGCCTCCATCGCCCGCGCGCTCGCCTTCGATGCCGATCTGCTGCTGATGGACGAGCCGTTCGGCGCGCTGGACGAGATCGTCCGCGACCACCTGAACGAGCAGTTGCTGGATCTCTGGGCGCGCACGGAAAAGACCATCTGCTTCGTCACCCACTCGATCCCCGAGGCCGTCTACCTCTCCACCAAAATCGTCGTCATGAGCCCGCGGCCGGGCCGGATCACCGACATCATCGAGTCGACCTTGCCGCGGGAGCGCCCGCTGGATATCCGCGAGACACCGGAATTTCTGGAGATCGCCAGCCGGGTGCGCGACGGGTTGCGGGCGGGGCACAGCTATGACGAGTAGTGCGGCATTGGGGGAGAAAAGAAGGAAGACCATCTCTGCCCTGCCGGGCATCTCCCCCACAAGGGGGGAGAAAACTTGGAGCGCGCGCATCGCTTCTGTCCTGAACGTTTTCGGCTGGATCGAGCGGCCAGCCACGAGTCCTCTCCCCCCTTGCGGGGGAGATGGCCGGCAGGCCAGAGAGGGCCTTCCTTCTTCACCCCACCGCCGTCTCGCCGGGACCACCCAAACCATGGCCCACTCCAACAACCCAGAGAGGGACTTCTTTAATCACCCCATCACCGCCGGGGTGCCCTATCCATGACCGCCCGCGAAAAAATCCTCCCCGTCCTCACCATTCTCGCGGCCCTGCTCGCGCTCTGGTACGCTGCGGCCGTCTTCCTCAATGCGCCGTTCGAGCGCGACACCGCCGCCCGGGCTGGCACCGCCATCACCTTTTCGGAGATCGTGCCGCGGACGATGGCGCAGGCGCGGCCTGTTCTGCCGGCGCCGCATCAGGTGATATCGGAGCTCTGGGACACCACGATCAACAAGCCGGTGACCTCCAAGCGCAGCCTCGTCTACCACGCCTGGATCACGCTCTCGGCCACGCTCGTCGGCTTCGGGCTCGGCACGCTGCTCGGCATCGCGCTCGCCGTCGGCATCGTGCACAACCGGGCGATGGACCGCTCGCTGATGCCGTGGATCATCGCGAGCCAGACCATCCCGATCCTCGCGATCGCCCCGATGATCATCGTCGTGCTGAACGCCATCGGCATATCCGGCCTGCTGCCGAAAGCGCTGATCTCGACCTACCTCTCCTTCTTCCCGATCGCCGTCGGCATGGTGAAGGGCCTGCGCAGTCCGGAACAGATCCAGCTCGACCTGATGCGCACCTACAATGCCAGTCCGTCGCAGCTTTTCTGGAAGCTCCGCTGGCCGGCTTCCATGCCCTATCTGTTCACCTCGCTGAAGGTGGCGGTCGCGATCGCGCTGGTCGGGGCCATCGTCGGCGAACTGCCGACGGGCGCCGTCGCGGGGCTCGGGGCGCGCCTGCTGGCCGGGTCCTATTACGGACAGACGGTGCAGATCTGGTCGGCGCTGTTCATGGCCGCCGGCCTTGCCGCCGTCCTCGTCCTCATCGTCGGCGCGGCCCATAGCGCGGTTCTGCGCCGCATGGGAGCCCGCCCGTGAACGCCATCCTGCCCGCCATCCTCTTCTGGCTCTTTGCCTGGGCGCTCAATGCGTGGCTGGTACGCCGGACGCCGGCCTCCAAGACCGGGGACCGTGCGATCCGCCTCGTCGTGCCGGTCCTCTTCGGCGTCAGCCTGCTCGTCCTGTGGGAAGGCTTCGTGCGCGGCTTTGCCGTGCCCGCCGTGCTGCTGCCGCCGCCTTCCATGATCTGGACGCGGCTGATCTCGTCGCTGCCGACGCTCTGGGCCGATTTCCGCCAGACGTTCCTCAAATCCGTGCTCACAGGCTATGTCGCCGGCTGCGGCCTCGGCTTCCTCGTCGCCATCGCCATCGACCGCTCGCCCTTCCTGCAGAAGGGCCTGCTGCCGCTCGGCAATTTCGTCTCTGCCCTCCCCGTCGTCGGCATCGCCCCGATCATGGTCATATGGTTCGGCTTCGACTGGCCCTCCAAGGTCGCCGTCGTCGTCATCATGACCTTCTTTCCCATGCTCGTGAACACGGTGACGGGCTTGGCCAGCGCCAGCAGCATGGAGAAGGACCTGATGCAGACCTATGCGGCCTCCTGGTTCCAGACGCTGGTCAAGCTGCGGCTGCCGGCCGCCTGGCCCTTCATCTTCAATGCGCTGAAGATCAACTCGACGCTGGCGCTGATCGGTGCCATCGTCGCGGAATTCTTCGGTACGCCGATCGTCGGCATGGGCTTTCGCATCTCCACCGAGGTCGGGCGCATGAATGTCGACATGGTCTGGGCGGAAATCGCCGTGGCGGCTGTGGCCGGCTCGGTGTTTTATGGTGTGGTGGCGCTGGTGGAACGCGTCGTCACCTTCTGGCATCCGTCCGTCCGCAGTGGACGGACGTAAAAAGACGAACGATAACAAAGGGAACGCACATGAAACGGACAATCGCATCGCTTCTCATGTCCAGCGCGCTGTCGCTGGCCGCCTTCGACGCCATGGCGGCGGAAAAGGTAACGCTGCAGCTGAAATGGGTCACGCAGGCCCAGTTCGCCGGCTATTACGTCGCCAAGGACAAGGGCTTCTACGAGGCGGAAGGCCTCGACGTCGAGATCAAGCCGGGCGGCCCGGATATCGCACCGCCGCAGGTCATCGCCGGCGGTGGCGCCGATGTCGTGGTCGACTGGATGCCGTCGGCGCTTGCCACGCGCGAAAAGGGCGTCGCCCTCGTCAACATCGCCCAACCCTTCAAGAAATCCGGCATGATGCTGACCTGCCTGAAGGAAAGCGGCGTCGCCACCCCGGCCGACTTCAAGAGCAAGACGCTTGGCGTCTGGTTCTTCGGCAACGAATATCCGTTCCTCTCCTGGATGAGCCAGCTCGGCCTGAAGACCGATGGCGGGCCGGACGGCGTGACCGTTCTGAAGCAGGGCTTCAACGTCGATCCGCTGATCCAGAAGCAGGCCGCCTGCATCTCCACCATGACCTATAACGAATACGGCCAGGTTCTCGACGCCGGCATCAAGCCCGAAGACCTCGTCACCTTCAAATACGAGGACCAGGGCGTCGCAACGCTGGAAGACGGTCTTTACGTGCTCGAGGACAAGCTAAAGGACCCTGCCTTCAAGGAGAAAATGGTCAAGTTCGTCCGCGCCTCGATGAAGGGCTGGAAATATGCCGAGGAGCATGTGGACGAAGCCGCCGGCATCGTGCTGGAAAACGACGCCACCGGCGCCCAGACCGAAGAGCACCAGAAGCGCATGATGGGCGAGATCGCCAAGCTGACGGCCGGCTCGAACGGTGCGCTGGACGAGGCCGACTACACCCGCACCGTCGCCTCCCTGATGAAGGGCGGCTCCGACCCCGTCATCACCAAGGAGCCGGCCGGCGCCTGGACGCACGAGATCACCGACGCAGCGCTGAAATAGGCCAGCCGCACGAGAGCATTCGGCAACGCGCGGCTTCGGTCGCGCGTTTTGCGTTCTGCCTGAAAAATGCCTGATCCCGACGCCATAGACCGTGGAGACCGCTGGAATGGCGCGGGTTCGCGTAATGCGGGATGCCGGCTCTCGCCGCCATTTCCCCAAGCATCCGGCGCGGGATGATGGTATAGACGCATCGAGGATGCGCTTCCGTGGGGGCGGGGCGCGCGCCGGGAGTGACGGGGCGGCAAGGCGACAGGGTCGTCTTCCAGCATTTTTCGACAATAAGGACGGGCCGATGGCTGGTGGAAGAACGTTTGCATACGGCATGCGCACGGCTGCGCAGGTTCCCGCACTTCTGACGGCATGTCTGCTGGCGGCAACGCCTGCTTTGACGCGCGACGCCCTGGCGCAGGAGGCAACGCCGCCCGCAGCGGACACACAAGCGGCGCCGGAGACGGCCTACCCCTCCATCGTCGTCACCAAAGCCGAAATGCGGACGGTCACCGACCGTGTCATCGCCACCGGAACCATCCAGGCCGTCGAGGAAACCTTCGTGCAGCCGCTGGTCGAGGGCCTGTCGATCCGCAGTCTCGCCGTCGATATCGGCGACACCGTCGAGGCCGACGGCATCATGGCCACGCTGAACGACGACGCCCTGCTCCTGACGCGAAGCCAGAACGAGGCGAACCTTGCCCGCGCCCACGCCTCCCTCGCCCAGTATCAGGCGCAACTGGTGGAAGCACAGGCGAACGCGCAGGAAGCCGTGCGCGTTTCCGCACGCAATGCGAAGCTCAAGGAAGCCGGCTCCGTCTCGACGGCGCTTGCCGACCAGACGGAAGCCGCCGCCGCTGCGGCGCTGGCCCGCGTCAATTCGGCCGAGCAACTGATCGCGGTCGCGCAATCCGATATCAAGGTCGTCGAAGCGCAGATCTCCGATGTCGATCTCCGCCTCGCCCGCACCGTCGTCAAGGCGCCCGTCGCCGGCACGGTCTCGGCACGGACGGCCAAGGTCGGCGCCATTGCCGCGGGCGCCGGCCAGCCGCTCTTCACCATCATCCGCGACGGTGCGGTGGAAATGCGTGCCGACGTGTCCGAAAGCGATCTCTTGAAGCTCGCGGTGGGGCAGAAAGCCACGCTGAAGCTTGCCGATAGCAGCGTCACGCTCGACGGCACGATCCGCCTGATCTCGCCGACCGTGGACGCCGATACCCGCCTCGGCACCGTCTTCATCAGCATCACCGAGCCGGAACGGGCGCGCGTGGGCATGTATGCGAATGCCGACATCACGGTCGCGGAAAAGCAGGCGCTGGCTCTGCCCCTGACCGCCGTAACCAGCGGCAAGACCGAAACCGTGGTGCGCAAGGTGCGCGACGGCGTGGTCGAGATGGCACGCGTCGAAACCGGCATTCAGGACGGCCGCTACATCGAGATCCGCACGGGCCTTGAAGACGGTGACGAGGTCGTGGCGAAGGCGGGCGCCTATGTCCGCGACGGCGACCGCATCACGCCGGTCAAGGCAACGGCACCCGCCGACAAGACGGCCGCCAACTGAGGCCAACAAGTGAGGACCGACCCGCCATGAACTTTTCGGCCTGGGCCATTCGAAATCCGATCGCACCGATCCTCACCTTCGTGCTGCTGATGTTCCTCGGCTATCAGTCGTTCAACACGCTGCCGATCACGCGCTTTCCCAATATCGACGTTCCCATCGTCTCCATCTCCGTCGCGCAGAGCGGCGCGGCCCCCGCCGAGCTGGAAACGCAGGTCACCAAGGAAATCGAGGATGCCGTCGCCGGCATCGCGGGCGTCAAGCACGTCACCTCTACCATCACCGACGGGATTTCCACGACCGCGGTCCAGTTCGAGATCGAGATCCCGACGAACCAGGCGGTGCAGGATACCAAGGACGCGATCGACCGCATCCGCGGCGACCTGCCGGCCGGCATCGAGGAGCCGATCGTCGCCAAGGTCGATGTCGAGGGACAGGCGATCCAGACCTTCGCCGTCTCCGCGCCGGACATGACGCTGGAAGAGATCAGCTGGTTCGTGGACGACACGGTCAAGCGCTCGCTGCAGGGCCAGACCGGCATCGGACGCATCGACCGCTACGGCGGCGCCGACCGCGAGGTGCGCGTCGAACTCAACGAGAGCCGCCTGAACTCCTACGGCATCACGGCGACCGACGTGAACGCGCAGCTGCGCAAGATGAACACCGATCTCGGCTCCGGCCGCGGGCAGATCGGCGGCAGCGAACAGGCCATCCGCACGCTCGGCGACGCCCGCTCCGTCTCGGCGCTCGCCGATACGATGATCGCCATGCCGAACGGCCGCTTCGTGCGCCTCTCGGAACTCGGCACCGTGACCGACACATACGAGGAGCCGAAGAGCTTCTCGCGCTTCGACGGCACGCCCGTCGTCACCTTCGCCGTCTTCCGCTCCAAGGGCGCGAGCGAGGTCAGCGTCGCCGAAACCGTCGCGAAGTCGCTGGATGCCGTGCGCGCCGCCAATCCGGGCGTGTCGATCCAGCTGATCAACGACAGCGTCTACTTCACCTATGGCAACTACGAGGCCGCGCTTCACACGCTGATCGAGGGCGCGCTGCTGGCGGTCGCCGTCGTGCTTCTGTTCCTGCGCAACTGGCGGGCGACGCTGATTTCGGCCCTTGCCTTGCCGCTGTCGGCCATCCCCACCTTCTGGATCATGGACTTGCTCGGCTTCTCGCTGAACCTCGTCTCCTTCCTCGCGCTGACGCTGGCGACCGGTATTCTCGTGGACGATGCGATCGTCGAGATCGAGAACATCGCCCGCCACATCAAGATGGGCAAATCCCCCTACAAGGCGTCGATCGAGGCGGCGGACGAGATCGGCCTTGCCGTCATCGCCACCACCTTCACCATCATCGCCGTCTTCGTGCCGGTGTCGTTCATGCCGGGCATTCCCGGGCAATACTTCATCCAGTTCGGCCTGACGGTGGCCGTCTCCGTGTTCTTCTCGCTCATGGTCGCGCGCCTCATCACGCCGGTCATGGCGGCCTATCTCATGCGCTCCGGCGATGGCGACGGGCATGGCGACACGCGCGAAGGCCTGTTCATGCGCGGCTACACCTGGCTGGTCGCCGCCACCACGCGGCGCTGGTACATGCGCTACCTCACGCTCTCCGTGGCGCTCGCCTTCCTCGTCGGGTCGGTCATGCTGCTGCTCACCGTCCCCGGAGGCTTCCTGCCGCCGGAGGACGCCTCGCGCATCGTGCTCTCGGTCGAGCTGCCGCCGGATGCGATGCTGGAGGAAACCGACCGCACGACCGCGCAAATCTACGACCGCATCAAGGACTTCCCGGGCGTCGAAGGCATCTTCGTGCTCGGCGGCGCCTCGCCGAAGGGCGATCTGGAGCTGCGCCGCGCGACCATCACCGTGATGCTGGAAAAGCTCGACCATTCGCTCGTCAACAAGCTGGTCAACACGCTGCTCGGCAACCTTCCGCTGGTCGGCCAGTATATGCCGAAGCTGCCGCCGGCCGGCCGCATCATTCCGCAGTCGCAGATCGAGGCCCAGGTTTTCGCTGCCATCCATTCGATCCCGGATGTCCGCGTTCTCAAATTGAACGACCGCGGCGAGCGCGACCTCGCCTTCAACCTTCTCTCCAACAACGACGCCGCCCTCAACGAGGCCGTCGGCCTGCTGGAAGCACGGCTGCGCGACGAGCCGACGCTTGCCAATGTCAGCCCGGACGGCGCCCTGCCCCGCCCGGAACTGCAGCTGCGTCCGCTGGCCGACCGCATGTCGCGCCTCGGCATCACCACGTCGCAGCTGTCCGACGTCGTGCGTGTGGCGACCATCGGCGATATCGATGCGGCGCTGACCAAGATCTCGCTGGACGACCGCCAGATCCCGATCCGCGTGCAGATCGACACCGGCCTGCGCACCGATCTCGCTGCCATCCGCAACCTCAAGATCCAGACGGCGTCCGGTGCTCTCGTGCCCATCTCCAGCGTCGCCGACATTTCCTATTCGGAAGGCCCGAGCTCCATCAAGCGCTACGACCGCTTCCGCGTCGTCACCATGGGCGCGGACCTGCCGGTGGGCGTCGCGCTGGATACAGCCTCCGGCCGCTTCGAGACGATCGCTGCGGAAACCAACTTGCCTCAGGGCGTTCGCTTCATCAAAAGTGGCGATTCGGAAGTGCAGGCCGAAATGCTGTCGGGCTTCATCCATGCCATGCTGCTCGGCTTGCTGCTGGTGCTCGTGGTGCTCATCCTCCTGTTCAAGGACGTCATCCAGCCCTTCACCATTCTCTTCTCGCTGCCGCTCGCCATCGGCGGCGTCGCGCTCGGCCTGATCGTCACCAACAATTCGCTCTCCATGCCCGTCCTCATCGGCATTCTCATGCTGATGGGCATCGTCACCAAGAACGCCATCCTGCTGGTGGATTTTGCCATCGAAATGAAGCGGCACGGCATGGAACGCGTCGATGCCATGGTGGAGGCGGGCCGCAAGCGCGCGCGCCCCATCGTCATGACCTCCATCGCCATGTCGGCAGGCATGCTGCCCTCGGCGCTCGGCGTCGGCGAAGGCGGCTCGTTCCGCGCACCCATGGCCATCGCCGTCATCGGCGGCATCATCGTCTCCACCGTGCTGTCGTTGGTGGTCGTGCCCTCATTCTTCCTGATCATGGACGACCTCTCCCGCCTCCTCGGTTGGTCCTTCGGCCGTCTGGTCGGCCGCAAGGAGGTCGAGACCGTGCCGCTCGAAAACACCGCGCTCACGGAGAAACTCGCCGAGCAGTCCGAGACCATCGAAACCCTGCAGGCCCGTCTCGACCGCCTGGAAAGCCGCACCGCCCCCGGCACACTGCGCGCCGTCGGCGGCACCGTCGTGACGCATCCGGCCCTGGCGGCGGAGTAGACGGTAAGGCTGTGCACCGAGGCAGCCCCTCACCCTAGCCCTCTCCCCGCGCGCGGGGAGAGGAAACGTGGCCTGCTCGGCGTTTCGATGCGGGGTGACGTGATGCCTCACGTCTCTTCTCCCCGTCAAAACGGGGAGAAGATGCCGGCAGGCAGATGAGGGGCAGACGCGCACCGCAACCGAACGGATGGGCGGAAAGCTAGCCGGCCACCTTACAGGCCGCCTTCGACCCGCAGAAACTCCACAATCCGCTCCACACCCTCGCCGCGTTTCATGTCCGAAAACACGAACGGGCGGGACTGGCGCATGCGGTCGGCGTCGCGCTGCATGACGTCGAGATCGGCACCGACATAAGGGGCGAGGTCCTTCTTGTTGATGACGAGAAGGTCGGATCGCGTGATGCCGGGCCCGCCCTTGCGGGGGATTTCCTCGCCCTGGCAGACGGAGATGACATAGAGCGTGATGTCCGCGAGGTCCGGCGAAAAGGTGGCGGCCAGATTGTCGCCGCCGGATTCGATGAAGACGATGTCGAGGTCGGGAATGCGGCGGTTGAGATCGGCGATGGCCTGCAGGTTGATCGTCGCATCCTCGCGAATGGCGGTGTGCGGGCAACCGCCCGTCTCCACGCCGACGATCCTGTCGGAGGGCAGCGCCTGCATGCGCACCAGCGCTTCGGCATCTTCCTGCGTGTAGATATCGTTGGTGACCACCGCGACCGACCAGCGGTCGCGCATGGCCTTGCAGAGCTTGTCCGTCAGCGCCGTCTTGCCGGAGCCGACCGGACCGCCGATGCCGACGCGGAGGGGGCCATTGGAAGATGCCATGAGATTGTCCTTTCAGGTGCGCATGTCGCGGTCGGCAGGTCCTGCTGGATGCCGGACGATGCATCGATAATGAAGGAGGTGAGCCTGTCCCGTCCGGGACAGGCGTGGGACCGGGCGGGCTGAGGCCGCGCGGTAGGAATGTCTCTCCGTCCTCACGAGCGGAACAGCCGCGAGGTCAGGGTCTCGTGCCGGAGCGCGGCGATATCGGCGAGAAGTGCGGCGGAGCCGAGATCGTCCAGCGAGCTTGCCGCCGCGCGCGCAGCCGTCGCGGCGATCTCGCCTTCCAGCGCCGCCAGCACCGCGATGCCGGCGCGTTGTCCAAGCACGCCGCAGCGGATCGCCACCGAGACCTGGTTGGATGCCGTCGCGTGCAGATAGGCCGCAAGGGCGGGCTCAAGCCCCGTCGCATGTGCGCCGGCAACCGCACCGACAGCGACGGGATAGGCCATGCGCAACGGCATGTCATCGCCAGACGTCGGCCACGCCGCAGCCGCGGCGAGAAAGGCCTCGCCCTGCAGCATCGTTTCCATCTGCCTCTCCCGGCTGCCGGCCATGGCGTCCGCCAAGGCTGCCACAGCATCGCGCCGCTCGGGGTCAGCGGCCGCGCGATAGCTTTCCGCAATCAGCACCGCATCGTTCCAGCCCGTCCCCTCTGCCAGCGCGCCTGAAAGCCAGTCCTGAAGCGCAGCGGCATCCGAAACGCTGCCATCCACGACGGCCTGCTCGAGACCTGCCGAATAGGAGAAGGCACCGATGGGAAAGGCCGGCGACATCCAGGTGATCAGGCGGAGCAAGGCTTGCGTCTCGCCGCCCCTTACCGTCTGTATCGCCCCGTCGGTGAGCATGTCAGTCATGGGAATGGCGGTGCCCTTTGTCGTCATGGCCGTGCGCGTGATGATCGTGCTCGTGGTGGTCGTGGCCGTGGTGGTCGTGGCCGTGGTGATCATGGCCCGCGTGATCATGGCCGGCGTGGTCATGAGCAGCATGATCATGCCCGCTGTGATAGGCGCCCCGCATCGGCTGGAACTGCGCCGTCACCTCGTTCACCGCGGCACCAAGCCCGATGAGCATGGCGCGGATGACGGGATCGCGCAGGATGACGATGCGATCCTCGCGGATTTCGGCCTGCAGATGCCGGTTGCCGAGATGCCAGGCAAGCTCGATCAGGTGGAGCCGGTCGCGCGGCAGGATCTCGTAAAGCGGCTCTTCGACGGCGGCGATCAGGATATAGCCGCCCTGCTCCAGCACCAGCGCATCGCCATCCGCCAGCATCACCGCCTGCTTCAGATCCAGCATGACGACATCGTCGTCGGGCAGATGCAGGAGCTTGCGCCTCAGATGACGCTGATCGTGCGGCAGGCGCAGCAGGGCGACAGGCGTGATATCGGCCGGGGCCGGCGAGACGATAGACGTGGAGCGATAGGGCATGGTGACCTCGATCAGTTGAACTGCGTGAGAGAGAAAGTGAGCGATACCGGCAGCGGATTCCAGAGGCCCGTGCGCAGGCCAGCGGCCCTCAGGCCCCGCGCCGTCCATGTGTTGCAGCCCGCCAGCGCCGTGAACCAGCCCGTGGCCTCGAAGAACCGGTCGTTCTGCCCGTAGCGCACATCGGGCACGGGCACGACCTGCCCGTCCCGCGTCGCGAAGCTTGCCGCGATCATGTCGAGCAGGCGCTTATAGCCAGCCGGTTCGATGTCGAAGCCTTGCACGGTCGGCGACGGTTCGGCAAGCGCGCCGACGACGTCCACATGCAGCACGGCCCGATCGAGCGTCAGACCGCGCAGCAAGGGCAGCGGCTTCAGGTCCGCCCAGGTCGGCGTCTCCAGGTAGAAGGTTCGCCCGCCCCGGCCAAAGAGAATCCACCGCGCCGCGACATCGCCGACCGGAACGCCGGCTTCGCCAAGAAACGGAAACCGCGCCAGGCTCTCCGCATCCACCGGAATGGCGATATCGGTATGGATCGGGTTGGAAAGGACGAGAATACGCCGCGTGCCCTCGCCTGCCGCCTCCCGCGATGCAAACAGAGGCTGCGGCACGATGGCGCCGAGGCCGGCCGCCAGCGCCAGCAGCAAGACCAGCAGCGACAGGCCGACCGACAGCCGCCGCAGGACCCTGCGCACGCGCTTCATGCCGGCACGGCGTTGGCGGCGCGATGGCCGGCGGGATTGCTCGTCGGGGTCGTTAGCATCTAGAACAGGAAATAGCGCTGCGCCATCGGCAGCACCGTCGCCGGCTCGCAGGTCAGCAACTCGCCATCCGCGCGCACCTCGTAGGTCTCCGGGTCCACCTCGATCACCGGTGTCAGGCTGTTGTGGATCATCGAGGCCTTTCCGATTCCGCCCCGCGTGTTCTTCACCGCCACCAGCCTCTTCTCCACGCCGAGCTTGGCCGCAAGGCCGGCATCCAGCGACGCCTGCGACACGAAGGTCACGGAAGAATTGGTGCGCGCCTTGCCGAACGAGCCGAACATCGGCCGGTAGTGCACCGGCTGCGGCGTGGGAATGGAGGCGTTCGGATCGCCCATGGGCGCGGCCGCGATCATGCCGCCGAGCAGCACCATGTCCGGCTTTACCCCGAAGAAGGCCGGGTTCCACAGCACGAGATCGGCCCGCTTGCCCACTTCGACCGAGCCGATCGCGTGGCTGAGACCATGCGCGATGGCCGGGTTGATCGTGTATTTGGCGATGTAGCGCTTCACCCGCAGATTGTCGTTGTCGCCGGTTTCCCCCGGCAACCGGCCCCGCTGGCGCTTCATCTTGTCGGCTGTCTGCCAGGTGCGGATCGCCACCTCGCCGACCCGGCCCATGGCCTGGCTGTCCGACGAGATGATCGAGAAGGCGCCGATATCGTGGAGAATGTCTTCCGCCGCGATGGTTTCCTTGCGGATGCGGCTTTCGGCAAAGGCGATGTCTTCCGGGATCGACGGCGACAGGTGGTGGCAGACCATCAGCATGTCCAGATGCTCGGCCAGCGTATTGATCGTGTAGGGCCGCGTCGGATTGGTGGAGGACGGAATGACGTTCGGCTGGCCGCAGATCTTGATGATATCCGGTGCGTGCCCGCCGCCCGCCCCTTCCGTGTGGAAGGCATGGATGGTGCGGCCCTTGAGAGCGGCGATGGAATCCTCCACGAAGCCGCTTTCGTTCAGCGTGTCGGTGTGGATCATCACCTGCACGTCGTATTCGTCCGCCACCGACAGGCAGCAATCGATCGCGGCCGGCGTCGTGCCCCAGTCCTCGTGCAGCTTCAGCGAGGTCGCCCCGCCGAGCACCATTTCGACCAGCGCGCCCGGCAGCGAGGCATTGCCCTTGCCGGCAAAGGCGAGGTTCATCGGAAAGGCGTCGGCCGCCTCGATCATTCGCGCCAGATGCCACGGCCCGGGCGTGCAGGTGGTGGCAAGCGTGCCATGCGCGGGGCCCGTGCCGCCGCCGAGCATGGTGGTAAGGCCGGACATCAGCGCCTCCTCGATCTGCTGCGGGCAGATGAAGTGAATGTGGCTGTCCATGCCGCCGGCTGTGATGATCTTGCCTTCGGCCGCGATCGCCTCCGTGCCGGGCCCGACGATGATATCGACGTTCGGTTGCGTATCGGGGTTGCCGGCCTTGCCGATGGCGACGATCAGCCCGTCCTTCAGCCCGATATCCGCCTTGACGATGCCCCAGTGATCGACGATCAGCGCATTGGTGATGACGGTGTCCACGGCGCCATCCGCCCGCGTCACCTGGCTCTGGCCCATGCCGTCGCGGATGACCTTGCCACCCCCGAACTTCACCTCGTCGCCATAGGTGGTGAAGTCCTTCTCCACCTCGATGAACAGCTCCGTATCCGCCAGCCGCACCCGATCACCCGTCGTCGGGCCGAACATATTGGCATAGGCGGCGCGGGACATCTTGTAGGACATGGTCTACCTCGAAAGTTCGGAGAAAAGGGGCGACCGCGCCGCGGCACGATCGAAGGTATAGGTGGTGCGGCAGCCGTTGCGGCTGTTGATCTCGCCGATCAGGTGGTCGGAGAAGTCACCGGTGGAGTGTGCGAAGGCGCGCGCGGCGGCCCGAACGGCATCCTCGTCCTGAACGCGAATTTCCGGCGCATCGAGAATACGATCGATGATCGTGACAATTGCCGCGCGACTGCGCTTGGTCCGCCGGGCGAGCACCCAGATGGTCTCGGCGATGACAATATGATTGACGTGCAGAGGCGCTTCCGACGAGCGAACGAGGTTGCGGATCGCACGCATCTCGGCCTCGACATCCTCGCCGAGCATGTCTCCGAAAAGCCAACGAAGGAGGACGTTGGTATCAATCCCGTTCATCATCGCCCTCGCCGCCGCGCATCTCGCGGATCCACCCGATAAGCTCATCGGTGCTGACGGGCCTCTCGAACTTCACGATCCCCCGCAAATCCTCAAAACTCTTCCCGGGCTTGCGGATTTCCACCGCGCCCGCCTCGTTGGCAACGAACTCGACCGCGTCACCGTCCTTCAGACCGAGCGCCTTCAGCACCGATTCCGGAACCGTGATCGTGCCTGCCGTAATCCTCACCGTTTCGCCCATGGTGCGCTCCTAGCTCCCGACCGCGAAAGACAACGCCGGCGCCGCATCCAGACGCCGGAGCCGGCCCTCGGCGATCCAGCGATCGACCAGCTGCGCCTCCGCGGCGAAGGGATGCCCCTCCCAGCCGACATGGGCGAAGCCGGCGAGCGCGATATCCGCCGCAGGATGCGCGCCAAGCACGTCGGCAATGACGACGAGGCCGCTGCTCGGCACGATGTAGGGGGCGGGCGAAAAGCGCGCGAGCATCATCTCCAGGAAATGCTGCGTTTCCGCGTCGATCACCCGGAACGTCTTGCCGGATGCCTGCGCGAAGGCTCTGAACCCCTCCGTCTCGTCATCGCAGAAATCGTCAAGCTCCGGATGCGTGAGGGCGAGCGGTGCCCGGAGTGCCGCAAAAACCGTGGGGTTGCGGACGCACCAGATGCCGCCCGCCGCCATCACCGCGGGATGCGCCGCCCAGGCCGTCGGCAGGATGGTGGGGTGCACGGCGGAGGCAACCGACGGTCCCAGCATCATCTTCGCCGGCCGGCCCGTGTTGCAGACCGCGACGATATCCGTGCGTTCCCCCGGACGATACGAGCGGCAATCGTTGAAACGGATGACGCAGTCGGCAGACGCGATCGCGTTGGCGGCGCTGTCCGGCACCGGCCCGTTGCCAACGATCACGATGCGCGCACCGGTCTTCACAGTCGTCTCCCGTCGTTTCCCGCCGGCGCCGGCCCTGAACGACCGGTCGAACCCGCAGCCTGTTTCCGTCTTGAACCGCCGCCCGATCAGCGATCGGCCAGCGCCGCCTTCAGCTCGTCCGTCCGCTTGGTGGTCAGCTCCGCAAGGCAGCCCGCCACCAGCATCGGCTCCATCGTCCCGCCTCGCGCCTCGAACCCGGCCAGTTCGCACTGTGCATCGCGATAGGCGATCCAGGCGCGCTGCGCTGCCTTCAGAGCCTCCACGGCACCGACCATGCCGTCGCCGAGATCGGCCAAATCCTTGTCCATCGCCTGCGCACGCGCCATCGTCTTGCGATAGGCTGCGTTCAGCGCCACGTCCGCCGTCTCGTAATCCTGCTGCGAACACGCCGTCATGTCGCTCTGGGTCACCGCATTGCTGCAATCGAGATCATCCGGCCCAGCCGCCACGGCAGTTCCTGCCCAGAGAAACAGGCACGAGGCCAGTGCCGCGCCGAAAGAGGCGAGCCGCATTGCCATGTCAGAGCGCACCCATGACCTTCTGGCGGAAACCATAGACCTCCCGCTTGCCGGCAAACGGAATGAGCGTCACGTCGCGCGTCTGCCCCGGCTCGAAGCGCACCGCGGTGCCGGCGGGAATGTCGAGCCGCTTGCCGTGGGCGGCCGCGCGGTCGAAGGTCAGGCCGGCATTGGTCTCGGCGAAATGATAGTGGCTGCCGACCTGCACCGGCCGGTCGCCGGTGTTCGACACCTCGATCGTCACCGTCTCCAGCCCGACATTCAGCTCGATCTCGCCCTCTGCTGCGAGGATTTCACCGGGGATCATCGTCTCTCTCCTGATCGTCTCGATAGGCATGCTGCACGGCGATCGTGGCAGGCTGAGGATGCTGCGGGCACGCTCACGCCGCCGCGGCACAGCCTCCGGCCTTGACCACGCGCTCCGTGGAAGCGGGGTTGTTCACCAGCTTTTCCGCCGGGCGCACGGGGCGGCGAACGAGTTCGCCCGTGCAGTTGGGGCAGCGCCCGCCGAGCACCTCGCTCGCGCAGGCGGCGCAGAAGGTGCACTCGAAACTGCAGATCATGGCCTCGCGGCTGTCGGCCGCCAGATCCGTGTCGCAGCATTCGCAATTGGGTTGCAGCGCCAGCATGGGAAACCTCAGCGGATGGGTTCGTGAACGGTAACGAGCTTGGTTCCGTCCGGAAACGTCGCCTCGATCTGGATGTCGTGGATCATTTCCGGAATCCCCTCCATCACCTGATCGCGCGTGATGACATGGGCGCCGGCCTCCATGAGGTCGGGGACGGACCGCCCGTCGCGCGCGCCCTCGACCACGAAATCGGTGATCAGCGCGATGGCCTCGGGATGGTTCAGCTTGACGCCACGCTCCAGCCGGCGACGGGCCACTATGGCCGCCATGGAGATCAGCAGCTTGTCTTTTTCGCGGGGAGTAAGGTTCATGCGAGGCGACCCATCATCTTCTTCGACATTGTCTACAGGCTCCAGACTTTCGGCACAGACGCGCTCCTGCGCAAGTGCGAAATCATCGGCACGAGGATTTTTCGCAGAGCGAACCCGTCCTTGGCCACGATCCGCGCGACGAGCTTTTCCTGATCCCCGACCACGACATGGCTGACGCCGCCGGCGCCACGTCCGGCACCGGTCTCCAGCCGTTCGCGCAGCGGTTTCAGATGGCGCTCGCAACCGCCGGCGGTGAAGAACAGGGTGGCGAAGGCAACGTGACCGCTCAGCGAAAAGGCCCGCCGGGTCAAGGCATCGATATCGCCGGACAGCCGCATGTTTTCCGCGTGCAGCAGCGTGCCGCCCTTCACGATGCGCCACCGGTCGCGAAAGAGGCCGCTGCGCATGCGCTCGCCCATCGCCGCGCGCCCGAGCAGGACGGCCTCGACGGCCAGAAATTCGGCATCGGCGGCCAGCTCGACGTCCAGCGATCGCGTCATGGAGGCCCGGTCGAACAGGATCGTCTCCTGCGGCAGCCAGTGCACGCGCGAGCCCGCCTCCGCCCGGATGGTCGTCGTCACCGACGTCGTGCCGGCGCTCGCCTTGTAGATCTTCTCGCAGGCCTGCGTCGTCAGCGTCAGCTCGGTATCGGTGCCGGCGCCGAACCGCCAGTCCATCACGTCGCCGCCGGTCAGCCCGCCGGAACTGTTGATCAGCACGGCCTCCATGCTGCCGTCGAACATGGTCGGCAGACGCAGCTTGGCGCAGCCTTCCTGATAGAACTCCTGCAGTCGCGTCCGCCCGCCGGCCGACTTCGCCACCAGTCGCCCGCGCCCGAAGGCGCGCTGCGGCGCGGCCGCCACCGCGCCCGGCATGGGCTCAGACATCGGGTGCGCGATCAAACCGTGAGGTGCCGTCGGGCTTCCGGCGTGTCGAGCGTTTCGGCCGGGCCTTCATGCACTATCTCTCCGCGATCCATGATGTAGACATGGTCTGCAAGCTCGCGGCAGAAGTCAAGGTATTGTTCCACAAGCAAAATCGCCATCCCCGTGGAATCCCGCAAATACTGGATCGCGCGCCCGATATCCTTGATGATCGAGGGCTGGATGCCCTCCGTCGGCTCGTCGAGCACGAGGATCTTCGGCCGCGTGACGAGCGCCCGGCCGATGGCCAGCTGCTGCTGCTGGCCGCCGGAAAGATCGCCCCCGCGTCGTCCGAGCATGGATTTGAGGATCGGGAACAGCGCGAAGATCTCCTCCGGCACGAAGCGGTCCTTGCGGGCGACGGGGGCAAAGCCGGACTCCAGATTCTCCTTCACGGTCAGCAGCGGAAACACCTCCCGTCCCTGCGGCACGAAGCCGACGCCGAGCCGCGCGCGGTTATAGGGCGCCATGCCGTTCATGATCGTGTCGTTGAAGGTCACCTTGCCGGCGCTCGTCGCATGCTGGCCGGTGACCGCGCGCAGGAGGCTGGTCTTGCCGACGCCGTTGCGGCCAAGCACGCAGGTGATCTTGCCCATCGGCGCGGTGATGGAAACACCGCGCAGGGCCTGGGCCGCACCGTAGTGGAGGTTGATATTGTCGACGGTCAGCATGGGGCACCTCGTTCGGTAGGCGTGGTCGGCGCGTCGGCGTTCGAAAGGCCTGCGGGCGGAAAGGCCCTCTCCGGACTGCCCGCCATCTCCCTTACAAGCGGGGAGAAGACCTCGGGCGTCTGCCGCGCCAGAACGCCGTGTGGAAGGTTCAGACCGGTGGACGCTGATCCCTGAACCGCGAACATCGAGACATTGTAGTGCATGAACATCACCGCCCCAGATAGTTTTCGATGACTTTGGGATCGTTCGACACGAAGTCGATCGAGCCTTCGGCCAGCACCGAGCCCTCGGCCAGGCAGGTGACCTTGACGCCGAGGTCGCGGATGAAGCCCATGTCGTGCTCGACCACCACGACGGAACGGGTCTTGGCGATCTCCTTGAGGAGGATCGCGGTCTCCGTGGTTTCCGCGTCCGTCATGCCCGCAACCGGCTCGTCCACCAGAAGCAATTTGGGCTCCTGCGCCAGCAGCATGCCGATCTCCAGCCACTGCTTCTGCCCATGCGACAGGCTGCCGGCGAGATGGTCCTTGCGCGCGGTCATGCGCACGGTTTCGAGGATCTCCTCGATCCGCGCCTTGTCGGCGGGCGTCAGCGTGTAGAACAGCGTGGCGAAGACGCCGCGTTTGCGGTTCAGCGCCAGCTCGATATTGTCCCAGACCGTATGGCTCTCGAACACCGTCGGCTTCTGGAATTTGCGGCCGATGCCGAGCTGCGCGATATCGGCCTCGTCCTTCTTCGTCAGGTCGATCTGACCGTCGAAATAGACCGTGCCGGTATCCGGCCGTGTTTTGCCGGTGATGATGTCCATCATCGTCGTCTTGCCGGCGCCGTTCGGGCCGATGATCGCCCGCAGCTCGCCGGGCGCCACCACGAAGGACAGCGAATTCAGCGCCTTGAAGCCGTCGAAGGAAACCGAGACGCCGTCGAGATACAGGAGGCTGTTGGTGATCTTCTGGTCCATGGCGCTCACTCCGCGGCTTGAGGTTGGACATCGACGGGATCGCGGGTCGAAACGGTGCGCCCCTTCTCGGCTTCGGCTGCCGCCTTGTAGTCTCGGCGCGAGGCAAAGCCCTGCTGGATGGTGCCGACGATGCCCTTGGGCAGGAACAGCGTGGTGGCGACGAAGAGCGCGCCGAGCGCGAACAGCCAGAATTCCGGAAAGGCGGCGGTGAAAATGGACTTGCCGAAATTGACGAGCACCGCTCCGATGATCGGCCCGATCAACGTTCCCCGACCGCCGACCGCCGTCCAGATGACGACCTCGATCGAGTTGGCCGGTGCGAATTCGCCGGGATTGATGATGCCGACCTGCGGCACGTAGAGCGCCCCGGCGACGCCGGCGATCATGGCGGAGAAGGTGAAGATGAAGAGCTTCATGTTCTCGACGCGATAGCCAAGAAAGCGCGTCCGGCTTTCCGCATCCCGCACGCCGATCAGCACCTTGCCGTATTTGGACTGGACGATGGCCGAGGAGAGAAGGAGCACGAGCGCGAGAACGATGCCGGTGATGGCAAACAGGGTGGCGCGCGTCTCCGGCGCCTGGATGTTGAAGCCGATGATGTCCTTGAAGTCGGTCAGGCCGTTATTGCCGCCGAAACCCATCTCGTTGCGGAAGAAGGCAAGCAGCAGCGCGTAGGTCATCGCCTGCGTGATGATCGAGAGATAGACGCCGGTGACGCGCGAGCGGAAGGCGAGCCAGCCGAAGACGAAGGCGAGCGCACCGGGCACGAGCAGCACCATGAGGGCCGCGAAGGGGAAGGAATCGAAGCCGGTCCAGTACCAGGGCAGTTCCTTCCAGTTGAGGAACACCATGAAATCGGGCAGGACAGGATTGGCATAGACGCCCCGCGCGCCGATCTGGCGCATGAGATACATGCCCATGGCATAGCCGCCGAGCGCGAAGAAGGCGCCGTGGCCGAGCGAGAGAATGCCGCAATAGCCCCAGACAAGATCGAGCGCGAGCGCGAGCAGCGCATAGCAGAGATACTTGCCGAACAGCGGCACGACATGGGACGGCACATGCAGGGGGTTGCCGGGGTCGAGCAGGAGGTTGGAGGCGGGAACTGCGATGGCGATGAAGAGGATCAGAGCGGCGAGCACCAGAACCTTCTTCTCGTGGGCGTGGATGAGCCGGGTCGTGAACATTATTCGATCGACCTCCCCTTGAGGGCGAACAGGCCGCGCGGCCGCCGCTGGATGAACAGGATGATAAGGACGAGGATCAGGATCTTGCCGAGCACCGCGCCCGCATAGGGCTCGAGGAACTTGTTGGCGATCCCGAGCGTCATGGCGCCGACGAAAGTGCCCCAGAGATTGCCGACGCCACCGAACACCACGACCATGAAGCTGTCGATGATGTAGTTCTGGCCGAGATTGGGCGAGACGTTGTCGATCTGGCTGAGCGCCACCCCGGCAATGCCGGCGATGCCCGAGCCGAGACCGAAGGTCATCGCGTCCACCATCGGCGTGCGGATGCCCATGGAGGAGGCCATGCGCCGGTTCTGCGTGACCGCGCGCATCTGCAGCCCGAGGCGCGATCGCTTGAGCAGCGTCAGCAGCGCCACGAACACCGCCAGCGAGAAGACGATGATCCACATCCGGTTCCAGGTGATGGCGAGCCCGCCGAAATCGAACGTGCCCGACATCCAGCCCGGATTGTCCACCTGCCGGTTGGTCGGCCCGAAGATGGTCCGGATGGTCTGCTGCAGGATCAGCGACAGGCCCCAGGTGGCAAGCAGCGTTTCGAGCGGACGGCCGTAGAGGAAGCGGATGATGCCGCGCTCGATGGCGACGCCGACGAGGCCGGTGAACAGAAAGGCGATCGGCACCGCGAAGGCGAGCGAGAAGGTGGAAAGGCCGGGCGCGAACGAAGCGACCGTCTGCTGCACGACATAGGTCGTATAGGCCCCGAGCATCACCATCTCGCCATGTGCCATGTTGATGACGCCCATGACGCCGAAGGTGATGGCGAGGCCGATGGCGGCGAGCAGCAGAACGGAGCCGAGCGACAGGCCATACCAGACGTTCTGCACGACATCCCAGATCGCAAGGCTGCTCGTGATGCCGTCGATGCGGCTCTGGATCACCGGCACGAGGTCCGGCGGCGCCGTGGCGAGTGCGGCTGTCAGGATGTTCAGCGCACCGCGGTCGCCGCGTGCGGCGACGTTCTCGATGGCGGCCTTCTTGTCCTCGGCGCTCGTATCGGTCTTCAGAATGAGGACGGCGCGCGCCGATTCCATCGCCGCCTTGACCTCGGCATCGCCTTCCTTGGCCAGCGCGCCGTCGAGCAGCGCGAGATTGGCGGTATCGCCGCTTGCCAGCAGCGCCTGGGCGGCGGACAGGCGGGCCGTGCGGTCGGGGCTGAGCAGGGTGAGCTGGCTCATGGCATCGCCGATGGCGCCGCGCAGCATGTTGTTCAGCCGGATCTTCTGCAGGCTGCCGGCCGCCACGCCTTCGACCGGTGCGCCCGTCACCGGATCGGACACGACGTCGCCCTCGACGAGATAGACCGCACCGCCCGTCTTCGGCGCAAACAGCGCGCCGGCGCTCAGTTTTTCGAGGATCCCGGGCACCTTCGGGTCGCCGGTCGCGGCGAGCTGTTTCACCGCCTCCACTTTCTGCGGAAAGGCCGTCGCGCCCAGCCCGTCGATCAGCGGCTTCAGCGCATCCTGCGCCCGCGCGCCCGTCGCAAAGGCGAGGCCGAGACCGAGGAAAAGAAGGACGATCCGAAGCGTGCGCGATGTCAGCTGCATATGTGTTCAAAGCCCCTTCACGCGAGCACGACGGCGGCACCGCCGCGCATCTGCCCAAGAATTCCGCAGGAGCGACCTTTCGGGTGCGCCATGGCGGCTACGACATTGCAGGAAAGGCGTCATTGGTTGTGTCCCGGCCCTCACCATGCATGTTCCGTGCCATGCCGGGGCTGCCGTCGAACGCGCCTTGTCTCGAGAACATCGTCTCCGCCCGGCGCAGGGCCGGACGGAGACGATGCCGTCTCAAATCGCCTGCAATAAACCTTGGCGGTGCGGCCCAGGGGCCGCACCGGAAATGCGAACGTCATCAAAATCCGTCTGAAAACGCAGCGTCTCAGGCGATCAGGAGCCCTTGCCGCCGCACTTGCCCGTGGCAACGTTGAAGTTGCCGCAGGACATCGGCTTGCGCCAATCGGAGATCAGGTCCTTGCTGTCCGGCAGGAAGTCCGACCATTCGTCGCCGACGACCTGAGGGGTCTGCTGGACGATTTCGAACTGGCCGTCGGCCTGGATCTCGCCGATCAGCACGGGCTTGGTGATGTGGTGGTTCGGCATGACGGTGGAGTAGCCGCCCGAAAGGTTCGGAACGGAGGTGCCGATGATCGTGTCGAGAACGGCATCCGTGTCGGTCGTGCCGGCAGCCTCGACGGCCTTCACCCAGGCGGAGAAACCGATATAGGCGGCTTCCATCGGGTCGTTCGTCACGCGCTTGTCGTTCTTGGTATAGGCATGCCACTGCTTGATGAATTCGGCATTGGCCGGCGCATCGACGGACTGGAAGTAGTTCCAGGCGGCGAGATGGCCGACGAGCGGCTTGGTGTCGAGACCGGCGAGCTCTTCTTCACCGACCGAGAAAGCGACGACCGGAATGTCCGTGGCCTTGATGCCCTGGTTGCCGAGTTCCTTGTAGAAGGGAACGTTGGCATCGCCGTTGATGGTGGAGACGACGGCCGTCTTCTTGCCGGCCGAGCCGAATTCCTTGATCTTGGCGACTTCCGTCTGCCAGTCCGAGAAGCCGAACGGCGTGTAGTTGACGATGATGTCTTCCTTGGCGACGCCCTTGGAGATCAGGTAGGCTTCCAGGATCTTGTTGGTCGTGCGCGGATAGACGTAGTCTGTGCCTTCGAGCACGAAGCGCTCGACGCCTTCGTTGGCGATCAGGTAATCGACGGCCGGAATGGCCTGCTGGTTCGGCGCCGCACCCGTGTAGAAGATGTTGCGCGAGGACTCTTCGCCTTCGTACTGGACGGGGTAGAAGAGGATGGAGTTCAGCTCTTCGAACACCGGCAGAACCGACTTGCGCGACGAGGACGTCCAGCAGCCGAAGACGGCCGCGACCTTGTCGACGGAGATCAGCTCGCGGGCCTTTTCGGCAAACAGCGGCCAGTCGGACGCGGGATCGACGACGACGGCTTCGAGCTTCTTGCCGAGAACGCCGCCCTTCTTGTTCTGCTCGTCGATGAGCATCAGCATGGCGTCTTTCAGCGTCGTCTCGGAAATGGCCATCGTGCCCGACAGCGAATGCAGGACGCCGACCTTGATGGTGTCGTCAGCCGCATGGACGGCAGAGAATGCCGTGGTTGCCAGGGCGCAGGCCAGGAATGCGCTTAAGGTATGGGATTTGAATGACATCGGAGAACCCCTCTCGTTCTTTGGCGCCGTTTCCTAAGGGAGTGTTAACGGGTCGCAACCGGACTATCCGACAGGCCTTGTGCAATGCACATACGTCAATTGACGTAGGCCGGAACCGCACATGCCGCGTGCGTTCCCGCGGGAAACATGCGCTCCGTCTGGACAGGGGCGCGCATTGCCTTCAAGATCGCCACGACCTTGCGCCCTCAAGCGATGTCGCCTGCCGACAAGGATGTTGCTCCGCACCATGAAAATCCCGACATGACAGCCCGGCAGCGCATCATTCCGGTCCGGCGCGAGTACAATCGCTGGGTCGCGGACCAGACGCTGGAGGATTACGCCCTGCGGTTCACCGCCAAGAGCGCCCGGCGCTTCTCGGCAAGCCGCATCTCCCAGACCGCCATCGGCGCGATCTCCTTTCTGGCGCTGGAGGCGATCGGCGGCACGATCACGCTCTCCTACGGCACGACGAACGCGTTCTACGCCATCCTCGCCGCCGCCGTCGCCATGCTCGTCATCGGCATGCCGATCAGCCGCTACGCCATCCGCCACGGCGTCGATATCGATCTTCTCACGCGCGGCGCGAGCTTCGGCTATATCGGCTCCACCATCACCTCGCTGATCTATGCCAGCTTCACCTTCATGCTGTTCGCCATCGAGGCGTCGATCATGACAGGGGCGCTGAACCTCGCCTTCGGCATCCCACTCTGGATCGGCTACATCATCAGCGCCGTCGTGGTCATCCCGCTCGTCGTCTACGGCGTCCAGCTCATCTCCCGCTTCCAGCTGATGACGCAGCCCTTCTGGATCGTGCTCAACATCCTGCCGTTCTTCTTCATCGCCTATTCGGACTGGGAGAAGTTCGACCTCTGGCGCGCCTTTGCCGGCATCGGCCATTCGAATGCGCAGGTCGGCGGCGCGGCCCCGTTCGACCTGATCGAGTTCGGCGCCGCCTCCGCCGTCATTCTCGCACTGATGCCGCAGATCGGCGAACAGGTGGATTTTCTGCGCTTCCTGCCGCCGGAGGGCATGAAGAAATGGCGGCATCGGCTTGCCGTCTTCCTGGCGGGCCCGGGATGGGTGGTGGTGGGCGTGCCGAAGCTGCTGGCGGGCTCGTTCCTCGCCGTGCTCACGCTGTCGACCGGCGTGCCGGCCGGCGAGGCCGCGGACCCCTCGCGCATGTATCTCGCGGCCTTCGGCTACATGATCCCCAACGACACGGCGGCCCTCGTGCTCATGGCCGCCTTCGTGGTGGTCTCGCAGCTGAAGATCAACGTGATGAACGCCTATGCGGGCTCGCTCGCCTGGTCCAACTTCTTCTCCCGCCTGACCCACAGCCACCCCGGCCGCGTCGTCTGGCTGGTCTTCAACGTCGCCATCGCCCTCCTCCTCATGGAGTTCGGCATCTACAAGCTGCTGGAGGCCACGCTCGGCGTGTTCTCCATCATCGCCATGTCCTGGCTCTGCACGCTGTCGGCCGATCTCTTCATCAACAAGCCGCTCGGCCTCTCGCCCCCCGGCATCGAGTTCAAGCGCGCCCATCTCTACGATATCAACCCGGTCGGCCTCGGCGCCATGTTCACCTCGGCCGGCGTGGCGCTCGCCGCCCATTTCGGCCTGTTCGGCACCGTCATGGCGTCGCTGTCGACCTATGTCACGCTCGTCGCCTTCCTCGTCTCGCCCGCCCTCGCCTACGCCACGCGCGGCCGCTATTACCTTGCCCGCAAGCCGCGCGCGCACTGGAAGATGCGCGCCACCATCACCTGCTCCATCTGTCAGCATCCGTTCGAGCCGGAAGACATGGCCTACTGCCCGGCCTATGCCGCGCCGATCTGTTCGCTCTGCTGCTCGCTCGACAGCCGCTGTCACGACATCTGCAAGCCGCATGCGCGGGTGAACGCCCAGACCGCCGCCGTCGCCCGCAGGCTCCTGCCGGAGCGCATCGTCGCCGCACTCGCCAGCCGCCTCGGCCGCTACGCCACCGCCGTCGTCATCGCCGTCTCCGCCATCGGCGCCATCCTCGCCATGATCGCCTATCAGACCGGCACCGCCTCCCCCATCGCGGCCGATGTGATCAACCGCACGATCGGCATCGTCTTCTTCGTCTTCACCGTCGTCACCGGCGTCGTCTGCTGGTTCTACGTGCTCGCCCATGACAGCCGCCTCGTTGCGGAAGAGGAATCCTCACGGCAGAACACGCTGCTGCTGAAGGAAATCGCGGCCCACAAGAAGACCGACGCCGCGCTGCAATATGCCAAGGAGACGGCCGAGGCCGCAAACCGTGCCAAGAGCCGCTATGTCGTCGGTCTCAGCCACGAGCTGCGCACGCCGCTCAACGCCGTCATGGGCTATGCCCAGATCCTCGAGCGCGACGAGACCATTCCCGCCCCGCGGCAGGCGGCGATCCGCGTCATCAAGCGCAGCGCGGACCATCTCTCCGGCCTCATCGACGGCCTGCTCGACATTTCCCGCATCGAGGCCGGCCGGCTGCAGGTGTTCTCCAACGAGATCAACATTCAGGATTTTCTCGACCAGATCGTCGATATGTTCCGCCCGCAGGCCCAGGCCAAGGGTCTCGCCTTCGAGCATATCCGGGCGCCCGACCTGCCGACGCATGTGCGCACCGACGAGAAGCGCCTGCGCCAGATCCTCGTCAATCTTCTGTCGAACGCCATCAAGTTCACCGATCGCGGCACGGTGCGCTTCGAGGTCGCCTATCGCAGCCAGGTCGCGACCTTCACCGTGACCGATACCGGCCGCGGCATCTCCGAGGCCGACCGGCCGCGCATCTTCGAGCCGTTCCAGCGCGGCGAGGCCGAAACGATCCGCCCCATGCCGGGCCTCGGCCTCGGCCTGACGATCACCCGGCTTCTGACCGAGACGCTGGGCGGCGAGATCCTGGTGACGAGCGAGCGCGACAAGGGCTCGACCTTCCGCATACGGCTGATGCTGTCGGCGGTTGCCCGCCCCGCCGCCGTGCCGCCGCCGCAGCGCGACGTTACCGGCTATGCCGGCCCGCGCCGCACCCTCGTCGTGGTCGACGATAACGAGGATCACCGTGAACTGATGCGCGAGGTGCTGATCCCGCTCGACTTCGTCGTCCTCACCGCGATCGGCGGCGCCGAATGCCTGACGCTGATCGAGGGCATCAAGCCCGATCTCTTTCTGGTCGATATCTCCATGCCCGGCATGAGCGGCTGGCAGCTGGTGACGCGCCTGCGCGAACGCGGGCAGACCGCGCCCATCATCATGCTGTCGGCCAATATCGGCGACGGCAGCCTCGCGAGCCAGCATACCGGCCACAACGACACGCTCGCCAAGCCCTTCGTCATCCGCCAGCTGAAAGACAAGATCGCCATCAATCTCGGCCTCGAATGGACGCATGACGAGCCCGCGCCGCCGAGCGAGACCGCGGCCCCGCAGCCCATCCTCGTGCCCGAGGCCTCCCATATCGAGGAGCTGATCCGGCTGGGCGAAATCGGCTATATCAGGGGCATCGAGGCAAAGCTCGCCGAGCTCGGGCGCGACGCCGCCCACCAGCCCTTTGCCGAGGCGGCGCGCGCCTATATCCAGGCCTTCGACATGGCAGGCTATGCCAGCTTCCTCGAAACCGCCGCCGTGCGAAGCGACCCGCCGCCGGAAGGAGACCGCCGGTGAGTGACGCCCCCCGCCCCCGCGACATCGTGTTGATCGTCGACGACAGCCCGGAAACCCTCGGCTTCCTCACCGATGCGCTGGAGCAATCCGGCTTCTCCGTGCTGATCGCGACCTCCGGCCTAGCGGCGCTGAAGGTCGTGGACAAGATCACGCCCGACATCGTGCTGATGGATGCGGTCATGCCCGAGATGGACGGCTTCGACACCTGCCGGCGGCTGAAGGCGCTGGCCGACATCGCCCCCGTGCCCGTGATCTTCATGACGGGCCTGACGGAGACGGAGCACATCGTGCATGCGCTCGAATCCGGCGGCGTGGACTACCTTTCCAAACCCATCAATATCGACGAACTGCGCGCCCGCATCCGCGTCCATCTCGGCAATGCGCGCTCTGCCCAGAGCGCCCGCGTCGCTCTGGATGCGGCCGGCCGGCATCTTCTCGCGGTGCGCGGCAATGGTGCGCTGCACTGGTCGACGCCGCAGGCGACCCGGCTGGTCGATACCGCCATCGGTTCCGAAGACGGGTTGGACGCCGTCTCCGACCAGATCGCCCTCTTCCTGCGCGACCGCACCCAGGGAAAGGATGCGCCCCTCGTGATCGAAAACGCCGGCGTGCCCGTCCTGCAACTCGCCTTTCTCGGCACCATCGGCAGCGACGAATACCTGTTCCGCCTCACCGCCGTCAGCCAGACCACCGACGAGGACGCCCTGCGCCGACATTTCTCCCTGACGATGCGCGAGGCCGAAGTGCTCGTCTGGATCGCCAAGGGCAAATCCAACCGCGACATCGCCGAAATCCTCGGCCTCTCCGCCCGCACCGTCAACAAGCATCTCGAGCAGATCTATGTGAAGCTGGGCGTGGAAAACCGGGCCTCGGCTGCGGTCAAGGCGACGAATGCGCTGAGCCAGAGCTGAGTGTCCCTCGTTTCGCCCTACCGGAGACAAGACAGTCATGGTGACGCTTCAGATCGATCCCTTTCCCGCCCAGGAGGAACTGGAGACACTCTGGATGGCCGCATGGGGCGAAAGTCCCGTGCGCGATTTTTCGAAGATCCTCCAGCGCAGCCTCGCGCATGTCTGCGCTAACGACGGAAGCGAGCTTGTCGGCTTCGTAAACGTCGCATGGGACGGCGGTATCCACGCCTTCCTCCTCGACACCTGCGTCCACCCGCGGCTGCAGCGCCAAGGCATAGCAGGCTGCATGGTCGAGACAGCGAGAGGACTTGCCCGCGACAGGGGCGCCCAGTGGCTTCACGTGGATTTCGAACCTCGCCTGACCCGATTCTATAGCGCTTGCGGCTTCGCGCCGACATCCGCCGGGATCATCCGACTATCCTAACCGGGACGCCGCTTGATCCGCCATCCCCTTGAATGACGGGCTGCCCCCCCAACACGGAAAAGCCCGGCGCAGGGCCGGGCTCTCCTCGTCTCGGACACGACGGCCGGAGCCGTCATGGCGTGATTACTGCGGGAAGTAGCTGTACTTGCCGTCCGGGCCCTTCTTCCACTCGTACATGACGTAGCCGGGAAGCTTCGGGTCGCCCTTTTCGTCGAAGGACATGTCGCCGAGAACGGTCTTGAACGGACCCTTTTCCTTCATCGCGGTGGCGACGGTTTCGGAATCGGTGGAGCCGGCAGCCTTGGCAGCTTCTGCGATCGTCTGCAGGGCGGCGTAGGAGTAGAGCGTGTAGGCTTCCGGGTTAAAGCCTGCGGCCTTGAACTTCTCGACCAGTTCCTTGTTCTCCGGGCGGAGCGTCGGATCGGGGCCGAAGGTGTTGAGCGTGCCGGCAACGGCGTCGCCGGCGATCGAGGCCAGCTCGTTGGACACGATGCCGTCACCCGAGACGAGCGTGGCCTTGAGGCCCTGGTCTGCCGACTGGCGGATGATCAGGCCGGCTTCGGTGTGGAGACCGCCCCAGTAGATGATCGAGACGCCGGCTTCCTTCATCTTGGCGATGAGGGCAGAGAAGTCCTTGTCGCCGGTGTTGACGCCTTCGTACATCACTTCCGTGATGCCGGCAGCGTTCATCGCCTTCTTGGTTTCGTCGGCAAGACCCTGGCCGTAAGGCGTCTTGTCGTGAATGACCGCGATCTTGGCGTCCTTGAACTTTTCGGCAAGGTAGGCGCCGGCAACGCCGCCTTGCTGGTCGTCACGGCCGCAGGTGCGGAACGTGTTCCAGAGGCCGCGCTCGGTGAACACCGGGTTGGTTGCAGCCGGCGTGATTTCGAGGATGCCGTTTTCGGCATAGACTTCCGACGCGGGAATGGAGACGCCCGAGTTGAAGTGACCGATGACGTACTTCACGCCGTCGGCGACGAACTTGTTGGCAACCGAGATGCCCTGCTTCGGGTCGGACACGTCGTCGCCGAGAACGATCTTGATCTGCTCGCCGTTGATGCCGCCGGCGGCGTTGATGTCAGCGGCTGCCTGCTCGGCACCCTTCTGGAGCTGCGCGCCGAATGCGGCGTTCGGACCGGTCAGCGGACCGGCAACAGCGATCGTGATGTCCGCCCAGGCCTGGCCGCTGAACGCGACCATGGCTGTCAGCGCAACAGCCGACAAAAGTGACTTCTTCATCCTGTAACTCCCAATTTTCAAGCGGGTCTGTTGCCATAGCCAACGCAGTTCCCACTCTGACTGCGCCGGTGTTCGTTGTGGCCGAGGCGATGCGCCTGCGGCTGTTCCCTTTATTATTTGTTCTTCCACGAGAAGGGCGAGGCCTTCTCGTAAAGCCAGTAATAGCTGCTGACCATTTGGCGTGTCCGGTAGAAACGGAACCCAGCGGTAGAAAACAGCAAAAGAATGATCGTGTCCACGACGTAGTAGTGCAGGCTGAACATCGTGCCGTTGAACAGTGCGTGATGCACGAAACGGATGCCGAGGCCGAGAAGCAGCGTGTAGACCACGACCGTCGTATAGGTCTGCCAGCCGTCCGCGACGCTCTTGCCCGTGCGCCAGGCGGTCCAGCCGCCGAGCACGCAGGTGATCAGCATGAACTGAAGGATCGAAGGCTCTTCGTGAAGAATGCCCTGCATGTCAGAAACTCCCGGTGGAAGGGATGAAGGAAGCGGCGCTCAATGGTGCCCGCCTTCCAGATAGGCCGCGCGCACTTCCGGATTGGCCAGCAATTCGCGGCCGCCGCCGCTCATCGTCACCTGTCCGTTGACCATCACATAGCCGCGATGCGACAGCTTGAGCGCGGCGAACGCGTTCTGCTCGACGAGAAACACGGTCAGGCCCTCTTCCTCGTTGAGCTTCTTGATCGCCGCGAAGATGCCCTTGACGATCAGGGGCGCAAGGCCCAGCGACGGCTCGTCGAGAAGCAGGAGCTTCGGGCGCGCCATCAGCGCGCGACCGATGGACAGCATCTGCTGCTCGCCGCCCGACAGCGTGCCGCCACGCTGCGACTGACGCTCTTTCAGACGCGGAAACAGGGTGAAGATCTTCTCGATGTCCTCGTTGAAATATTTGAGGTTATCGAGGCTCGCGCCCATCTGCAGGTTTTCATAGACCGTCATGCGCGGAAAGATGCGCCGGCCCTCGGGCGACTGCGCGATGCGCAGCCGGGCGATCTCGTGGGTCGGCATGCGGGTGATGTCCTGACCGTCGAAGATGACCGAGCCGGTGCGCGCCTGCGGGCTACCGCAGATGGTCATCATCAGCGTCGATTTGCCGGCGCCGTTGGCACCGATCATGCAGACGATCTCGCCGGGTTCCACGACGACATCGACGCCGCCAAGCGCCCGGATGTTGCCGTAATAGGTCTCGACACCCTTGACGTGAAGAAGCGGGCTCATGGGCGCTCTCCCGTGCTGCCGGTTCCATGACCGACCGTTGCCGCAACCTCTTCCACTTCCGCGATCACCTCGTCGACCTCATCATCCTCGACGCCGAGATAGGCCGCGATGACCTTCGGGTCGTTCTGCACGAACTGCGGATTGCCGTCCGAGATCTTCTGCCCGTATTCCAGCACGACGACATGGTCCGAAATCTCCATGACCACCGACATATCGTGCTCGATAAGCAGGATCGACGTGCCGGTGTCCGTGCGGATGTCGCGCAGCAGCGTGTTGAGCGCCAGCGACTCGCGCGGATTGAGACCCGCTGCCGGCTCGTCGAGGCAGAGAAGCTCCGGCTGGGTGCACATCGCCCGGGCGATTTCCAGACGGCGCTGGGCGCCGTAGGGCAGATCGCCGGCCGGATCGTCGGCCCGGTCCGTCAGCGACGCCTTGTCGAGCCAGTATTTCGCAAGCTCGATGCTGGCGAGCGACGCCTTCCGGTAGGCGGGAAAGCCGAACAGGCCGAGAATGGTATAGCCCGACGCCCGCATCAGCGCATTGTGCTGGGCGACCAGCAGGTTCTCCAGCACCGTCAGGCCCGAGAACAGGCGGATGTTCTGGAAGGTCCGTGCGACCTTCGCCCGCTTGGTGATCTCGAAATCCGGCAGGCGCTCCAGCAGGAACTCCTTGCCGCCCTTCTGGCGCATCGTGATCATGCCCATGGTCGGCTTGTAGAAGCCGGTGATGCAGTTGAACACGGTGGTCTTGCCGGCCCCGTTCGGGCCGATGAGGGCGGTGATCTCGCCGCGCGTCGCTTCGAACGAGAAGTCGTTGATGGCCATCAGGCCGCCGAAGCGCATGGAGAGATGTTCGACCTTGAGGATTGGATCCTTGGACATTGTCGTCGCCGTTCCCGTAACCATCAGCCGTGCCCTTCCTTGGTAAAGCTTCCCGACACGTTCTTGGCTTTGTGGAGGAAGGCCGACGGTGCGCGGGAACCGACGAAGCCACGCGGCTTGAACAGCATCACGACCACCATGGCGAGACCGAAGATCAGCATGCGATAGAGTTCCGGGGTGAAGTCTGGGCCGAAGACGACCTTGAGGAAGTTCATTTCCCGCAGCAGCTCCGTGCCGCCGACCATGACGACCGCGGCGATCGCGATGCCGGTCAGCGACCCCATGCCGCCGAGGACGACGATGGCGAGGATGACGGCGGATTCGATGAACACGAAGCTTTCGGGCGAGACGAAGCCCTGGCGGGCGGCGAAGAACGAGCCGGCGAAACCGCCGAACATGGCGCCCGTGGCAAAGGCGGTCAGCTTGGTCGTGACCGTATTGATGCCGAGCGAGCGGCAGGCGATCTCGTCCTCGCGCAGCGCTTCCCAGGCGCGACCGATCGGCATGCGGCGCAGGCGGATCGTCACATAGGCCGTGAGCATGCAGAGAAGCAGGATCACGTAGAACAGGAAGATCTTGTAGTAGGCCGACGACATCGGCAGGCCGAAGGCCTTGGCGAAGTTGGACGGCGACCCGACGTCGAACGACCAGATGCCGAAGATCGAAGCCTTGGCGATGCCCGAAATCCCGAAGGTGCCCTTGGTCACTTCCGTCCAGTTGATCAGCACGAGGCGGATGATCTCACCGAAGGCGAGCGTGACGATGGCGAGATAGTCGCCCCGCAGGCGCAGCACCGGGAAGCCGAGGACGATGCCCCAGAGCGCGGCGAAAATGCCCGCGAGCGGCAGCAGCACCCAGAAGGACAGGCCGAAATGCGTGGACAGGAGCGCATAGGAATAGGCGCCGACGGCGTAGAAAGCGACGTAGCCGAGATCGAGCAGGCCCGCGAGGCCGACCACGATGTTCAGGCCCCAGGCCAGCATGACGTAGATCAGGATCTGGATGCCGAAATTGTCGACCAGCAGAAGCGAGCCCTGCACGCCCCGCAGCATGACCGACACCGGCGGATAGATCAGCAGCGCGATCAGCGCGATCTTCAGAAAATGCCGGTGGAAGAAGCCCTTGTCCTCGGACACGTCGAGGATGCCGCTCTTGGCCTTCGCCAGCTTGCGCTTGTCGAGCGCCGGCCGGATGAAGGCGACGTTGACGAAGCGACCGACGGCCGCAACGCCCACGAACACCGCGAGCAGACCCCAGCGCATGCGCCAGACGAGCTCGTTGTTGATGTTCTGATAGGTCTCGACACCGACGAAGAGGCAGAAGAGGCCGAGCGAGACGAGGCCCGCGAAGAAACCTTCCTTGAGCGCGCGCGCCATCACGCTGGGTTCGGCATGCGGCTCGGAAACGGGAGAGGAAATGTTCGCCATGGACTTATACCTTCTCCACTTCGGGCCGGCCGAGAATGCCGGTCGGCTTGAAAATCAGAACGACCGCGAGAATGACGAAGGTCGCGACGTCCTTGTAGGCGATGGAGAAATAGGCCGACCACAGGCTTTCGATGAGACCGATGAGGATGCCGCCGAGGACGGCGCCCGGCAGCGAGCCGATGCCGCCGAGAACGGCCGCCGTAAAGGCCTTCACGCCGGGGATGAAGCCATCGGTGAAGACGGCGACACCGTAATACATCAGATACATCGTGCCGGCGACGGCGGCGAGCGCCGCACCCATGATGAAGGTGATGGAAATCGTCCGGTCGACGTCGATGCCGAGCAGTGCCGCCATCTTGCGGTCCTGCTCCGTTGCGCGCTGGGCACGGCCGAGCGGCGTCTTGTTGACGATGTACCAGAAGATGGTGAGGAGGACCGCGGTGACGACGATGATCACGATCTGCTTCAGCGAGATCGAGATGCCGAGCACCTGATAGTTGGAGTTCACCAGCGGCGGGATCGGCTTGTTGCGCGGCCCCTGCACGACCTGGATGAAGTTGGACAGCGCGATCGACATGCCGATGGCGGTGATCAGCGGCGCGAGCCGGAACGATCCGCGCAACGGCCGGTAGGCGATCCGCTCGATCGTCCAGTTCCACAGGCCCGCCAGCAGCATGGCCACGATCATCATCACCAGAAGAGCGAGGACGACCGGAATGCCGGCAAAGAGGGTCGTAAGAATGAGAAAGACGATGAGGGCCGCAAAACTGCCGAGCATGAAGATATCGCCATGGGCGAAGTTGATCATGCCGATAATGCCGTAAACCATCGTATAGCCGATGGCGATCATGCCGTAGATAGATCCGAGAGTCAGCCCGTTGACGAGCTGCTGGACGAAATACACCATCAATTTTCCCCTGGACCAGATCCTTTGGCAGGTCCGGCCTCTTGTTCTGCAGTCCTTTTCGGACCCGACGTTTGCGGGGATTCCATACTGTTTTCGTTCGAAAAGAAAAGCACAAAAAGGAGGCACCCAACAGATTCTTTTCCGTCGGGAAACTTTCTGGCGGTTTCCTCGGCAATCGGCCAATGGGGAAGCATTGAGCGCTTACATTTTAAGCAAATCAGCAGGTTGACGAGGGGTGCGGCCGTGCGGCGATGATGTCATGAAGCTGTATTTGCTGCCAAAATACGCGATGCTCCTGCCGCGGCAGCGGGATCGCGCGCGCAGCGCGTCGTCCACAACGCCACGAATTGTAACGCCCGGTCACAGGGATTTGCCTGACGAATGCGGCAGAACCCTGTATGGTTGTGGAGATAACGCGGTCGGCGCCGGGAGGCAGGCCACCGCCAGGCCGAAAAGGAGCGCGGCGAGCGCGATGTTGGACGTGTTGGAGAGGGCGGCTGTCGAGGCCGGGCGGGCGGTCATCGACGTCTATAATGTGGGCGCGGATGTCCGTTACAAGGAGGATGCGTCGCCGGTGACGGATGCGGACGAAACCGCCGAACGCATCATCCTGCGCCATCTCCAGGGTGCCTTTCCCGGCATTCCCGTGGTTGCGGAGGAAGCCGCATCTGCCGGCCTCGTTCCCGATATCGACGGACGCGCCTTTTTCCTCGTCGATCCGCTGGACGGAACGAAGGAATTCGTGGGACGCAATCACGACTTCACGGTCAATATCGCGCTGATCGAACAGGGCGCGCCGACGCTGGGCGTGGTCTACGCCCCGGCTCTCGGCATTCTCTACGCCGCCGAGCGCAACCGCGCCCGCAAGTCCGTCGTGTCCGGCCAGACGGATATCGGCACCCCCACCGTCATCGGCTGCCGCCAGCGCGGCGACCGCATCGTGGCGCTGGCCAGCCGCTCGCACAACAGCGCGGAAACCATCGCCTACCTCGCCGAGCACGGCGTCACCGACTACGAGTCGGTCGGCTCGTCCCTCAAGTTCTGCCTGCTGGCCGAAGGTCTCGCCGACATCTATCCGCGTCTCAGCCGCACGATGGAGTGGGACACGGCGGCCGGCGATGCCGTGTTGCGCGCGGCCGGCGGGGAAACCGTGACCATGGACGGCAATCCGCTCTTCTACGGCAAGCGCAACCAGATCTATGACGTGGACTTCGCCAATCCGCACTTCGTCTCCCGCGGCCGGGCCTGACGCGTGCCGCGCTTCGGAGCCTAGCCGCGGCTGCGCCCGCACCCCGCACGCTCCGCCGCCGGCGGGGAAAGACATCGGCAAAAACCTCATGAAAACAGAGCCGCACCACCCTGCGGCTCCCCGCCCTCGCGATCGCGCGCACACTGCCGGAACCCCGACAGGAGATGCCGATGACCGAGATGACCCCGAACCTCGAAATGCCCTATATCCTGCCGTCGCAGGCGCAGAAGCATGTGACGCATAACGAGGCCCTGCAGCGGCTGGATGCCGTGACACAGCTCGTGATCGCCGCGCGTCTGGCGCATCCACCCGAGAACCCTGGCGAAGGCGCCTGCTACGAGGTGGCCCCCGCGCCGACGGACGCCTGGATCGGCAAGGCCGGCAAGATCGCCGTTCGGCAGGATGGCGTCTGGACCTTCGTCACGCCCCGCCCCGGCTGGCGCGCCGTCTTTGCGGGCGACGCCCGCCTCTACATCCATGACGGGACGGCCTTCCGCCTCTACGATGCCACGGCAGGTCTCGAGCGGATGGGCGTCAACGCGACCGCCGACGAGGTCAACCGGCTCGCGGTGTCGGCAGATGCCACGCTCCTCAGCCATGCCGGCCACGGCCATCAGCTGAAGATCAACAAGGCCTCGCCCGGAGATACGGCGAGCCTTCTTTTCCAGAGCGGCTGGTCCGGTCGGGCGGAGATAGGGCTTGCCGGCACGGAGAGCTTCGCGATCAAGACGAGTGCCGACGGCGCATCGTGGCAGGAGGCGCTCAGCGTGGACGCCGCCGGCCGCGTTCACCTGCCGCACAGGCCCATCGCCCGCGCCAGCACGGCGGCGGGCACGGCAACGCCGGCGGACGGCAGCGAACGCGGTTTCACGACAATGCCGCTGTCGCAGGGCGGGTTTGCGCTCGGCTCGGCCGTGACCGGCGGCGGCAACGGCCTCGTCGTGCCGGCAACCGGCATCTACCTGGTCATGCTCAAGGCGGAGGTCGAGCCGATCGGCGCGTTTTCGCTGGCGGTGAAGGCGGGGTCGCGTGCCATCGCCACGCTGCGCGGATATTCCGGCCCCGCGGCCCGGCACTCCGCCATGGTCATAGGCCTTGCCGCCATGACGGCTTGGGATGAGCTGACCCTGGCACATACAGGCAGCGCCACCCTCACCTTCGGCGAGGACCGGACGGAGGTCCTTATCGCGATGCTTTAGACGAGGCTTTAGACGAGGCTTCGGCGGGTGTCGCGTCGGCATCCGCCGCACCCGACACGGAGGCGAGCAGCTGGCTCATCGAGGTCTCGTTGAAGGGCTTGGTGATGCGCGGCCGGTCGCGGTGGCTGCCGGGAAACATGGCGCTTTCGCCATAGCCGCTGACGAAACCGAACGGCGTTTCGCGGGACACGAGGATGTTGGCGAAATCGAAACTCGTCTCGCTACCGAGATTGACGTCGAGCAGGGCGAAGTCGAACACATGCTCTTCGACAAGCTGCCGCGCCTGCGCGACATTGGTGGCGATATCGACCGTCTCGACGCCCAGCGTGCGCAGAATATCCTCGGCTTCCATCGCAATGATGAAATTGTCTTCCAACACGAGGACGCGTTTGATTGACGAAAGTGTTTCCAAACGCAGCACCAAGATCCAATCGTTAAGAGGCTATTCGGGTTGCCCAACCCACACATATGATTCGACATCCCCGGATGCAACACTAGAGCCTATCACGCAAGCTCACATTTAAATAAGACATAGCAAGGATTGGCCGGATTCCCCGCCACGATGCCACGTGTCACGCGTCAAAATCGCGCCCGGCGCTGCCGGAAACGACGGTAAAATCCGCCGTGTGTTTTCGCAAGCCCTCATGTTGCACTGGAACTTTTAACAGTTCGCGCGCATTGTGCTCCGTGGGAACGCAAGGGAGGATATCATGACAGCCAGCGAGATCGAAAGACTGGAACAGGCCGCGAGGAGCGTCTTCGGCCATGATGACGGAGACACCGTCATTGTCGAGGAAAAGCCGAGCCTTACCGATCGTATGCGCGCCTTCTTCCAGAAGCGGCTGCCCGCCCGCACGCTGCCGGCGCCGGGCGTATGAGCGCGGCACCTATCAGATAAACGGACGCCGGACGGCTTCCAGACCGTCCCAGTCCGCGGCCCGCATGAGGCCCTCGGGGTCCAGCACGTCGCACCCGCGATCCGCCCAGCGGATAAGGTTGCGCTCGGCCAGCTTCTTCAGCGTTTTGTTCGTGTGCACGATCGACAGACCCAGCGTGTCGGCGACATGCTGCTGCGTCAGCGGAATCGACACACGCTCGCCCCGGAAAAGGTTCGACGCGGCTGCCCGTTGCGACAGGAACGACAGCAGATAGGCCGCCCGCTCCAGAGCGGTGCGCCGCCCGATACTCAGCAGATGCTCATCGAGAATCCGCTCCTCCTGCGAGGCGATCCAGGTGACGTCGAAAGCAAGATCGGGATGGTTGCGATAGACCTGTCCGAGGCGTTCGCGCTCGAACACGCAGAGCGTCAGCGCCGACAGCGCCTCCACCGAATGCTTCATCTCCCCCATCAGGCTACCCTGCAGGCCGACGAGATCGCCCGGCATGATGTAATTCAGGATCTGCCGCCGGCCGTCGCCCAGCATCTTGTAGCGAAAGCCCCACCCAGACAGCACCGTGAAGAGGTGCGCGCTGTGACTTCCCTCGCTAAGCACCGTCGTTCCCGCATCGACGGAGAGTTCGCCGGTCTTGAAATGCGAGACGAATGCAAGTTCCTCTGGCTGAAATTCGCGGAAGGTCGGCAGGTGACGCAGGGGACACTGCTCGCACGGCGTCTGCCGGCTATTGCGCGTTCTCGGGGGATACATTGGCACTCGAAGCGGGAGACGGATGGATGACGGAAGCAGAAGAGCAGGGAAAGCCGGGCGGAGCGAAGAGGATGGACTTGAGCCTTCTCCTTACCTAGTTTCGCGCGCGACACTATTAAATTTGCTAACCGCACGCCTCATAAATGAGGCCGCAGATCTCGGACCGACCATGACACATGCCGCCTTCGCCGCCAATGCCGTTGCCGTCGTCACCGGAGCCGCCTCGGGCATCGGCCTTGCCGCCGCCCGCCGCTTCGCATCTCTCGGCATGACGGTGGTGCTGGCCGACCGCAAGGGCGAGCGCCTGAGGGAAGCGGCACGGTCGGTTGCGCAGGGCTCGCCGCGGGGCGCGGCGGGCGTTCTCGCCTGCGCGACGGACGTGTCCGAAATGGAAGCGCTCGAAGCCCTGCAGGAAGAGGTCATCGAGCGGTTCGGCAAGGTCAACGTCCTCATGAACAATGCCGGCATCCAGCCCGGCAGCACGCTTTTCGGCCCGCTGGAGAACTGGGAGCGTGTGATGGCCGTCAATCTCGGCGGCGTCGTCAACGGCACGCGCGTCTTCGGCCCCGGCATGATCGCGCATGGCGAACCCGGGCTGATCATCAACACCGGCTCCAAGCAGGGCATCACCACGCCGCCCGGAGACCCCGCCTACAATGTGGCGAAAGCGGGCGTCAAAGCCTTCTCCGAAGCGCTCGAGCACGAGCTGCGCAACACGGCCGGCTGCCGCATCGCGTCGCATCTCCTCATTCCCGGCTTCGTCTATACCGGGCTCACCGCCAACGGCCGCACGGAGAAGCCCGAGGCCGCCTGGACGCCGGAGCAGACGGTGGACTTCATGATCGACAGCATCGCGCGTGGCGATTTCTACATTCTCTGCCCCGACAACGATGTCAGCCGGGACCTCGACGAGAAACGCATCCTGTGGGCCGCCGGCGACATCGTCGAGAATCGGCCGCCGCTCTCCCGCTGGCATCCCGACCACGCCGAAGCCTTTCGCACCTATCTGACGCAGGACCGCCCGCGGCAGGCGGGAGACCCTGCATGACGGCGGTATCGACGGGCTCCGGCCTCGAAACACCGCGCGGCACCAGCGGCCTCCACCACATCACCCTCATCACCCGCAAGGTGCAGGCAAACGTCGATTTTTACGCCGGCTTTCTCGGCCTGCGCCTTGTCAAGCGGACGGCGGGTTTCGAGGATGCAGCACAGCTGCACTTGTTTTATGGCGACCGCATCGGCGCGCCCGGCTCGCTCGTCTCCTTCCTCGTCTGGGAAGACGGCGGGCCCGGCCGCGTCGGCGAAGGCCAGCCGAGCGAGATCGCCTTTGCCATCGCCCCGGGATCGATCGGCTTCTGGCTCCAGCGCGCCTTGCGCGACCTCGTGCCCGTTTCCGGCCCCGCGCCGGAATTCGGCGAGCCCGTGCTGCGCCTGAAGGATCCGGACGGCGTCATCGTCAAGCTGGTGGGCACGACCGACCTTGCGGGCGTCGAACCTGCCTATGCCGCCGGCATTCCGCCGGAGGATGCGATCCGCGCGCTGCGCGGCGCCACCATCCTCACCAGCCGCCCCGTGGACACCGCAGCCTTCCTCGAGCGCCACACCGGCTTTCGCTCGGCCGAGCGCACCGAAACGATCGAGCGCCTGCGCTCGGATGCCGGCGACGTGATCGACGTGCGCGACGCGACCGGCTTCTGGACCTCGGCTCCGGGCACCGGGACGATCGACCACATCGCCGTGCGCGCGCCCGACCGTGCGGCCGTGAAGGCCTTGCGGGACCGCCTCGGCGCGGAGGATGCCGGCCCGACGCCCGCGCATGACCGCACCTATTTCTTCTCCCTCTACGTCCGTGAACCCGGCGGCAGCCTCATCGAGGTCGCGACCGACGGACCGGGCATGGCCATCGACGAGGACGAATCCGCTCTGGGCACGCGGCTGTTCGTGCCCGGACAGGGTGCGGACGGGCCAGACGAGGAGATGACCGTCCTTCTCCCGCAGTTCGGTCTTCCCGGCGAGGAGCGTTTCGCGGCCCGCGATCTGCCCTTCATCCATCGCCTGCATCAGGCGGCGGAGCCCGACGGCACCACGCTGTTCCTGCTGCACGGCAGTGGCGGCAACGAGCTCAGCCTCCTGCCGCTCGCGCGCAAGGCGGCGCCGAACGCCCTGCTCGTCGCCCTTCGGGGTCGCAGTCTGGAGGAAGGCGCGCCGCGTTTCTACCGGCGCCTGGGGGCCACGACCTTCGATCAGGCCGATATCGCCAGCGAGGCGGAAGCCCTCGCCGCCTTCGTCGCCGGTGCGGCGTCCGGTTATGGCATCGATCTCGCGCACGCCAGCTTTCTCGGCTATTCCAACGGCGCGAACCTGATTGCTGCGACGCTGTTCCTGCAGCCGGGCCTCATCCGCCGGGCCGCCCTTCTGCGCAGCATGATGCCGCTGGAAACGATCCCGCCGGCCGACCTGTCCGGCACAGAGGTGCTGATCGTCTCGGGAGCCGATGACAGCTTCGACGCCTACCGCCCGGCGCAGGTGGCCGCGCTTGCGGACGCCGGTGCCGAAACGACGGTCGTCACGCTTTCCGCCGGCCACGAGCTGTCGCCGCAGGATGCAGGCACGATCGCCGGCTGGCTGCGCGTGCTGTCGGCGTGACACATGCCGTCGGCGCGCACAGGCCGGGGCACATTACTTGCGGAAGTCGATCTTGACGCGGGCGACGGGCAGGATCGTCTTCCACACCACGGCCGTGTTCGACATGGTCCTGCCGTCGCGCGAGAAGGTCAGCGTATCGAAGAAGCGATAGACATCCTGCTTCGGACCGGGATCGAGATCCACGAGATAGTTGAACCGCACGACATTGCCGTCCACCCGCACCGTCGTCCCGCCGATCACGTCCTCGCGCGTTCCGCTATAGGTGGCGGGGCCGGTGCGCACGAAATGCCAGGTCTTGCGCTCCGTCTGCCCGTCATCGTAGCGGATGTCCTCCCGCAGGGTGAGCCCGGTCTTCGTCACCGTGCCGCGCACCGCGATATCGAGGTCGCGCCGCGTGCCGTTGATGGCGCGGAAGGTTCCCGTCGCCCGGGCCTGACCCCGGAAGAAGCGTTCCATGACGGTCTCCCGCATCACGCCCGCGCCCTTGCCCGCAGGCTGGGCGGAGGCACTGAGGGAACCGGACAGGAGGCTGGCGGCAAGGCTGGCGGCAAAAAGGGCGGTCGATGCGATCTTCATGATGATCTCCATTCTGTCATGACGATGATACGGATCTGCGGGCAGAACGGTTTCCTCTCCTCTCCCGGTAAAACGTCGCGAGGGCCCGAACCATAGGCGACCTTTTCTCGTCACTGTGGGAACGGCTTCTGGAAATGTGCGGAAAATCGTCCTAAGTTCGGCCGAACCCGTTTCCGGCGCAAATCAGCCACCATTCTCCCCGAACGCTCAAGCCCGCAAAGTCTCTCGACGCTGATCCGCGGCGGCCTCCCAACCTCCGGACCAGCGTCCCTTTACAGGAACGAACCCATGCCGAAATTCAATCCGCTGGTCGCCCGGCTGTCGCCGCCGCCCGTTCCCTCGGTCGCCGCTTGGGCCAAGAGCTACGACGGCAGCCGCGGCCCCCTGCTCGACCTCAGCCAGGCCGTGCCGGGCTATCCGCCTCATCCCGACATGCTGGCCTGGCTCGGCGAGGCCGCGGCTTCGAGGCAGGCGGCCGGTTATGGCCCGATCGAAGGGGAAATTCCCCTGCGCACCGCCTATGGCAACCATGTCGCCGGCCTTTACGGCGCGCCGCTGACGGGCCGCAACGTCCAGATCACAGCCGGCTGCAATCAGGCCTTCGTCGCCACCGTCATCGCGCTTGCCGGTGCCGGCGATACGATCCTGATGACCAACCCCTATTACTTCAACCATGAGACGACGCTGTCGATGCTCGGCATCAACGTCGATATCGTTCCCTGCGATGCCAAAAGCGGCTTCATCCCGGATGTCGATTCCATCGAGGCGTCGCTGCATTCCGGCGTCAAGGCGCTTGCGCTGGTGTCGCCGAACAATCCGACGGGCGCCGTCTACCCCGCCGCCCTTCTGGGCGACATCTTCGACCTTTGCCGCCGCAACGATATCTGGCTGATCCTCGACGAAACCTACCGCGACTTCCTGACCGACACGGCCGAGCCGCCGCATGGCATCTTCTCGATCGAGGGCTGGCAGAACCACTTCGTCAGCCTCTACAGCTTCTCGAAGTCCTATTGCATCCCCGGCCACCGGATCGGTGCCATCACCTGCGGCATGCAGACGGTCCACCAGATCGCGAAGATCATGGACAATCTGCAGATCTGCCCGCCCCGCGCCGGTCAGATCGCACTGGTGAAGGCGATCCCGGCCCTTGCCGACTGGCGCGCGAAGAACCGGCTGGAAATCGGCCGGCGCAGTGCCGCCATGCAGGCCGTGATGGCCGGTCTCGATGGCTGGAAGCTCGAAGCCATCGGCGCCTACTTCGCCTATGTCCGCCACCCCTACCCCGACATCAGCGCCGAATTCGTTGCGGGGAAGCTCGCGACGCTCGCCGGCGTCGTCTGCCTGCCGGGCGATTATTTCGGCGAGATCCAGGAAGGTTTCCTGCGCTTCGCCTTCGCGAATGCCGATGTGGAGACCATCGGCCTCCTGCGCAAGCGCCTCGAGGACTTCAAGCTGCCCGGCATCTGACCTCGAACGCTATCTGAAACGACAAAACCGGACCGCGGGTAGCAACCACGATCCGGTTTTGCAATGCCAGAGATGAAAGCGCTCAGATCGCTCCGAACACGCAGGCGCCGATGAAGGCGAAGGCCGCGACCAGCGTCAGCGTGCGGAGAACCGCATGAAGGCTCGGCAGGGCTGCCGTCGAGACGGCGTTGGAATATCGGGCGTGGGGACCGTGCAGGACCTGTTTCGACGTTCGCATCATATCCTCCAGAACTAGCGAGCCGCTGTCACATTTCGCAAAATCGACCATGATCGGCTCTGCGTCTACATTCGTGGATTTCCACCGATTTCATAGACAATTTATTCCACGTCACCGATCGTTTTCAGAATTTCCTACTTTTCTCTCGGTGACCTCTGCGCTGAAAACGTTAACGCCCGTTCATGGTTCCCGGTGCGGCGAGGATTTGTCCGGCCGCCTCCCGCCGGCATCGAAGATCCCTGTCTCGCGACGGCTCATGAACCGTGAAAACAGATGACTTTCGGCACGGCTCGCCTATATCTCTCCCCCCAGGACGCAACCGGACCATGCGGGGCGACCGAACCCATTTCGAGATGCGCCATGCCGAGTTCTTTCCCGCCAGAAACCGCCGATCCGACGCCCGTTTCCGGCAAGCGCTGGACGACGATCGCAGCCTCCCGAGGCGAGATCGCGGCGCTTCTGGAAAGCCGGGACTGGAGCCGGACGCCGCTCGGCGCGCGCGAGACGTGGCCGGCGTCGCTGACGAGCCTGGTTCGCACGGTTCTGTCGTCGCCGGTTGCCATGACGCTGCTGCTCGGTCCGCACGGCATCATGATCTATAATGCCGGATATGCCGTCATCGCCGGCGGGCGCCATCCCGCATGCTTCGGCATGTCGGCCATCGCCAGCTGGCCCGAAGTCGCCGACTTCAACCGCACCATCATCGACGGCGTGCTGGACGGTGCGTGCTTCTCGTATGCCAACATGGAAATGACGCTGAACCGCAGCGGCGCGCCGGAACGCGTGTGGTTCGATCTCGACTACAGCCCCGTCTTCGCCGATGACGGCGCCGTCATCGGCGCTCTCGCGGTCGTCGTGGAAACGACGAAGGCGGTGGAAGCCGAACAGGCTCTCTTGCGCAACCGCGAAAAGCTGTCGCTTGCCCTGCAAGCCTCCGGCGTCGTCGGCATCTGGGACTGGGACGTCGTCGCAGACCGCGTCTATGCCGACGACAGGTTCGCCTCCCTCTACGGCGTCGATCCGAAGGCGGCGGCGACGGACGGCGTGCCGATCTCCGGCTTCACCGCCGCCATTCACCCCGACGATGCCGGACGTGTGTCCGGCGTGCTGCAAAACGTGATGAGCACGGGCGAGAAGCTCGCGATCGAGTACAGGCTCGTCCAGGCGGACGGGTCCGTACGGTGGGTGCTGGCGGAAGGGCAGCCGTTGCTCGAAAACGGCACCTGCATCCGCTTCCCTGGCATCGCGGTCGATATCACCGCGCAGAAGGAGGTGGCGGAAGCCTATGCGCAGTCGGAAACCGGGTTCCGCATCCTGGCCGACACCATGCCGCAGATGGTGTGGTCGACGCGGCCCGACGGATTTCACGATTACTACAATGCCCGCTGGTACGAGTTCACCGGCGTTCCCCCGGGATCGACGGACGGAGCCGGCTGGAACGGTCTTTTCCACGCGGAAGATCAGCAGCGGGCCTGGGCGGTCTGGCGCGAGAGCCTCGAGACCGGCGTTCCCTACCAGATCGAATATCGGCTGCGCCATCACAGCGGGTCCTATCGCTGGGTGCTCGGCCGCGCTCTGCCCATCCGCGATGCCGATGGGCGGATCACGCGCTGGTACGGCACCTGCACCGACATTCACGATGCCAAGATGGCGCAGGCCGAGCGTGAGGTCGTCGCGCATGAGCTCAGCCACCGCATCAAGAACATCTTCTCCGTGCTGAGCGGCATCATCAGCCTGTCCGCGCGTTCCGAGCCTCAGGCCCGCGGCTTTGCCGAGCAGTTGCGCAAGCGTATCGACGCCATGGGCCGCGCGCATGATTTCGTGCGGCCGCACAGCGAGGCGTCGCGCCCGACCATGCCGGACACCACGCTGTTCAATCTTCTGGCAAGACTGCTCGAACCCTATTGGGGCGAGGACGGAACAGGCGCGATCGAACTGCACGGCGACGATACCGCCATCGCCGACAGCGCCGCCACGCCTCTCGCCCTGCTTCTCCACGAACTCGGAACCAACTCGGCGAAATACGGCGCTCTCTCCACGGCCGACGGCCGGGTCGCGATCACCGGACGCATCGACGGCGAAACCTATCATCTCCGCTGGAAGGAACAGGTTCCGGGCGTCGTCATCGCCGCGCCCGAGCGGGACGGCTTCGGGTCGCGGCTGATGAAGATCAGCGCCGAAGGCCAGCTGGAGGGACGGCTGGAGCGCTCCTGGGAACCGGATGGCTTGCGGATCGAGGCGTCCATTCCGCTCAGCGCACTGACCCGCAGCGGACGCCTCGGGCGCCGCTAGGCGATCCGTCTCAGGCGAAAACGCGAAGACGGGCAGGCGCATGCGCCTGCCGCGCTTCGCGCAGAGCGACCGTGTAGCGCACGGCGGCCTTCAGGTCGTCTTCCGCCACAGGCTTCGGCAACACGCCGACGGCACCCGGAAACGCCTCGCCGACCTGCGAAGGATTGGCTGTCATGAAAAGAACGGTCATGCCGTGACGCTCGGCCAGCATCCGGCCGATATCGCGGCCTGTGGCGCCATCACGCAGGTTCAGATCGACGAGGGCGATATCGGCGAGCGGACCGAGCTTGATCGCGGAGGCCGTATCGGCGGCAATGCCAACGGGCCGGTGGCCCAGTTCCTCGACGACGTACTCGATCTCGGTCGCGACGAAAACCTCGTCCTCGACCACCATGATATTGCAGCTCATATCGACATGCCCACTTCACCAGACTACACCGCCGCCCCCCATTCATTCCCCGGGAACAAGACGACGACGCTCATGAATGCAGTGCAACGTTAAAAGTTCCCTGCCATGTCGCCGGGAGAAACTCTTTCGACCGCTCTTTTTTTCAGGCCCCGCCTGTGGTGTAACCCGCGCAACGCGATCGACCGGGAAAGGTGGCGCATGCCCCTCTTAGACGACATGCCGGTTTTGAAACGATGGAAGCGCCGTGTCCGCAAGCTGCGCAACCGGCTTGCCCGCCGCGCCTTTGCCAGCCGCTACGGCCGGGAACTGCTGATCCAGTGCATCAGCCCGCGTGTGCTCACCATGACGGCGGATTGCGGCGACCACATCATGACGTTTTCGCCCCATGACTATATCGGCCGCAAGATCTACCGGAAGGGCCAGTTCGAGCGCGACCATGTCGTCCGCCTTCTCGCCGTCCTGCGGGACCGCGGCATCGACCTCTCGGGCGCCCTTCTCGAAGTCGGCGGCAATATCGGCACGCAGACGCTCTATTTCGCGCTGGACAGCGATGTTCCGCGCATCGTGACGGTGGAGGCCGATCCCCGCAACTATGCGCTGCTGACAGAGAACATCCGCCGGAACGGACTGGAGCACCGGATCACCGCTGTCGCCTGCGCGGCCGGGGAGACGGAGGGTACGATCGACTTCTTCCAGCATCCCGACAATCACGGCAAGAGCAGCACGACGCGCCAGAGCCCGCGCGACCGGCAGATCAGCGTTCCGGTGCGCCCCATGATGGCGATCCTCGCGGACGCCGGATTGGCGGCCGACGACGTATCGCTGATCTTCATGGATATCGAGGGCTACGAGCCGGTCGCCGCCCGCTCGATGATCCCGCTTTTGAAGCGGCGGACGCCGTTCTATCTCGAATTCTCGCCGGTCTTCTACGGCCGCGATCAGGCCCGCATCTTCGCAGAATGGCTCGGCACCTTCTATTCCCGCTGCATCGTCTTCACCGAAAACGAGATGACCGAGATGGCGCTGGCCGACATTCCCCTGACGGAAGACCAGTTCGACCTGCTCCTTCTGCCCGACGCGCGCTAGCGGCGGCGATAGAGATAGTAGCGCCGGGGATCGATCCCCTCCGGCACCGGCAGGGGCGCGAGGTCGGCATGGTCGAGCGGCAGGCCGCTGGCGACGATGCCGCCGGAGGCGAGCGCATCGGCAAGCGCCTGCGGCAGCCAGCGTTTGGTCTCCGCATCCACCTCCGGATAGGCCGTGCCGATATCAGCATGGGCGAATGCCACCTGCAGGCCGGCCACGGCCTTCAGCGTCTGCGAGATTTCACCGAGCACGAGGTCGCCCGCGTCCGGCGTCGATTTGGGATGCGACCCGACCGCCCGATCGAAGGCGATGATGCGGCGTCCGGGAAAGATCTCGCGGATATGATCGTAGGTGCGGCCGTTTCCCAGCCCGATTTCGAGCACGGCCCCCGCGCCCGGAAGCACCATGTCCTCCCGGATGTGGTTGAGGATGGCGCGCTGCGCCAGCAGGCGGGCGATGAAGCTGTCGAGACGACTCATGAAAGCGCTTCCCGTTGCGAAAGCAATCCCGGCGACGTTGCGCAGCGGTTTGCGTCCGGAATTGCGTGAAACCGAAGAGAGAGAGCGTTTTTGCGATTCTGAAAGACGCGGAAACGCTCCAGGGAGCCCCTCTATAGGGCGCCCGCCACCCGGCAGGCAACATCGCGGCCCATCCGCACGCAAAAGTCATCCGGTGCGACCCTGTCGGACGCACACGGCTGTGCTACCTTCGCTCGAATGGCACAGATGCAGAGCGATCAGTTCTTTTCCGCACTCCCCGTCTTCACGGCGTTCGAAGGCGTGGCCGATGCGGAGAACTATCGCCCGCTGCCGATCGACTGGTGGATCGCCAGTGCCGATATCGTCGATTCCACGGGCGCCATCGAGGCCGGGCGCTACAAGGCCGTCAACATGGCCGGCGCCAGCGTCATCTCGGCGGTGCTGAACGCGGTCGGCCATTTCGATCTGCCTTTCGTCTTCGGCGGCGACGGCGCGCTCGTGGCCCTGCCCCCCTCGGCGCTGGTCGCGGCCACATCCGCGCTGGCCTCCGTGCAACTCTACGCCCGCGAAGAGCTCGATCTCGACCTGCGATCTGCCCTCGTCCCGGTCTCCGACATCCGCAAGGCCGGGCTCGATGTGCGCGTGGCGCGCTTCCAGGTCAGCCCCGACGTGTCCTATGCGATGTTCGCCGGCGGCGGCGGCGCATGGGCGGAGACGGAGATGAAGGCCGGGCGCTATCTCGTCGCCCCCGCGCCCGCGGGTGCGCGCCCCGACCTTACCGGTCTTTCCTGCCGCTGGAACCCCATCGCGTCCCGCCACGGCGCCATCGTCTCGATCATCGCGGTGCCCTGCCCCGGCAAGGAGGCCGGGCCGTTCGCGACGCTGGTGTCCGATATCGTCGCGCTGGCCTCGGGCGAGGAGCGCGAGGGCCATCCGGTGCCGGCAGACGGACCGACGCTCGGCCTTTCCCGCGAAGGCCTGGAGACAGAAGTGCGCACGGTCGGAAAACCCGCCCGCCTGCGGCAGCGCGGCCGCATCCTCATGGAGGCGGCGCTCACCTATGGCTTGGGAAAGCTCGGACTGACGCTCGGCCGCTTCGACCCGAAGATCTACCGCCAGGACGTCGCCAGCAATTCGGATTTCCGAAAGTTCGACGACGGCCTGAAGATGACGATCGACATCGAGGCGGCGCGCTTTGCCAGCATCGAGGCGCGGCTGGAACGGGCGGCATCCGAAGGCGTCTGCCGTTACGGGCTTCACCGGCAGGACGAGGCGCTGATGACCTGCATCGTGCCGACCGCCCTCAGCCGCGACCATATGCACTTCATCGACGGTGCCAATGGCGGCTACGCCATGGCGGCCAGCCACCTGAAGACGCCGATGCAGGCCGCACCGGCGGCGTGACGCATCACGCCTTCACGATCAATCCGCCCGCGATGCCGCGGCGCGCAAAGACGTTGCGCGTGTCGATGACCAGCGGCGCCTGCTCGGCGATGAGTGCGTAATCGACATTGTCGTGGTCGGTGGCGACCAGCACGGCATCGAAGCCGGAAAGCGCGCTCAGCGGCACCGAGCGCCGACCCTTCAGCGACAGATATTCGCGCGTCCGCGGGATCTCGTCCACATGCGGATCGTGGAAGGAGGCGCTGCCGCCGCGCTCCTCGATCAGCTCGATCAGCTTCAGCGACGGGCTCTCGCGGATGTCCGGCACGTTCTTCTTGTAGGCGAGCCCGATGATGAGCACGCGCGAGCGGCTGAGCGCCTTGCCCAGATGCATGTCGAGCGCTTCGGCCAGCCGGCCGACGACGTGCCGCGGCATGGCCGAATTGATCTCGCCCGCAAGCTCGATGAAGCGGGTCGGCATCTCGTATTCGCGGGATTTCCAGGTGAGATAGAACGGATCGATCGGTATGCAGTGCCCGCCGAGACCCGGACCGGGATAGAACGGCATATAGCCGAACGGTTTGGTCTTCGCCGCGTCGATCACCTCCCAGATATCGATGCCCATGGCCTCGAACACGGTCTTCAGCTCGTTGACCAGCGCAATGTTGACCGCGCGGAAGATGTTCTCCGTCAGTTTCACAGCCTCGGCCGTCGCCGTCGTGGAGACGGGCACGACACGCTCCACGACGGCCGAATAGAACGCCTCCATCGCCTGCGCCGCTGCATCGCCGTCGCCGGCGACGATCTTCGGAATGCTGGTGGTCGAGAAGTCGCGGTTGCCGGGATCCTCGCGCTCGGGCGAAAAGCCGAGGAAGACCTCGGCGCCGATATCAAGCCCGGTGGCGGCAAGGATCGGCCGCACGACATCCGTCGTGGTGCCGGGATAGGTGGTGGATTCCAGCACCACGAGCTGGCCCGGCCGCAGCCGCAGGGCGATCTCCTGGCAGGTCTTTACGATATAGGTCAGGTCGGGATCGCGATGCCGCGTCAGCGGCGTCGGCACGCAGATGACGATGACGTCGCAGGCGGCAAGGCCGTCGAAATCGACGGTTGCGGAAAACCGTCCGGCATCCCGCTCGGCGGAGAGAACGTCGTCGCCGACCGCCTCGATATAGGACCGCCCCGCATCGATCGCGACGATCTTGCCGGGGTCGATATCGAAACCGGTGACGGTGAAGCCCTTGCGTGCGATGGCGATGGCGAGTGGCAGTCCGACATAGCCAAGGCCGATGACGCCGGCATGCGCCGTGCGATCGGCGATCCGCGACAGGAGAATCGCGTGGGAGGAGGTGCTCATCGGGAACCTTGCCTGTTGGGCGCGCCTCGCACGCCGGAGCCATGGCAGATGCGGACTCGACCTTCCGCTGTCAAGGCCGCTGCGCCGTGCAACGGCCATCGCCAACTTTTCGTCGCCCCCGTTCTGGTTTTGGCCATCCCTCGTGATTATATCCTGGAAACGCTCGCGTCATGCCGGGGGGTTGATATCGGCCTGCAGCGACCGTTCGCAGCAACAAGCGGGAAGATCGACATGACCCAGACGCAGCAGGTTTCCACCCATCTGCTCGATCGCGTGTCCCTGTGGCTCAAGCAGACGGCGCTGAACGGCGGCTCGCTCGAAACGCTGGTCACCGGCTTCTGCGAACGGCTGGCCGCCGCCGGCGTGCCGCTGTCGCGCGTGCATCTGAGCTTCGCCATGCTCCACCCGCTCTATGACGCGCTCGGCTTTACCTGGCAGCGCGGCAAGGGCGTCACCGTCGAGGGCTTTCGCGCCGGGCAGAGCGAGACGGATGCGGAACGCTTCCTGCGCAGTCCCTATTACTACCTCTTTTCCCACGACCTCGACCATCTGCGCCGCCGCATCACGCCGGACACGCCGATCGAGTTCCCGATCTTCGAGGAGCTGAAGCGCGACGGTGCGACGGACTATTTCGCCTTCGTGCAGTCCTTCAGCGAAAGCCATGGACAGGGCATGGTCGGCTCCTGGACCACGGACGCCCCGGAAGGGTTTTCCGACCAGCTGATCGAGGCCATGCTGCGCCTTCAGAGCAGCCTCGCCGTCGCCGCCAAGATGGCCGTGCTCGGCAAGCTCGCCGACAACATGCTCACCACCTATCTTGGCGAAAACGCCGGCAAGCGCGTGCTGTCCGGCCAGATCCGGCGCGGCGATGGCGAGACCATCCGCGCCGTGCTCGTCATGGCCGATATGCGCCAGTCGACCGTCCTGGCCGAACGCGAAGGCCGACAGGCCTATATCGACACGCTCAACCAGTTCTTCGACGCCATCGCCACGCCGTTCAACCGCGGCGGCGGCGAGATCCTGAGCTTCCTCGGCGATGGCTTCCTCGCCGTCTATCCCTGCGGCCGCCACCGCGAACCGTCGCAGGCCGCAGCACTGGCGGCCATGGATGCCGTGCGGCAGGCCACGGCCCGCATGGCCGAGATGAACCGCGAACGCCGCGAAAACGGCCTCGGCGAAATCGGCTACGGCATCGGGCTGCACATCGGCAACGTCATGTTCGGCAATGTCGGCCTGCGCGACCGGCTGACATTCTCGGCCTTCGGCACCGCCGTCAACGAGGTGTCGCGCCTGCAGGGCCTGACCAAGAAACATTCCACCCACATCGTCGCCAGCCAGGCCTTTACCGCCTATGCCGGCGGAGAATGGGAAACGCTCGGCGAGGAAAAGCTGCGCGGCGTGCGCCAGAAGCTGACGGTGCTGGTGCCGAGCGAGAAGCTGCTGAAGATCGATCAGGCCGAGGCCATCCGCCACCGGACGCAGGAAAGCAGCTCCGAGGCGGAGCAGGTCATGCTGCTCTATCGCAACCGCAACACGCCGCAGCGCGACATCTGGAACAAACTTCTGCAATAGAAATTATGATGCCGCGGGGGCATTATTTCAAAAAACCGATACATGACGACGCTAGACCCGCAGCCGACGCCGGGAAGGCGTAATCCTGCGCTTTACATTGCGGTCATGGACAGGCCGAAATGCCTGCGATAGTCTTCCCTTAAGGTACCGGCTCAAAGCCAGCCACCATCCGCACCGGATGGAGAGAATAAGTGGGGAATGGCAGGCATGACATCAGGCGGAGACCTGTTGCGGATCGAGGACCTGAGCGTTTCTTTCGCCATGTTCGGCGGCCAGATCGATGCGGTTCGAAAGGCCAGCCTGCGTGTGCTCCCGGGCAAGGTGACGGCGCTCGTGGGGGAGTCCGGTTCGGGCAAATCCGTGATCAGCCAGGCCATCATGGGCATCCTGCCCAAATCCGCGCGGATCGGCGGCAAGATCCTCTTCAAGGACGAGACGGCCCCCGGCGGCGTCATCGATCTCGCGGCGCTCGCCCCGGAAGGCGCCGACATGCGCGCCTTTCGCGGCAACCGCATCGGCATGATCTTTCAGGAGCCGATGACCTCGCTGTCGCCGCTCCACACGATCGGCGACCAGATCAGCGAGAGCCTGCGCATCCATCGCGACGTCGACAAGGCGGGCCAGCGGTCGCAGACCGAGGAGATGCTGCGGCTCGTCGGCTTTCCCGACCCCAAGCGCGCCTTCGGCATGTATCCCTTCGAGCTGTCCGGCGGCATGCGCCAGCGCGCGATGATCGCCATGGCGCTGATCTGCCGACCGTCGCTGCTGATCGCGGACGAACCGACGACGGCACTCGACGTCACGATCCAGGCGCAGATCCTGCAATTGCTGAAGGATCTACAATCGACCTTCGGCATGGCCGTGCTGCTCATCACCCACGATCTCGGCATCGTCGCCAACATGGCCGACGAGGTCGTCGTGATCTATCACGGCGAGATCATGGAGGCCGGTTCGGTCGAGGATATCTTCCGCAACCCGTCCCACCCGTATCTGAAGGGTCTGATGGCGGCCGTGCCGCATTTCGACATGAAGCCCGGCGAGCGCCTGAAGGCGCTGCGCGAGGTGCCGGTCAACGTCGAGAGCCTGATCGTGCGGCGCAAGGGCGAACGAGCGCCCGCACGCCCCCTGCCCCGTGTTGAGGACACGCTTCCCGCACCGGGCGAGGACGTGCTTCTCTCGGTCCGCCATGTCGGCAAGACCTTTTCCGGCCGCGCGTCCGGATGGTGGAAGAAGCGCGAGAAAAGCCAGCATCGCGCCGTGGACGATGTCAGCTTCGACATCCGGCGTGGCGAATGTCTGGGCCTCGTGGGCGAAAGCGGCTGCGGCAAGACGACGCTCAGCAAGATCCTGATGCGGGCGCTCTCGCCCGACACCGGCTCGATCATGCTCAACTCGGCCGATGGCCCCATCGACATCCGCGAGGCGCATGGCAAGTCGCTGGAGCGCCTGCGCACCCGCATGCAGATGATCTTCCAGGATCCGGTCTCCTCGCTCTCGCCGCGCATGACGGTGCAGAACATTCTTAGCGAACCGCTCGAAATCCACCGTCGCGGAGATCCGAAGAGCCGGCAGCAGACGGTGAAGGCCCTGCTGAAGGCCATCGGCCTCAACGAGCGGCACATGAACCGCTATCCCCACAGCTTCTCCGGCGGGCAGCGCCAGCGCATCGGCATCGCCCGCGCTCTGGCGCTCGGGCCCGAACTGCTGATCTGCGACGAGCCGGTCTCCGCCCTCGACGTGTCGGTGCAGGCGCAGATCCTCAATCTCCTGAAGGACCTGCAGACGGAGCTCGGCCTGACCTATCTCTTCATCTCGCACAATCTGGCCGTCGTCGATTACATGGCCGACCGGATCGCCGTCATGTGCGCCGGGCGGATCGTCGAGCTGGCGCCGCGCGAACAGCTGATGCGGGCGCCGGTTCACCCCTATACCAAGGCGCTGCTCGCCGCCGTGCCCTTCCCGGATCTCGACCGGCCGCTCGATTTCGTCGCGCTCAATGCCGGCGGGGCCTCCGACAAGAAGCGCTGGAACGCCGCCTTCCGGCCGGGCGACAGCGATGCCGGCCTCGCACCCGCCGATCTCGGCAATGGTCACTGGGTGCTGGCGAGCCGGAATGCCGACGTGAAGGAGCTTCAGCCGTGATCAAACGCCGCACCACACTCGGCCTCCTCGCCTCCGCCATCGCCCTTCCCCGACTGATGCTGCCCCGCGCGGCCATGGCCGCGGGGACGGAGCCCGAAATTCTGCTCGAAAAGATCGCCGCGGGCACCCTGCCGCCGATGGCCGAGCGCGTGCCGAAGAGCCCACGCGTCGTCAACCTCGCCGCCATGGGACGTGCGCCCGGCACCTATGGCGGCGCCATGCGTATCCTCATCGGCAGCCAGAAGGACATCCGTGTGATGTTCATCAACGGCTATGCCCGCCTGGTCGGCTACGACGAAAAGCTGAACTTCCAGCCGGATATTCTGGAGGCTTGCGATATCGAGGGGGAGAAGGTCTTCACCTTCCGCATCCGCGAAGGCCATCGCTGGTCGGACGGAAGCCCGCTCACCTCGGAAGACTTTCGCTACACCTGGGAAGACGTCGTCCTCAACGAGGACCTGCGCAAGGGCGGCGTGCAGCAGGAGCTTCTGGCGGACGGCAAGCCGCCGCGGTTCGAGGTTCTCGATGAGCGCACCGTGCGCTACAGCTGGGATGCACCCAACCCGGATTTCCTGCCGAATCTCGCGGCAGCGCTGCCGCTGATCCTGCTTCTGCCGGCTGCCTACATGAAGCAGTTCCACAAGACATACCAGACCGAGGAACAGCTCAAGACCTTCATGAAGAAGTACCGGGTCAAGAAATGGGCGGACCTGCACATCAAGATGTCGCGCCAGAACCGGCCCGACAATCCGGACCTGCCGACGCTCGACCCGTGGCGCAACACGACCGCTTCGCCGGCCGAGCAGTTCATCTTCGACCGCAACCCCTTCTTCCACCGCGTCGACGAGAACGGGATGCAGCTTCCCTATATCGACCGCATCGTGCTCAACGTCTCCTCGCCGGGCATCATCGCGGCGAAGACCGGCGGTGGCGAAGCCGACCTGCAGGCGCAGAACATCGACTTCACGGATTACGCCTTCATCAAGGATTCCGAAAAGCGGTATCCGGTGAAGGTGAAGCTGTGGAAGCGGACGCAAGGCTCGCGCGTCGCCCTTTTGCCGAACCTGAACTATGGCGACCCCGTCTGGCAGGGCCTGTTGCGCGACGTGCGCGTCCGCCGCGCCCTTTCGCTCGCCATCGACCGGCGCGAGATCAACATGGTCGCCTTCTACGGTCTCGGCAAGGAAAGCGCCGATACCGTGCTGCCGGAAAGCCCGCTCTACAAGCCGGAATATGCCGCCGCCTGGTCACAGCACGACACCGAGCAGGCCAACCGCCTGCTCGACGAGGCCGGCCTCACCAAACGCGACGACGACGGCATGCGCCTTCTACCGGATGGCCGCCTCGCGCAGATCGTCGTGGAAACCGCGGGCGAAAGCACGCTGGAAACCGACGTGCTCGAACTCGTGACCGATCACTGGGCGAAGATCGGCATCCCCCTCTTCATCAAGACCTCCCAGCGCGAGGTCTTCCGCAACCGCACCATGGGCGGCGAGATCATGATGTCCATGTGGTTCGGACTCCCCAATGGTGTTCCCACGGCCGACATGAGCCCGAGCCCACTGGCCCCGAGCACCGACGACCAACTGCAATGGCCGGTCTGGGGCATGCATTACCTCTCGCTCGGCCAGTTCGGCCATGCGCCGGAACTGCCCGAAGCCCAGAAGCTGGTGGACCTGCTGAAGGAATGGCGCCGCACGGCCGATACGGCTGGCCGCGCGCGGATCTGGCACGAGATGCTGTCGATCTACACCGATCAGGTCTATTCCATCGGCATGGTCAACGCCACGCTCCAGCCGATCCTTCATACGTCGCGCATGCAGAACGTCCCGGAACACGGCCTTTACGGCTTCGATCCGACCTGCTTCTTCGGGGTCTACATGCCGGATACGTTCTGGCTCGGCGACAAGGTGAGCTGATCGATGCTGCGATACATTCTCTGGCGCATCAGTGCCATGATCCCGACGCTCGTCATCATCTCGGCCCTCGTCTTCACCATCATCGAGCTTCCCCCGGGCGATTATTTCGAGAGCTACATCTCGGAAATGCGCGCCCAGGGCGAAGGCGTCGATATGGCCGAGATCGAGGCGCTGCGGGCCGAATACGGCTTCGACCGCCCGCCGGTCATGCGCTACTTCCACTGGGTCGCCGGCATGCTGCAGGGCGATTTCGGCTACTCGTTCGAATACCAGCTGCCGGTCTCCGACGTCGTCGGCGACAGGCTGTGGCTGACGGTGCTCGTCTCCTTCGTCACCATCCTTTTCACCTGGCTGATCGCCTTCCCGATCGGCATCTATTCCGCCACGCACCAGTACAGCTGGGGGGATTACGGCCTGACCTTCCTCGGCCTGCTCGGCCTTGCGATCCCGAACTTCATGTTCGCGCTGATCCTGATGTATTTCGCCAATATGTGGTTCGGCACGTCCATCGGGCACCTCATGGACCAGAAATATCTGTCGCAGCCGATGAGCTGGGACAAGTTCCTGTCGATCCTCGAGCATCTGTGGATCCCCGTCATCATCATCGGCACGGCGGGCACGGCCGGCATGATCCGCCGCCTGCGCGCCAACCTGCTCGACGAGCTGCAGAAGCAATATGTGGTAACCGCGAAGGCGAAGGGACTTCATCCCTTCCGCGCGCTGGTGAAGTACCCGCTCCGCATGGCGCTCAACTTCTTCATCGCCGACATCGGCTCGATCCTGCCGGCCATCATCTCCGGTGCCGAAATCACGGCCATCGTGCTGTCGCTGGAAACCACCGGGCCGATGCTGATCAAGGCGCTGCAAAGCCAGGATATGTACCTTGCCGGCTCCTTCCTGATGTTCCTTGCCTTCCTCACCGTTATCGGCGTGCTCGTCTCCGACATCGCGCTGGCGCTGCTCGATCCGCGCATCCGGCTCCAGGGGGGCAGCACGAAGTGACCGCACCGCATCCGCCGTCCACGACCACCTCCAGCGGGCCTCCCGCCTGCCTGCCCGCACCCGGCCAGCCGCTGACGCACTTCGTTTCCGCCGCCCCCTTCGATCCGATGGCCGTGGAAACGATGAGCGAGGAGCAGAAGCACGCCTACGAGGCCTCCCAGCTTCAGCTGATGTGGTGGAAGTTCAAGCGTCACCGGGTCGCCGTCGCCTCACTCGTCTTCCTCGTGGTGCTCTATGCGATGGTCACGGTCGTCGAGTTCCTGGCGCCCTACAACCTGCACACCCGCAACGTCGATTTCATCCATGCGCCACCGCAGCAGGTGCACCTGTTCGACGACGGCCAGTTTGTCGGCCCCTTCGTCTACGGCCGCACGATGAACCTCGACATGGACACGCTGCGCCGCGTCTATACGGAAGATCCCGAGCGGATCGAGAAGCTGCGCTTCTTCTGCAGCGGCGACGCCTACAATTTCTGGGGCCTCGTTCCCGCCTCGCTCCACCTCGTCTGCCCGGCCGAGGGCGGTCAGTTCTTCATGCTCGGCAGCGATCGGCTCGGCCGCGACGTGCTGTCGCGCATTCTCTACGGCGCCCGCATCTCGCTCACCATCGGCCTCCTCGGCGTGACGATGAGCTTCATCCTCGGCATCGTCATCGGTGGCCTTGCCGGCTACAAGGGCGGCGTCTTCGACCTCATCGTCCAGCGCGTCATCGAGGTGCTGCAATCGATCCCGAGCATTCCGCTCTGGATGGCGCTGGCGGCCATCATGCCGGTGACGTGGAGCCCCCTCGTCATCTATCTCGGCATCACCGCCATCCTCGGACTGCTCGACTGGACGGGCCTTGCCCGCGCGGTGCGCTCCAAGCTTCTGGCCCTGCGCGAGGAGGACTACGTGCTCGCGGCGCAGCTGATGGGGGCAAAGACCAGCCGCATCATCGGCCGCCACCTCGTGCCCGGCTTCATGTCGCACCTGATCGCCAGCGCGACCATGTCGATCCCGGCGATGATTCTCGGCGAAACCGCCTTGAGTTTCCTCGGTCTCGGCCTCCGTCCCCCCATCACCAGCTGGGGCATTCTCCTGACGGAAGCGCGCAGCGTCAGTACCATCGCCTTTTATCCATGGTTGCTCTACCCAACCATCCCGGTCATTCTCGTCATCCTGGCCTTTAACTTTCTGGGCGACGGCCTTAGAGATGCGGCTGATCCGTACAAGTGAGTTTTTCATGGTGATGAAGCCTGCCCTGCGCGTGGAGCCGTGCCGATGACGCGTCGCATCGAGAATGCCCGCATCCTCATGTACAGCCACGATACGTTCGGTCTCGGCCATTTGCGGCGATGCCGGGCCATCGCGCATGCGCTGGTCGAGGACTATCGCGGCCTGCAGGTCCTGATCATTTCCGGCGCGACCATCGCCGGGGCCTATGATTACCGGGCCCGCGTCGATTTCGTGAAGATCCCGAGCGTGATCAAGCTGCGCAACGGCGAATACACCTCGATGGATCGCCATATCGATCTGAACGAGACGCTGAAGATGCGCCGCTCGATCATCCGGCACACGGCCGAGACCTTCAAGCCGGACATCTTCATCGTCGACAAGGAGCCGATGGGGCTGCGCGGCGAGGTCGAGGATACGCTGGCCTACCTCAAGCATCAGGGCACGACGCTGGTGCTCGGCCTGCGCGAGGTCATGGATGCGCCGCACCTGCTCGACGCCGAGTGGAAGCGCAACGACGTGATGCGCAAGATCGGCCAGTTCTACGACACGGTCTGGGTCTACGGCCCGCCCGATTTCTACGATCCGCTCGTCGGTCTGGACGTGCCGCCGCAGGTCCGCGCCCGCATGGATTTCGTCGGCTTCCTCCAGCGCAGCGTCTCGCTCGACGTCAGCTCCGAGCACAAGCCGAAGGGCGACTACATCCTGATCACCACCGGCGGCGGCGGCGACGGCTCCGACCTCGTCCACGACGTGGTGGACGCCTACCGCGCCGACCCGACCCTGACGCACCCATCCTTCGTCGTGCTTGGCCCCTACATGCCGGCCAAGCAGCGTCACAAACTGCTGTCGAAATGCGCGCTGACGCCACATCTGCAGGTGATCGAGTTCGACAACCGCATGGAGGAGCTGATCGCCAATGCCAGCGGCGTCGTCGCCATGGGCGGCTACAACACCTATTGCGAGATCCTCTCCTTCGACAAACCGGCCCTGATCGTCCCGCGCGTCGTCCCGCGCGAGGAGCAGCTGATCCGCGCCCGCCGCGCGAGCGAACTCGGGCTCGTCGACATGCTGCTGCCGCAGGAGGCCGCCGATCCCAAGCGGCTGGCCGCAGCCCTTCATGCCCTGCCGCACCGCGCGCCGCCCTCCCACCATGCCAGCAACATGCATCTCGATGGCCTGAGTAATATTTCCCGGATCGTCGGCAACATGCTAGACGGGCGCGATCGCGACCATTTGAGCGTCGTCAAGGCCTGAAACGTCATGCAAAGCCGCAAGATCGTCGTCATCCTGAAGGGCTATCCGCGCCTGTCGGAAACCTTCATCGCGCAGGAACTGTTGGGGCTGGAGCAATCGGGGCTGGAGCTGTCCCTGATCTCGATGCGCCACCCGACCGACAGGAAGCGCCATCCCGTTCACGACGAGATCCGCGCGCCGGTTCTCTATCTCCCGGAATATCTGCATCAGGAGCCGCTCCGCGTGCTGCGGGGTCTGTGGGCGGCGGTCCGGCGTCCCGGTTTCCGCACGGCCTTTGCCGCCTTCCGCCGCGATCTCGCCCGCGACATCTCGCGCAACCGGGTCCGCCGCTTCGGGCAGGCCGCCGTTCTCGCCGCGGAATGGCCTGAGGGCGGCAACTGGCTGCACGCCCACTTCATCCACACCCCCGCCTCCGTCGCCGCCTATACCAGCCTCCTCACCGGCATTCCCTGGACATGCTCGGCCCATGCCAAGGACATCTGGACCTCGCCCGACTGGGAGCTGGCCGACAAGCTCGCGACCAATCGCTGGACGGTCACCTGCACCGAAAGCGGTTTCCACCACCTGCGCACGCTGGCCGCCGACCGCACGACCGTGCATCTGAGCTATCACGGGCTCGATCTCGCCCGCTTCGCGCCCTTCACGCAGCCGCGCCGCCCGCACGACGGCAGCGACCTGGCCGATCCGGTCGTCATCCTCAGCGTCGGCCGTGCCGTGGAGAAGAAGGGGTACGACCTGCTCCTCAAGGCCTTAGCAAGCCTGCCGGCCGATCTCGCCTGGCGCTTCGTCCATATCGGCGGCGGCACGCTGGCCAAATCCCTGAAGGACATGGCGACCGACCTCGGCATCGCCGATCGCATCGACTGGCTGGGCGCGATGGCGCAGGAAGACGTGCTGGCGCGCTACCGGGCCTCCGACATCTTCGCCCTCGCGTGCCGCATCGGCGCGGATGGCGACCGCGACGGCCTGCCGAACGTGATCGTGGAGGCCTCCAGCCAGCGCCTCGTCTGCCTGTCCACGACGATCTCCGGCGTGCCCGAGCTTCTGTCCGACGGCGAAAACGGCCTGCTCGTGCCGCCCGAAGACCCCGAGGCTATCGCCAACGCCCTGGAGCGCGCCATCCGCGATCCCGAGCTGCGCAAGCGGCTGGGGGACGCCGCCGAACGGCGCGTCCGCCAGGATTTCGACTATCACACCAGCATTACCCAGCTTCGCAATCTCTTTGAAACCGAATGGCGGACAGCCGAATGACCGATCCGGACACGAAACGCGTTCTCTTCTACGTCCAGCACCTGCTCGGCATCGGCCACCTGACGCGCGCGAGCCGCATCGCCAATGCGCTGGCCGTGCGCGGTTTCGACGTGACGGTCGTCACCGGCGGCAAGCCGGTTGCGGGCTTTCCCGGCCCGGCCGTCCGCCACATCGCCCTGCCGCCCGTCGTTTCCAGCGACGAAGGGTTTTCGGCCCTGCAGGACATGGACGGCAACCCGGTCGATGACGCCTTCCGCGACATGCGCCGCGACCGTCTGCTCGCCATCCTCCACGAGATCAGGCCGCATGCCATCCTCACCGAGGCCTTCCCGTTCGGCCGGCGCCAGATGCGCTTCGAGCTTCTGCCCTTCCTCGACGCCGCCCGCGCCATGCCCGAGCCGCCCAGGATCTTCGCCTCCGTGCGCGATATCCTGCAGAAGCGCCCGAAGCCGGAGCGTGACCGCGAGACGGTGGACTATATCGACCGCTACTTCGACCGCATCCTCATCCATGGCGACCCGACCTTCGCAAGACTGGAGGAGACCTTTCCGCATGCCGACGAGATCGCCGACAAGGTCGTCTATACCGGCCTCGTCGCCCCGCCCCGGCCCGACGCCCCGGCAGACCGTTTCGAGGTGATCGTCTCGGCCGGCGGCGGCGCGGTCGGCCGGCACGTGCTGCATGCGGTCGTCGGCGCCACCGCCATCCTCCGGCCGGAGAAGCCCTGGGCGCTGATCACGGGGCCGAACCTCGCGCAGGCCGACCATGATGCGATCGCCGCCGGCGTCGTCGGCAATGTCGCGGTCTTCCGCTTTCGCCCGGATTTCGCAAGCCTGCTTTCGGGCGCGCAGCTTTCCGTATCCCAGGCCGGCTACAACACCGTCTGCGACATTCTGCGGGCCCGCTGCCGGGCGATCGTCGTGCCGTTCACCACAGGCGGCGAGACGGAACAGGCGGCGCGCGCCGAACGGCTGGAGCGTCTCGGCCTCGTCACCGCGCTCGGCGATGCCGAGCTGTCCGCCGAGCGGATCGCCGCCGCCATCCGCGCCGGTCTCGAGGCCCCGGCCTTCCCGGCAGGCGATCTGTCGATCGATCTGGAAGGCGCCGACCGGACGGCCGATATCCTGCGCGACATGCTGTAGCGCCCGCCACGGCGGTATCGCTTCTCATGCAGTGTAAGACAACGCTTTTGCGGGTGGTTTTCCCACCATCACTGCTATAGATTCCAACGGAACGGAGGAGACAGACGAGCACCTGGTCCGCCGCGTCGTCTCCGCTTCGTCTCGATGGCAGCCTTTCATGGATATCCGCCTTACCCGTTACATCTGGACCCACACGCGCAAGCAGCAAATGTGGATCCTCATGATCGTCGCCATCTCGATGATCCCCTACTTCCTGTCGTTCGACCTGCCCAAGCAGATCGTCAACGGCCCCATCCAGGGAAAGGGTTTCGAGCAGCCGGGCGCGACCGAGCGGTTCTTCGACATCTCCTTCTCCCTGCCCTGGATCGGCAACGTCACGCTGTTCAACGGCATCGACCTGACGCGCATGGAAACGCTCTACGCCCTCAGCGTCGTCTTCCTTCTGCTCGTCATCATCAACGGCCTCTTCAAGCTCTACATCAACACCTATAAGGGCCGGCTCGGCGAGCGCCTGCTGCGCCGCATCCGTTTCGAGCTCGTCGATCGCATCCTCCGCTTCCCGCCGACCCAGTTCAAGCGCATGAAGGGGGCGGAAGTCTCCTCCATGGTGAAGGACGAGGTGGAGCCGCTCGGCGGCTTCACGGGCGACGCCTTTGTCTCGCCGGCCCTGCTCGGGGGGCAGGCCCTGACGGCGCTCGCCTTCATCTTCATGCAGAACATGTGGCTCGGCTTCATCGCCGCCTTCATGGTCGGCATCCAGGCGACCATCATCCCGCGCATGCGCCGCCGCCTGCTGGTGCTCGGCCGCGAGCGACAGATCACCGCACGCGAGCTTGCCGGCCGCGTCAGCGAGATCGTGGACGGCATCAGCACCATCCATGCCTACGACACCTCGAACTACGAGCGCGCCGATGTGGCCGCACGGCTGGGGCGGATCTACAAGATCCGCTACGATCTCTACCAGTGGAAGTTCATGGTGAAGTTCATCAACAACTTCCTCGCACAGCTGACGCCCTTCCTGTTCTACTGCATCGGCGGTTATCTCGCGCTGCGCGGACAGCTCGACATCGGCCAGCTCGTCGCCGTCATCAGCGCCTACAAGGACCTGCCCGGCCCGCTGAAGGAGCTGATCGACTGGGACCAGCTGCGCCAGGACGTGCAGGTGAAATATGTCCAGGTGGTCGAGCAGTTCACGGTCGAGCCGCTGATCGACCCGAAGATCCAGGCCATTTCGACCGGTGCGCTTGCCGCCGGCGCCGTGGCCGCCGGTGCGGGCCTTGCCGGTCGTGCGGCAGCCGACAGCGGGGACGGCGACGATCCGTGCGGCGCCCTTGCAGCCTCCGGCCTGACCCTTGCCGACGACAGCGGCGCCCGCCTGCTGGAGCATGTCTCGGTCGAGATCACGCCCGGGGAAAAGGTGGCGATCATCGGCGGTGCGGCGAGCGGCGGCGACGTGCTGGCGGAAGCCTTCGGCCGCCTGATCTGGCCGGAAGGCGGCAAGGTGACGCTCGGCGGCGAAGACCTGCTGCACATGCCGGAATCCGTCGTCGGCCGGGCCATCACCTATGCCTCGTCGGACACCTACTTCTTCTACGGTTCGCTGCGCGACAACCTGCTCTACGGCCTGAAGCACGCACCCCTGGCGGCCGCCACCTACGAGGGCAGCCTTGCCACCCATCGCAAATGGGAGGTGACGGAAGCCAAGCTTGCCGGCAATCCCGACTACGACGTCAACGGCGACTGGATCGACTATACCGCGGCCGGCGCGACGCAGGCCGAGGATCTCTTCCCCTCGATCCTCGCCGTGCTCGACACGGTGCAGCTGTCGAAGGACATTCTGGACCTGGCCCTGCGCACCAATATCGACCCGGCAGACCGGCCGGACTTTGCCGCCAGCATCGTCGATATGCGCCAGGCGCTGCGCGAGGAGCTGGAGGAAGCCGGCCTCAATGGGCTGATCGCCTATTTCGAGCCCGGCGAATACAATATGGAAGCCACCGTCGGCGAGAACCTGCTGTTCGGCACGGCGACCGCCCCGAGCGTGGCCGGCCGCGCCATCGCCAAGAACCCGTATTTCCGCAAGGTCGTCTCGGAAACCGGCATCGACCGGGTGCTCTTCGACATGGGCTACCAGATCGCCGAGAACGCGGTCGAGCTTTTCGCCGACCTGCCGCCGGACCACCCGTTCTTCCAGCAGCTGACCTTCATGACGGCCGACGACATCCCGGCCTACCAGCTGCTGCTGCAGAAATATGCCGGCAAGGGGCTGGAGACCGCGACGGAGGACGATCGCTACCAGATCATCCGCCTGAGCTTCAACTATGTCGAGCCCCGCCACCGCTTCGGTCTGCTGACCGAAGAGCTGATGGCGCAGATCGTCGAGGTCCGCCGTCAGTTCCACGAGAACATGCCGGAAGAGCTGACCCACGACATCGAGCGCTACGACCCGGAAAAATATCTCGCCTCCGCGAGCCTCATGGACAATGTGCTGTTCGGCCGCATCAGCCACAAGCACACCGACGGCTCCAAGCGCATCCGCGCCATCGTGTCGTCGCTCCTGAATTCCCAAGGCCTGATCGAGCAGGTGCTGGATATCGGCCTCGACTTCAATCTCGGCGCCGGCGGCAAGCGCCTGACCGCCGTGCAGCGGCAGAAACTCAACCTTGCCCGCGCCATCATCCGCCGCTCGGACTACTATGTCTTCAACCGCCCGCTCCCGAGCCTCGATCACCGGCTGCAGGACGAGATCGTCCGCGACGTCATGAAGCTCTTGACCCGCAACGGCGCCAATCCGGCCGTGATCTGGGTGCTGTCGAACAACGGGCTGACGAAACTCTTCGAACGCGTGCTGGTGTTTGATCGCGGCGCGCTTGTCGAGGATGACACGCACGCCAATCTGGTAAACAATGACGGTGTCTTCAAACAGTTGGTAACCTCGTGATAGTCGCAGGCACCATACACTGGCACGCACCGATGCATCGCCCGGACGGACACGGGCAGGCAGCGCCGAACATGGGGAGTTGACGAGCTGATGTTGCTGAAGGACGAAGTGCAAATGCTGCGGCGCGTGCCGCTCTTCTCCGGTGTGGAAGCGGGCAAGCTGAAACTGCTGGCCTTCACCTCGGACCGGGTGAGCTACGGCATCGGCGAAACGCTCTTCCACCAGGGCGATGCCGGCGATGCGGCCTATGTCGTACTGGACGGCAAGGCGGAGATCCTGGTCGAATCCTCGACCGGCCCGATCCGCGTGGCCGAAGTCGAGCGCAACTCGATCGTCGGCGAGATCGCCATCCTCTGCGACGTCTCGCGAACGGCGACCGTGAAGACGACGACCGCGGTCGAGGCCTTGCGCATCCGCAAGGACCACTTCATCAAGCTCCTCACCGACTTTCCCGAAATCACCATCGAGATCATGCGCGTCCTGGCCGACCGCCTGAGCCACACGACCAGCGAGCTGACGGAAGCCCGCAGCCGCGTGCGCGAACTCGAATAGGGCACGTGGCGCAAACGGGGTGCAGCGGCTCTGCGATGACGACATGCGCGAAACAGGGGCCGAAAGCGCAAGGCGCGACTCGGAAAGATCGCGACGCGCCTTCGGCTATCGCACCGTGAACTCGCCGGTCTGAAGGTCGATCCGGAAGTCCTTCGAGGGTAACCCGCTGCGGTAGGCCTCGAAAAGCACCAGCATCGCCGCGATCCCGCCTTGCGCCGAGCCATCCGGCCAGGCTTGCGCCTGATAGAGCGCTGAAAGCCTGTCGTAGAAGCGCAGACGCGGCGGTGAGACCGAGGCCAGTCCGGCATCGCTTGCCATGCGCAGACGATACCAGTCGCCGAGGAAGGCGATGGCCGGCAGCGCAGCCGGTTCGCCCTCCTGTGACGCCTGCGTCCGATCATGGGCGGCCGGGAGCAGGGCAACAGCGTCCTCCATCGAAACTGCGGGGCGCACCGCCAGCCCGGCGAGGTCGCCGAGCGTGGCCGCGCGCAGCAGCGCGGCGAGCATTGCCGGCCACTCCCGCTTCAGGTGCCGCCGCCAGGCGAGATGGCCGATATGGGCCGAGAGGAAGTCGCCATAGCGCACCGCCTCGGCCATTCCGCCGGTCTTGACCCCGGTATGCTGCGCTTCGGCGGCATAGAGCGCCCCGATTGCGGCATCCATCGGCATCTCCCCGAGCGACACCGTCTCGATCTCGGCACCACCCTCACCCAGCCTCAGGATCTTGTAGGCGGGCGGAAAACCGACGAGCGAGGGAACGGCGACGTTGACGAGAAACCCGCTTCCGCGCCGCATCCGCGCCGTGTCGTTGACGTGAAGATGCCCGCTGAAATGCAGCGCGATCCCGGCCGCGATGAACGCCTCTCCGACCGCCTCCGCAGGAATGCGGCCCGATGTCGCCGTTGGGCCGAGGAGCGCGACCTCCGCCGCCCGGGTCCCATCCAGCGGATCGAGCGCGGGATAGTGCGAGAAGGCAACGAGACGCTTGCCGAGACGCGCCGCCCGCGCACCGACATCGGCCATCCAGTCGATCACATGGCGCTTGTGCACCAGCATCGCATTCCAGCCGGCGGAGGTGCTGTCGACCCAGTCGTCCGAGCCATCGATCGGCACGAAGACGTTGGCGTCGATCATCAAGAGCCACAGCCCGTCGACCGGCTCCACCAGATAGGAGGCCTCCATCAGCGGCCGTCGCGTGGCGCCGCTGGAGGAGACCGCGGTGAACATCCGGCCTTCCGCATTGCCATCGACGCCGAACGGCGTCTCCCAGTGCCGGTAGGACGGCTGGGGGAAATAGCCGTGCGCGGCAACCGGCGTCAGCCCGTCGGGATAGCCGGGGCAGAACATTGCGGGCGACACCGTGACCGCGCGATCGTGCGGGATCCCCGGCGGCAGCGCGTCGCGCGAGACCGTCACCGGGTGGCTCGTCACCACCGCGCTCGATCCGTTCGCGTTCAGAAACCGCTTGGTGCGATGCCGGCCGGCATCGGCGAAGATATCGTGATTTCCGGGCAGGGCGAAGAACACCAGGCCGTGCCGCTCGCCATAGTCCTTCAGGATCGCCGCAACCGACGCCGTGGTCGCCACCTGCCCGTCATCGGTATAGTCCCCGAGGAGAACGACATGCCGGATGCCGCGGGACGCGACATCGTCGAGCGCGGTGCGGAAGGCGGCAAGGCTCTCGTTGAACACCCGCGTGGACCGCGCAGCCTCCGTCAGCGGCCGGACGGACAGGCCTCCCGTCCGGGCCGCACCGGGAAAGCCGAAGTCGGCGGCGGGGTCGTGGACATGAGCGTCGGCGATCACGGCGATCGGCGGAAATTCCTGGAAAGGCATGGCGACGGCAACGGTTTCGAAAGCGGGATCGGATAGCGTTCCGCTGTCTCTGCCACGAGAAACGAGAAAAAGCGAATGCCCGTCTCGCTTCATGTGGACAGTTTGGATAACATGGCAGAAATACGGCCGGACACAGAAGCCGGCGGGGTCGATCCTGACCCACGCAACAGCAGAGGGACAGTGTTGGCAAGCCACCGAGAGGGGCGCGTCGAAACTGAAGCAAAGTGTGAACGACAATCTGTTTCGCGTACGTTTCTGGGGCGTTCGGGGAAGCCTGCCGGTAGCGGGGGCCGAGTTCCAGCGCTATGGCGGCCGGACCGTATGCATCGAGATGCAATGCGGCAACGAACGCCTGATCTTCGATGCGGGCTCGGGCCTGATGCCGGCCGGCGTCGCGCTCAAGGCCGAAGGCGTCTCCGCGTTCAACCTGTTCTTCACCCACTGTCATTACGACCACATCATCGGCCTGCCGTTCTTCCCGCCGCTCTATGACCATTCCGCCGACGTCACGCTCTGGTCGGGGCATCTGGCCGGGCGCATGTCGACGCGCCAGATGATCGGCGAGTTCATGCGGCCGCCCTGGTTTCCCGTCGAGCCGGATATCTGCCGTGCGGCGCTGGACGCGCGCGATTTCCGCTCGGGCGATCTGCTCACCCCGGTCCGCGGCGTCGAGATCCGCACCGGCAGCCTCAACCATCCCGGCGGCGCCGTCGGCTATCGCGTCGAATGGGGCGGGCGCGCCTGCGCGCTCATCACCGACACGGAACATCACCCCGGAACGCTCGACCCGGCCGTGCTCGAACTGATCGAAGGCTGCGACCTCTTCATCTACGACGCCATGTATGACGATGCGGAGATGGAACGGCACGTCGGCTACGGCCATTCCTCTTGGGAACAGGGCATCCGTCTGGCGAAAGCCGCCGGCGCCAAGCGCGTCGCCTTCATGCATCACGCCCCTTTCCGCACCGACGACGCGCTCGACGCCGTCGAGAAACAGGCCAAGATCCTCTTCCCCGGTGCGTTTTCCGCCTTCGACGGCCAGATCGTCGATCTCTGATCGATCGGATGTAGACCTCCGATCGACCGGGCAAGGCAGGGCCATCCCGGATCAGCCGGCGGCGTCTGCCGTCGCATCCTGCGTCGCCGACCCGACGCAGACCCGGTTGCGTCCCGTGCGCTTGGCCCGGTAGAGCGCGGCATCGGCCATATGGATCGCCTGTTCCAGCAGCGGCTCCTCGTGCCCGAAGGCCGCGACGCCGATGCTCGTGGTGACGGTGACCTTGTTGCCGCCGACCTCGAACGGCCTTTCCTCGATGCTCCGACACAGCATTTCGGCAAGATGCGTGGCGTCTTCCAGCGAGGCGCCGTGAAGGATCGCCACGAACTCCTCCCCGCCCCAGCGGGCAAGCACGTCCTGCTGGCGCTTGACGACGACGGGCAGCCGCTCGGCGAACTGTTTCAGCACGTGATCGCCATCGGCGTGGCCGTAGCGGTCGTTGATCGATTTGAAGTGGTCGATATCCGCGATCAGCACTGCCATCGGCCGCTTCAGCCGCTGCCCGGCGCCGATGATCGCCAGCGCCCGCTCCTCCAGCCCCCGGCGGTTGGCCAGGCCCGTCAGCGGGTCCGTGGTCGCCGCGATCTGCATCTGGCGCTGCGCTTCCTCCAGCGACATCGCCACCAGCCCGACATAGATGAGGACGCTGATGGTCTGGTCGATGAAGACGGAGAGATAGACGTTCTTACCGCTCGGACCGAGGCCTTCATAGCCGAAGAGATCGCCGATGATCAGCGAGACGATCGTTGCCACGAGAGCCATGGCATAGAAGGCGAGTGACGAGCTGATGAGGATCTGCGACGGCAGGCGCTTCTGCCAGCGCCCCTTGAGGAAGCTCGAGGATGCGGTGATCAGGATGTAGACCAGCGTGACCATGGTCAGCACCAGCACGTAGGTCTCGGGAAGACGGAGGCTCGCGGCGCTCCAGTAGGTCAGCGCCGGCACGATGCAGGCGGCGACGAATTTGACGCGATCGAGCGGCAGGCCGAAGAAGGACTTCGCCCCCGCCTCCACCGAGACGATGCTCAGACCGAGGATGAAATAGATCAGGGCGCCCTTGTCCGCACTGAAATTGGGATAGTGCGGGTCATGATAGTTCAGCCAGAGGCCGAGCGCCGAACAGAGGATGCTGAGAGTCCAGAAGCGGTAGGCATTCGTTGCACCCGGCCGGAAACTGTAGAGCAGGAAAACCAGAAGAAAACCCGCACGTGCCGTAACGCTCGAGACCAGCAGCGTTTGCACGTCCACCATAACCACCCCCTCATTTCGGGGGAAAGCCCCCAAAATCCATACATGAAAACACGCCCTGTCATGTATGCTCGATACAGCTTAAATATAATAATAGATATTAGATCAATGTGCGATTTGGAGCTTTATGACAATGACGGGCAGGGTTTGCGGGTACAACCGGCGTCTCGGACAACAGCCGCAAGGCGGTAGGCCCGTGACGCGTCACGCCCCGCGCATCGCCATCGCTTTCTGGGGCATGCTGTGCCTCGTATCCCCGGGACAATCGGCCTCGGCGCAGGATGCCGCACCCGACACGCCCGCACTCCAGAACGCCGGCGCGGCGCCCGTGTCCGGCCTCGGCGCAGGCGACCTTCTGATCCGCGCCCGCATCTCCGGTGTGCTGCCATACGACCTGCACTCGCACATCGACGTTATGGGCGGCACGGTCGAGGTTCCCACCATGGTGCTGCCGGATATGGATATCAGCTATTTCCTCACCGATCACATCGCCATTACGGGCCAGGCCGGTGCGCTGAAGGCGCGGTTCAAGATTCGCGACAGCCTCTATGGCGATATCGACGTCGGCTCCATCTGGACGCTGCCGGTGGCCCTGTCGTTCGACTATCGCCTTTTGCCCGATGCCCGCTTCAACCCCTATGCCGGCCTCGGTGCCGTCGCCACGTGGTACAAGGGCGCAGAGCCGGCGAGCCCGCTTGTGAAGGACTTCAGCGTGGAACGACAGATCTCGCCGATGATCCGCCTGGGCATGGATGTACAGATGTCGGAGAAATGGTTTGCCAATGGCGAGATGCGGCTGGTCCTGCCCCCGACGCAGGTTCTCACCAATTCCGGCGTGACGGCGCGCACGGATGTGAAAAGCCTTTCGCTCGGCTTCGGCGTCAGCTACCGGTTCTGACCGGCGGCCGCCTCCCCGACCAGCTCCGCAAGCCCCACCCACCGGCAGGCGGGATGCCCGGTCGTCGCGTCGAACAGATCGCGAAGAAACACCCAGACCGCTGCGTCATGGACCAGATGATGCGTGAGCAGCCCGACGCTGCCGCCGCTCTCAAGACAGACGCTAAGGCGCGCCACGATCTCGCGCCGCAGCGCCTCCGGGTCTCGGCAGCCTCGCGTGCCATGCCAGTCCATGACGTCCACATGCGTATTGATCATCGGCAGCGCCGCCGGCTTTTCCGGCCCGTAGACCGACAGGGCTTGGAAGCCGAGACCGGGAAGGTCGCGCAGAAGGCCGGGCTCGATCCGGTTCCACGGCGGCACGAGCACCGGCTGGAACCTTTCTCCATGAAGGGCTGCGAGCTTGGCAAAGCCCGCCGAAAGCTCTCCGAGAACGACATCCGCGGGACGGTCGGCGCCCAGCTCCTGCTTCTTCGACGTCTCCGCCGCATGATTGGCATGCCGCCAGCCATGCACCGTCACGCCGACATGCGGGGCGCGTGCCAGTCGTTCGGCAAGCGCCTCGCCCGTCGGCTCCGGGATGACGGCAAGCGCCAGGGGAACGCCATGTGCCTCCGTCAGCGCCAGCAGGCGATCGAGCGCGGGCGTCGGCGCGATGGCGTCGTCGTCGCGCAGCCAGAAGCGGGCGACACGCCCGGCCTGCCGGAAGCGGTCGAGGACGGCCGAGATATCGGTGCCGGCGGTGTCGCTCATGATCGCGCCTCCCGCGTCGCCGTCACCGATCGGTCGAGAATGTCGCCGAGCCGGGAGGCGGCGGGCGCCAGTCCCCGCTCCGTGCCCGCGAACACGCGCGCCTCTGCGCCCATGGTCTGGCGCAGCGTTTCATTCTTGAGAAAACCGGCGATGGCATCGGCATAGGCCTCGACGTCACCCGGCGGCGTCAGCACGCCGGTGCGCCCATGCTCCACCACCTCGGGAACGCCGGCAATGGCCTGTGCCACCACGGGCAGGCCGGCCGCCTGCGCCTCGAGATAGGCCAGCCCATAGGCCTCGCCGCAGCCGGGCCAGACATAGAGCGCGGAGGTCTGCAGAAGGGCTGCAACCTCCTGCGCGCTCCGCTCGCCGCACCACACCACCCGCCCCGGCCCGAGCGGCGCGAACAGAGCCTCCACCTCGGCACGCGCCTTGCCGTCGCCCACGATCGACAGCGTGAAGGGAAGATGGAGCAGCCGCGACAGCGCGTCGGCCAGCATCCGGTAGCTGTCCATCTTGTCGCCTGGCCGCATCATCGCCACCGTGACGAGACGGCCGGGATGCGGCGCCGGTTCGCGGGCGAGGAACAGGGCGGGATCGATGAACGGCTTCAACCGCTCGACGCGCGCTTCCGGCGCCCCGTCGAGAATGCCGGCCTTGTCGCGCTCCGTCATGCAGATATTGACGGAGGCCGCCGTCAGCGTTTCCAGAAGTGCGGCCTGCGCCGCGGCCCATCCATCCCGGTCGCGCCGCGCGGAATAGGAGGCCTCGACGGTGACGTAACCGATGCCGTGCGCGCGCGAAAGCGACGGCCCGAGAAGGTCCGGCGCCTTGTAATAGGGGTGATAGCAGAACCAGCAATCGGGCGCGCCGTCCGCCCGCCAGTCCGCCGCGATGCGATCCCGCTCCGCCGCAGCCGCCGCACAGAGATCGCCAATCGCCTCCGGCGTGCGCGCGAAGCTGCGCAATTGCGAGACGAGAGCGACCTCATGTCCGGCAAGCGCCAGCGCCTGCATCATCAGGCGCGACATCAGCCGGTCGCCGGAGGGTACGGGATGATGGGGGGACTTGAGCGGAGCGTAGAAAGCGATCTTCATACGCCCCATCTACACCAATCCCGCCCCGGCCTCCAAACGCTTCTGCCCGACCATCGCTGCCAGCGTCCGCAGATCGCCGGCACCTGTCTGGCGTGGCGATAAAATATTCTTGAATGGCGCGCGATGAGCATTCCGTCACCCACGCGCTACATTCTCTGCCATCGTCAACGCGTCGCACGACGCCGTGATCCAGACAGGAACATCGATGAAAACGCGTGCTTGCCTCCTTGCCGGAACCGTCCTGACCGCCCTCCTGACCGCCGGCCCCTTGATGGCCCAGTCGACCGGCGACACCTCCCCCATCGACCATGTCGAAGGCCAGCCGCCCGCAACCGGCGCGGTGAAGGCCGCCGGCAAGCCCGTCGAGACGGAAGCGGCCAACGCACCCGACCAGAAACCCGCCTTCGAGAACCAGACCCGCGCCCCGCAGCCGGACACGATGCCGACCGTGACCCATCAGGCGGTCGCGGAGGGCCTGCCCCAGCTCTGGTCGATGGAATTCCTGCCGGACGGCCGCATGCTCGTCGCCGCCAAGATGGGCTCCATGCATATCGTCGGTGCGGACGGTAAGCCGAGCACGGCGCTGAAGGGCGTACCCGCCGTGATCTCGGACGGTCAGGCCGGCCTGCTTGACGTCGCCGTCGCGCCGGATTTCGCCACCTCCAACCGCATCTTCTTCTCCTTCTCCGAGCCGCGCGACGACGGCAACGGCACGTCGGTCGCCTCCGCCCGGCTGGTCGCGGACGATCAGGGCGGCGCAGCCCTGGAGGATGTCGACGTCATCTTCCGCCAGATGCCCGGCTACGACAACACCAAGCATTACGGCTCCCGCCTCGTCTTCGGCAAGGATGGCGAGCTCTACGTGACCGTCGGCGAGCGCTCCGACCGAGAAACCCGCGTCTTCGCGCAGGACCTGAAGAGCGGCTTCGGCAAGGTCTTCCGCATCGACGCCGCGGGCAAGGCGCTGAGCGACAATCCCTTTGCCGGCAAAAGCGACGCCCAGCCGGAAATCTGGAGCTACGGCCACCGAAACCTGCAATCGGCCGCACTGGACGCCAAGGGTCGGCTCTGGACCGTCGAGCACGGACCGAAGGGCGGCGACGAGCTGAACATGCCGCAGGCGGGCCTCAACTATGGCTGGCCGGTCATCACCTACGGCCTCGACTATAGCGGCGCGGCGATCGGCGACGGCATCACCGCCAAGGACGGCATGGAGCAGCCGGTCTATTACTGGGATCCGGTCATCGGCCCCTCCGGCATGGTCTTCTACAGCGGCACCGAGTTTCCGGAATGGGAGGGCGCCGCCCTCATCGGCGGCCTCGTCTCCACCGGTCTCGTCGTGCTGCACATGGAGGGCGACAAGGTGGCCCACGAGGAGCGCGTGCCGCTCGACGCCCGCATCCGCGACGTGAAGATCGGCCCCGACGGCGCGATCTACGCCGTGACCGAAAACCCGAAAGAGGGAACTTCCGCGATCCTGAAGCTGACGCGCCAGAGCTGACGGCGCGCCGCCGGCACGGCAACCTTTTGGGCGGTGGCGGGTTGATGATCCGCCACCGCGATCAAGGACATGACATGGCCCGCAACAGCTTCTGGAAAGGCTATCTCCGCCTCTCGCTCGTCACGGCATCCGTGTCGCTGACGCCGGCGACCACCGAGAGCGAGAAGGTGCGCTTCCATGTTCTCAACCGGGCAACGAAGAACCGGGTCGAGAGCCGCTATATCGACAGCGTGACGCACAAGAAGGTGGCCGACAGGGATCAGGTGAAGGGCTTCCCGAAAGGCGAGGACGACTATGTCCTGCTGGAGGATGACGAGATCGAGGGCGTAGGGCTGGAAAGCACGCGCACGATCGACATCTCCACCTTCGTGCCGCGCGATTCCATCGACTGGATCTGGTACGACAAGCCGCATTTCCTCGTGCCGGAGGACAAGGTTGGTGCGGAGGCGTTCTGCGTCATCCGCGAAGCCATGACGCGCAACGACGTCGTCGGCATCGCCCGCCTCGTGCTCTACCGCCGGGAGCGCGCCGTGCTGCTCGTGCCGAACGGCAAGGGCATCGTGCTGTGGACGCTGCATTACGGCGAGGACGTCCGCGAACCCGTCGCCGACCTCGACATGAAGGCCAAGGGCGGCAAGACGGAAATGGCGGCGCTCGCAAAGCTGATCGAGAAGGACAAGGGCGTATGGAGCCCGACGCTCGTCCAGGACCCGGTCCAGAAGAAGATCAAGGCCTTCATCAAGAGCCGCCAGAAGAAGGACGGCAAGCCGGCGACCAAATCGCGCGCGCCCGTCAGATCCTCCGGCAACGTCATCAACATCATGGATGCGCTGAAGAAGAGCCTGCAAGAGGAAAAGCGCGGCTAGCCCTCACCCCTTCGGAAGCACCTTGGCCGCTGCGAAGAACCCGTCCCATGGGTCTTTTTTCAACGACGCCAGCCGCACCGGCATGTTGTCCACAGTGAAATGATCCGGCCCGATCGCCTCCGACAGTTCCGACCATTCGAGCGGCGCGGACACGGCAGCGCCCGGCCGCGCGCGTGTGGAATACGGCGCAACGGCCGTCGCCCCGCGTCCGTTGCGCAGATAGTCGATGAAGATACGGCCGTGGCGCTTGGCTTTGGTCGCGACCGCGAGATACCGGTCCGGATCCTGCTTCGCGGCATCCGTCGCCAGCCCCTTGGCGAAGGCCTTGACCGCCGGCCACCCGGCCGAGGGCTTGAGCGGCACGACGACGTGCAGACCCTTGCCGCCGGAGGTCTTGACGAAGGCAGACAGCCCCCTTGCCTCGATCTGGCCCTTGAGCAGAAGAGCAGCCTCGATGATGTCGGCCCAGTGCACATCCTCGCCGGGGTCGAGGTCCATGGTGATCATATCGGGCTTTTCCCAGTTCCGCGTCGTCGTCCCCCAGGGGTGGATTTCGAGTGCGGCGGATTGGACGAGGGCGATCAGGCCATCGAAATCCGTGATGCGCAGTGATGGCTCGCCGGCCTTGTCCTTTGGATCCTTGATCTGATCGATCGCCTTGTTGATGCCGCGCCAGGCGTGTTTCTGGAAGAAGCGCTGCTTGCCGTCGATGCCATCCGGGCAGCGCAACAGCGAGAGCGGCCGATCGACCACATAGGGCGCCATGAACGGCCACACCTGCGCGTAATATTCGGCAAGCCCCTGTTTCGTCACGCCCTCCTTCGGCCAGTAGAGCCTGTCGGGATGCGTCAGCGTGATCGCGGCCTTGGGCACCGGTGGTGCCTTGCGTCCCTTTTCCGCGGCCGGGCTTTCCTGCCGCACCTCGCTTGCCGACTTGTCCTCCCGCAGGCCGCGGAACGAGGCGTGGCGCAGCTTGCCATCGGCCGACCAGGCACGAAATTCGACTTCCGCGACGAGCGTCGGCTCGACATAATGCAGGCCGCGCCGCGCGTCCGCCGTGAGCTTATCGCCGAACGGGCTGTCCCGGCGCTCGATGGCCGACAGCGCCTCGAACAGCATGTCCGCCGTCGCATGGCTGAACCCGGTGCCGACCCGCCCGACGTGGCGCAGCGCGCCCTCGTCATAAACCCCGAGCGCCAGCGCGCCGATCGCGTGATCCGAGGTGGAGGACGGCGCATAGCCGCCGATCACGAACTCCTGCCGCTCGGAGCACTTCGACTTGACCCAGCTGCCCTTGCGCCCCGAGACATAAGCACCGGATCGCTCTTTGGACACCACACCTTCCAGGCTCAGGCGGCAGGCATGCGTCAGCACGAGGTCGCCATTGTCCTCGAAATGCTCGCTGAAGCGCACGGTGGGGCTGTCGGTGAGAATGAGCTTCTGAAGCAGCGTCTTGCGGTCGATCAGCGTCGCCCGGGTGAGGTCGTGCCCGTCGAGATGCAGGATGTCGAAGGCGTAGTAGATGAACCGGTCGCTGCGCCCGAGGCTCAGATCCTCCTGCAGGGCGGAGAAGTCCGATGCGCCATTGTCCTTCTGCACGACGATCTCGCCATCGATCAGCGCCGTCTCCACCGGCAATCCGGCAAACGCCGCCGCGACCTGATCGCCGAAGCGCTCCGTCCAGTCGAGCCCGCTGCGGGTGAGCAGCCGCACCGTGCCCTTGTCGATGCGCGCCTGCAGGCGGTAACCGTCGAACTTGATCTCGTGAATCCAGCAATCGCCGGAGGGCGCCTTCGGCTTCAGCGTCGCCAGCGCCGGCTCCACGAAATCCGGCAAGCCGGCCGTCTTCGCACCCTTTGGCCACGCATGCGCCTGCCCCTCGGCCGCCGTCGTCACCTTGGCAGGCTTGCCGCGTTTCGGTTTGCTCGTCTTCGCGGTGCCTTTCGAATTCCAGGTATCGTCGGGAGACTTGGCAACGGCCTTCAGGTCGCGCCCGGACTTCACCGATTCGGGTCGCTCCTCGAGGATGTCGAAGCCGTCACCCCGCGCCGCCTCGTCGTCGCCCTTGATCAGCAACCAGTTCTCGCGCGTCTCGCCCGGCTTGCCGTGCATGCGCACCAGATGCCAGCGTCCCCGGAGCTTCTCGCCGTCCAGGGTGAATTCCAGATGGCCCTTCTTGTAAGCCTTGGCGAGATCGCCGATCGGCGTCCAGAGGCCGCGATCCCAGACGATGACGGTCCCGCCGCCATACTGACCCTTGGGGATCACACCCTCGAAATCGCCATAGGAGAGCGGATGGTCCTCCACATGGACCGCCAGCCGCTTGTCCTCCGGGTTGAGGCTCGGCCCCTTGGTCAGGGTCCAGCTCTTGAGAACGCCGTCCATTTCGAGCCGGAAATCGTAATGCAGCCGCGTCGCGTCATGCTTCTGGATGACGAAGCTGGCACTGCCCGCTGCCGTCTTCCGCTTTCCGGTCTTGCCAGCCTCGCCTTTCGGCTCCGGTGTCGCATCGAATCGCCGCTTGGCATTGTAGGTGTCGAGGCTCATCGTCAGCTCGCCTTCTTCTGTCGCGAACCCGTAGCCTTGGCCTTGCCGGCCGATTTACCCTTGGCACCCGCCCCGCCCAGGCTCTGTCGCAGGGCCTCCTTGAGATCGACGACGTTATCGTGCTTCGGCGGCGCCTTTTTCTCGATGGTGCGCCCCTCGATCTTGGCCTTCACCAGTTCGGCCAGCGCGTCATTGTAACGGTCGGTGTAACTTTCGGGGTCGAAGGTGCCGGATTTCGTGCCGATGATATGCCCGGCCAGCTCCAGCATTTCCTCGTCGAATTCGATCTCCGGGACGGATTTGAAAGCCGTCTTGGCCGAGCGGACCTCGTAGTCGAAATTCAGCGTCGTCGCGATCAGCGTGTCGTCCTGCGGACGGATGAGAACGGTGCGGTTGCGCCGGAAGAGGATGGCTTCCGCGATCGCCCCCACATTTTCGTCCCGCAGGGTGCGCGCGAGCAGCGCCAGCGTTTCCGCATCGTGCTCCTCGACAGGCGCCAGATGGTAGGGCTTGTCGAAATAGAGCGTGTCGACCGCATCGAGCGCGATGAAGCGGGTGACGTTCAACACCTTGTCGCTGTCGGGCATCAGCGCCGCCAGTTCGTCGCCCTCGATCGCGATATAGTCGCCATTGTCGAGCGGATAGCCCTTGATCTGGTCCTCGCGCTCGACGGGCTTGCCGGTCTCGCTGTCCATGAACTGACGCTCGACCCGATGCCCGGTCTTGCGGTTGATGATGTTGAACGAGATTTTTTCCGATTGGGAAATGGCGGTGTAGAGCCCGACCGCGCAGGTGAGATCCCGCAATTTCAACTGGCCCTTCCAGCTTGCCCGTCGTGCCATTCGTCGCGTCCTCGCTACCGTTCGCTATCCTGTGGCAACCAAACGGAGGGACGGGGCAGAGGTTCCGGTCGGAACATTCCGACCCCCATACAGTTGAGGAACGTCTCCAAATCTAGGGCGAGAAAGGGTTTGCTATGCTTCACGCCGATGCCGAACGAATGGCCATTCCGATCGTGATCACGCTGAACGGGAGGCAAGAGCGGCTGAGCGTTGCGCCCTGGGTCACCCTTCTCAACCTGTTGCGCGGCCCGATGGAGCTGCCGGGAACAAAGAAGGGTTGCGACCACGGCCAATGCGGCGCCTGCACCGTTCTCATCGACGGGCAGCGCGTCAATTCCTGCCTGAAGCTGGCCGTTACGCTCGATGGCGCCGAGATCACGACCATCGAAGGTCTCGGTCAGCCCGGCGCGCTCCATCCGTTGCAGCAGGCCTTCGTCGATCACGACGCCTATCAGTGCGGCTATTGCACGCCCGGACAGATCTGTTCCGCCGCCGGCCTCCTGACCGAAGGTCATGCGCACACCCGGGAGGAGATCCGGGAACTGATGAGCGGCAATCTCTGTCGATGCGGGGCCTACACCAACATCGCCGACGCGATCGAACAGGTGATCGGCCAGCAATCGGGCAAGAGCTACAAGGAGGCTGCGGAATGAAACAGTTCTCCTACATCCGCGCAGAAGACGTCGCGGGCGCCGTGGCGGCATTGTCGGCCGACCCGCAAGCCCGGCTTCTTGCCGGTGGCACCAATCTGGTCGATCTCATGAAATACGGCGTCATGAGCCCTGCCACCGTCATCGACATCAACCGCCTGCCGCTGAAGGACATCGAAACGCTCGAGGACGGCTCGTTGCGGATCGGTGCGCTGGTCAGCAATGCGGCGCTTGCCTATGATCCGACCGTCATCGAACGCTTTCCGCTGCTCGCCAACGCCGTGCTGGCCGGCGCCTCTCCGCAACTGCGCAACGCCGCGACCACGGGCGGCAATCTGCTCCAGCGGACCCGCTGCTACTATTTCTACGACCCGTCGAGCCCCTGCAACAAGCGCGAGCCCGGTTCCGGCTGCGGCGCGATCGGCGGCGTGAACCGCATCCATGCGATCCTCGGCACCAGCGCCTCCTGCATCGCCACGCATCCGTCCGACATGTGCGTCGCTCTTGCGGCACTCGATGCCGTGGTCGAGGTGGAGGGACCGAACGGCCGGCGCGATATCGCCTTCCTCGACTTTCACCGCCTTCCCGGCGACGAGCCGCACTATGACAACACCCTGGCGCCGGACGAGATGGTCGTCGCCATCCATCTTCGCCCGGATCACTTCGCCGCAAACCACAGCTATCTGAAGATCCGCGACCGCCTGTCCTACGCCTTCGCGCTCGTTTCGGTCGCCGCCGCGATCGACATCAGGGACGGCGCGGTCGTGGATCTCCGGGTGGCGCTCGGCGGTGTCGCTCACAAGCCGTGGCGGGACCCGCTGGCGGAGGCCGAATGTGCCGGCAAGCCGGCGGACGAGGCAACGTTCCGCGCACTGGCGCAGCGGCTTCTTGCCGGCGCGCAGGGACAAGGCGGCAACGATTTCAAGATCCCGATGGCCGAGCGGACGATCATCCGCGCCCTGACGCAGGCTGCCAGCGGCACGCCGCAGGTGCAGTCCGAAAAAGCCATCCGCTAGGAGAATTCCATGTTCAACCCGTCCAAAATCGTCGGCCTGCCGGTCTCGCGGATCGATGGCCCGCTGAAGGTCTCCGGCACGGCACCCTATGCGGCCGAGCACTACGAGCCCGGCATGCTGCACGGCGCCGTCGTGCTGTCCACCATCGCCACCGGCAAGATCCGCAACATCGACACGTCGAAGGCCGAGGCCATCCCCGGCGTGGTCAAGGTCTACACCCATGAGAACCGGCCGAGCGCTGCGTGGTGGGACAGCAAATGGCAGGACAGCGTGGCACCGCCCGGCAGCCCCTTCCGCCCGCTCGAGAAGCCGCACATCCAGTTCGATGGACAGCCTGTCGCGCTCGTTATCGCGGAGACCTTTGAAGCCGCGCGCGATGCCGCGTCCCTCGTGACGGTGGAGTACAAGGCCGAGGTGCCGGAGACCGACCTGCACAGCGTCTATCCGAAGGCCTATGAGCCGAAAAAGAAGCGCTCCGGCATCCAGCCGCCGCCCAAGCCCCGCGGCGAACCGGAAGAGGCCTTCGCCGGCGCCGCCCACAGGATCTCGGCGGAATACGTGATGGAGGGCGAGCACCACAATCCGATGGAGATGTTCGCCACCACGGTGCTCTGGGAGAACGACAAGCAGCTGACGGTGCACGACAAGACGCAAGGATCGCAGGCCTCGCGCGACTATATCTGCAACATCTTCGGGCTCGATCCGGACGATGTCATCGTGAAGAACGCCTATGTCGGCGGTGCCTTCGGACAGGGCCTGCGACCGAAGCACCAGCTCTTCCTCGCCGTCATGGCGAGCCTCGACCTGAAGCGTTCGGTGAAGGTGGAAATGTCGCGACAGGAAATGTTTGCGCTGACCTGGCGGCCCTCTTCCGTGCAGACGGTGTCGCTCGCAGCCGACGCGGACGGCCTGCTGCAGTCGGTCATGCACCATGCCGTGCAGGCAACGTCGCGCTACGAGGATTATCAGGAGGTCGTCGTCAACTGGTCGGGCCTTGCCTACAAGTGCGACAATGCCAAGCTGACCTACGAACTCGCCCAAGTCGATATGTCCACGCCCGGCGACATGCGCGCCCCGGGGGCGGCCACCGGCGTTCTGGCACTCGAATCCGCCATGGACGAGCTGGCGACCGAAATCGGCATGGATCCGCTGGACTTGCGGGTGAAGAACTTTATTCACTTCGACCAGAATGGCGACAAGCAGCTGACCTCCAAGGCACTGCATGCCTGCTACCGCGAAGGTGCGGAAGCCTTTGGCTGGAAGGAGCGCACGGCTGCGCCCCGCTCCATGCGCGACGGGCATGATCTCGTCGGCTGGGGCATGGCCACCGGCTTCTGGGAGGCGGGCATGGCGCCGGCCGAAGCGAAGGTCCGCTATGCGATCGACGGCAAGGTTACCGTCTCCGCCGCCGCCACCGATATCGGCACCGGCACCTATACGATCCTCGCCCAGCTCGGCGCCGAAGCGTTCGACGTGCCGATCGACGCCGTTCACGTCGCGATCGCGGATTCGACGCTCCCGACGACCGGCGTCGAGGGCGGCTCCTGGACCGCGGCCTCGACCGGTTCCGCCGTGCAGATCGCTGCGGAGGCCGTGAAGGCCACACTGCTCGACATGGCGCAGGACATGGAGAACTCCCCGCTCGAAGACGCAAAGCCCGAGGAGGTGGTGATCCGCGACGGCCGTCTGGTGCTGGACGTCAACAGTCAGGTGGGCATCGCCCTGTCGGACATTCTCGCCTCCAAACAGCTGTCATCCGTCGAGGAACCGGGCAAGGCCGGGCCGGACATGCTGCAGATGCGCACGTTCGTCAGCTATACACACTCCGCCGTCTTCGTGGAGGTGAAGATCGACGAGCAGCTGGGCGTCATCCGGATCACGCGTGTCGTCAGCGCCATCGGCGCCGGCCGCATCCTCAACCCCAAAACGGCCCGCAGCCAAATCCTGGGCGGCATCGTCATGGGCATCGGCATGGCGCTCCACGAGGAGAGCATGATCGACCATCGCACCGGCCGGATCATGAACCACAATTTCGCCGAGTATCACGTGCCGGCCCATGCCGATATCGCCGACCTCGAGGTCATCTTCGTCGAGGAACACGACGACAAGGCAAGCCCGATCGGCGTGAAGGGCCTCGGCGAAATCGGCATCGTCGGCGTCGCTGCCGCTGTCGCCAACGCGATCTACCACGCGACAGGCACGCGGTTCCGCCATTTCCCGATCACCATCGACAAGATCCTCGAAAGCGAGTTGAAGCGCGCATGACCCAGCTTCCCACGACCCTCGAACGCTACCGCCCCGATGTCGAGACCATCGAGAAGGACGAACCGGAAACCGCGCGCGCGCTGTCAGAGACGCTGCTCTCCATCGCCCATACCACCTGGCGCAATGGCGGCCATGCCGTGCGCAGCGTGCACGCGAAGAGCCACGGCCTGCTCGATGGCGAGCTGGACATTCTGCCCGACCTGCCGGGGCCGCTGGCGCAGGGCATCTTCGCCAAGCCCGGCCGGCACAAGGCGGTCATCCGCCTCTCCACCTCGCCGGGCGATATCCTGCACGACAGCGTCTCCACGCCGCGCGGCTTCTCGTTGAAAATCCTCGACGTCGAGGGCGAGCGCCTGCCGGGCGGGCTCGAGGGCTCGACCAGCCAGGATTTCCTGCTGGTCAACGGCAAGCTCTTCAACTCCCCGAGCGCCAAGGCCTTCCTGACGAACCTCAAGGGCCTCGCGCTGACCACCGACCGCATGGAGCGGACCAAGGAGGTGGCGTCGAAGGTCTTCCGCGTCGTGGAAAGTGCGCTGGAAAAATTTGGCGCCGAAAGCGCCACGCTGAAGAGCCTTGGCGGCCACCCCGAGACGCATATTCTCGGCGAAAGCTTCTTCACGCAGCTGCCGCACCGCTATGGCGACTATATCGCGAAATTCTCCCTGGTGCCGGTGACGGAGAACCTGAAAGCCCTGAAGGATCAGCCGGTCGATGCCGACAAGGACGAGAACGCGCTCAGAAACGCGGTCCGCAGCTTCTTCGGCGGCGAGACGGCGACATGGGAACTTCAGGTGCAGCTCTGCACGGATCTGGACTCCATGCCGGTCGAGGACGCGTCCACGCTCTGGGACGAGGAGAAAAGCCCGTTCATTCCGGTGGCGCGCCTGACCGTGCCGCCGCAGGACAGCTGGACGGAGGAGAAGCAGAAGCGCATCGATGACGGCCTGTCCTTCCGACCCTGGAACGGCATCGTCGAACACCAGCCGCTCGGCTCCATCATGCGCATGCGCCGTCAGGCCTACGACTCATCGGCGGCCTTCCGCTCGGAGCGCAATGCCGTGCCCGTGCGCGAGCCCGGTGCCCGCTGTCCCGTCGCTGCCGGGTAAGGCGGCGACCGCGACGAATGACGTGCCGCAGCGTCTCCCCGCTGCGGCAGAGACGGACATGAAGGAACATTGCATGAATCGCTTCGAAGACAAGGTCGTTATCGTTACCGGTGCGGCCTCCGGCATCGGCGCGGCGACCGCCCGCCGCTTTTCCGACGAAGGCGCCCGCGTCGTCATGGTCGACAAGGACGGGGAGACGCTGACCACCACCGCGCAGGCCTTCCCCAAGGACCGCACGCTGGTGCAGGTCGCAGACGTCTCACATTCCACCTCCGTGGACGCTCTGGTGGAAACCGCCGTCCATCGCTTCGGGCAGATCGATGTGCTCGTCAACAATGCCGGAACGGCCGAGAACGGCAGGCCGGAGGACATCACCGACGATGCCTGGCGCAAGGTCATGGCAACGGATGCGGACGGCGTCTTCTATGGCTGCCGCGCCGCCATCCCGCATCTCGAGAAGACCGGCGGCGTTATCGTCAATACGGCTTCCGTCTCCGGCATGGGCGGAGACTGGGGCATGAGCCCCTACAATGCCGCCAAGGGCGCCGTCGTCAACTTCACCCGCGCGCTTGCCATGGATCTCGGAAAGCGCGGTATTCGCGTCAATGCGGTGTGCCCGAGCCTGACCCGCACCGGCATGACCGAGGATATGATGGACGACGAGCCGCTGCTCCAGACCTTCTACGAGCGCATCCCGCTCGGGCGCGTCTGCGAGCCGCAGGAAGTCGCCGCCGTCATCGCCTTCCTCGCCAGCTCCGACGCCAGCTTCATCACCGGCGCCAATATCGCCGTCGATGGCGGCCTCTCCGCCTCCAACGGGCAGCCACCGCAATGAAGAGCCGCGAGATCTCCAGCGGCACGACCGACCGCATGTTCGTGCTGATCCTCGAAAAGGACGAGGAAGCCTTTACCGCCATCACGCGGTTTGCCGCCGAAAACGCGATCACCGGTGCGTCGATCACCGCCATCGGCGCGTTCTCCGCGGCGACGATCGCGTGGTTCGACATGGCGGAAAAAGCCTATGTGAACACCGTGCTCGCGGAGCAGAGCGAGGTGTTGAGCCTCCTCGGGGACGTGGCGGAGGGCGACGACGGGAAGCCGAGCCTGCATCTTCACGCGGTCCTCGGCCTTAAGGACTGCACCACGCGCGGCGGACATTTCATCTCGGGCACCGTCAATCCGACGCTCGAAGTCATCCTGACGGAAACGCCGGCCGTGCTGCGCCGCCGCAAGCAACCGGGCATGGGCTTCGCCCTTATCGATCCCGGTGCCGCCTGATCGAAAACACATCGGTCTGCGAAAGCCCGCCTGCCGTTCCCTCCGGCAAGCGGGCTTTTCTGTTTCAAGCTATCGCACGATCCGCACCGGCACCGATTTCGCGGCGGGCACCTTGCTCCGCTCCGCATGCTGCCAGAGCGGGATCAGCACGTTGCATTCGGGATAATAGGCGCCGCAGCACCCGTCCGGAATGTCGTAGGGCACGATCTGCAGCCCGTCGATGCGGCGCACGACATCATCGCCGGCAACCGTTTCCAGCGCGATCATCTCCCCGGCCCGCGCACCGATCCGCGCCATCTCCTTTTTGTTCAGGAACAGGACCATGCGGGTGCCGTCCACGCCGCGAAAGCGGTCGTCATAGCCGTAGACGGTCGTGTTGAACTGATCGTTCGAACGCAACGTCATCAGCCGCAGCACATCAGGCCCATCGCCGGCAAAGCTGGCCGAAAGGGATTTCGGCAGCTTGAACTCGGCCTTGCCGCTCTCCGTCTTCCAGATCAGATCGCGCACCGGCAGCGGCTTCTCCATGCCGCCCGGCGTGTGCATCCGTTTGTTGAAATCTTTGAAGAGTTCCGGATAGGTGGCCTCGATCGCATCGCGCACCGTGGCATAGTCGTCCACCCAGCGATCCCAGGGAACGCGGGGGTTGGGCGCCAGCGATGCCTTCGCCAGCTCGGCGACGATGCGGACTTCCGACTGCAGCGTCTCGGCGGCGGGCGCGTGGAACCCCTTCGATCCGTGGAAGCAGGACGTGCTGTCCTCCATCGTCACGGTCTGCGGTCCGCTCGCCTGCTGGTCGACTTCCGTGCGCCCGAGGCAGGGCAGGAGATAGGCGACGCGACCGTTGAACAGGTGACCGCGGTTGAGCTTGGTCGCGATCTGCACCGTCAGCCGCATCCGCGGCCAGGCCTCCTCCATCATGCCCTGTTCCGGCACGGCCCGCAGAAAGTTGCCGCCGAGACCGATAAAGGCATCCACCGTCCCCTCGATGATGCCCTTGCAGGCATCCACGGTCGCCAGCCCCTCCTCGCGCGGTGGCTCGAAACCATAGAGCGCCTTGAGTTTGTCGAGCGGCACCAGCTCGGGTTTCTCCGAAATGCCGACAGTGCGCTGGCCCTGCACGTTGGAATGGCCGCGCACGGGACAGATGCCCGCACCCGGACGGCCGAAATTGCCGCGCAGGAGAAGCAGGTTGACGAGCACCTGCACCGTCTGCACGCCGAGCTTGTGCTGGGTCAGGCCCATGCCGTAGATGCCCATGACGCTCTTCGCGCTCATATAGACACCCCCGGCTTCCGTGATCGCAGTGCGGCTGAGACCGGATTCGCGCTCCAGCGCCAGCCAGTCCTGCGTTTGGACGTAGGCGATGAAATCTTCGGCACCGGTGGTGTGCTCGGCGAGAAACGCGCGGTCGAGCACGCCCTTGCCGCCGCGCTTCAGGTCGGCATCGTCGGCCTCCAGCAGCGCCTTCGCCATACCGACAATGACGGCGATGTCGCCGCCGGCCTTGACCTGATGATACTGGCAGGAGATCTGGGTCGCATTCTGCGTCAGCATCTGCACCGGATCCTGCGGATTGACGAACCGCTCGAGGCCCCGCTCCTTCAGCGGGTTGAACGTCACGATCCGCGCACCGCGCTGTACGGCCTCCTGCAACTGGTGCAGCATGCGTGGGCTGTTCGATCCGGGGTTTTGCCCAAAAAAGAACATCGCGTCCGCCGCCTCGAAATCGTCGAGCCGCACCGTGCCGACCGGCTGGCCGATGCTTTCCAGCAGCCCGACGGAGGTCGATTCGTGACACATGTTGGAACTGTCCGGCAGGTTGTTGTTGCCGTAGAGCCGGGCGAGCAGCGCATACATATAGCTTGTTTCGAGCGAGGCGCGGCCGGATGCGTAGAACACGGTGCGCTTCGGATCGTCTGCCTGGATCGCCTTCATCTCGGCGCCGATCGCCGCATAGGCCGCCTCCCACGTGGTCTCCACGTAACGATCGGTCGCCGCGTCGTAGCGCATCGGATGGGTCAGCCGGCCGGTCGATTCGAGCTTAAAGTCGTCCCAGCCCCGCATTTCCGTCAGCGTGTGCCGCGCAAACAGCGCTGGCGTCGCACGGTCGGCCGTCAGCTCCCAGAAGGTCGCCTTGGCGCCGTTCTCGCAGAACTCGGCCGGGTGAGGTTTCGCGGGCTTGGCCCAGGCGCAGCTGACGCAGGCAAATCCATCCGGCTTGTTGATCTTGGCAAGACCCGGAAGGATCGAGATCGGTTGCTTGCTTTGCCGCGCCTGGCGCATCAGCGATTTGACCGACCCCCATCCGCCGGCAGGCGCGGTGTAGGTCGTGATCTTGGGCACGTTGGACATGATGGAAGCTCCAGAGGCGGGAAGAACAGGAACGACCTCGTGACATGCCGGTTCCCCCGCCGCCTCAACTTCCCGTGTTCCGTGACACAGTGCTCTCATCGCAGGAACATATCCGGCGGCCGGCGGTTGTCCGATACGGGCAACACCGTCGCGAGACGTGGTGGGAAAGCCATTCGTCCCGGAGACGGATGCTTACCGATGCCGAACAAGGAGGAACCACCATGCAGCCCATCAAGGAACCAAGGGAAGACGACGACTATGCCGAGCGCGCACTCGACTGCCGCGAGGCGATCGGCGCCAAGGTGCAGCAGGTGACGGAGGCGGCCATGCATGCCGGCTGGAGCCAGGACGAGATCAAGGCGGCTTTCATCGAGATCGCCGAGCACTGGAAGACCGCAGACCACATCATGTAAGCGGATGTCCGACACCGGACAGGCGCGGAGAGGAGACGATCATCACCAAGGATCAAAAACCCGCAGCGGAAACCGACGCCAAAGGCGCCTTCGAGCGCCCGACGATCGGACGCGACAACAACGGCGTCACCAGCGCCAAGCCGACCGTCATCACGGGCTCCGAAGACAGCACCGTCCACAGCGGCCCAGGCGGGACGAAGCGCGAGGGTAAGGATTTCGACCTGAACTATGCGGAGCGCGACGCCAGCGCCGGCGAACCCGGCAAGGCTTCGTAAGACCGCTCGAGCGTCGAACAATAGGACGGCCCCGTTCATCTCAGCGGGGCCGTTTCGCGTCAGGTTGCCAGTGCCCGGTTGTTGCGCGACAAGTACAGGATACCCTTCTGCAACAGGATGAAGGCGAAGAGCAGGAAACCGATCAGGATCTTCGTCCACCAGCTGGAGAGCGTCCCGTCGAAGGTGATGTAGGTCTGGATGAGCCCCTGGATGAGAATGCCGATCAGCGTTCCCGCCACGAAACCCGACCCGCCGGACAGAAGCGTCCCCCCGATGACGACGGCCGCGATCGCATCCAGCTCGACGCCGACCGTCGCCAGCGAATAGCCGGCCGAGGTGTAGAGCGAGAACACAATGCCCGAGAGGCCGGCCAGCAGGCCCGAAAGCGCATAGATCATGATCGTCGTCGTGCCCGTGGGAACCCCCATCAGCCGCGCCGTCTGCGCCCCGCCGCCCAGCGCATAGACGTTCGTGCCGAAGCGGGTGCGGTGGGCGGTGAGAATGCCGAGCGCGAAGACCAGCAGCATGATGCCGCCGATCAGCGTCAGACGCCCGCCGCCCGGAAGCTTGAGGTAGAAACTCTTCATCGTCGCATAGAACGGATGGCGGATCGGGATGCTGTCGATCGACAGCACGAAGGCCATGCCGCGCGCAAGGAACATGCCGGCAAGCGTGACGATGAAAGCGGGCATTTCCAGATGATGGATGATGGCGCCCATCAGCGCGCCGAAGCTGGTGGTGATGATCAGCACCAGCACGAAGGCGGCCAGCGGATGGATCGCCGTGTTCTCCATCATCACCGCCAGAAAGACGCCGGTAAAGGCGATGACCGAGCCGATCGAGAGATCGATGCCGCCCGACAGGATGACGAAGGTCATGCCGACCGCCGCGATGCCGAGAAAGGCATTGTCCGTCAGCAGGTTGCCGATGACGCGTGTCGACAGGATGTTGGGAAACTGGAAGGCGCAGAGCGCATAGGACAGGACGAAGATGAGGATGGTCGCCGCCAGCGGAAGATGTTTGGCTTTCATTTCGCTTTGCTCTCCGCAGGCTTGTTGGCGGCAGCGGACCTGGAGAAGAAGGCGAGCGTGCCTTGCAGCTTCGGCGATTGCAGCACCAGAATGAAGACGATGATCGCCGCTTTGATGATCAGATTGAACTCCGGCGGGAAGCCCGAGAGCAGAATGCCGGTATTGATCGACTGGATGATCATGGCGCCGAGCAGCGAGGCCGCGATCGAGAAGCGCCCGCCGAGCAGCGACGTCCCCCCGATGACGACCGCGAGGATCGCGTCGAGTTCGAGCCAGAGCCCGGCATTGTTGGCATCGGCGCCGCGAATATCGGCGGCGGCGATGATGCCGGCGACGGAGGCGCAGAGGCCGGAGAGAACATAGGCCGCAATCAGCAGCACCGGGGTCGAGACCCCCGCCAGCGTGCTCGCCCGCCGATTGACGCCGACGGCCTCGATCAGCATGCCGAGCGCGGTGCGCCGCACGAGGAGCGCGACGAGAATGCCGGCCGTGATCCAGATGACGATCGGCATGGGCAGCCCGAAGAGCGAGCCGCTGCCGATGAAGATCAGGCCTTCGTCGTTGAAGGTCAGGATGGCGCCGTTGGTCACCATCTGCGCGATGCCGCGCCCGGCGACCATCAGCACCAGCGTGGCGATGATCGGCTGAATGTCGAGGATGGCGACCAGAATGCCGTTCCACAACCCGCAGAGAACGCCGACGCCGACCGTAAGAAGCAGCGTAGCGGGCAGCGAGTAGCCGGAGGTGATGGCGGAGGCCGCCACGGCGCCGCAGATCGCCATGACCGCGCCGACGGAAAGGTCGATGCCCTTGGTGGCGATGACCACGGTCATGCCGATGGCCAGAAGCGCCACGGGCGCGCCGCGGTTGAGAATGTCGATCAGCGAGCCGTAGAGCCGCCCGTTCTGAACCTGCAGGCTGAAGAAGCCGGGAAAGGCGATCGACACGAGGCCGAGAATGATCGCCAGCGCGATGAATTGCGGCAGGAGCCGCTTGCCATAGAGGCCGAGCATGGACATCACGCGACCTCCCCGGCAGCGGCCGATCGTTCGGCCGGCGTCTTCGCTGGTCCGGCGATCGTGTTGACGATGCTGTCCGTGGTGATCTCGGCACCCGTCAGCTCGGCCACGTGCTGGTGGTCGCGCAGCACGATCACGCGGTGGCTGTAGACCACCAGTTCCTCGATTTCGGACGAGATCACGATGAGCGACATGCCTTTCTCGCAGAGCGTTTCGATGAGCCGGATGATTTCGGCATGGGCACCGACATCGATGCCCCGCGTCGGCTCGTCGAGAATGAGGAATTCGGGGTTGGTCGCAAGCCAGCGGGCAAGGATCGCCTTCTGCTGGTTGCCGCCCGAGAGAAGCCGGATCGGCTTTTCCGCATCCGTCGTGCGGATATCGAGCGCCTTGATGTACTCGGCCGCCAGCCGGTCCTGTTCGGCCCGCGGGATGGGTCGCGCCCAGCCGCGCCGGGCCTGAAGGGCCAGCGCGATGTTCTCGCGCACCGAGAGGTCGCCGATGATGCCGTCGGTCTTGCGGTCTTCCGGGCAGAAGCCGAACTTCTGGCGGATGGCGGCGCGCGGCGACGACAGGTCGGCTGCCTTGCCGTCGATCGTCGCGGTGCCGCTGTCGGCACGGCGGGCGCCGAACATGACCTCGGCCGTTTCGGTGCGGCCGGAGCCGAGCAGCCCGGCAATGCCGATGACCTCGCCCGCCTTCACGTCGAGATCGAACGGGTCGATGCGCCCCTTGCGGCCGAAATCGCGGAACTGGAAGCGTACGGGTCCATCGGCGACCTTTGCGGCGCCGGCCTCGTCATGCACCTCTGCGGCCAGCTCGCGGCCGAGCATCATGGCGATCAGCTCGCGCCGCTCGAGGCGGACCGTGTCGCGCGTGCCGACCAGCTGCCCGTTGCGCAGGATGGTGACGCGATCGGTGATCTCGTAGACCTGCTCGAGGAAGTGGGTGATGAAGATGATCCCGAGCCCCCTCGCCTTCAGCCGCCGCACAACGCGAAACAGCATGGCCACTTCATGCGCATCGAGACTGGCGGTGGGCTCGTCGAGGATCAAAACCTTGCCCGACACATCCACGGCGCGGGCAATGGCGATCACCTGCTGGATGGCGACGGAAAAGCTGTCGAGGCCGGCTGTGACATCGATGTCCAGCTCGTACTCGGCCAGCAGCGCACGCGCCTTGCGGTTGACCGCGGCCGTATCGATCAGGCCGAAACGGCGCGGCTGGCGCCCGAGGAAGAGATTTTCGGCAACGCTCAGATTGGGCAGGAGGTTGACCTCCTGGTAAACCGTGCCGATGCCCAGACGCTGTGCGTCGAGCGTATCGCGCGGGTCGATCTCTGCACCATCAAGCAGGATCGTGCCGCCGTCGCGGTGATAGGCGCCCGTCAGGCACTTCACCAGCGTGGACTTGCCCGCACCGTTTTCGCCGAGAAGCGCATGCACTTCGCCGCGCCGGAGCGAGAAATCCACCTGGTTGAGCGCCTTGGCGCCCGGAAACACCTTGTCGATGCGGTGGGCGGATAGAACGGTATCGATGTCTTGCTGCATGAGCCCCATTCCATATGTCAGTCCGGCCCTGAGAGGCGCCCGTCCGTCGGCCATCGTGCAGACCGTTTCAGCATCAGCCCGGAGCCGTCGCCCACTACGCCGTCATCCCAGCCCAGGGGGCCGGGCTCCAGCGACCTGACGTCTGTCAGGTCGAAACAAGCTTTTCAGCGCAAGGGCTTGCGCTGACGGGGTCCCGGTTCAGGTTCCGGGATGAGAAAGCGAGTGGGCTGCCCCATGCCCTGAAGCGGCCGACCCAAACCCGCCATCCGCGCCCATCCGACGACGGGCGCGGCAGCGTTGCTCTTAGTAGCCGAGGCCCTTCTTGGCTTCGTACACCTTCTGCGGCTCGTCGGCCTGGGTGTAGAGCTTGGATTCCGTCTGGATCCACTTCGGCGGCTCCTTGCCGTCCTTCTTGAAGGCGGCGAGCGCGTCGAAGGCGGGGCCGGCCATGTTCGGGGTCAGTTCGACCGTCGCATTGGCTTCCCCGGCGGCCATTGCCTGGAAGATATCCGGCACGGCGTCGATGGAAACGACGAGAATGTCGGTGCCCGGCTTCAGGCCGGCTTCCTTGATGGCCTGGATCGCGCCGACGGCCATGTCGTCATTATGGGCGTAGAGGGCGCAGATATTCTTGCCACCGTTCTCGGCCTTCAGAAAGCTTTCCATGACTTCCTTGCCCTTGGTGCGGGTGAAGTCGCCGGTCTGCGAGCGGACGATCTTGAGATTGTCGTGGCCCTTCAGCGCTTCCTCGAAGCCCTTCTTGCGGTCGATGGCGGGCGAGGAGCCGGTCGTGCCCTGCAGCTCGACGACGTTGCACGGCTTGCCGGCGGTCGTATCGACCAGCCACTTGCCGGCAACATTGCCTTCATGCACGAGGTCCGACGTGACGGCCGTCATGTAGAGGCTCTTGTCGGCATCGACGGTGCGGTCGAGCAGGATGACCGGAATCTCGGCATCCTTGGCTTCGCCGAGCACTTCGTCCCAGCCGGTCGCAACGACGGGCGCGACGAAGATCGCATCGACGCCCTGCGCGATGAAGGAGCGCAGCGCCTTGATCTGGTTTTCCTGCTTCTGCTGCGCGTCGGCGAATTTCAGGTCGATGCCGCGCTTTTCGGCTTCCTGCTTCGTCACCGTGGTTTCTGCCGCGCGCCAGCCGGACTCGGAGCCGATCTGCGAAAAGCCGACCGTCATGTCGGCAGCCGATACGCTCGAGAAAACGCAGCCAGCCAGAACCGTTGCACAGCTAAGTGCTTTAACAAACTTCATGATTTCCTCCCAAAAATCGCTCCTCAGCGATGCCGGTATATAGTCATACAATATGACTTTAGTAAAGTGGATGCGTGCGTCAAATTGCAACCATTCGACATTTTTCACGCACGTTTTTACGCGTCCTCCGCCCGCCCGCCAGCGCATGCGAAAACACCCGCGCCATGGGCGCGGGTGTCATGATTTCAGAGACTTAGGACTTGGTTTTGGCGTCGCTCTGGCCGTAATAGGCACCGGGCCCATGCTTACGCTTGAAGTGCTTGGCGAGCAGTTCCGGCTCGATCTGTGGCAGCTTCGGCGCAAGCTGCAACGACATCATCGCCATGTGCGCAATGCACTCGACGGCGACGGCGACCTCCACCGCCTTCGCCACCGTCTTGCCCCAGGTGAACGGCGCATGACGGTTGACGAGGACGCCCGGGAAATCGAGCGGGTCGGCGTTGCCGAGGCACTCGACGATCACGTTGCCCGTTTCCCATTCATAAGCCGTGCCGATCTCCTCGGCCGTCATCTTCCGGGTCACCGGGATATCGCCGTTGAAGTAGTCGGCATGCGTCGTCCCGAAGATCGGGATCGGCATGCCGGCCTGGGCGAAGGCCGTCGCGTGCGAGGAGTGCGTGTGCACGACGCCTCCGATCTCCTCGAAGGCCATCAGCAGACGACGATGGGTCGGCGTGTCGGACGACGGGTTGAGCGTCCCCTCCACCCGCTTGCCGTCGAAATCGACGATGACCATGTCCTCGACCGTCATCGCGGTGTAGTCCACGCCGCTCGGCTTGATCGCGAAGACGCCGCGCGCGCGATCGACCGCGCTTGCATTGCCGAAGGTCAGGTTGATCAGGCCGTGGCGCGGCAGCGAGACATTGGCCTCGTAGGCTTCGCGCTTCAGTTCCGTATAGACCGACATGACGCCCTCAGCCCCGGATGCCGCGGGCGAAGTGGTAGTACACCTCGTTGTTGCGCAGATCCTGCTTGAAGGCGGGCAGCGTGGTGTCGTCGTTGATGACGGCAAGCTCGATGCCGGCGATGGTGGCGAAGTCTTCCAGCATCTCGGTGGTCACGTCGTAGCTGTAGACCGTGTGGTGCGCGCCGCCGGCCAGAATCCAGGAGGTGCAGGCGGTCTTGAAGTCCGGCTTGCATTCCCAGACGGCACGCGCGACCGGCAGCTTCGGCAGGTCGGGGTGCTCGACGGAGGTGACTTCGTTGACGAGCAGGCGGAAACGGTTGCCGAGATCGATCAGCGATGCGTTCAGCGCCGGGCCTTTGACCGCGTCGAACACGAGACGGACCGGATCGTCCTTGCCGCCGATGCCCAGCGCATGGATCTCGACCGACGGCGTGCCGCTCGCGATCGTCGGGCAGATTTCCAGCATGTGCGAGCCGAGCACCTGCTCGGAGCCGGGCGCCATGTGGTAGGTGTAGTCTTCCATGAAGGACGTCGCGCCGGTCAGGCCTTCGCCCATGACCTTCAGCGCTCGCAGGAGTGCCGACGTCTTCCAGTCGCCTTCGCCGGCAAAGCCGTAGCCGTCGGCCATCAGGCGCTGCGGCGCCATGCCGGGCAGCTGCGTCAGGCCGTGCAGGTCCTCGAACGTGGTGGTGAAGCCCTTGAAGCCGCCTTCCTCGAGGAAGGCGCGGATGCCGAGTTCCTGACGGGCGTTGTAGAGGAGGGATTCGTGACGGGCGCCACCTTCGGCAAGCTCGGGCACGACCTTGTAGAGCGTGACGTATTCGGCAGCGAGCGCCTTCACGTCTTCGTCGCTGACGGCGTTCATGCGGGCGGCGAGATCGCCGATGCCGTAGGTGTTCACCGAGAAGCCGAAGGCCATTTCGGCGGATACCTTGTCGCCGTCGGTGACGGAAACGAAGCGCATGTTGTCGCCGAAGCGGCAGAAGCGCGCGCCCTGCCAGTCATGCCAGGCGCGAACGGCGCGGATCCAGGCGTCGATGCGCTGGTGCACTTCCGGGTCCGTCCAGTGGCCGACGACGACCTTGCGACCGAGGCGCAGGCGCGTGTGCAGGAAGCCGGCTTCGCGGTCGCCATGCGCCGACTGGTTGAGGTTCATATAGTCCATGTCGATCGTCGCCCAGGGCAGTTCGCGATCGTACTGGGTGTGGAGGTGCAGGAACGGCTTGTTCAGCTGCGCGAGGCCGCGGATCCACATCTTGGCGGGCGAGAAGGTGTGCATCCAGAGGATGAGGCCGGCGCATTCGGCATCGGCATTGGCCTCGATGCAGAGATCGGCCGCCTGTTCCGGCGTCGTCACGATCGGGCGGCAGACGATTTCCAGCGGGAAATTGCCGGTGTCGTCGAGCGCCTTGGCGATTTCCTCGGCATGCGCGGTCACCTGCTGCAGCGCTTCCGGGCCGTAGAGATGCTGCGATCCGCAGACGAACCAGATTTTAGCGGGCTTCAAACCAAACATCGTATCAGTCCTTGTTGTCTATCCTGTCGCACGCTTGCGCGTGCGGAATTGTCGTCAGCTGTTGGCGGCGTATTTGATGTCGATCAGGCTCTTCATCAGGCCGGAAAGATCGGCCTGCTTGTTCAGACCGCCGAAGCTGTCATGCAGATCGCGGTAGAGCCCGTAGAGCTCGTCATAAACCGCCTGGTTTTCGGCGATCGGGGTGTAGCGCTCCTCGCGCAGCGAGGTCATGGCCGCCTGCGCGGCCTCGAAATCGGTGTGCGCGCCGGCGAGAACGGAGGCGGCGATGGCGCCGCCGAGCGCGCAGGTCTGGCTGGAGCCGGCGACCAGCATGGTGCAGCCGGTGACGTCGGCATAGATCTGCATCAGCATCGGGTTCTTCTCGGCGATGCCGCCGGTGCAGACGACGCGGTCGACCGCGACGCCGTATTCCCGGATGCGCTCGATGATGGCGCGCGCACCGAAGGCCGTGGCCTCCACCAGCGCGCGATAGATCTCGGCGCGGGTCGTGTAGAGCGTCTGCCCGAGGATGAGGCCCGACAGGCGCTGATCGACGAGGATCGTGCGGTTGCCGTTGTTCCAGTCGAGCGCCAGCAGGCCGGTCTGGCCGGGCTTCAGCTGCTCGGCTTCCGCCGTCAGTTCGCCATGCAGCGCGCCAGAGCCGCCGCAAACGCCCTCGACCCACCACTTGAAGATATCGCCCACGGCCGACTGTCCGGCCTCGACCCCGAAGAAGCCGGGCAGGATCGAGCCTTCCACGATGCCGCAGATGCCGGGAATGTCGCCCGGCTGCGTCTTGACCGGCACGACGGCGCAGTCGCAGGTGGACGTGCCGATGACCTTGACCAGCGTACCCTCCTCGACGCCGCAGCCGATCGCGCCGTAATGAACGTCGAACGCACCCACGGCGATCGGGATGCCGGCGGGCAGGCCCAGCTTCTCGGCCCATTCGGCCGACAGCGCGCCGGCTGGCGTCGCGGCGTCATAGGCGTTGTCGTAGAGCCTGTCGCGCAGATCGGCGATCTTCGGATCGAGCATCGCCAGGAATTCCTTGTCCGGCAGCCCGTTCCAAGCCTTGTTGTAGAGCGCCTTGTGACCGGCCGCACAGACACCGCGCACGATGTCGCTGGGGTCCTTGACGCCAGCCAGGACGGATGGGACCCAATCGGCCAGCTCGACCCAGGAATGGGCGGCCGCGAAAACGTCGGGGGCGACCGTCAGGCAGCGCCAGATCTTCGACCACCACCATTCCGACGAATAGGTCGAGCCGACCATGGCGATGTATTGCGGGCGATGCGCGCCTGCCAGTTCGGTGATGCGGGCCGCCTCGCGCCAGCTCGTATGGTCCTTCCACAGCCAGCACTGGGCATTCGGATTGGACTGGAACTGCGGCAGCATGCCGAGCGCCTGGTTCGTCGCATCCACCGGGAGCGGGCTCGAACCCGTGCTGTCGACGCCGATGCCGGCCACCTTGGAGACATCGAAATCCGGCTGGGCGACAGCCTGTTTCAAGGCACGCGCCACGCTTTCCTGCAGGCCGTAGAGATAATCGGCCGGGCTCTGGCGGGCGACGTTGTGGTCGCGGGGATCGAGCAGCACGCCCTGCGTCCCGCTCGGATAATCGACGACACCCGTGCCGTATTCCTTGCCGTCGGACGCGCGCACGATGAGGGCGCGAACCGAATTGGTGCCGTAGTCGATACCGAGAGTGAACATGAAAGCTCCAGAAAAATGCGAATGTCAGCCGGCCGAAATGTCACGGCCTGCTGCGACCGCAACGCGTCGTGCCGACACGCGCTGGGATCGCAGCAGAAACGTCAGGGGCGATGCCGGATCCGGTCCTCGGGATCGACAACACCCATCGCGCATGACGATCCGCGCGGCATCGAAGCCACCGGTCGCGCATGCACCCATAGTCTGATTCCCCTCCCGAAGAATGCCGTTCCGCGAACGGCGCGGACAGAAAAATCATATTGTAATACTTTTGTAAATGGGGAACGTTCGCTTTTCCGCATGGACATGATGTCGGGGGCGGAACGGGCGCAGAGTGCCATGGGAACATGACAGCGAAAAGGCCGATGCATCCTCTGCACCGGCCTTTTCGCACCGTTCATCGGGCTGGTCGCGCGCTCAGACAGCCAGACGCTTGGAGACCTGGGTGCGCAGGGCCTGCAGGTCCTTGGCGAAGGCGCGGATACCCTCGGAGAGCTTTTCGGTGGCCATCGCGTCCTCGTTCAGCATCCAGCGGAACGTCTTTTCGTCCATGTGGATCTTCTCCACCGGCGTGACATTGTCCGGCGAAAGCTTGCGCTCGAGCGTGCCTTCGTCCTTGGACAGTTCCTCAAGCAGCGCCGGGCTGATCGTCAGGCGGTCGCAGCCGGCAAGGGCTTCGATTTCGCCGATATTGCGGAACGAGGCGCCCATGACGACGGTCTTGATGTCGTTGGCCTTGTAGTAGTTGTAGATTTCGCGCACGGAAACGACGCCCGGATCGGTTTCCGAGGTGTAGGTTTCACCCGTGGACTTGACGTACCAGTCGAGGATACGGCCGACGAAGGGCGAGATGAGAAAGGCCTTTGCATCGGCGCAGGCGACCGCCTGGGCCATGCTGAACAGCAGCGTCAGGTTGCAGTCGATGCCTTCCTTCTGCAGCACTTCCGCAGCGCGGATGCCTTCCCAGGTGGAGGCGAGCTTGATCAGGATGCGGTCGCGTTCGATGCCGCGCTCCTTGTAGGCGGCGATGATGGCATGCGCCTTGGCAATCGAGCCTTCGGTGTCGAAGGACAGGTCGGCATCGACTTCGGTCGAGACGCGGCCGGGAACGAGCTTGGACAGCTCGGCACCGACGGACACGGCCAGACGGTCGGCGACGGCGCTCACCAGCGCATCGCCCGAGGTCGACTGGCTCTTCGCCCAGGTCACGGCTTCCGCATTGATCTCGTCGAACAGCGGCGTTCCCAGTGCCTTCAGCACGATGGTCGGGTTGGTCGTGCAATCCACCGGCTTGAGGCGGGCAACGGCCTCGATATCACCGGTGTCGGCCACGACGGTCGTGATGCCGCGTAATTGTTCCAGCTTGGACATCATCTTCGCCTTTCGTCATCTTTCGTCGGAGGTGCGGCATGCGGCCTCTGCGGCCCGTCATGGCTGCCCTCGATAGGACTTCCGTCGCGGCGCGACGGATCATGAGACCGAACGGGAATACGAGCATCGGGTTCCGCTTCCGGCACGTCTGGATATGAGTAGCTTGATGACTTTTGTCAAATCGTTTATTCAAAAGTTGTGCCATCATCCTCGAATTTCGGGGCTTTGAAACGGACCGTTACGACACTTCAGACCGCTTCCGCGGCAAACCGCTCACGCGGAGGGATCGACGCCTTGGCCAGACTGGACCGCACCAACCCCAACATCCTGCTCGACACGCGCTCGCTGCGCCTGCGGGCGGCCTGGCTCTACTACAACAGGGGGCTGACGCAGAAGGACATCGCAGAGAATCTCGGCATCAGCCGCGCGACCGTCATCCGCATGCTGGACGAGGCGGTGAAGCGTGCCGAAGTGCAGATCTGGATCAACGAGACGCCGGAGGACTGCACGGGCCTCGCGCTGCGGCTGGAGGAGAAACTGGGGCTGGACGAGGCGATCGTCGTGCCGGGCGAAGGCGACGTGGATGAAACCGCGCGCGATGTCGGGGCGGCGCTCGGCACCTTCCTGTCGGAGGTCATCCGCGACGGCAACGTCGTCGGCGTCGGCTGGGGCCGCACGCTCAGCGCCTCACTCCAGACCTTCCGTCCGCCGCGCATGGAAAAGGCCAAGATCGTCTCGCTCCTGGGCGGACTGATCGAAACCTCGACGCTCAACCCGGTCGATTATTCTTGGCGGCTGGCGAGCGCGCTCGGCGCGGACTGCATGCTGATGCTCGCGCCGCTGATCGTGGACAGCGAGGAAACCAAGGCGCGCCTGATCGAGCGCTGCGGACTGGACCGGCTGTTCGCCACCGCCGAAATGCTCGACATCGCCATCGTCAGCTGCGGCGACTTCAGCGCCAACGGCTCCTCGCTCTCCCCCGGCTTCCTCTTGCCGGCGGACCTGAAGGCGCTGCTCGCCGCCGGCACGGTCTGCGATACGCTCTGTCATTTTCTGGATGCGGCGGGAAACAGCGTCGACCACCCGCTGAACCGCCGCGTCATGTCCGTCGGTCTTTCGGCCGTCGCCAAGGCCCGCCATGTCGTCATCGCATCCGGCGGTCGCAAGCGCGTCGCGGCCATCCGCGCCACCATGGCCCGCACCGGCTGTCACACGCTGATCACCGACGAAGCCGCCGCGCGCGGCCTGCTGGAGCTGGCCTGATCCGACGCTCAACCCGCCACCATCAGGGAACAGAAAGCCGGTCTCCGCTGTTCTCCTTGCGAAACGAACCCAAGGAGACACACATGGCGCATACCGATGACACGACGAAGGTCTGGGACCTTATCGACAAGATCGGCTTTTGCATGCTGGCGACTGAAACCGGCAACGACATCCGCGCCCGGCCGATGGCGGCGTATGTGGAGCGCATGGAAAATTCCGTCTACTTCCTGACGGATGCCGACAGCCACAAGGACGACGAGGTCGAAGCCCACCCCGACGTCTGCCTCGCCTTCGCCGACACCAAGGGCCAGAAATACGTCTCGCTGTCCGGCACCGCGACCGTGGAGAACGACCGCGAGAAGATCAAGGAACTCTGGGGCACCCCGGCCAAGGCCTGGTGGGACAGCCCGGACGACCCGAAGATCCGTATCCTGCGCGTCACCCCTTCCTTCGCCGAATACTGGGACAGCCCGGGCACCGTCATCAGCTACATCAAGATGGCCGCAGCCGCCGTGTCGAACACCCGTCCCGACATGGGTGAGAATGCCAAGGTCAATCTCTGACCGGTTTCCCGTAATCGATTTGATGACTCGGCGCGGCATCTCTGCCGCGCCGTTTTTCGTTGCGCCGAACGCGCCGATCATGTCGACATCCTGTATTACCCCATGGTAGAACCGGACCCAGCCTTGACGACGCAGGGCGTGTCGGAATGCGAAGAGGGGTCTCATGACGGAAGCGATCTCCGCCGAAACGGTTCGGGCCCGCGGGTCGGGAACCCAGAGCGTCTACGCCGCCTTGCGTGGCGAAATCCTCGCCATGGCGCTGTCGCCCGGCAGTCCGCTCGATGAGGTTCGGCTGTCGGAACGCTTCGGTATGTCCCGCACGCCGATCCGCGAGGCGCTGCTGCGTCTGTCGGCCGATGGTCTCGTGACGACCCTGCCGAACCGCAACACCATTGTCGCCACCATCGATTTCGCCGAGCTTCCCACCTATTTCGACGCACTCACCCTCATGTATCGCGTCACCACCCGCGCCGCCGCCTCGCGCCGCGATGCCGCGCAGATGGCGGAGATCCGGCGGCATCAGCGGACCTTTGCCGAGGCCGTCGAAGCCCATGATGCCTACGGCATGATCGAGGCGAACCGCGAATTCCACGTCGCCATCGCCGTGCTCGGCGGCAATCCCTACTACGTCACCTTCTTCAGCCGCCTGCTGGACGAGGGACGACGCATCCTGCGGCTCTACTACTCGACCTTCGACGACCGCCTGCCGCGGCAATATGTCGATGAGCACGAGGCCTTCATCGCCGCCATCGAGGCGGGCGACGTCGAGGAATGCGACCGGCTCGCCATCGCCCATGCCGCCCAGATCGTGCGGCAGATCCAGGAATACGTCGCCCGCGACATGGGCAAGGCGACCGCCATCCGGAACCTCTAGGAAGACGGGCGCCTACGCCCTCTCTTACCGCGCCCCACAGACAGAAAGCATATCATGTCCCCCATCGATCTTGGCCTTCCCGCGTTCATTTCCGATGCCGAGCGGCGGGAGCGACTGGAGCGACTGCGCGCGAGCCTCGACGCCCAAGGCCTTGCCGGCCTTCTCCTCGGATCCTCGAAGAGCCTGCAATATTTCACCGGCCTTCACTGGCATGCGAGCGAGCGCCTGCTCGGCGCCCTGATCACCCCGACGGCGCTGCATTACATCGTCCCCGGCTTCGAGCAGAGCCGCGTCGAGACCCTGCCGCACCTGCCGGGTGAAATCGCCGTCTGGCAGGAGGAGGAGAGCCCCGCCGATCTCGTCCGCCGCATTATCGGCGCGAACGGCACGCTCGCGCTCGACGATGCGCTGCCGCTCGCCATCTATCATCCGTTGGCAACGGCGTTCGGCCAGGAGCGCCTCGTGGATGGCGGCCCCGTCATCCGCGACATCCGGATCGTCAAGTCAGCGGCCGAAATCGCCATCATCCAGCATGCCATGACCATCACGCTGGAGGTGCACAAGCGGGCGCATGCGCAGATGGCGCCGGGCGTGCCGGCATCCGACATCGTACGCTTTATCGACCGCGAGCATCGGGCGCTCGCCGGTTCCGGCTCCACCTTCTGCATCGTCTCCTTCGGCACCGCCACCTCCCTGCCGCATGGTGCGGATGGCGATCAGGTCCTGTGCGAAGGCGATGCGATCCTGGTCGACACGGGCACGCGGATCGACGGCTACCACTCGGACCTCACCCGCACCTACATGCTGGGCGAGGCGACACCGGACTTCGCCCGCGCCTGGGCCATCGAGCGGGAGGCGCAGCAGGCCGTGTTCGACGCCGCGCGCATCGGCGCGCCCTGCCACAGCCTCGACGATGCCGCGCGTGCGGTGCTCGTGCGCCACGGCCTCGGCCCGGACTACTCGCTGCCCGGCCTGCCCCACCGCGCCGGCCACGGTCTCGGGCTCGAGATCCACGAACATCCCTATATCGTGCGCGGCAACACCCTGCCGCTGCGCGCCGGCATGGTGTTCTCCAACGAGCCGATGGTCGTCTTCCCCGACCGCTTCGGCATTCGCCTCGAAGACCACATCCACATGACCGAGACGGGCCCGACATGGTTCACCGAGCCGGCCCCCGGCCCGACCCGGCCGGTCGCCTGAGGGTCCGGTGAGGGCGAAGCACGCACTTCGCCCTCACCGGCCTTAGATCGTCTCGACCGCCTCGATGCGCGCCTGCCCGCCGACAACGGGCGCGAACGCGTCCCAGACACCGCGCGCGCCCTGCCGCCATTCGGCGATATCCGGCACCGCCAGCACCTGCCCGCCATGGGACAGCGCGGTCGCCACGCTCTTTTCCTCGTCGGCCACGATCAGCGCATCGAACATGGCCGCTCCCTCCGTCGAGGCATCCGACAGCACCTGCTGCTCCTCGGGCGACAGCCCGTTCCAGAAGCTTCCGGCGAAATAGACGACGCCGGAGGCGCGGATATGGCCGGTCAGCATCATCACTGGCACCACCTCATAGAGCTTGAAGCCGGCATAGGCGGATTTCGTCAGGTCCATCGCATCGGCAACGCCGGTCGACAGCGCGTTGTAGGTTTCCGTGATGGGAATGCCGACCGGCACCGCGCCAAAGCCGGACCAGAGCCTGGTGTGCAGCGGGCTCTGGATCACCCGGATCTTCCGGCCCACCATCTCCTGCGGACGCAGGATCGGTTCCTTGGCCAGAAGATGCCGTGCACCGTAATCGATGAAGCCGGTGGCAACGAAGTTCTGGGCCTTGAGCCTGGCCTGAAGGTCGGCGCCGATCTCGCCGTTGACGACGCGGGCCACATGCGCGGCATCGCGGTAGAGAAACGGCAGGTCGAGGATCTGCAGCTCCGGCACCCAGCCGGACAGCGAAGAGACGGTGGAGAGGCTTGCCTGCACCGCGCCGAGCCGCGTCGCCTCGGCCACCTCCTTTTCCCCGCCCAAGGCGCCGTTGGCGACGATGTTGAACCGGAAGCGACCGGGCATGCGGCTTTCCACCCGCTCGGCGATGTGCCGCCAGATCTTCGTCTCCGGCTTGTCCTCCCCGAGCAGAGAGGCGACCGTGAGGCTCGTGGTTTTGGCAAAGGCCGGGCGAATGAGTGCCGGGGCGAACAGGCCGGCGGCGAGAGACGATGCCAGGAAGGTGCGGCGGGTGGTGGTGGACATGGGTTTACGGATCCTCATGGACGGAAGACGAGCGCGAGCGCGGACAGGATGAAAAGGGCGACGAGAAGCGCCCCGAGATAAGGAAGCACGGCCCGAAACAGGGCGGAGGCCGGCACGCCGGTAACGCCGGAGACGACATAGACGAGCAGGCCGAGCGGTGGCGTCAGCCCGTGGATCATCAGGTTGACGACGAGGATGACCCCGAAATGCACCGGATCGATGCCGGCAGCGACCGCCGCCGGCAGCAGCACGGGCCCGATGAGGAGGATCGCCGCACCGATGTCGAGGATCAGCCCCAGCGCCAGCAGGACGAGGTTGGAGAGCAGAAGCACCGCAAGCGCACTGCCCCCGAGCAGCGTCACGACGGACTGCATCACCCCGGCGATATCATCGACCGCGAGCAGAAAGGCGAAGGGCGCGGCTGTGCCGATCAGGAGCCCGATGGCCGACACCTCCACAGCAGCCTGCCGGAAGACGCCGAACAGGCCGGGAACGCCGCGCCGCGCCATCAGCGCGAGAAGGAGCGTATAGGCCGCCGCGAGCGCCGCGGCCTCTGTTGTCGTAACGACGCCGATGCGGATGCCGAAGACGACGATGAGCCCGAGCCCGAAGGCGGGAACGGCCGACAGCGCCGCACGCAACTGAACGTCGCGCCCGACGCGCGGCATGCGCCCGTGATCGCCGGCCGTAAGCGCGATGGCGACGGCAAGGCAGAGCGCCATCAGCCCGCCGGCGACGAAGCCGCCGGTCAGCAGCGCGCCGATCGACAGGTTGGTCGCGGCCGCGAGAAGCAGGAAGGCGATGGAGGGCGGGATGACGTTGTCGAGCACGGAGGTTGCCGCGACGATGGCCCCGGCCTGCGCCGGCGGATAGCCGTGGCGCACCAGCTCCGGCTGGAACGTCGCCGCCCCGAAGGCGGCGTTCGCGACCGACGAGCCGGACGCGCCCGAAAACAGCACCCCGGTCAGAAGCACCGTCTGGGCAAGGCCGGCGCGGCGGTGCCCGACGAGGCTTGCCGCGAACCGCACCAGCCTGTCGGCAGCACCCGATGCGGTCAGAAGCGCGCCGGTGAGCAGGAAGAACGGTACGGCGAGCAGCAGGAACTTGGACAGGCCGGCAACGGTCGTCGACAGGATCGCCGGCGCCGGCAGGCTGCTGCCGAAGGCGATCGCCACCGCGGCGGCGGCCAGAAACGCATGCGCCAGCGGCGCCGACAGGACAAGCCCCAGCCCGGCGACGAGCGCCATCCAGACGCTCGGCGGCCAGGACGTCTCGATGACCAAATGGCCCACGAGCAGATACACCGTCACGCCGAGCACCGGCCCGGCGAGCGCGCGCGCGATGTCCCCCTCGGCAATGCGGCAGAGAACCAGCCGCGCGAGAAGGGCCGCGCCGCCCAGCAGCGGAAGGCCGAAGCGCAGGGCTTCCGGCACGCCGAGCGTCGGCGACGTGCCCCCGACCATCTCCATGACGGCCCCGGCGCCGAAGACGAGCACGAGGCCGGCGAGCACCGAAACCCCGTCCGCCCCGATACCGGCAAGCCGCTGCGGCAGGGGCGGCAGGCGCGACACCAGAATATCGAGCCGCATGGCCAGCGGCCCGTTCAGGGCCAGAGGCGCACCGAGCGCGATGAGCGCGATGTGCAGCCAGATCCCCAGGTCCTCCGCGCCCATCAGCCCGGTCTTGAACCCATAGCGCAACACCACGCCGGCAAGCACCACGACGAGCATGGTCGCAAGAACGAGCCCGGCGAGCGAGCCGAGGAGACGGTCGAGCACGCGCAGCACGGCAGCGGCGACGCGCGCAGGCGCGCCGGCAGAACCGACGCCGGTCTCGATATCCCCTTGGCCCGGCGCGCCCGTCACGCCGTCCACCACCGGTAGAAATGGTGCACGGGGCCCCGACCCTTGCCGATCGCAACACCACGCCCCGCTTCCAGCGCCTGATGGAGATAGGTCTTCGACAGGCTGACGGCCTCGACCAGCGCGTAGCCGCGCGCAAGATGGGCGGTGATGGCCGCAGCGAGCGTGCAGCCCGTGCCGTGGTCGTTGCGCGTGGCGATGCGCGGTGCGGCGAAGGCCCGCACGCTCTCGCCATCGAACAGCAGGTCGATGCTCTCGGGCCCCTCGCCATGCCCGCCCTTGATCAACACGCTGGCCGCCCCGGCCTTCAGGATAGCCTCCGCCTGCCTGGTCACGGCGGCACGGTCCTGCGCGATCGGCAGCCCCGTCAGAAGTGCTGCCTCCGGCAGGTTCGGCGTCACGATCGCGGCCCGCGGCACCAGCACGCTCCGGAGCGCATCGATCGCCTCTTCCCGCAGCAGCCGGTCGCCCGATGTCGCGACCATGACGGGATCGAGCACGACGGGCTCGGAGAAGCCCTCGAGGCCGGCCGCGATCGTCTCGATGGTCTCGGCCCGCGACACCATGCCGATCTTCAGCGCCCGGACATCCATGTCGGCAAACACCGCCGCCATCTGCGCGGCGATCAGGCCGCAGGAGATATCCTCGACCGCCGTCACGCCCATCGTGTTTTGCGCCGTCACGGCGGTGATCACGCTGGTGGCAAAGGTCTCGAGTGCGGAAAACGTCTTGATGTCGGCCTGGATGCCGGCACCGCCGCCGCTATCGGAGCCGGCGATGGTGAGCGCGATCGCGGTCATGCCCTGCCCTCCAGCGCGGCATCCACCGCCGTGCGGAACGCGGTCGTCGCCCCGGCGATATCGCTCGCCCGGAAGATGGCCGAGATCACCGCCACGCCATCCGCACCGGCCGCGATCACGTCCGGCACGCGCGACAGGTCGATGCCGGCGATGGCGCTCACGGGCATGTCCGGCCGAAGGCGTCGGATCGTCCCGCGCAGCGCGCGCAATCCGTCCAGCCCGACCGGCGGGTCCGGATTGACCTTGGAGAGCGTCTCGAACACGCCGCCGATGCAGGCATAGTCGATCGGCGCACGACCTGCGCGCGCCGCATCGGCTGGCGTTTTCACCGTCAGCCCGATGATCGCGGCGTCGCCCAGCAACCGCCGCGCCGTCGGCGCGTCCATGTCGTCGGCCCCGAGATGCACGCCATCCGCACCCGCCGCCAGCGCCACGTCCACCCGGTCGTTGACGACGAAGGCCACGCCCGTGCCGGCAAGCGCCGCCCGGATGGCGACCGCGCGCTCGACCATGACGCGCGTGGATGCGGTCTTGTCGCGGTACTGGATCAGCGTTGCACCATGGCGGGCGGCAGCCAGCGCCAGCTCTGGCAGCGGCGCGATGTCCGCCAGCGATGCATCGACGATCGCGTTCAAACGGTCATCGACCTTAATCGTGTTCGGGATGGTCATGTCGGATCCTTGCAAGAGAAAGAATGTCGGTGTCGCCGACGGCTGCCAGCGCATCGAGGAAGGCGGCCGAGAACGTGCCGGGCCCGCGCGCATGGGGCGCCGCCCGTTCCGCCGCGACCCCGGTCACCGTCAGGGCGGCCGAGGCGGCCGCTAGCGCATCCGGCTCGACCGCGAGGAACGCGGCGATCACGCCGCCCGAGAGACAGCCGGTGCCGGTCACCTGCGCCATGAAGGGATGCCCGTTGCCGATCTCAACGGACGTTTTACCGAGTTGCAGCAGATCGACCGGGCCGGTGACGATCCGCAAGATCCCGGGCGTTTCGCCGATCAGCGCCATCTCGGCACGGTTGCCGCGCACCACGGTCGGCTGCAGCGCGATCAGCTCGCGTGCGAAGGCGAGCCGTGACGGCGAGTAATCGCAATGGACGGGATCGACGATCCACGGCTTGCCCTGTGCCCGGGCGACCGCAACGCCGAGACGGATCGCCTCGCGGCGCTCCGCATCGAGCGTTCCGAGATTGACGGTCAGCGCATCCGCGCGGCCGACGAAGCTTTCCACCTCCTCCAGCGATCCGGTCATCGAGGGCAAGCCCCCGATGACCGTGATGCCGTCGGCGGTGAACTTCTGCACCACGCTGTTCATGAGGCAATGCACGCGCGGCCGCGCCTGCCGCACCCGCGCCAGCATGTCCGCGACAGCCTGTGCCGTGATCGCGCTCATTTCAGCTCCACGGCGATATCGGAAACCTCGAGCGCCTTAGCGATCAGCCCCTCCTCCTGCATGAAGGCGCCGAAGCGGGCATAGCGGCCGGTATCGAGCGCAGCGGGACGCTTGGCGAAGCGCGGCAGCGTATCGAAGAAGGCGGTGCGGTTCAGTTCGTCGTTGAGGTTGGGATAGGCCTTGGCGAACAGCGCCCAGGCTTCGTCGGGATGGTTGGTGAGGAAGATGGAAGCCTCCTCGACCGCCGACAGGAAGCGCGGCAGCCGGGTATCGGTCACGAGATCGCGATGGGTGACGAAGACCAGCTCGTCATAGACCGGGATACCGTGCTCCTCCAGAAAGAAGGCGCGGCCGGGATGTCCCTCGAGCTTCATCTGCGTCAGTTCGAAATTGCGATAACCGCCGATCGTCGCATCGACCGCGCCCGAGATCAGCGACGGCGAGAGCGAGAAGTTGACGTTGACAAGCTCGACATCGTCCTTGCCGAGCCCTTCGGACGCCAGCATGCGCTGCAGCAGCACATCCTCGAAGCCGGAGACGGAATAGCCGACCTTCCGGCCTTTCAGGTCCTTCAGGCTCTTGATCGGCCCGTCCGCCAGCACCGTCACCGTGTTCAGTGGCGTCTCCACCAGCGTGCCGAAGCGCACGAGCGGCAGGCCCGCTTCATGGTCGCGATAGAGATTGGGCTGGTAGTGGATGCCGATATCCGCCTGCTTTGCCGCCACGAGTCGCGGCACGACGGAAGGGTCCGCCGGCGGCACCAGCGTGACATCGAGCCCCGCCTCGGCGAACAGGCCCTTCTCCTGCGCGACCACCAGGGGCGCATGGTCGGGATTGACGAACCATTCGAGCAGCACGGTCAGCGGGTCGGCGGCCTGCGCGGAGGTGGAGGCGAAAAGGCTGGACAGGCCAAGCATCGTCGCGACGAGAAGACGGATCATGCAGATCTCCGGGATGGGACGGGTTGAGAGGATCGATGTTCGGGATGAAGGCGATCGCCCTCCCGCGCCCAGGGCGCAAGGCGGGCGGTGAGGAGATCGACCAGCAGGCGCAGGAGCAGCGTCATGACGGCCAGCACGACCATGGCGGCGAAGACGGTGGCCGTCTGCATGCGGGCATTGGCCTGCACCATGACGAAGCCGAGACCGGCGGACGCACCGACCCACTCGCCGACGACGGCGCCGAGCGGCGCCAGCGGGGCGGCGACGCGCAGGCCGGAAACGAGGCTCGGCAGCGCCAGCGGCGCCCGCACCGACACGAGCGCCTGCCAGTGCGAGGCCTGCGTCAGGGACACGGCATCCACGATGTCCCGTTCCGTCCGGTTCAGCCCGTCGGCAAAGGCCGAGGCGACGGGAAAGAAGATGATGAGCACGGTCATGGCCACCTTCGAGGCCATGCCGAAGCCGAGCCAGACGACGAGGATCGGCGCGAGAACGAAGACCGGCAACGCCTGCAGGATGAGGATCGTCGGCCAGACGAACGGCCCGATGCGCGGGCTCGCCGCCAGCACGAACGCCGTGCCCGCACCGAGCGCCGCGCCCGCGACGAGCCCGATCAGGATTTCCGACAGCGTGACGAGGCTTTGGGACAAAAGAAACGCCGACTGCTCCCGAAATACCGCGGCGACAGCCAGCGGCGACGGCAGCAGATAGGCCGGCGGCGAAAACACGGCCGTGCCGGCCTGCCAGATGAGAACCAGCACGCCGAGCCCGAGTGCCGCGTGAAACGCGCGCATGCCTAGAGACCGGTATCGCGCGGCGGGGGAAACAGACGAACAGGCAACGGCATCGGCGATCTCCACACAAGGGCGACGGAGATCCGGGCGAAGCGGAGAAGAGAGAAAGGGCCGTGAGCGGACACCTGTTTCCGTTCCTACGCCGGTATGACCCGGATCAGGTTCAAGGGTCCAGGCTCAACGCCCATCTCAGCACCGTTCGGTGCCCCCCTCGGAAGTGCGCGGAAAATCCACGCTTTTGGCCCTCCTGTCAATCCATTTGACGCCTTTTCGCGAGGCTCACGTGACCGACCTCCGATTCCGCCCCGACGATGGTTGCCTCTAACGCCCTTATGCGAAAGCGAGAGTTTACCGAGCAGAACCACGCGCTTGCGCAGTGCACAAAAGCCGCGATAGAGACGACGGAGGCGACAGGGGCAGCGCCCGAGACGGAAGAGGGGTATCCGGCATGACGACGACGCAGACCCGGCTGGAAAAGGCCGTTGCGGTGATCGCGGACGCGATGGAGATGGCGCTCGGTTTCTTCGAGACCCGCGCGACGATCGCCACGGGCGCCAAAGGCTTTCAGGACTTCGTGACCGAGGCCGACACGAGCGTCGAGCATCTGGTGCGGGCGCGGCTGGCGGAAGCCTTTCCGGGCGAGGCCGTGGTCGGCGAGGAGATGGGCGGCACGGGTGGCGATGCCTACTGGATCATCGACCCGATCGACGGAACCGCGAACTTCCTGCGCGGCTCGCCGCTGTGGGGCATCTCGCTCGGCCACGTCACCCATGGCCGGCCCGATCTCGGCGTCGTCGCCATGCCGGTGTTCCGCGAGATCTACGCTGCCGCAGACGGCACCGGGCTGATGCGCAACGGCCAGCCCTTCACCCGCACCGTGCCGTTCGAGGATGTGCGCGTGATGTCGCTCGGCGACGCCTCGCCGAACGAGGCCGACGAGGTTGCGGCGCTGACGGTCGGCCTGCGCCATGCCGGCTGGGTCGTCCAGTCGATCCGCTCGACCTCCATCGGCCTGCTCTTTGCCGCGCGCGGCACCTATGACGGCCATCTGCAGATGTACACGACCCTGTGGGACATCGCCGGCGGTGCCGTGATCGCCCGCGAGGCCGGGCTGGAGGTGCGCATCGGCACCCGCCCCGGCACCGACATTCCCTGGATCGCCGCCGGCACGACGGCGCTCATCGCCGACACCGAACCGCTCTGGCCGCACATCGCCGTCAACCTCGAACGCCCCGATATCGTGGCCGCCGAGTAAAGCCGCTCAGCCCGGGCGCGGCCACCGGCGGATACCGCCCGTCAGGGTTTCGAACAGCTTCGAGAGTTTCAGCACCGTGAGATCCGCAAAACGTGGCCCCACGATCTGCAGGCCGATCGGCATGCCGGAGGCGGAAAAGCCGGCATTGATCGAGGCCGCCGGCTGTTCCGACATATTCCACGGCACGGTGAAGGCGATGTGTTCGAAGGGCCGTTCCGGATCGTTGGTCGGCGAGGCCCAGTCGGCCGGGTAGGACACGACCGGATTGGTGGGCGAGAGGACGGCGTCCACCGTCGAAAACAGCCTGGCCGCCGCCTTCCGCATCGCCATCGTCTGCCCGAAACCCGCGACGGCCTGCACGCCGGTGACGTCCGCCCCCCGCTCGGCCCAGGCATGGATATAGGGCAGGATCCTCGCCCGGCGTTCCACAGGCAGGCCGCGGATGTCGCCCCAGAACTTCGCCCGCCAGAAATCGTCGAGCCCATCCAGCATCGCCCGCGTCATCACAGGCCCGACCTCGATCACCTCGGCCCCTGCCGCCTCGAACTGCCGGGCGCCGGCGATCACCGCCGCCTTCACCTCCGGCTCGGCCTCGAGACCGCATCCGGCATCCAGCATCAGGCCGATCCGCAGGCCGCGGACGTCGATGTCGAGATCCATCCAGTCGATCGTGTTCGGCGGCAGGCTCGTGGCATCCCGCCCGTCCGGCCGCGACAGCGTGGCCATGGCAAAGGCCGCATCCTCGACCGTCCGCGTCATCGGCCCCGCGCAACGCCCGACATAATAGGGATCGATCGGGATACGGCCATTGCTCGGCTTGAAGCCGAACAGCCCCGTCCAGCCGGCCGGCAGGCGAACGGAGCCGCCGATATCCGTGCCGATATGCAGCGGTCCGTAGCCGGCGGCACCGGCCGCGGCCGCACCCGCGCTCGAGCCGCCGGGATTCATCGCCGTATTCCACGGATTGCGGCTCAAGGGGTGGAAGCTCGACAGACCGGAGGAGAGCATGCCGTAGTCGGGACAGGTGGTCTTGGCGAAGATCACCGCGCCGTCCTCCCGCATCCGCGCGGCAACAGGCGAATCCGCCTCCGCCGGCGTCAGAACCGTCGCCGCGGTGCCGAGCGGCACCGGCGTGCCCTTCGTCGCGATCAGTTCCTTCAGCGTCACGGGAATACCGTCGAGCGGCCCGAGCGGCGCGCCCTTCTGCCAGCGGGCGGTGGACGCCGCCGCCTGTGCCCGCGCGTCGTCCGGGTCGTAGGCATAAAGCGCCGCGACGGACGGCTCGAAGGCCGCAATCCGCGCCTCGACCGCCTGCCAGTATTCCGAAGGCGACAGCGTGCGGTCCGCGAAACGGGCGCGCAACTGCGGGATGGTGCTGTCGAGAAGGTCGGTCATATCGTCTCCATCATCCCGGTGTGGTCGTTTCCAGCAGCATTTCGGCGCGGTGGCAGGCCGTCTGCCGTTCGCCCATCTGCGGCCCGCCCGCAAGCGCGCGCAGCTCCGGCCGCTCGGTCGCACATCGCGCCACGGCGAGCGGACAGCGATTGCGAAAGCTGCAGCCGACCTCGGCATCGATCGGCGCCGCCACAAGGACGGGCGGTCGTTCCGGCCGGCCGAAGCGGGTCACATCCGGCTCGGCATCGGCCAGCAGCCTCGTATAGGGATGCAGCGGGCGGGCGAAAACGGCCTGTGCCGGACCGCTCTCCACCAGACGCCCGCGATACATCACGCCCACCCGGTCGGCCACGGCATCGACGACCGCGAGATTGTGGGTGATGAACAGGAACGTCACCCCGCGCCGATCGCGCAGGTCCATCAACAGGTTCAGCACCTGCGCCTGCACCGAGAGATCGAGCGCGGACACCGCCTCGTCAGCCACGACCAGCTTCGGCTCCGTGATCAGCGCGCGGGCAATCGCGATGCGCTGGCGCTGCCCGCCGGAAAACGCATGCGGATAGCGGTCCGCATGGTCGGGCGCGAGACCCACAGCCTCGAGCATCGCCGCCACCCGGTCGCGGCGCTCGGCCCGGCCCGGCGACCCCTCCAGCACATGCAGCGGCTCGGCCACGATGCGCCCGACCGTCTGGCGCGGATCGAGCGAGCCGAAAGGGTCCTGGAACACCATCTGAAAGTCGCGCCGCTTGCGCTTCAGGTCGCGCTGCGAAAGGCGGAAGAGATCCTCGCCGTCGAAATGAACGCTCCCGGAGGTCGGACGGTCGAGCGCCATGACCAGCCGGGCAAGCGTCGATTTCCCGCAGCCGGACTCGCCGACGATGCCGTGGATCGTGCCCGGCGCGACGGTCATGCTCAGTTCGGCGAGCGCCCGGGTCACGTGCTTGCCACCGAGCAGCCCGCCGCTTGCATAGTCGCGCGACAGCCTGCGGATATCGAGAAGCGGCGCCGGGCTCACGACGCGGCCGCCCCGTGTGCGCGGATGCAGCGGACGCCGCGGCCGGATGCGGGGCGCGTCCATGCCGGCTCGCCTGCATGGCAGGCGGGGATGACGTCGGGACAGCGGTCGGAAAAACAGCAGCCGGGCGGAAGCGCGGCAAAGGACGGCACCGTGCCGGGAATAGTGGCAAGCCTCCCGCCCTGCGCCTGCCGCCGCGGAACGGCGCGCAACAGCCCGCGCGTATAGGGGTTGAGCGGCGCCGTCAGCACATCGCGCGTCGCCCCCTCCTCCATGCGCCGGCCGGCATAGAGCACGAGGGTGCGGGCGCACATGCGGGCGATGACGCCGAGGTCGTGGCTGACGAGAATGAGCGCCATGCCGGCATCGCGGGTGAGATCGTCGAGGATATCCAGCACCTCGGCCTGCACCGTTACGTCGAGCGCGGTCGTCGGCTCGTCTGCGATCATCAGCGCGGGCTTCATGGCGAGCGCGATGGCGATGCCGACCCGCTGCCGCTGCCCGCCGGACAGCGCGTGCGGATAGGCGCGGGACAGCTGCGCCGCATCCGGCATGCGCACGCGGTCGAGCAGCGTGATCGCCTCGCGCCGCGCTGCCCGCCAGGACAGGCCCTCCTGGATCACCAGCCCCTCGGCGATCTGGTCCCCGACTGTCATGGCGGGATTGAGCGCCGTCAGCGGCTCCTGGAAGATCATGCCGATGCGGCGACCGCGCACAGAGCAGAGCGCATCCTCGTCCATCGCCAGAAGGTCGCGCCCCTCCAGCAGGATGCGGCCCGTCGCGTGCGCGACCGGGGGCAGAAGCCCCAGGACGGCAAGCGACAGCAGCGACTTTCCCGATCCGCTTTCGCCGACGATGCCGAGCGTCTCCCCAGCACGCAGCGTGATATCGATATCGGTCAGGATCGGCTGCCGCCCGCCGCCGGGACGGTCGATGGAGATGGCGAGATCTTCGATTTGAAGCAGCGGCGGCGTCATCGGCGACCCTTCTCGCGCGGGTCGAGCAGGTCGCGCAGGCCATCGCCGAGCATGTTGAAGCCGAACACCGTCAGCGCGATGGCAAGGCCGGGCAGGATGGCGAGCCACGGCGCGCGGCCGAGATAGGTCTGGGCGTCGGCGAGCATCCGCCCCCAGGTCGGCGCCGGCGGCGCCATGCCGAGACCGAGAAAGCTCAGGCCCGCCTCGGTGAGGATGGCAAGACCGAGCTGGATCGTCACCTGCACGATGATCTGATTGGCGATATTGGGTAGGACGTGATCGACCGTGATGCGGACACCGCCCTTGCCCGCGCCCCGCGCCGCCAGCACATAATCCCGCGACCAGACCTGCAGGGCGGCACTGGCCGTCACCCGCGCGAAGACCGGCACCATGAAGACCGCGATGGCGATGATGGCGGTCCGCCGGCCGGTGCCGAGCAGCGCGCCGAGCATCATGGCCGAGAGAATGGGCGGCAGCGCGAAGATCACGTCGTTCGCCCGCATCATGATCGCCTCGAACCAGCCGCGCCGCGCCGCGACGGTCACGCCAAGGAGTGTGCCGGCGAGCGCACCCATCGTGACCGCCAGCACCGCGATCGACAGGGAATTCCACGCGCCGACCATGAGCATGGAGGCGACGTCACGGCCGAGATGGTCGGTGCCGAGCAGGCCTTGCGCGAGCGGCGGTTTGAGCTTCTGCACGATCTGCAGCTTGCCCGGCGGCAGCGGCGTCCAGACGAGCGACATGAGGGCGACCGCGCCGATGAGGCCGATCAGCAGGCTTCCGATCAGGAGATTGCCCCGCGCCACCGCGCGCCTCAGCCGGTCACCGGATGGCGCGGCGCGGCGTGTATCGGAGGGCGAAGCCGCGCTCATGCGCGCTTCCGCAGGCGCGGATCGAGCGCGAGATAGGAGAGATCGACCAGGAAATTCATGACGATGACCAATGCCGCGAAGAACAGGACGACATCCTGCATGACGATGATGTCGCGCTGGGACAGAGCCTGCAAGGCGAGACGGCCGAGGCCCGGCAGGTTGAACACGTTTTCGACCAGCACCGCCCCGGCGATCAGGAAGGTGAACTGCAGGCCGAGAATGGTGACGACCGGCACCAGCGCATTCGGCACCGCATGCCGCCACAGGGCCGTGCGGCGCGGCAGGCCCTTGGCACGCGCGGTGCGCACGAAATCCTCGTTCATCACCTCGATGACCGCCGAGCGCGTGACCCGCGTGAGAACGCCCGCCTGCGGCAGAGCGAGCGCGATGGCCGGCAGCACCAGCGCGCCCAGCGCCGGCACGATCCCCGCCCGCCAGCCGGGAAAGCCGCCCGACGGCACCCAGCCGAGCGAGACGGAAAAGACCAGCACCAGCAGCAACCCCACCCAGAAGCCGGGAACCGCGATGAACATCTGCGACAGCAGGCCCGCGGCATAATCGACGGCACCGTTGCGCCGGGCGGCCGAGGCGACCCCGAGCGGAACGGCGATGGCGACCGAAAGGAGAATGGCGATGAAGGCGAGCGGAAGCGTTACCGCCAGCCGCTCGGCGATCAGCCCGGCCACGGGCACGCCATAGGTGTAGGACATGCCGAGATCGCCGGTCGCGACACCGCCGAGCCATGACAGGTAGCGCAGCACCAGCGGCTGATCGAGCCCCAGTTGCCGCCGCAACGCCTCCAGCGTCTCCGGCGTCGCCGACGTCCCCAGCATGATCGCTGCGGGATCGCCCGGCAGCACATCCATGACGAGAAAGATCAGCGCGGAGACGGCGAGGAGCGTCAGAAAGAGGCTCGCGACCCGCCGCAGCAGCAGGCCGGTCATAAGGTGGCCCGACACGGAACAAGGTGCAAGGATACAGTTGGCTCGATCCCGGCCGTTGCGCCTGTGGCCAGCCCCTCATCCGGCTGCCGCCACCTTCTCCCCATCGGGATGGGGCGAAGGGACCCGTGGCTCGTGCCCTCCACACCCTCGACCGATGCGCCTGCCACGCCCCCTCTCCCCGCAGGCGGGGAGAGGGGTAGGGTGAGGGGCCGCCGCGAAGCGCGAAGCATGGCGCAAGCCCGCCCCTCATCCGGCTGCCGCCACCTTCTCCCCATCGGGATAGGGAGAAGGCACCCGTGGCAAACGCCCTCCACACGCACGACGAAAGCGCCTGCCACGTCCCCTCTCCCCGCAGGCGGGGAGAGGGCTAGGGTGAGGGGCTGCCGCGAAGCGCGAAGCATGGCGCAAGCCCGCCCCTCATCCGGCTGCCGCCACCTTCTCCCCATCGGGATGGGGAGAAGGCACCCGTGGCAAACGCCCTCCACACCCTCGACCGATGCGCCTGCCACGTCCCCTCTCCCCGCAGGCGGGGAGAGGGTTAGGGTGAGGGGCCGCCACGACGCGCGGAGCCTGCCGCAAGCCCGCCCCTCATCCCGCTGCCGCGACCTTCTCCCCATCGAAATGGGGAGAAGGGACTTGAGGCGACGGCATCCCCTCGCCTCCACGGCCGCCATCAGGCAAGACACGCTCGCTCTCATTCCTCCCAATAGACCTCGCTCAGCACGTTGGACGGGATCGGTTCGTTTTCCCAGAGACCCTTGAGCTTGGCGTTCCACACGCCGAGCTTGGGCATGACGAACAGGAACAGGGCCGGCACGTCCTCGGCGAGGATCTTCTGTGCCTCCTGGTAGAGCGCATCCTGCTTGGCCGGGTCGGCTGTCGCTTCCACCTTGTCGATGATCTCAGAGAAGGCCGGGTTCTTGTAGTGGAAATAGTAGGGGTCGCGGGCGTAGATGTCGATGTCCATCGGCTCGGCATGGGCGACGATGGTCATGTCGTAGTCGCCGCCCTTGAAGACGTCCTGAACCCATTTGGCCGGAAATTCGGTGGGCTCGATGGTCATGGTCACGCCGATCTCGGCCAGCATGGCCTGCATCACCTCGGCGCTGCGCGGCGCATAGGCCATCTGCGGCGTCTTGATGGTGAAGGCAAAGCCGTCGGGATAGCCCGCTTCCGCCAGCAGCGCCTTGGCCTTCTCGACGTCATAGGGATGCTTGGCCGTGAGATCGATATAGCCGCGATCGTTCGGCGTGTAATGGCTGCCGATGGCCGTGCCGAGGCCGGACCAGGCGCCGTCGATCACGGTCTGCCGGTCGATCGCCATCATCAGCGCCTGCCGCACGCGCTTGTCGTCGAAGGGTTTGCGGGCATTGTTCATGCCGGCGACGACCTTCAGCTCGGTGTTGCCGATGACCGTCACGAGATCGGCCTTGTCCTTGAAGCTCTCCATCAGCTCGGGCGCGGCGAACTCGGGAAAGGCATCGACGCCGCCGGTGGTGATCGCCGCCGCCTGCGCCTGCGCGTCGGGGATGAAGCGGAAGGTCACGGCCTGAAGCCGCACCTTGACGGTCTTGTTCCAGTAGTTCGGGTTGGCGGCCAGCTCCACCCGGTCGCCCTTCGTCCAGCTGACGAAGGTGAAGGGGCCGGTGCCCACGGGCCTGGTCTTGTCGTCGGCCGCGCTCTTCGTGCCGACCATGACCGAGGCGGGCCAGCCGAGCCAGTAGAGAAGGCTTCCCTGCGGCTTCTTCAGCGTCAGCACCAGTGTCGTCTTGTCCGGCGTCGCGATCGTGTCGATCGCGGCGAAGAAGCGCTTCTGCCCGTTGGTCGAGTCCGGCCCGCGGGCGCGGTCGAGCGAGAATTTCGCCACCCCGCTGTCGAACGCCTCGCCGTCGTGGAAGGTCACGCCCTCCTGCAGCTTGAACGTATAGGTCAGCCCGTCCGGCGAGATCTCCCAGCTCTTGGCAAGCTGCGGCACGACCTTGCCCTCCCGGTCGATCGCCACCAGCCCCTCGAACACGTTCTGCCAGGTCACCTGCCCGATGGCGACGGGTGCGGCGACGGTGGGGTCCAGCCCCTGCGGCTCGATCGTCATGCCCAGAACCAGCGATGTCTTGGCGGCGAATGCGCCGTGGGAGGAGAAGAGAAGCGCCGTGGAAAGGGCTGCGCCACCGAGGATCGCGCGGATCCGTCGGGCTGTGCTCACGTCGAAACGCATCATGTCCGTCCCCCTGCCGAAGCCTGACCCAGGCCATCATGTCGGGAGTGTGTCAGCTTGAACGGCCCCGCACAACGGGAAAATGCCGCACCGCACGCTGGAGGTTGCACCCGCTCTGCGGCGTTGCCGCTTTCGCGCAAGGCGGTGGCGGCATAAGCTTCCGCATGCTGATTCATCAGGGCGCAGCCCGCAACGAACGTATCGACGTCTTTCTCGCCTTCTGGCTGGCCGGCATCGCCGGCGCGCTCAATGCCGCGGCCTTCTATGCCATCGGCTTCTTCGCCGCCAACATGACGGGCAACGTTTCGGCTTTGTCCGACCACGTCGCGACGCTCCAGGGGCGGGCAAGCCTGTTCTATCTGTCGATCGTGCTCGTCTTCATTCTGGGCTCGACGGTCTCATCGCTGATCATCAATGCCGGCCGCCGGCGGGGCATCGGCGGCATCTATGCCTGGTGCATCCTTCTGGAGGCGCTGCTGCTCGCCCCGCTCGGCCTCGCGGACCTTTTCGTGACGGCCCTGTGGCGTGTCGAAATCCTGATCCTCGGCCTCGCCTTTCTCATGGGGCTGCAGAATGCGACGGTGACGCGCATCTCCGATGCCCGCGTCCGCACCACGCACGTGTCCGGCATGGCGACCGATATCGGCATCGAGATCGCCGTGGCCATCGACATCCTGCGGGGGCGCGACGTGTCGGGCGAGGCGGCCGGCAACCGGGCGAAGCTGCGCCTGCACCTCTACACCATCCTCGCCTTCGGCAGCGGCGGCGTTGCCGGCGTGCTGGTCTACCAGTCGGTCGGCGGCGTGCTGCTTCTGGCGGCGAGCCTCCTGCTCCTCGTCATCGCCCTCGATGCGCTACGCCGCGCCCGCAAGGCGGGCCCCTGACCGGATAGACGGTCGCTCCTACTGCGCCGCCTCGGGGATGCCCGTTTCCGCGCGCGGCTTCGGCTGGCGCCCCTTGAAGATGCGGCGAACGGTGACGAACAGCAGCGGGATGAAGAAGATACCGATGAAGGTCGCCGCGATCATGCCGCCCATGACGCCGATGCCGATCGAGTTCTGCGCGCCGGAACCGGCACCACTCGCGGTTGCAAGCGGCGTCACCCCGAGGATGAAGGCGAGCGAGGTCATGAGGATCGGCCGCAGGCGCTGGCGTGCTGCCTCCACGGTGGCGGAGATCAGATCCTTGCCGCTGTTCTGCTGCTCGATCGCGAACTCCACGATCAGGATCGCATTCTTCGCCGCAAGCCCGATCGTGGTGAGCAGACCGACCTTGAAATAGACGTCGTTGGACTCCCCCATGACGGTCGCGGCCAGAAGCGCGCCAAAAATGCCGATCGGCACCGCCAGCATCACCGAGAACGGGATCGACCAGCTTTCATAAAGTGCGGCCAGCGCCAGGAACACGACGAGCGCGGAAATCAGATAGAGCTGAGTCGCCTGGCTGCCGGACAGACGCTCCTGCGCCGAAAGGCCGGTCCACTCATGCGCATAGCCGGCACCGACGCTCGACATGATCTTGTCGATCTCGTCCATCGCCACGCCGGAGCTGACGCCGCTGGCCGCAGCGCCCTGGATCTCCACGGCCGAGGCACCGTTGTAGCGCTCCAGACGCGGCGAGCCGAACGACCAGTCGCCGCTGGCAAAGGCCGAGAACGGCACCATGGCATTGTCGGAATTGCGCACGTACCAGCGATCGAAATCCTCCGGCTGCATGCGGAAGTCCTGGTCGCCCTGAACGTAGACGGGTTTGATGCGACCGCGGTCGATGAAGTCGTTGATGTAGCGCCCGCCCCAGGCGGTGGAGATGGTCGTGTCGATATCGGCAAGGCTGAGGTTGAGGGCGCTCGCCTTTTCCTGGTCGATGTTGACGGAATATTGCGTCTGGTCTTCCTGCCCGTTCGGTCGCGTGCCGGTCAGAAGCGGGTTCTTGCCGGCCTCCCCGAGCAGCTTGTTGCGCGTGGCGATCAGCGCCGCATGCCCCTCGCCGTTCACGTCCTGCAGATAGAAATCGAAGCCGCTCGAATTGCCGAAGCCCTGAATGGCGGGCGGGGCGAGCGCGAACGCGTTGCCGTCCTTGTACTTCGAGAACGTCTTCATCGCCCGGCCCGCGATGGCGCTGGCTCCGGCTTCCGCGGTGGTCCGTTCCTCGAACGGCTTGAGCTTGACGAAGGCGAGGCCCACATTCTGCCCGGCTCCGCCGAAGCCGAAGCCGACCGCGCCGAAGACGCCGGCGACATTGTCCTTTTCGTTCGTCAGATAGTAGTCGGTCACCTGCTTCAGCATCTTGACCGTGCGATCCTGCGTCGCGCCCGGCGGCATCTGCACGCTGGTGATCAGGATGCCCTGATCCTCTTCGGGAAGGAACGAGCTCGGCAGGCGGTTGAAGAGATAGCCGACCGCCGCGACGATGAGCGCGAAACCGACGAGGAAGACGAACGGCCGCCGGATCATGCCGGATACGCCGCGCTGGTAGCCATGGGTCGTGCGGTCGAAGCCGCGGTTGAAATATCCGGAAAGCCCCTTCTGCTTCGCCCCGTGCTTCGGCTTTTTAAGAATTGTCGCGCACAGCGCAGGCGTGAGGATCAGCGCCACGATGACCGACAGAATCATGGCGGACACGATGGTGATGGAGAACTGGCGGTAGATGATGCCGACCGAGCCGGAGAAAAACGCCATGGGGATGAACACGGCCGAGAGCACGGTGGCGATACCGACCAGCGCACCGGTGATCTCCTGCATCGACTTGATGGTCGCCTCGCGCGGGTCGAGCCCCTCCTCCTCCATCACGCGCTCGACGTTCTCGACGACGACGATCGCGTCGTCCACCAGCAGGCCGATGGCGAGCACCATGGCGAACATGGTCAGCGTGTTGATGGAATAGCCGAACAGCGACAGGACCCCGAACGTGCCGAGCAGCACGACCGGAACGGCAAGCGTCGGAATGATCGTCGCGCGCAGGCTCTGCAGGAAGACCAGCATGACCACGAAGACGAGGACGATCGCCTCGATCAGCGTCTTCACCACGTCCTCGATGGAGAGCTTGACGAAGGGTGTCGTGTCGTAGGGGTAGACGACCTCGACATTGGCCGGCAGCGTTTCCTTCAGGCTGTCGATCGCCGCGACGACCGCCTCGGCCGTATCCAGCGCATTGGCGTTGGAGGCGAGGTTGATGCCGAGGCCCGCGGCGTTCTTGCCGTTGTAGAGGCCCGAGGTATCGTAGCTTTCGGCGCCGAGCTCCACGCGGGCGATATCGTTCAGCCGCACCAGCGATCCGTCCGGCTGGCTCTTGATGATGATGTTTTCGAACTGCTCGGGCGTTTGCAGCCGGCTCTTCGCCGTAACGGTGGCGTTGAGCTGCTGGCCCTTGCGCTGCGGCAGGCCGCCGAGCTGGCCGGCAGACACCTGCGTGTTCTGCGCCTCGATGGCGCTCGCCACGTCGCTCGCCATCAGGCTGTACTTCACCAGCTTTTCCGGGTCGAGCCAGATGCGCATGGCATAGCCCGAGCCGAAGATGCGGGTATCCCCCACGCCGGCCACGCGCTTGATCGTGTCGTTCAGCGTGCTGTCGATATAGTCGGACAGGTCGAGCGAAGAGAGCCGGTTGTCGGTCGATACGAAGGCGACGACCATCAGGAAGCTGGAGGCGGACTTCGCGACCGTGATGCCGCTGGACTGCACCGACTGCGGCAGATTGCTCTCCACCAGCTGCAGCTTGTTCTGCACCTGCATCTGCGCGACATCGGGATCGGCATTGTTGGTGAAGGTGAGAGAGATAGACGCGGCCCCGGTCGCCTGCGAGGTCGAGGTCATGTAGTCGAGATTGTCGATGCCGGTCATGCCCTGCTCGATGACCTTGGTCACCGAGTTCTCGACCGTCTGCGCGTCCGCACCCGGATAGTTGGCGCTGATGCGAACGGTCGTCGGCGCGATCTGCGGATATTGCGAGATCGACAGTGTGGTGATGGCGAGAAGCCCCGCCAGCATGATGCAGATGGAGATGACCCAGGCGAAGATCGGCCTGTCGATGAAGAAACGCGACATGGGGCGACCTCAGTTCTTCGACGCGAGCGGAGCGGGCGCCTGCCCAGATGCCGCCGGCTCCGCGGCAGAGACATCCACGGGCTTCGCCGCCCCGCCGGTTTCCTTGGCGGCCTGTTCCAGCTCGCCGGTGGCATCGTTGACGATTACGTCCGACGTCGTCACCTCCTGCCCGGCCCGGACGCGCTGGTTGCCTTCCACGACCACCCGCGCGCCATCCTCGATGCCATCGGCCACCAGCCAGCTGTTGCCGATGCTGCGATCGACGTTAAGCACCCGCTCGTCCACCTTGCCGTCGGGCAGGACGAACTTCGCGGTCGCCTCGCCCTTGGTGTTGCGCGACACGGCCCGCTGCGGCACGAGGTAGCTGTTCTGGCGAATGCCCTCCTGGATCACGGCGCGGACATAGACGCCGGGCAGAAGCAGCTGCTCGGGATTGGGAAACTCCGCCCGGACGGTCACCGAACCTGTGGTCTCCTCGACCGCGGCATCGAGAAACTCGATCCGCCCGGTGCGATTGTAGTCGGAGCCGTCCTCGAGCTTCAGCGTCACGCTGACATTCGCGCCCGTCGTCTTCAGGCGCCCGTCCTCGATCGCCCGGCGCAGCTTCAAGAGGTTCGCGCTCGACTGCGTCACGTCCACATTGATCGGGTCGATCTGGCGGATCGTCGTCAGCGACGTCGTCTGGTCGGCCGTCACCAGCGCCCCGACCGTCACGGTGGACGCTCCGACCCGGCCACCGATCGGCGCGCGGATCTTGGTGTAGTCGAGATTGATGCGCGCGGTCTCGAGCGCGGCCTTGGCCGAGGCGACGTCGGCATTGGCCTGTGCCAGCGTGCCCAGCGCTTCGTCGAGATCCTGCTGGCTCACGGCATCGTTTCGGCTGAGGCCCCGATAGCGATCGACCCGCGCCTGCGCGCTCGGCACGGCGCCATTGGCCTTGGCGACGGCCGCCACCGCGCTGTCATAGGCGGCCTGATAGGTGGCGGGGTCGATCTCGTAGAGCACGTCCCCTTCCCGCACCGATCCGCCTTCCTGAAAATTCCGCTTGCGCACGATGCCGCCGACCTGCGGCCGGACCTCGGCGATGAGAGAGGCGGCCGTGCGCCCCGGCAGGAGCGCCGTGATGGCGACGGAGGTGGGATGCAGCGTCATGACGCTGACCTCGGGCTTTACCGCCGGCGCGTTGGCGGGCTTCTGCTCGGCATTCTCGCTGCATCCGGCAAGCGAGAGCAGCGCACCGAAAACGAGGGCGGGCGGGACGATGCGGAAATGGGGCACGGGGGAATCTCCGGAGGTGACGGAACGGACATAGGCCGCTGCGGCCGCTGGACACCCCCATGCATGCGGCAATCTTCGGCAGATCCGGTTATTTTTCACTTGCAGGCGCTCGCGCAGGCACAGCACCCGGTTCGGCCGTCACAGAGAGGCGGTGATGCCGCCATCCACGTAGAGAATATGGCCGTTGACGAACGAGGATGCAGCGGACGACAGGAACACGCAGGCGCCCACCAGTTCCTCCACCTGCCCCCATCGCCCCGCCGGCGTGCGCTTGCCGAGCCACGTCGAGAAGTCCGGGTCCGCGAGCAGCGCCGCATTCAGCGGCGTCTCGAAATAGCCGGGCGCGATCGCGTTGCATTGCAGCCCGTATCTGGCCCAGTCCGTCGCCATCCCCTTGGTCAGGTTCGCGACGGCCCCCTTCGTCGCGGTGTAGGGCGCGATCGACGGGCGGGCGAGCGCGCTCTGTACGCTGGCGATATTGACGATCTTGCCGGCGCCCCGGGCGATCATGTGCCGCGCCACGGCCTGCCCGACATGGAAGACACTGGCGATATTGGTCTGCAGCAGCCGCTCGAAGGCCTCCGGCGGAAAATCCTCAAGCGGCGCGCGATGCTGCATGCCCGCATTGTTGACGAGAATGTCGATGGGACCCGTCTCCGCCTCGAACGCGTCGATCGCGGCCCGAACCGCATGATGGTCGGTCACGTCGAAGAGAAGGCTCGTTGCGCCCGGAACTTCGGCGACCGCTGCCTCCAGCTTCGTCGCATCCCGCCCGTTGAGCACGACCTGCGCGCCCACTGCCTGCAAGCCGCGCGCCAGAGCGAGACCGATCCCCTGCGACGATCCGGTGATCAGGGCACGACGCCCGGTAAGGTCGAAGCTCATGTCTCGATCTCCCTTCGCAGAGGCGCCACACCACCCGGGATAAGCTGCGCCTCGATCGCCGCCTTGTCGATCACCGACCAGACATCCCGTATTCTGTCCGCGCGGTAGGTGTAGAAAACGTTTTCGGTAAACTGCACCCTCCGCCCGTTGACGGGCAGCCCGAGGAACGCGCCGACGGGCGTGCAATCGAACGAAAGCCGGCTGGCGATGACCGGCGGATCTTCGACCAGGAGGACGATTTGGAACGAGAGATCCGGGATCTCGCGGAAATCCTTCTCCAGCATGGCGCGATAGCCGGACAGGCCGATCTGCCGGCCGTTGTGGCAGACGTCCTCGCCGACGAAATCCGCCAGCGCCTCCCAGTCCTGCCGGTTGAGACAATCGATATAGTCGCGATACAGTCGGGAAAGCCCGGTGCCCGCCATGACAAATCTCCTCTTCGCCCCAGATAAGGGAACGCGGCTCGGGACGAGAGAAAAAAGCAAGCCGTGCGCCAGAGGAGTTAGAGCAGCATGTCGTTTTTCGAAGCCGTCGATCCCGTGTTTTCGACCTATGTCCTCGGCAATGCGCCGGTGAAGCAACTGGCCACCGGCTTCGACTGGGTCGAGGGGCCCGTCTGGTTCGGCGATCTCAACTGCCTGCTCTTTTCCGACATTCCGAACGACCGTATCCTGCGCTGGTCGCCCGATGGCGGGCTGTCGACGTTCCGTGCGCCGTCGAACTTCTCCAATGGCCAGACCCGCGACCGTTCCGGCCGCCTCGTCACCTGCGAACACGGGACGCGCCGGGTGACGCGGACGGAATATGACGGCACCCTCACCGTCATCGCCGACCGCTTCGAAGGCAAGCGCCTGAACGCACCGAACGACGTCATCGTCGCCTCCGACGGCGGCATCTGGTTCACCGATCCGATCTACGGCATCTTCAGCGATTACGAGGGACACCGCGGCGAGCAGGAGCTGCCCTGCAACGTCTACCGGGTCGATCCGTCGGGCAGCATTCGGGCGATGCTTACCGATTTCCGCTCGCCGAACGGCCTTGCCTTCAGCCCGGACGAGCGGCGGCTCTATGTGGCCGATACCGGCCTGCCGGACAGCGACGATCCCCGCCATATCCGGGTCTTCGATGTCGCCGGGGACGGCCGGCTCACCGGCGGCGACGTCTTCCACGTCATTTCACCCGGCGCGGCCGACGGCATCCGGCTCGACAGCGAGGGCAATGTCTGGTCGTCGGCCGGCGACGGCGTGCACTGCATCGCCCCGGACGGCCATCTGATGGGACGCATCCTTCTGCCGGAGCGTGCCGCCAATCTCTGCTTCGGCGGTCGCGCCCGGCACCGGCTGTTTATCACGGCGACGACGAGCCTCTACGTGGTCGCCCTCAACCGCAACGGCGCCCTCTGAGGATCCATCGCGTCGGCGATCATCGCCTCGGTATCGCCGAGCGGACGGGGCCGGCCGAGCAGGTAACCCTGCACCTCGGCAAAACCCTCCCGGCGGAGCGCCTGCAGCTGCTCCTCGGTCTCCACGCCTTCGGCAAGCGTCGTGGCGTTGAAGCCCGAACCGATGCCCACCACGGCGCGGATGATGGCGAGACTGCCGGCATCCGTCTCGATACCGGAGACGAAGCTCTGATCGAGCTTGATCTTGTCGAAGGCGAAGCTGCGCAGATAGGAGAGCGACGAATAGCCGGTGCCGAAATCATCGATGGCGATCCGCAGGCCAAGCGCCTTCATCGCCCGCAGCAGCGGCAGGCTCTGGCCGACATCGGTCAGAAACACGGATTCGGTGATCTCGATCTCCAGCCGTTCGGGCGCAAGTCCGCTGCTCTCGATGGCGAGACGCACCGCATCCAGGAGGCCCGCATCGCGAAACTGGGAGACCGAGAGATTGACGGCGATCCGCAGATGGGCGGGCCACCGGGCAGCCGTCCGGCAGGCCTCGTTCAACGCCCACTCGCCGATGGGCACGATCAGCCCGGTTTCCTCGGCCACGGGGATGAAGTCGATCGGCGCCACCAGCCCGCGTTCGGGATGATTCCAGCGGATCAGCGCTTCGAAACCCGCGAGATCCGGACCGCCGATCCGATAGATCGGCTGGTAGTAGAGCTCGAACTGCCCCTCCTCCAGCGCATGGTGCAGCGCCAGGTTCATCTCGTGGCGGCGTTCAGCTTCCAGGCGCATCTCGGGACGGTAGATGCGAAAGGTCGAGCGGCCGCCCTCCTTGGCGGCGTAGAGCGCGAGATCGGCATCCCGCATCAGCCCGTCATCGTCCGTCGAATGTTCCGGCGCGCGCGCAATGCCGATGCTGCAGGTGACGTGCTCGGCGATGCCGTCGAGATCGAACGGCACGCGCAGGGCAGCCAGCAGCCGGTCGGCCACCTCCTCCGCCACGCGTCCGTCCTGAAGCTGCAGCACGATCGCGAACTCGTCGCCGCCGAGCCGCGCCACGAGATCGCCCTGCCGTATGATCGACAGCAGGCGGCCGCCGACCTGGCAGAGCAGCGCGTCTCCCGCCGCATGCCCCTGGCTGTCATTGATGGTCTTGAAGTGGTCGATATCGAGATAGAGCAGCGCCACCGGCGCCTCCTCGGTCGCCGCAAGCGCCGCACGCCGGATGTGATCGCCGAAATAGGCGCGGTTCGCGAGACCGGTGAGCGAATCGTGCATGGCCATGTAGGCAAGGCGCGCCTCGGTTTCCCGCTCCTCCGTCACGTCCTGGGAAATGCCCAGAACGTAGCGCGGACGGTTGCCCTTGCGGGTCGGCAGCACCCGCTTGGCGGTGCGCAGGATGCGCTTGCCGCCCGAGAGATCCTCGATGGTCTCTTCGAAGCTCACGGTCCCCGAGGTCGCCAGGGCGCGTTCGTCCTGCTTGCGAAACTGCGTCATCTGACGCTCGGAGAAGACCGTGCGGTCGGAACCCATGGCGATCTTCTCGGACGTCGTGCCGAAGATGCTGCCACAGGCGGCATTGTAGAGCACGTAGCGGCCGTCATCCTCCATGTCCTTGACGAAGACGGCGACCGGAAGGTTCTCGATGATGCTGTCAAGCAGCGTCTGGGTCTCGCTGACCTGCTGGCGGGCGGCATTTACCTCCGTCCGGTCCTGAACGATGGCGAGAATGGCCGTCCGCCCCTCGAATTGCAGTTCACGCCCATAGGTCAGGACATCGAGCGCCGTCCCGTCCGCCTTCAGATGCGTCCAGCGCTCGGCGCGATCGACATCGCTGCGCTTCGCCACGGCATCCACCATGCGCTGGCGCTCCGACGCGGGGCGGATGTCGAGCACCGTCAGGCGCGTATAGGCGAGCTGACTGTAGCCATAGAGTTCCACGGCGGCGTCGTTGACGATGAGGAAGCGATAGGTCAGCGGGTCGTAGATCCACATCGGCGAGGGATGTGACTGAAACAACATGCGAAAATCATCCGTCTGCAAAGGCAGGCGTGCGGATGCTCTTAAAGCGCTGACCATCGAGATACCCTGAACCACGTCACGAACGCGGAGCATAACAACGAAACCTAAATGAAATTCGAAGGATATATGCCCCCGAAGGTTGAATTGTCATGCGGAGATCTCCTTAACGTAGGCATCCGGACACCATATCGGCGAGCCGACACGGCACGCCGACGACCTTCTGCGATGCCGTCGGGTCTCCCGCGGGAACCTGCAGCAGGCAGGCGCATTCACAAGGGATCACTGCCACCCGCAGGCTTTCCGCGTACCTGCATATCCCTGACCCCTGCCGGGAGACGACATCCTTGAAATCTGTTGGACGTATCGCCGAACTCTGGCGCTACCCGGTGAGTTCGCTCGGCGGGGAAATGATGGACCACCTCGATGTCGCGGCGGCCGGCACGGGCGAAGACGGCGCGACCGGCCATGCCGGAGGCGGCGTCGCCGGCAACCGCGCCTTCCTTCTTTTCGACCCGGACACGCGAGAACCCGCGGCACCGGAATCGCGCGAGCGCTGGCGCAAGGCGCTGCATCTGGTCGCCCGGCTGCGGGCGGATGGCATGGCGGAGATCGGCTTTCCCGAAGGCACATGGCTGGCGGCCGATGCCGCCGACGTGGAAGAACGTCTGTCCCAGCATTTCGGCTTCCCCGTCGGGCTCGCGGAAACGCGGGGGACGGGCCGAAGCTGGCCGGTGATCGCGCCACGCTATGCCGCAAGTCCGCTCCACCTCCTCACCACGGCGTCGATGACGGCGATCCACGCGAGCGACCCGGCGCTGGTGCTCGATGCGCGGCGCTTCCGCCCGGATATGCTGGTGGACACGGAGGCGGCCTCGGGCTTTCTCGAGAACGACTGGGTCGGCCGCAAGATCGTCATCGGCACGCTGGAGATCACCGTCACCGAAGGCACGAAGCGGTGCGGCATGACGCTGGCCGCGCAGCCGGGCCTGCCGGAACAGCCGGAGGTGCTGCGCAGCATCCTGCGCGGCAACCGGCGCAACCTCGGCGTCTACGCCGAGATCGTCACCCCGGGTCGTGTGTCCCTGGGCGACGAGGTCTGGATCGAGGATTAGAACGGTCTACGCGGCGTTCATGTCGAAGCCGATAATACCATCCGTCCGCTCGCCGCCGATATCGCGCAGGATCGCGGAGGAGACGATGCCGCCAAGTTCATGGGCGCTGGTGATGCCCTGGATGAAGGGTAGCTTGTGCAGCAGGAACGCGATCGACACGCAGTAGAGACGGCGCGTGACCGGCGCCTCGAATAGCGGCCGGAAGGCATCGTCCAGATCGACGCCCCCCGTGCGCACCATCGCCGGCTCGTCCGGCATGTCGATCAGCACGGACGAGACGGCTGTCTTCGCCTTGCGCACGAAACCGCGATTGACGAGGCTCGGGAACGGAATGTCGCGCGCCGACAGCGTGTGCTGCCCGGTGGCGTCGATGAAGGAATCGAAGACCTCCGCCCGCCCGTCGAAGGTGACGACGGCTCCGCGCTCCACGCTCTCGTTGTCGATATCGGACTCCCGGCCGAGACGCAGCACGTCGAGCTTGCCCGCGCGCCGCAGCGCCAGCAGCCGGCGGATCGACTGGTGCGGAACCGTTGCATAGTCGTCGATGAACACGGTCTTGAAGTGCTTGTGGAAACGCTTGAGATCGTCCTCGTTGAAATGCGGCACCGCCCGCGCGATCACCTCGTGCATGCGCAGGATCGCGTAGCGCCAGCCGATGGTGCGCTGTTCCAGCTCGTTCTTCTCGGCCTCCGCGAGGTTTGCGGCCGCCCAGACGAAGGCATCCGCGCCCTCGCGGTCCGCGAAATAGGCCGGTGCCAGCGTCTCCACCGTCAGCATGCCGAGCCCGATCCGCCCGGCATAGGCCGGGTCGGCCGCCAGCAGTTCGGCGCGGAACAGGTCGAAGATCGGATCGAGCAGATCGCCCCGGCCGCTCGCCACCAAGGCATCCACCGCCTCCGGCGTGCAGATCGACAGCGGCAGATAGGGATAGGGACAGTAGAAGTCCGCCTCCGGCAGCACGCCCTTGCGCGACATCAGCGCCGCGGTAAACGCCTCGCTGCCGGGCGACGGGAAATATTCGAGCGATCCCGCCGCATCGAGATAGAAGGCGCCATGGGCCGTGGCGACCGAAATCAGCGCATCGATGGCGCTGAGCGACGTGCCGAGAATACCGACGCGGCCCGGCGGAATGGTTTTGAGCACCGGCGCCGGCCAGGGCGACATGAAATAGCCCGGACGCGTTTCGGTCGTCTCCGGCCAGTCATGGCCGGTCGCCATGACGACATGGTCGAAAGCATAGTCCTGCTCCCCGTCCGGCCCGCTGGCCTTGACGGCGATGTCGCTGGCATGAAGGTCGATATCATCGACGCGATGCAGCGCCTTGATCTCGATCACATGCCCGGCCTTGCGGCCTTCGGTGACGCACTGGCGGAACTGGTCCTGGAAGAACTCGCCCAGCACAATGCGCGGATAGAAGGCACGCTCGGCGATGGCGCTGCGCACGACATTCATCCGCTCGAGCTCGCTGTCCGGCTGACGGCGCAGCCATGTGACGAGCGTTTCGTAGATCGGCGGCAGCTCGATGCTGGCGATATTGGCGAGCATGGCCTGATCGTTGATATCGGGATGATAGGGCGTCCCCTTCCCCGGATCGGCTTCGCTTTCGAACACGGTGATGTCGAGCGGACGCTTCGAGGCGACGAGGCCGTGCAGCGTGTAGATACCGGTCGGACCAGACCCGATGATCGCAATTTTGACTGTCATGAAAACACCGGAACTCGACGGTTGAGGAGGAAACGCGTTTGCCGGACGGTACGCCCGGCGTCACGGCCAAGGTCCGGGACGACGGGTAACCAAGCCCTGCGGGGAATGTTCCCGTCAGGAGCCGATGCGCCTGCCCCGGCACACTGACCCACAAGATAGCGCGGGTGGACAGAAAGAAAGGGATGCCTATGTCCGCCGTGAACGCAAGGAGAATGCAAATGCAAAACAAGGCTTTGATCGTAGGTGCCAGCGGCGTGGTCGGCAGCGCCACCGCGAATGTGCTGGCAGAGGCCGGCTGGGACGTCACGGGACTGGCGCGCAAGCCGGGCCGGCAGGAGAACGTGACGCCGCTGTCCGCCGATCTTCTCGATCCCGCCTCGCTCGGCAAGGCGCTCGCCGATGTCGCCCCGACCCATGTCTTCATCGCAAGCTGGCTGCGTCAGTCGAGCGAGGCCGAGAACATCCGCGTCAACGCCGCCATGGTGCGCAACCTGCTCGACGCGCTGCGCCCCGCCGAAAGCGTGCGCCACGTCGCGCTCGTCACCGGGCTGAAGCACTATCTCGGCCCCTTCGAGGCCTACGGAAAGGGCAAGCTGCCGCAGACGCCGTTCCGCGAGGAGCAGGACCGCCTCGACATCGAGAACTTCTACTACGCCCAGGAGGACGAGGTCTTTTCGGCCGCGAGCCGCGACGGCTTCAACTGGAGCGTCCACCGCCCCCACACCATCATCGGCAGGGCCGTCGGCAATGCGATGAACATGGGCACGACGCTGGCCGTCTATGCCGCGATCTGCCGCGAGACCGGCCGCCCGTTCCGCTTTCCGGGCGTGGAAACCCAGTGGAACGGCCTGACCGACATGACGAGCGCCAACGTGCTCGCCCGCCACATGCTCTGGGCCTCCACGACGCCGGACGCGGCCAACGAAGCCTTCAACGTCGTCAATGGCGACATCTTCCGCTGGAGCTGGATGTGGCAGCGCATCGCCGCCTCTTTCGGTATCGAGGCCGTCCCCTTCGACGGCACGGTCCGCCCGCTGGAGGAGCAGATGGCGGACGATGCCGCGATCTGGCGCGACATCGCCGCGCGGGAGAACCTCGTGGAGCACGACATCGACCGGCTGATTTCGCCCTGGCACACGGATGCCGATCTCGGCCGGCCGATCGAGGTCGTCACCGATATGTCGAAGAGCCGGCGCCTGGGCTTTACCGTCTACCAGCCGACCGACGATGCCTTTACCGGCCTGTTCGACGAGCTGCGGCGCGAGCGTCTGATCCCGTAAGGCGGGATCTGCCATGACGGCAAAGCCCTGAAACCCGCCGGGCGTCGAGGATTGCCCTTGCCGCCCGGCGCTGGTAGCCTTTCCCGCAGCGATCGCTCATATGCGCACGCCGAGCCTGGGGAGGGTGGAGATGGACCAGCAGAAGACGCGCCTGTTTCTGGACGACCTCGTTGTCGGCATGCCGTTCAGCAGCGGCACCATCGACATCACCGCCGACGCGATCCGCAGCTTCGCCAGCCAGTTCGATCCGCAGCCGTTCCATCTCGATGAGGAGGCCGCGCGGCCCACGCTGTTCGGCGGGCTCGCCGCCAGCGGCTGGCATACCGCGGCCCTCACCATGCGCCTGATCGTGGACAGCCTGCCCTTCGACGGCGGCCTGATCGGCACGCGCTGCGACCTGACCTGGCCGCTGCCGACCCGCCCGGGCGACCGGCTGCGTGCGGAAGGCGAGATCGCCGAGATCAACCCGTCGCGATCGAAGCCCGACCGCGGCATCGTGGTCATGCACTGCCGGACGCTGAACCAGGATGGCGGCGTCGTGCAGACGCTGACCGCCAGCCTTCTCGTCTTCCGCCGGCCGGCGACGGAAACCCTCTAATCGGCCGCGCCGTCCACCCGCACGACATACCGGTCCCGCCCGTTCGCCTTGGCCTCGTAAAGCGCCCTGTCGACGGTCTCCAGCAGCTTTTCCCGGCTGGTGCCGCCCTCGGGTGCTGCGGCCGCGCCGACGCTCAGATGCGCCATCACCGCGATGCCGCCGATGAGGAACGGCGCCCGAAAGGCATCGACCAGACGGGCCGCGATGGTCGTCAGCGCATCCTCGCAACCGCAATCGGGGAAGAAGACGACGAACTCGTCCCCGCCCATGCGCAGCGGGATATCGCCGGCGCGGATGACGGAGCGGATGCGCACGGCCGCCTGCCGCAGCACCTCGTCGCCCGTCTGGTGGCCGTGCCGGTCGTTGATGCCCTTGAAGCCGTCCATGTCGAGATAGGCGGCGCCGAACGGCCGGCCCGCCGCGAGCGTGTCGCGCATCTCGCTGTCCACCAGTTCCGGCAGAGCCTGCCGATTGTAGAAACCGGTCATCGGGTCCGTCATCGCCGCCAGCCGCAGCGCGATCTCGCCCTTCACCATCAGCAGATTGGACCGCTGCAGCCGGAAAAGCGCGCTCGCGATCCGTGCGAATTCGCTCAGCTGCCGCCGCTGGCGCGCATCGAGATCGCGCGGATCCGTGTGCATGATGCAGAACGAGCCGACCGTCAGCCCCGGCTCCAGCTCGATCGGCGCACCGGCATAGGAACGCAGATGCGGCTCGCCCGCGACATAGGGCAGGGCCGCCATATCCGGTTCCAGCATCAGATCGGCAACGACGACGACAGTGCCCTCATGGACGACATACTGGCAGATGGATTCCTCACGCGAGCATTTTTCGACGAGGATGCCGGACTGCGCGGTGATGCGCAGCCAGTCCTGATCCACGATATTGACCGCGGCAAAGGCACACTCGAACACGTCGCGGGCAAGAAAGGCGAGATCCTGGAGTTCGGGCATCGTCTCGACGGCACGGATCCCGATGGAGCGGACGGCGGCGAGACGATCGATCTCGTTTTGCGGAATCAGGCGCTGTGACAGCACCTTCCTGCGCCGGTCTTCCTGCATGATAGATCCTTTCCCGCCCGAAGGCGGCATTGTGCCTCAGGCGGCAAAGCTCCTCCGCCCAGGCATGGCCTCGCCGCGCGCGGGGCGCGACTGATCCGAGATGTCCGGCCCGCGCGGGACGGTGCGCCGGTTGAGCTTGAACAGGCTGACCAGAGCCGCCAGCGAGTCGGCGCCGTCCGCCAGCGCCCGGCTGATGTCCGTCGTCCGCTCGCTCATGGCGGCGTTTTCCTGCGTCATCCGGTCGAGATCGTTGACGGCCTTGTTGATCTCGCGCAGGCCGACCGACTGTTCCTTCGCCGCGGTGGCGATCGCATCCACGTTCTGGTCGATCCGGCGCACGAAGACGTCGATCTCCTGCAGGGCAGCGCCCGTCTTGCCGACGAGGCGCACGCCCTCCATCACCTCCTTGCCGGAATTGGTGATCAGCACCTTGATCTCCTTGGCAGCCTTGGCCGAACGCTGGGCAAGCTCGCGAACCTCCTGCGCGACGACGGCGAAGCCCTTGCCGGCCTCCCCCGCCCGCGCCGCCTCGACGCCGGCATTCAGCGCCAGAAGGTTGGTCTGGAAGGCGATCTCGTCGATCACGCCGATGATCTGGCTGATCTCGCGCGAGGCCTGCTCGATCCGCTGCATGGCGGTCACGGTCTCCTCGACGACCGCGGCGGAAGCCCCGGTCGAGACGCGTGCATTCTGCACGAGCGTGCGCGTCTCCTGGGTGTTCTCGGTCGAGGAATTGACGGTCGCCGTCACCTCGTCCAGTGCCGCCGAGGTCTGCTCAAGCGCCGCCGCCTGCTGCTGCGACCGCTCCGCCAGCTGCTCTGCGGCCTGGCGCATTTCCTGGCTGCTGTCGTTCAGCGCGCTGGTCTGGCTGAGCACGTTGGTCAGCGTCTTCTGGAATTCGGCAATCGACGTGTTGAAATCTAGGCGCAGCCTCTCGAACTCGCCGACGAAGGGCTCGTCGAGCGACATGCGGATATTACACTGGGACAGACGCTCGAGCGCCGCGCCCAGTTCCTCCACGGCGTGCATCCGGTCGGTGACGTCGATCGCGAACTTCACCACCTTGAAGACGCGGCCGGCATCGTCGAAAATCGGATTGTAGGACGCCTGGATGAAGACCCGCTTGCCGCCCTTGCCGATGCGCATGAACTGGTCGGTGACGAACTTGCCGTCGCGCAGGTTCTCCCAGAAGGTCCGGTATTCGGGCGAGGCAGCATAAGTCGGGTCGCAGAACATCGAATGATGCCGCCCGGCGATCTCGGCGTGATCGTAGCCGAGCGCAGCCAGGAAATTGTCGTTCGCCCGGATGATGTCGCCCTGCGGCGTGAACTCGATGATGGCCTGCGCCCGCGACAAGGCCAGAAGCTTGCCGCCATCCTCCGCGCTCTGCATCTTGCTTGCGGTGATATCGGTGGCGAACTTCACCACCTTGTAAGCCTTGCCGTTGCGCATGACCGGATTGTAGGACGCCTCGATCCAGACCTCGCGGCCGCCCTTGCCGAAGCGCTTGTATTGCTGGCGCTGAAACGTGCCGCTGGCAAGCCCTGCCCAGAAGGCCTTGTATTCCGGAGATGCGGCTTCCTGCGGCGAGACGAACATGCTGTGATGCCGACCGACGATTTCGGACAGGCCGTAGCCGAGGGCCTTGCAGAAGTTCTCGTTCGCATTGAGGATCCTGCCCGTCAGGTCGAATTCGATGATCGCCTGCGACTGGCTGATGGCCTGAAGAACGGACTTCGAATCGAAGCCGAGAGAGTGAGACAAACTGCGCATAGGCTTCTCCGAATCGCCATCCCGGCCGCTCTCGTCCGGTAGCTCAACAGAATCCGACATAAACGTAAAGGAAGCTTTGCCTAACATAGGGTCATCGCTAAACTTCGCTACCTGCCGACGGTTTACGCTGTGGACAGGAGTAAGATTTTCGCATTTGCCGGTTTCATTCGCAGTTTTCTTTCAATCCTCGGCGCCTATTTCCTGCGATGACAGTCGCGACCGGCCGATGTGCCGACAGGACAGATACCGCCTCAGAAGGACGAGAAGACCATGAACTGGCTCAAGACCATCGCCACAGCCGCCCTCCTCCATGCCGCCGCCATCGCACCGGCGCTGGCAGGAGAGAACCTGTCGGCCATCACGACGGCCGGCGTGCTGAAGATCGGCACCGAGGGCACCTACGCGCCCTTCACCTTCCACGATGCCAGCGGCAAGCTGGTCGGTTTCGACGTCGAGATCGGCGAAGCCGTCGCCGCCAAGCTCGGCGTCAAGGCGCAGTTCATCGAGGGCAAGTGGGACGGTCTGATCGCCGGTATCGACGCCGGCCGCTACGACGCCGTCATCAATCAGGTCGGCATCACCGAGGCGCGCAAGCAGAAGTACGATTTCTCCGAACCCTATATCGCGTCCAAGGCGGTGCTGATCGTCCGGCAGGACAATGACGACATCAAGGGCTTCGCCGACCTCAAGGGCAAGACCTCGGCGCAGTCGCTGAGCAGCAACTTCGGCAAGATCGCCCAGGCTGCCGGCGCCGAACTGGTCGGCACCGATGGCTTCGACCAGTCCATCCAGCTCGTGCTGACGCGCCGGGCGGATGCGACCGTCAACGACAGCCTGTCCTTCCTCGACTTCAAGAAACAGAAGCCCGATGCGCCGGTCAAGATCGCCGCAGAGCAGGACAACGCCGATTATTCCGGTATCATCATCCGCAAGGGCGAGCCGGAACTTCTCGCCGCGATCAACAAGGCCCTGGCGGACATCAAGGCCGACGGGACCTACAAGACGATCGCGGACAGGTATTTCGGTCAGGACGTATCGCGCTAAACACCTGAAATTCCATGGCGAAGCGTCCTTGCTTCGCCGTGGGACGCTACGGTCGCAACACATGATGAAGCCTGTGCGGCGAACGCGGATTCGCCGGACGGGCTTTCTTTCGATTTCGCGCAATTGAGGAGATAACGTGCCGCACTGGCTGCAACTCATGATCGACTCGCTTCCCGCACTGTTGTGGGCGGGCGCGAAATTCACGGTCCCCCTCACGCTTCTCTCCTTCTTTCTGGGCGCGATCCTCGGCCTGATCACCGCGGTGACGCGGCTGTTCGCGCCGATGCCGCTAGCACTGATCGCCCGGTTCTATGTCTGGGTCATCCGCGGCACCCCGCTTCTCGTCCAGCTGTTCGTGATCTTCTACGGCCTGCCGAGCGTCGGCATCCTGCTCGATGCCTTTCCCGCCGCGCTGATCGGCTTCACGCTGAATGTCGGCGCCTACAGCTCCGAAATCATCCGCGCCGTCATTTCCTCCGTGCCCAAGGGGCAGTGGGAGGCGGCCTATTCGATCGGCATGACCTGGAACCAGGCCATGCGGCGCACCATCCTGCCGCAGGCGGCGCGCGTCGCGGTGCCGCCGCTGTCGAACACGTTCATCTCGCTCGTCAAGGACACGTCGTTGGCCGCCGCCATCACCGTCCCCGAGCTTTTCCAGTCGGCCCAGCGGATCGTCGCCACGACCTACGAGCCGCTGATCCTCTATATCGAGGCGGCGCTGATCTACCTCGCCCTCAGTTCCGTCCTGTCCTCGCTGCAGGTGCGGCTGGAACGGCGGTTCGCGCGCTATGGCGGCATGATGGAGGCCAACCGATGATCGAGCTTCGCCACATCGAAAAGCGCTTCGGCGATGCCGTGATTCTGAAGGACATCAACCTCACGATTCCCGAAGGCAGCGTCACCGCGCTGATCGGCCCGTCCGGCGGCGGCAAGAGCACGCTCCTGCGCTGCATCAACCTCCTGGAGATCCCGAGCGCCGGCACCATCCGCATCGGCAGCGAGGAGACGAGCTTCGTCAACGGGCGCAAGCCCGGCTGGAACGACATCCAGAAGATCCGCCAGCAGACCGGCATGGTGTTCCAGAATTTCCAGCTCTTCCCGCATCGCACGGCCATCGAGAACGTGATGGAAAGCCTGACGACCGTGCTGAAATGGCCGGCCGACAAGGCCCGCACGCGCGCGATGGAACTGCTGACCAAGGTCGGCATGGCGGAAAAGGCCACAGCCTGGCCGGCCACGCTGTCGGGCGGGCAGCAGCAGCGCGTGGCGATCGCCCGGGCGCTCGCGCCCTCGCCCCGCGTGCTTCTCTGCGACGAGCCGACCTCGGCGCTCGACCCGGAACTGGCCGCCGAAGTGGTGGACGTGCTCGGCACGCTGGCACGCGAAGGCACGACCATGGTCATGGCGACGCATGACCTGCGCCTGGCCTCCAAGCTCGCCGATCAGGTCATCTTCCTGCAGGCCGGCGACATCGTCGAGTCGGGCCCGGCGCGAACCGTATTCGACACGCCGCAACGCGAGCGCACCCGCCAGTTCGTGTCCTCGATCAGCGCCGCACAGGTTCTGTAGGACCCGCGCCCGGTGGTGGCGCCGCCGCCGTCATGGCGCGTCGCACCTGCCGGCTGTTGAGATGAAACGCGGTCATGGAGGCTGGGGCGGCCCCCGCAAGGCGCGCGCGTGCCGCAGCGAGGAATGCCTCGGCATGCGCCTCCACAAAGGCGATGCAGACCTCCGGCGCCGCAGGAGATCCCCGCAAGGTGCGAAACACGTTCCGGTGCACCACGACGCGGTATGCGCCGTCGAGGTGAAATTCCACGGCGTCGATCTCCGCCCGCCAAGTGGCGCCCGTTGCAGGCATGTCTCGTCTCTCGTCGCTCACAATCCGGCGGCATCGTAGCACGGGTCATGCAGCGGACGGGAGATCTTCTCGAGGCAGCGCTTCCCGTCTACGATGCGTCGAGACAGAACGCGAGTCCCGACGATGGAGCCGACCATGCCCGACCTGAACAGCCTGATCGGATTCACCCTCATCGCCGTGGGCATGGCCATGACGCCGGGGCCGAACATGGTCTACCTCGTCTCCCGCTCGATCTGCCAGGGACCTGCGGCCGGCCTCGTCTCGCTCGGCGGCGTCGCGCTCGGCTTCGTGGTCTACATGCTCTGCGCGGCCTTCGGCATCACCGCTCTGGTTCTGGCCGTCCCCTACGCCTATGACGCGGTGCGGTTCGCCGGCGCCGTCTACCTGCTCTGGCTCGCCTGGCAGGCCGTTCGCCCCGGTGGCCGCTCTTCCTTTGAGGTGCGCAGCCTGCCGAAGGACAGCCCGCGCAAGCTCTTCCTCATGGGGCTCGTGACCAATCTGCTCAACCCCAAGATCGCGGTGATGTATCTCTCGCTGCTGCCGCAGTTCATCGATCCCGCCAATGGCAGCGTGCTCCTTCAGGCGCTCGTGCTCGGCACCATCCAGATCGTCTTCAGCGTCGCCATCAACGCCATGATCGCCCTTTCCGCCGGCTCGATCTCGACCTTCCTGACGGCCCGTCCCGGCTTTGCGACCGTCCAGCGCTGGATCATGGGAACGGTGCTGGCCGGGCTTGCGGTGCGCATGGCAACCGAAGCCCGGCGGTAGGCGCAGGCGGATAGCGCCACCTAGCTAGCGCTGCGCCGCAACGAGCGAGACGAACGCACCCTGCGGATCGACGGCATTGACGATGTAGGCGGGGCCGGGAACCTCCATCGGCCCGTTGACGACGCGGCCGCCGCCCGCCACGAGGCGGGAGATGGCAGCGTCGAGCCTGTCGACGGTGATGTAATAGGCCCAGTGCGCCTTCGGCATCTGCGGCGGACGCGTCATCATGCCGCCGACAGCCTGCCCGTCTTGGGCGAAAATTCGGTAGATGCCGAGGTCGCCCATCTCCATGTCGTGATCGACCGTCCAGCCGAACACATCCGCGTAGAAGGCAAAGGCCGCCGCGCAATCGTCGGCGTAAAGCTCGTACCAGCCGAATTGCCCCGGTGTCGTGGCGGGGACCGCCCGCGGCGGAACGTCCATGGGCAGCGGCGTCATGATACAGAGCACGGCGCCGTGCGGATCGGCAATGACGGCGAAACGGCCGATCTCCGGAATATCCTCCGGCGGCCGGCGGACCGTGCCGCCCAGCGCCTCGACCCGCGCGACCGTCGCATCGCAGTCGGCAACGGAGACATAGGCCGTCCAGTTCGGCGGCACGTTCTCCGCCACCAGTTCCGGCGGGATGGACATCATGCCGGCAATGCCGACCCGCCCGTCGCCATCCGGCCGCGCGGTCTCGAAGACCGTGTAGTCATAGGCGGCCATCTCGACCGTGGTCCAGCCGACCACGTCGCTGTAGAACGCCGCGGCCGCCACCCGGTCTGTCGTCATCAGCTCCGTCCAGATGAATGTTCCATGCTCGTCCGACATCCTGCCCTCCCCGCATTCATCAGTTTTCGCGCGCATCATGCCACCCTTCGCCGTTACGATCAAACGACGACGGCTTGACCCGAAAGCGGGACCGGAAACGCAAAAAGGGTGAAGACGGACGCGCCGTCTCCACCCTTTGCAGTGTCGGGCGATAGCCTTCAGGCAGCCGATCAGGCGACCTTGACCGGCACTTCCGTCGAGGTGCGCATGGCGTGGCTGTAGGGGCAGACGATGTGCGCGGCGGCAACCAGTCGTTCCGCCGTTTCGCGGTCGAGGCCGGGGATGTCGACGAGGAGCGAGACCTCGATGCCGAAGCCGGTGCCGTCGTCACGCGGGCCGATGCCGACCGTCGCGGTGACCTTGGTGTCTTCCGGAACCTTGACCTTTTCCTTGCCCGCCACATTCTTCAAGGCACCAAGGAAGCAGGCGGAATAGCCGGCCGCGAACAGCTGTTCGGGGTTCGTGCCCGTGGCGCCATCGCCGCCGAGTTCCTTCGGAACGGTCAGGACGACGTCAAGCACGCCGTTCTCGGACACGGCGCGACCCGCGCGGCCGCCGGTGGCAGAAGCTTTGGTGGTGTAGAGAATAGCCATTGGTGTCTCCTGTCGTCGCTTGCGACGCGTTTCATGAAGAAGATCTGCTGTCTTCCCCTCCTTCATATCGCACAATTAAATTGTTCTCAACTGAATTTTGCAAATTGCGTTTTATGCCGAGATGTGTAAGGTGGCGGCATGGAAACGATGATGGCAACGGAGACGGGACAGGAGGCGCAGACGGCGCCGTTCAGCGTTCCCCTGCCGATCAGCGACATGCTCTGCTTCGCGGTCTATTCGCTCTCCCACGCCTTCAATCGCACCTATAAGCCGCTGCTCGACCGCCTCGGCCTGACCTATCCGCAATATCTCGTCCTTCTTGCCCTGTGGCAGCACAAGGTCATGACGGTGAAGCAGATCGGGGAGCAGCTGGGGCTCGATTCCGGCACGCTCTCCCCGCTCCTCAAGCGCCTGGACACCGCCGGCCTTGTCAGCCGCACGCGCGACCGCAAGGACGAGCGGCAGGTCAATATCGCGCTGACCGAAAAGGGCGAGGCTCTGCAGGCCGACGTCGGCCATGTGCAAATGGTTTTCGGCAACGCGATCGGCTGCAGCACCGAGGAGGCGCGTTCGCTTCAGATCGTGCTGGAGGCGCTGACCCAGAAGCTGTCCCAGCCGGAGCCTTCGGAGGCGGCAGACGCAGACGACGTCTGACAAGGCCTGCCGCACGCAGCCCGTTGCGGGATGATGCGTTGACGCCACCCGCATGGCGTGATCTCTTCGCCCGGGAGGGACGAAGCGGAGGGTGCCCCAGGAGAATGGTTCGCGCGCAGCCGAGGGAGACGCAGGCCGGGCGACGAGAAGGCGCATCGCTGCTTGGCGCAAACCGCTCCCGCTCGACCCGGAACCGACAGGTCCGGCCGCCGCCGGCCGGCATGATCTGGCAGAAGACCGGCATGGCTGCCGCCGGGTTCTGCGTTCTCGTCGGCATCGCCATCGGCAGTCTCTGGGTGTTGAAGTCCGGCCATATCGCCGACACCCTGCCCGTTCTGTTTCGCATGCAGTTCAACACCGCCGTCAGCTTCGTCCTGACCGGGCTTGCCGTGGCCGCCCTTCTCAAGGGTGCGGGCCGGATCGCGGCCGGGCTCTCGATCGCCGTCATGCTCATCGGCCTCGCGTTCCTGCTGGAACCGTTCATCGACGCCGGGCACCCGCTCGACACGCTGCTGGTCGATCCCTTCCGCCAGACGGCGCCCTATCCCGGGCATCTGGCGAGCGGCACGGCCCTCTCCTTCGTGCTGATCGGCGTCTGCATCCTCGTCAGCGCCGTGACGGGCAGGCCGACGCTGCTGCGCATCGTTCTCGCCGCCACGGTGTTCATGGCCGCCGCCGCCACGCTGATCGGCTACGGGCTGCAGCTGGTCACGGAAAGCGACTGGCCGCGCTATGGCCATATGTCGCCGCACACCGCCTTGTGTTTCGCAGCACTTGCCCTTCCCCTGATCTTCCTGCGCGCCGACGAGCTGGACTACGACGCATCGACCATCGCCGCCATGCTCGGGGCGGCAAGCTACCTCCTGCTGCTGGCTCTCACGCTGCTCGACCTGCAGGACGCCTTCGAGGGCAGCGGCCCGACGATCATTCTCGATCCGGACGGCAAGCCGGTCTCGCAGGCCATCCTCGCCGGCCTGCTCATCGTCTCCGGCATCGTCTATGCCGGCCTCATCGTCTACGCCTTCCGCAACGCCCAGCGCTACCGCGCCATCGCCCTGCAGCTGCGCGAAAGCCAGGAACGCATGAGCGCGATCATCGACACGGCGGCCGACGGGATCGTCACCATCGATGCGCGCGGCATCATCCTGTCGGCGAACCGTGCCATGGAAACGATCTTCGGCTATCGCAGCGACGACATGCTCGGACGCGACATCCGCACCCTCGTGCCGGACCTTCTGCCGGCCGCGGACAACGACGATCACCCCGTGAACATCGCCTGCACCGGGCGGGAAATCGTGGGCACGCGCCGCGGCGGCATGCGCTTTCCCGTCGACCTCTCGGTTGCGCGGATCGAGCTCGACCACACCGTGCTCCACAGCGGCATCATCCGGGATATCTCCCAGCGCAAGCAGCACGAGCAGGACATCCTCGAAATCAATGCCGAACTGGAAGAGTTCGCCTGGCGCACCTCCCACGACCTGCGCGCGCCCATCGCCTCCTCCATCGGCCTCACGGCCATCATGCGCGACATGATCGGCCTGAAGGCCCCGGCGACGCAGCTCGCGCCCGTCATCGGGCGGCTGGAACGCGGGCTGCAGAAGCTCGATGGTCTGATCGAGAACATCATCCAGCTGAAACGCAGCCGCCTGCTGGACGAGCCCGCATCCTGCATGCCGCTGGCCGCCACGGTCGAGGAAACCATCGAGCAGCTGCGGTTCATCGACCCGGGACGGCAGGTCTCCTTCACCGTCGATATTTCCGAAACGCTCGTCGTCCGGACCAAGCCGGCCCGCCTGCGGATGATCCTCGACAATCTCGTCTCGAATGCCATCAAATATGCCGATCCCGACGCGGAAACGCGCCGCGTGACGGTGGATGCCGCGATCGGTGGCGACGGATGGCTGGAACTGCGCGTGTCCGACAACGGCCTCGGCCTCGCCCGGGGCGACGAGAGCGGACTGTTCCAGATGTTCAAGCGCTTCCACCCCTCCCGGTCCGACGGCAGCGGCCTCGGTCTCTACATCGTCAAGAAAAGCGTCGAGCATCTCGGCGGCACGGTGGCCTATATCCGGCTCGACAAGGGCAGCCGGTTCGTCATACGCTTGCCCCAGAGGAACGACGCATGACCATCGGCTCACTCCTGATAATCGACGACGACGAGACGGATCTCTTCATCTGCGGCTACACCATCCAGCGCTTCGACCCGGACATCAAGGTCGTGCAGGCGCTGAACGGCCGCGAGGGCCTGGACCTGCTGCGTCGGGAACGGCCGGACGCGATCATTCTCGACATCAACATGCCGGTCATGAACGGCTTCGAATTTCTCGAGACCTATGCCCGCGATTTCGCCCGCGGCGCCGACGATCCCGTGCCGCTGGTCGTCATGCTCACCAGCTCGCACCTCGGCGCGGACCGGGAGAAGGCACTGCAATATGATTTCGTGAAGCGCTACTTCGAGAAGCCGCTGACCCAGGACAATTTAAAGGCGCTGGCTGGGATCATCGAGACGGGTCGGCACTGACGCACGGCAAAAAGCCGGCGGAAACCGCCGGCCTTGCTGTCGAAGAACGTATCTGGAATGTCAGACGACGAGGATCGGAGACTTCGCCCGCACGCGATCGTAGAGGTCGATGACGTCCTGATTGATCAGGCGGACGCAGCCCGACGAGACAGCCTTGCCGATCGACTGCCATTCCGGCGAGCCGTGCAGGCGGTAGAGCGTGTCTTGTCCGTCCTTGAAGATGTACATGGCGCGCGCGCCGAGCGGGTTGGAAAGGCCCGGCTCCATGCCGCCGTTCTCGATGGAATAGGCGGCGAGATGCGGCTGGCGCGCCACCATCTCGTTCGGCGGCTTCCAGCGGGGCCATTTCTGCTTCCACTGGATGACGCCGCGGCCCGACCAGGCAAAGCCTTCGCGGCCGATGCCGACGCCGTAGCGCATCGCACGTCCGCCCGGCTCCGTCAGATAGAGAAACCGGTCCTGCGTATCCACGATGATCGTGCCCGGCGCCTCGCCGAAGGGGTCGGCGACCTCCTGGCGGTAAAAGCGCGGATCGATCTCCTGATAGGGCACGGCAGGAATGGCATAACCACCATCGACGACCGGGCCGTAAATGCTGGCGGCATAGGCCGAGCGCGGCGGCAGGCCGGTCATGTAAGCGGCGTTCTGCGGCTGGCCGAAGGGCGGGTAGCTGCCGTTCGCGGGCGCAAAGCGATTGTCGAATTCCGGATTGCGGAAATAGGGCCGCGTCTCGGCATTGAAGCTGGCGGTGTTGGACGTGCTGTTGCAGGCCGACAGGGCGGCCGTTGCAGCGGCCACGCCGGTCAGGTTGAGAAACTGACGGCGAGACAGCGGGGATGTCGGAGGCTTGAGCGGGCTCATAAGGGGCGGACTTCCGGTTGACGCGACGATCATGGTCCGTTTTGCCGATCGTGCAGGTCCGTTCAGAGAACGGGCCCGGGCCTTCGGTTTCAACGAGCACAACAGCCAAGCTAGTGCGCGGCAAACGGAGGAACAGCAGGCCTCAACGGGTTTTTGACGACCGTTGCAACTTTGCATCCATCCGCTGCCGGCGGTTGTCGCCCTTTATGGCAGAGACGCGCTGGCGCGAGGCTTGCCACGCGACGGGAAGCGACATGGCGGCGGATGTCGGGCCGGTCGCGGGATCAGGCGTTCACGGCGTCGGCCGTCCGGCCCGTGGCAAGACGCGCCACGAAGGCCGCCGGCGGCAGCGGACGACTGACCCAGTAACCCTGAATCTCGTTGCAGCCGGCATCCCGCAGGAAATCGAGCTGTTCCTGCGTTTCCACGCCCTCGGCGATCACGTCGAGTTTCAGCTTCTGCGCCAGCGAGATGATCGCCGCCGTGATCGCCATGTCGTCCTCGTCGTCGGGGATGTCCTTGACGAAGGAACGGTCGATCTTCAGGCGGCTGACGGGGAAGCGCTTGAGCGCGCTGAGGCTGGAATAGCCGGTGCCGAAATCGTCGATGGCAAGCCGCACGCCGAGCGATTCCAGCTCGTGCATCGTGGCGATCGCCTGCGGCACGTCCTGCATGATCAGGCTTTCGGTGAGTTCGAGCTCCAGATATTGCGGGTCGAGGCCGGTCTCTGTCAGCGTCCGGGCCACGCGGGAGACCCAGGCCTTCTCCGCGAACTGGCGCGCCGACACGTTGACGCTGACGATCAGGCTCGGCAGCCCGGCATCCTGCCATGCCCGGTTCTGGCGACAGGCCGCGTCCAGCACCCATTCGCCGATCTCGACGATCAGCCCCGTCTCTTCCGCAAGCGGCACGAATTCGCACGGAGAAATCAGACCCTGCTGGGGATGGTTCCAGCGCAGCAGCGCTTCGGCCGCAAAGATGCGGCCCGAGGCGAGATCGAGCTGCGGCTGGTAGTGAAGCACGAATTCGTTCTGTTCCAGCGCGTGCCGCAGGGCCTCGACCCGCAAGAGCTTCGCATGCGCGGCATCCGCCATCTCGGACGAGAAGAGCTTGAGATTATTTCGCCCGAGCGCCTTGGCCCGGTACATCGCGGCATCCGCATTGGCGAGCAGCTCGCCGGTGCTTTCCCCCTGCTCCGGATAGCACACGACGCCCATGCTGCAGGTGACCTGCAAGGTCTGCCCGGCCAGCGTCATCGGACGGGCGATCGCGCTGCGGATGCCTTCGAAGCGCGCGAGCACGACCTCGCGGTCGGCCTGAAGCCCGGTGAGGAGAATGATGAACTCGTCGCCGCCGACGCGGATGATCATGTCGCCCTTGCGCACGCAGAGGCTCATGCGCTGGGCGACCGTGCGCAGCAGCTCGTCGCCGGCATTGTGGCCGAGACTGTCATTGACGAGCTTGAAATTGTCGAGATCGAGGAAGGCGAGCGCCACCCACTCGCCCTTTGCCCGCGCCTCCGCCATGGCCGTTTCCATGTGCCCGTCGAGCATGATGCGGTTCGGCAATCCGGTCAGGGCATCGTGATGCGCCATGAAGTGGATCCGTTCGGCCGCCTCGCGACGCTCGATCGCGATCCCTGCAAGACGCGCGGCCATGGCGATCAGGTCGCGCACCGGATCCGCCGGCAGGCCGACCGTCTTCGAATAGAGCGCGAAGGTGCCGAGCACCTTGCCATGGAACGACAGGAGCGGAGACGCCCAGCAGGCGCGATACCCGAAGGGTTTGACGAAATCGACATAGGGCGCCCAGAGCGGGTCGTTCAGAATATCGCCGACGAAGACGGATTCGCCGAGGAACGCCGCCGTACCGCAGGAGCCGTGGTTCGGTCCGATCGGAAAGCCTTCGAGCGCGCTCGCATAGGCGGGATCGAGACCGGGCGCCACACCCTTCAGCAGTCGCTGCCCGTCCTCCGTCAGCATATAGACCGAGCCCTGCACCCCCGGCACATGCGCCTCGATCATCAGGATCAGCTCCCGGAAGAGATCCGGCAGGGGCGTGTCCTTGGCGATCATCTCCAGGACGCGCGTCTGCCCGATCATCAGCTGCTCGGCGCGTTTGCGGTCGGTGATATCCCGCGACACGCCGACGGTGCCGATCGTTCGGCCGAGCTTGTCGCGCAGCGGCACCTTCGACGTCATCAGCCAGCGCTCGGAGCCCTTCTCGACGGCTGCCCGCTCTTCCATGCCGATGATCGGCTCGCCGCTCGCGATGACCTGCCGCTCGCCCTCCGTGATCCGGGCGGCGATCGCCTCGTCGTGCAGATCGAAATCGGTCAGGCCGACGATCTGGTGCATCTCGGCAAAGCCGTTGTCCCGCACCGTCGCCTCGTTGGCGATGAGAAAACGGCCTTGCAGATCCTTGGCGTAGATGTAATCGGGAATGTGGTTGACCATCGTCTCCAGCCAGTAATGGCGTTCGGCGATGTCGGAGCGGGGGCCGTAGAGGCGAGCGGCTTCGCTGGCGAGCCGGCGCGTCGCATCGATCAGGCGCTGCGTATGGTCGTCGCCCGAAGGACTTTCGCCGATCGTGCTGCGTCCGCGAAGGGTCGTTTTGCTCAAGGCTGTCTCCCGCCAGTCATTGGCGTGCGCTGTCCGATACGAAGTGCTAAAGGAAAGAAGTTATTCTTCCCTAAAGATGCCCGATCTCCAGACACCTTCCGCGGAGAAGATATGACGACGCGCCGCACCGTTCTTTTCGCCCTTGCGAGCCTGCCGGTTTCCCTCGGCATCCCGCAGACGCGCGCAGCGTCCCTGCCGGAGGGCTTTCGCGGCGCGCTCGATGCGGCCGATTTCGGCGTCAGGCCCGGCAGACGCGCCGACCAGTCGAAGGCGTTCCGGGCACTGCTAGCCGAAGCCGTCGAACGCCGCCTGCCGGTCATGCTGCCGCCCGGCGATTACAGGCTTTCCGGGATCGCGCTGCCCGACGGCCTGACGCTGGCCGGCACGCCGGGCGCCACGCGGCTGATCGCCTCGGATGAATCTCCGCTGCTGACAGCCGAAAACCGGGCCCGCCTCACCCTGACCGGGCTGACGTTCGACGGCGATGGACACGCCGGCGACCCCGGCCGCGGCCTCGTGGACCTCGACGGCATCGAGCGGCTGACGATCGACAATTGCGCGATATCGGGCCGCACGGCAGGCCACGGCCTCACTCTGAAACGCTGCGCCGGCCGCATCCGCGACAACGACATTTCGGACGCCGGGGGCGTCGGCATCTTCGCCATCGACAGCCGCGGCCTCTCGATCACGGGCAACACCGTCGCCGACTGCGGCAATGGCGGCATCCTCGTCCACAGGTCGCAGGCCGGCTCCGACGGAACGCTGGTCTCGGGCAACCGCATCTCCCGCATGGCCGCCCGCGATGGCGGAACCGGTCAGAACGGCAACGGCATCAATATCTTTCGCGCCGGCGACGTCATCGTCTCCGGCAACCACGTCTCCGACTGCGCCCTTTCCGCCATCCGCGCCAATGCCGCCGAGAACGTGCTGATCTCGGCCAACCAGTGCCTGCGCTCCGGCGAAACCGCCATCTACTCCGAATTCGGCTTCCAGGGCGCCATCGTCACCGGCAACGTCATCGACACCGCAGCCAACGGCATTTCGATCGTCAACTTCGACGCCGGCGGCCGGCTTGCGACCGTCGGGCAGAACATCGTCCGCAACATCACCGGCATCGGCCCCTATGTCTCCGACGGGGCCGGCTTCGGTTTCGGCATCTCGGCCGAGGCCGATACGGTCGTGACCGGCAACGTCATCGAACAGGTGGCGCGCTGGGCGCTGGTGCTCGGCTGGGGCCCGTATCTGCGCAATGTCTCGGTAACGGGCAACGTCATCCGCGTCGCGCAGCTCGGCTGCGGCGTCACCGTTGCCGACGGTGCCGGCACGGCTCTCATCACCGACAATCTCTTCGAAAGCGTCGGCGACGCCATCCTCGGCTATCGCTGGACGGAGAAGGCGAGCGCCGACCTCGTGGACGGGAGGACGGAGGCGTTTCCGCATCTGACGGTGACGGGAAACCGCCGCGTGTGACGCGCCAACCATCAGCAAACATCATGCCTTGCATCAGCGCACCGGCCTTCCATCGCCCGGCGGAAACGTTAGTTTGACGTGGACCATCGGGAACGGGAGATCATCATGCTGACCATCTACGGCGTCTATCGGTCGCGGGCTTCGCGCAATTACTGGATGGCCGGTGAACTGGACATCCCGTTCCGCGCCGTTCCGGTCGTCCAGGCGCGCCGGCTGGTCGATCCGCAGGCGGAGACGGCGCCGCTCAACACCCGGTCGCCGGCCTTTCTGGCCATCAATCCCCGCGGCACGATTCCCGCCATCGACAATGACGGGCTGGTGCTGGCGGAATCGCTTGCCAACAATCTCTATCTGGCCCGCACCCATGGCGGACCGCTTGCCGGCGCGGATGCCGCCGAGGAAGGGCAGATCCTCGACTGGACGCTGTGGGCCGCAAACGAAATCGAGCCGCACGCGGTCAAGATCGTGCTGGCCTATGATGCCGAGCCGAACGGCCCGGCACGCGGCCGGGCCATCGTGGAGGCCGCGACAAAGGTGCTGGAGACGTGGTTCGGCGTTCTCGAAGCCCGCCTGTCGCAGCATGCCCATGTCGTCGGCGACCGCTTTACGGTAGCGGACCTGAACCTTGCGGAAGTGTTTCGCTATGCCCAGAGCCAGACGGCCCTGTTCGACCGGCACCCCGGCATCAAGGCCTGGATCGAGCGCTGCCAGTCGCGCCCGGCCTTCCGCGCGATGATGGCCGTGCGCGAAGCCGAGCCCGCCTGAGCGGCGGGCGGCGGGAAAGGTTCAGGCCGGCACCGCGCGCGGCGCGACCCCTGCGCAACCCGGCACATCCTCCAGCCTCTCATAGACAGGAATGCCGCGTTCGCGTGCGATCCGCACGTCGTTGTCGGCCCCTTTCGAGGCGCCGGGCAGCCGCAGCACGGCATCGCAAAGCGCGAGCAGCCGGCCGGCGACCGGGTGGAAGATCTCCTCGTAGAGCGCATCCCCGACCGTCTTTCCGCCGGCGGCATGCCAGATCGGCAGCGCCACCCATTCCCCGATCATCGGCACGTGGCCGGCCTGAAACAGCGCATGCGACGGCGCCTCCAGCACCTTCAGATTGGCTGCCATCTTCGCGGGATCGTCATGCGTGCCGGAGCGATAAGGGCCGGCGATCAAAATCAACATGGGAACTCCTTCATGGTTTTGCAGGTATTTTCTTGATATTTCGCGTTTGACCACGCATTATAGGGAAGAGTCAAGAAGGAGATTTTGATGCTGACCAGCCAGCGGCACGCCCTCATCCTCGATCGCCTGCGCCGCGACGGGCAGATCGTCGCGACCGCGCTCGCCGGTGAGCTCGGCCTGTCGGAGGACACGATCCGCCGCGATCTGCGCGAGCTTGCGGGGGCGGGCAAGCTGCAGCGCGTCCATGGCGGCGCCCTGCCGGTCGCCCCGCCTCTCCCCGATCTCGGCGCCCGGAAAGAGATCGCCAAAGCCACCAAGCAGGCTTTAGCGCTGCGGGCGGTCGAGCGGATCGCCACGGGCCAGCTCGTCTTCCTCGATGGCGGCAGCACGAACGAGGCGCTGGCCCGCGCCCTGCCGCGCGATCTGCGCATCACCATCGCCACGCACAGCCCGACGATCGCCGCAGCGCTCTCCGGTCACGATGCCGAGGTGATCCTGATCGGCGGCCGGCTCTACAAGCACTCGATGGTCGCAACCGGATCGGCGGCACTGGCCGCCATCGAGACGATGCGCTTCGACCTGTTCTTCCTTGGCGCAACCGCCCTTCATCCGGCGCACGGCGCCACCACGGGCGATTTCGAGGAGGCGGCGATCAAGCGCGCCATTGTCCGGCAATCTGCGCAGACCTTCATTCTTGCCGCTGGCGACAAGCTGGGCGCCGTCTCGCCGCACCGCATCCTGCCGCTTGCCGACCTGACCGGTCTTGTGGTTCCCGCCGATATCGAGGACACGACACTCTCGCTCTATCGCGAGGCCGGGCTGGAGATCCTTCCGGCCTGAGCCCCCCGCGACCCACGATCAACGGCGCCGGAAAGGTCTGACCGATGCGATCCCTGTTTCTTTCCTGGCAGGCCTGGGCCCTGCTCTCGGCCGTCTTCGCGGCGCTCACCGCCATCTTCGCCAAGATCGGCATTGAGAACGTCAATTCGGACTTCGCGACCTTCGTGCGCACCGTGGTCATCCTCGCGGCGCTGGGATTGCTGCTCGCCATAACGGGACACTGGCAGTCGCCCGCCACCGTCTCGCCGAAAAGCTGGCTCTTTCTCGTCCTGTCGGGGCTTGCGACCGGCGCATCCTGGCTCTGCTATTTTCGCGCACTGCAGATCGGCGATGCGGCGCGGGTGGCGCCGGTCGACAAGATGAGCGTCGTTCTCGTCGCCCTCTTCGCCGTCCTGTTTCTCGGCGAAAAGCTGTCGGCCCTGCACACGCTCGGCATCGGCCTCATCGCCGTGGGCGGCGTCCTTCTGGTTCTGTAAGTGCCCGGCCTTTGACCCCATTGCGCAATGCCCTACCTCTTGCAGCAACCAAGCACAGGAGTTCCCATGCCGCTGCCGACGCAAATGACGTTCATCGACCTGCCCTCGCCCGGCGGACCGGATGCCATGGTGCTTGCCAAGGGCCCGCTGCCGCAGCTCGACGCCGGCCACCTGCTGGTGCGCGTCGAGGCCGCCGGCATCAACCGGCCGGATGTGATGCAGCGCAAGGGGCTCTATCCCGCCCCGCCCGGCGCGAGCCCCATCCTCGGATTGGAGGTTGCGGGCGAAGTGGTTGCCATAGGGGACGGGGCCGAAGGCTTTGCCATCGGGGACCGCGTGACGGCGCTCGCCAATGGCGGCGGCTATGCCGAATATTGCAGCGTGCCCGCGACGCAGGCTCTGCGCTGGCCGACCGGCTATGACGCCGCCCGCGCCGCGGCACTGCCGGAAACCTTCTTCACCGTCTGGGCGAACGTGTTCCAGATGGCGGATCTGGTGGAGGGAGAATCCATCCTCATTCATGGCGGCTCGAGCGGCATCGGCACGACGGCAATCCAGCTCGCCGGCGCCTTCGGGGCGCAGGTCTTCGTCACCGCCGGCAGCGGCCCGAAATGCGAGGCCTGCCTCTCCCTCGGCGCCGTCAGGGCCATCGACTATAAGCAGGAGGATTTCAAGGAGGTCATCCTGGCGGAAACCGGGGGGCGCGGCGTCGATGTCATCCTCGACATGATCGGCGCCTCCTATTTCGAGCGCAACCTCGAATGCCTCGCAACCGACGGCCGGCTTTCCATCATCGCCTTCCTCGGCGGCGCCAAGGTGGAGAGCGCCAATATCGCCCCGATCCTCTCCAAGCGCCTCCGCATCATGGGCTCGGCCCTTCGCCCGCGCACGGCCGTGGAAAAGGAAGCGATCCGCGACGATCTGGAGGACAATGTCTGGCCGTTGCTCGACGACGGCACCGTCGCCCCTGTCATGAGCGCCGTCCTGCCCTTCGCCAACGTCGCCGAGGCCCACCGGCTGATGGAGGAGAGCGGCCATATCGGTAAGATTGTGATTACTCTTTAGCGATGCGGCGTGGCGTTCACGCCGCAACAAGCAAACGTCATTCTTCGTGATCGCCGTTGCTGAACCGATCTGAAAGAAGGACTTGCACTTCTTCGAAAATCACCTATCTTTTCCTCATGTTCAACGTAATGAAAGGAAGGTGGTCCAATGTCTAATGAGATTTCGGTACTCGTAACGGACACGGGAAGCATGGTTGCGGAAACGAGGCAGCCCTCGCTCTGAGCCTTCCTTCTACGGACTGAGCCAGCAGCCAGTCCGGGCCGTTTACGGGCCGTATTTCGTGGAAAGGGTCGCTAACGCGGCCCTTTTTCCGTTTCAGGGATTCGTCAGGCGCCGGCAGGGCTCGCGCTTTCCACGGCATCCGTTAAACGTAAACGTAGAATTACTATTGACGGCAGCCCTTAGACCCCCAGCCGTCCGAAAGCGGGGATCTTGAGCGCGGGGCGTGCGAAATCCACGCCGGCGACGAGACCGAGGAAATGCAGCTCGAACCCGCTGCGCACCCCGGCGGAGATGCCGAGCAGACCGTAGAGCGTGGCATGCATGTCGCGACCGTCGGCATCGATCGAAAACAGCCTGCCCTCCGGCAGGTAATCGCGCCCGACGGCATCCGGCGGCAGCACGGCGCCGAGATCGGGCACGGTGCGCAGCACATGCGCGACGAAGGTGTTGGAGTTCGGACCCGGCCAGATGCGGTAGGCGCCGGGCGTGGCATAGGGGTAGGACTGGATCGCCGCCTCGACCTGCGGGATGAGCCGTGCCGCCTCCGCGCCCGTGATGGCGACGACCACGTTCGGCCGGTTGGAATACCAGGCACCGTCGGCCTCGCGCATGTTGCGCCGGATGGGCGTCCCCCAGCCGACCTTGTCATAGCGGTTGTAGACGCGATCCCCCGCCGCCTTCGTCACGATCCAGGCATGGCTCGCGACCGCGCCTTTCAGACCGCCTGTCGCCGCCGAGAGCACATAGACGGCGGCCTCGCCGTCCGCTGTGGCCTTGGGCAGCACGCCCGACGAGGACCAGTCGGCATTGCGCCAGCTCTCCGGACGCTCCCGGACATACCAGAGGCCGGCCGATGCCAGTGCCGGCAGGAGATAGACGACGAGGATGCCAAGCAGGAGAATACGGATCAAATTCATGCAATGTCCGGGTTTGACGGGGAAGCGCGATCGGTTATGGCAGGGGATGGAAAGCCGCGGTGATCTCGCAAGAGAGATCGTCGTGCCGGGAACGGATGGCAAGATCCGCACCGAAATGTGATGACGAGAGGCTTGTGACATGACGAATCCGGTACTGGTCGAGGTGACGCGCGGGCCTCTGGTGGAAAGCCGCCATCGCGGCATGGTGATCGCGGTCGATGGCGACGGCCGTACCGTCTTCTCCCTCGGCGATGTCGATGCCGCCATCTTCCCGCGGTCCGCCTGCAAGGCGATGCAAGCCCTGCCCCTCGTTGAGACCGGCGCCGCCGACGCTTACGGGCTCGACCAGCGGATGCTCGCGCTCGCCTGCTCCTCCCACAACGGCGAGCCGGAACATGCGGCCCTTGCCGCCGACATGCTGGCGCTGGCCGGGCGCGACGTCTCGACGCTCGAATGTGGCGCCCACTGGTCTTTCAGCCAGCCGGTGCTGATCGACCAGGTGCGGGCGATGGACAAGCCGAACGCGCTGCACAACAACTGCTCCGGCAAGCATTCCGGCTTCATCTGCGCCGCCTGTCATGCGGGCGTCGATCCGCAAGGCTATATCGGCTACGACCACTTCATCCAGCGCGAGATCCGCGATGCGATGGAAAGCCTGACGGGCGCCGCCCTCGGCCACGACAATTGCGGCATCGATGGCTGCGCCATCCCGACCTACGCCGTGCCGCTGAAGGGTCTCGCCCACGGCTTTGCAAAGATGGCGACCGGAACGGGCCTTGCCCCCGAGCGCGCCAGAGCCGCGCGCCGGCTGATCGACGCCTGCATGGCCGAGCCCTTCTACGTCGCGGGAACGAAACGCGCCTGCACCCGCCTCATGCAGATCGCGCCGGGCCGCATCTTCGCCAAGACCGGTGCGGAAGGGGTCTTCTGCGCCGCCATTCCCGAACAGGGCATCGCCATCGCGCTCAAATGCGAGGACGGCACCACCCGCGCCGCGGAAGCGATGATCGCCGCAACGCTCGCCCGCTTCTTCCGCGACGAGCCCGAGATCGAAGCTGCCTTGCTGGCGGAAGCGACGACGTCGATGCACAACTGGAACGGCATGCATGTCGGCGATGTCAGAGTCACCGAGGCCTTCGGCCGCGCCTGAAAGCAGAACCCTCGGCAGGTTACAGCGCGTTCCGCAATGACTCCATGCGCGAAGCCGCACCCTCTTTTTTTCTTGATTGACGGATCAATCAAAATTAAGCTCTCGCCGACGACGGGAGATGCGGATGCCGAAGGTCGGAATGGAGCCGGTGCGCCGAAAGGCTTTGGTCGATGCTGCCATCAGCGCCATCGGGGACCAGGGCACGCTCGCCGTGACCATGTCGGATATCGCCCGCCGCGCCGGCGTCTCCCCTGCACTCGCCCATCACTATTTCGGCAGCAAGGACCAGCTGCTGACGGAAACCATGCGCTCGCTGCTGCGCGACCTGCGCCGCGATACCGTGTCGGCACTGGCCGAGGCTGACGGCCCCCGCGCCCGCGTCTCGGCCATCATCCGCGTCAGCTTCCATGCCGGGCAGTTCGCGCCGGAAACGGTGGCCGCCTGGCTTGCCTTCTACACCGAGGCACAGCGCTCGGAAGCCGTCCGCCGGCTGCTGGCGCTCTACGCCCGCCGTCTGCACTCGAACCTGACGGCCAGCCTCTCGCAGCTCTGCCCGAAAACCGAGGCCTCGCGCATCGCCGAGGCGACGGCCGCGCTGATCGACGGCCTCTACATCCGCCGTGCCCTGGGCGCCGCGCCGCTGACGACCGAGCGGTCCATCGCGCTGGCGGAAGACGCCGTCGATGCCGCCCTCGCCCGTCTCGCGCCCCCACAAGAGAAAGGATCCGCCGCGTGAGCCCCGTCGAGAGCAGCAAGCCGAACATCCTGATCATCATGGTCGACCAGCTCAACGGAAAACTCTTTCCGGACGGCCCGGCGGAATGGCTGCACGCGCCGCACCTGAAGGCTCTCGCCGCGCGCTCGGCCCGCTTCGTCAACAACTACACCTCGTCGCCGCTCTGCGCGCCGGCCCGCGCCTCTTTCATGGCGGGCCAGCTGCCGAGCCGCACCGGCGTCTACGACAATGCGGCGGAATACGTTTCCTCCATTCCCACCTTCGCCCATCATCTGCGCCGGGCCGGCTACTATACGGCGCTCTCCGGCAAGATGCATTTCGTCGGCCCCGACCAGTTGCACGGCTTCGAGGAGCGGCTGACGACGGACATCTACCCTGCGGATTTCGGCTGGACGCCGGACTATCGCAAGCCCGGCGAGCGGATCGACTGGTGGTACCACAACCTCGGCTCCGTCACCGGCGCGGGCGTGGCCGAGATCACCAACCAGATGGAATATGACGACGAGGTCGCCTTTCTCGCCGAGCAGAAGATCTATCATCTCGCGCGCGACATCGGCGCCGCCGGACGCCGGCCCTGGTGCCTGACGGCCTCCTTCACCCATCCGCACGACCCCTACGTGGCCCGCCGCCGGTTCTGGGATCTCTACGAGGACTGCGCTCATCTTCTGCCCGACGTCGGCATGCTGGAAACGCAGGACCCGCATTCCCAGCGCCTGATCGCGGCCTGCGACTATGCCAGCTTCACCGTAACCGAGACCGACATCCGCCGCTCGCGGCAGGCCTATTTCGCGAATATCTCATACATCGACGAAAAGGTCGGCCGGCTCGTGGACACGCTGGAACGGACGCGCCAGCTGGACGACACGCTGATCCTGTTCTGCTCGGACCATGGCGACATGCTGGGCGAACGCGGCCTGTGGTTCAAGATGAACTTTTTCGAGGGCTCCGCCCGCGTGCCGCTGATGATCGCGGGGCCGGGCGTCGCGCCCGGGCTGCACACGGCCCCCGTCTCCAACCTCGACGTCACCCCCACGCTCTGCGACCTCGCGGGCATCTCGATGGACGAGATCATGCCGTGGACGGACGGGGAAAGCCTGCGGCCCGTCATCGACGGCGCCGAGCGCGCCTCGCCCGTGCTGATGGAATATGCCGCGGAAGGATCGATCGCCCCGCTCGTCGCCATCCGCGAGGGCAAGTGGAAATACGTCCATTGCGCCGATGACCCCGACCAGCTGTACGATCTGGACGCCGATCCGCTGGAACTGGACAACCTTGCTCCATCCCCCCCGACCCCCGCCATCGCCGCAACGCTGGAGGCTTTCCGCCAGATGCGCGAGGCCCGCTGGGACATGCCGGCCTTCGATGCCGCCGTGCGCGAAAGCCAGGCCCGCCGCTGGGTGGTCTACGAGGCGCTGCGCAACGGCGCCTACTACCCCTGGGACCACCAGCCGCTGCAGAAAGCCTCCGAACGCTACATGCGCAACCACATGAACCTCGACAATCTCGAAGACTCCAAGCGATTTCCACGCGGAGAATGAAGGATGGCGAAAGCGCAACGGTCGATCTTTCTCAAAGGCCCATCTGGCCGAAGCATGAACCGTCCGGCCGACGAGGCCTCGAAAAAAAGAACCGCCCTGAAGGACAAGACAACATGAGAGCCCAGCCGAAAGCGTCCCACTTCATCGATGGCGCCTATGTCGAGGATACCGCGGGCACCCCGTTCGACAGCCTCTATCCCGCAACCGGCGAGGTCATCGCTAGGCTCCATGCCGCAACGCCCGCCATCGTCGAGCAGGCCGTGGCGGCGGCGAAACGGGCGCAGCCGGAATGGGCGGCGCTGAGCCCGACGGCACGCGGGCGGATTCTGAAGAAGGCGGCCGACATCATGCGGACGCGCAACCGCGAACTGTCGGAGCTGGAAACGCTCGACACCGGCAAGCCGATCCAGGAAACGATCGTCGCCGACCCCACCTCGGGCGCCGACAGCTTCGAGTTTTTCGGCGGTGTGGCGGCTGCGGCGCTGAACGGCGAGCACATCCCGCTCGGCGCCGACTTCGCCTACACCCGGCGTGTGCCGATCGGCGTCTGCGTCGGCATCGGCGCCTGGAACTACCCCCAGCAGATCGCCTGCTGGAAGGCGGCACCGGCGCTCGTTTCGGGCAATGCGATGGTGTTCAAGCCCTCGGAAAACACGCCGCTCGGCGCGTTGAAGATCGCCGAGATCCTCATTGAGGCGGGGTTGCCGAAGGGGCTGTTCAACGTGATCCAGGGCGACCGGGACACCGGCCCCCTGCTCGTCGGCCATCCCGATGTCGGCAAGGTGTCGCTGACCGGCTCGGTGCCGACCGGACGCAAGGTCGCGGCCGCAGCGGCCGGCCAGCTGAAGCATGTCACCATGGAGCTCGGCGGCAAGTCGCCGCTGATCGTGTTCGAGGACGCCGATCTCGACAGCGCCATCGGCGGCGCGATGCTCGGCAATTTCTATTCGACCGGCCAGGTCTGCTCCAACGGCACGCGCGTCTTCGTGCAGAGGAGCGTCAAGGACCGCTTCCTCGCCGGCCTCAAGGCCCGCACGGAAAAGATCGTCATCGGCGACCCCATGGACGAGGCGACCCAGCTTGGGCCGATGGTCTCGCGGGCTCAGCGCGACAAGGTGCTCGACTACATCGAGACCGGCAAGGCGGAAGGCGCAACGCTCGTCACCGGCGGCGCTATCCCCAACGACGTACCGGCCGAAGGCACCTACATCCAGCCGACCGTCTTTGCCGATGTCACCGACACGATGACGATCGCCCGCGAAGAGATCTTCGGCCCTGTAATGTGCGTGCTGGATTTCGACGATGAGGACGAGGTCGTCGCCCGCGCCAACGCCACCGAATTCGGCCTCTCCGCTGGCGTGTTCACAAGCGACATCACCCGCGCCCACCGCGTGGTGGACAAGCTGGAGGCCGGCACGCTCTGGATCAACACCTACAATCTCTGCCCGGTCGAAATCCCCTTCGGCGGCTCCAAGCAGTCCGGCTTCGGCCGCGAGAATTCGGTGGCAGCACTCCAGCACTACACCGAGCTGAAGACGGTCTATGTCGCGATGGGCAAGGTCGAGGCGCCCTATTGATGGGCGTCGCGCTCCACCACGAGATCGTCCAGATCGACGTTCAGCGCCGTGGCGATGCGAGTCAGCACATCGACGGAGCCTGTTGTCGTGTTGCTCTCGATGTCCGAAAGGTCTTGTTCCGAAATATCTGCTGCTTCGGCGAGGGCGGCGGTAGAGATTTTGCGGTACTCCCGAAACGTCCTCACGCGACTGTCTGTCTCAAACAGTTCTTTCACCAGATCGAGAGGCCATGTCTCCTCGCCGGCAGCAATCCGCGCCATGATCGCGCTGGCCTGAAGTCCGTCGACCAGATCCTCGTAGTCGTCTTCGCTGAGGAGAACATAGTTCTTGCCGTCGATCGTCAGTTTTTGAACATCGCTCATTCGTCGTTACCTTTTATAGATGCTTCCGCGCGGCCCCGCGTCGATGACCGTAATCACGCGGCCCAGATCGTCGATCACGACGCGATCCTGTCCAACCCGGATGCGGAAATAAGGGTATCCCTGCATTTTCTTGATGTCGACAGCTTCACCACGCGCATAGGCGTCAAGTCTTGTAAAAATGGCAGCGCGGCGCTGTGGCTGCATCTTTTTCAAGCTTTTCTGCGCCTCGCGCGTCACGACGATCTCTTTCATCCGGCAAACATACCTCCGAGGAAATTCGACGGCGAGTCCTTTCATCGCAAGCAGCGCATTTGCCAGGACGTCTTTCACTAGGGCGACAGGATACCATTATGGAAGCAGACTTCATCATCATCGGCTCCGGGTCCGCCGGCTCCGCGCTTGCCTATCGCCTGTCCGAAGACGGCCGGAACACCGTGATCGTCATCGAGGCCGGGGGGTCCGATATCGGGCCGTTCATTCAGATGCCGGCGGCGCTCGCCTGGCCGATGAGCATGAAGCGATACAATTGGGGGTATTATTCGGAGCCCGAGCCGAACCTCAACAATCGCCGCATCAGCGCACCGCGCGGCAAGGTCATCGGCGGCTCCTCGTCGATCAACGGGCTCGTCTACGTGCGCGGCCACGCCGAGGACTTCAATCGCTGGGAAGCGCTCGGCGCCCGTGGCTGGGCCTATGCGGACGTGCTGCCCTATTTCAAGCGGATGGAGCACAGCCATGGCGGCGAGGAGGGATGGCGGGGCACCGACGGTCCGCTTCACGTGCGGCGCGGCCCGGTGAAGAACCCGCTCTTCCATGCCTTCATCAAGGCCGGAAGCGAAGCGGGCTTCGAGATGACGGAGGACTATAACGGCTCCAAGCAGGAGGGCTTCGGCCTGATGGAGCAGACGATCCACAACGGCCGCCGCTGGTCGGCCGCCAACGCCTATCTCCGTCCGGCCCTGAAGCGGGCGAACGTCTCCCTCCTGCGCGGCTTCGCGCGCCGCATCGTCATCGAGAACGGGCGGGCGACCGGCGTGGAGATCGAGCGCGGCGGCGCGATCGAGGTGATCCGAGCGAAGCGCGAGGTCATCGTCTCCGCCTCCTCGTTCAATTCGCCGAAGCTGCTGATGCTCTCCGGCATCGGTCCAGCCGCGCATCTCCAGTCGATGGGGATCGAGGTCAAGGCCGACCGACCGGGCGTTGGCGCCAACCTTCAGGATCATATGGAGTTCTACTTCCAGCAGGTCTCCACCAAGCCGGTCTCGCTCTATTCCTGGCTGCCCTGGTTCTGGCAGGGGGTCGCCGGGGCGCAATGGCTGATGACGCGGACGGGGCTCGGCAGCTCCAACCAGTTCGAGGCCTGCGCGTTCCTGCGTTCCGCGCCGGGGCTCAAGCAACCCGATATCCAGTATCACTTCCTGCCCGTCGCCATCTCCTATGACGGCAAGGCGGCGGCCAAGAGCCACGGCTTCCAGGTGCATGTCGGCTATAACCTGTCGAAATCGCGCGGCGCGGTGACCCTGCGCTCGTCCGATCCGAAGGCCGACCCGGTCATCCGCTTCAACTATATGAGCCATCCGGAAGACTGGGAGAAATTCCGCCACTGTGTCCGCCTCACCCGCGAGATCTTCCGCCAGCCGGCGTTCGACACCTATCGCGGCCCGGAGATCCAGCCGGGCGAGACCGTCACCAGCGACGAGGAGATCGACGCCTTCCTGCGCGAGCACCTGGAAAGTGCCTACCACCCCTGCGGCACCTGCCGCATGGGCGACGCGAGCGATCCGATGGCGGTGGTCGATCCGGAAACGCGCGTGATCGGCGTCGAGGGTCTGCGCGTCGCCGACTCCTCCATCTTCCCGCACGTCACCTACGGCAACCTCAACGGCCCCTCGATCATGACCGGCGAAAAAGCCGCCGACCACATCCTCGGCAAGCAACCCCTGCCGCGCTCGAACCAGGCGCCATGGGTGAACCCGCAGGCGGAAACGGGCGGGAGACGGATGTCGTCGCGATAGAGCAGTTCAACAATAGCGCGAAGCGATTTTGCGTTCTGAGGTTCCTAAGATCCAAACTCTCAACCAACAGATGACGGTCGCTGCTAGTTCGATTGCGCCCACGGAGTTTTTGATGTTGCGGTCGAAGCGGGTTGCGATGCGACGCCAGTCCTTGAGCCGACAGAACATTCGCTCGATGACGTTGCGCTGCTTGCAAGTGGCCCTGTCGTATTCGTACTTAATTTTGCGGTTCTTGCGCGTCGGGATGATGGCCTGGGTACCACGATCGTCGAACCACTCGCGCAGAGCCTGGCTGTCATAACTTTTGTTGGCGACGCTTTCAGCTTTAGATAACAGAGCCTCGAGAATTGCAACCTTGCAATCATGGGCGTTTCCGGGTGTCGGGAGCAGGATGTGAGAGCGGCCTTTTTGCTTGGAGCTTAGTATTCCGTCCACCTTTGGTGCGGCCGATACCAAGAGCCACGGCCCCCTTTTTCCTCAACCTGATCAGCGGTGGACCGTGATGTAACGGCTGTCGATGAACAGCCGGTCCTGCGCATCATCGGCCCCGCCATCGTACTGAAGATGTCCTCCCAGATGTCGCGTTCGGACCATCGGACAAAGCGGGCGTAGAGTGTCTTCTTCGGTCCATAGACATCTGCACAATCGGCCCAACGGCAACAACAGCGCAGCGCATTGAAAGTCCCGAGACCCGGCGGTCATCCACGCGCGGCTTGCCTCGCACATCTATCGGTGAATGCGGCTCTATCCGCTCCCACTGCGCGTCGGAAAGCCAGAAGAAATCAGACATGCAACTGCCTCTTTTGCTGAGGCGAGTGAATCACGTCGAAGTGCGCAATGAAACCAAATTATTGGTACAGAACCTGGCAAGTGTGCCCGCGCCTCGCCACGGACCGCGTAATGTTCTCGATGTGCTTGCAACCCAAATCATGAAGCAGATCGGCTCCTACGAGCAGGCACGCTATGCCATACCGGGTACGCCGACGGGTCGGCAGGCACGACGGCCGGTTTCGGCCGCAGGACAAGGCGGCATGATGGACGTTTCGCGTATCCGTCTAACGGGGTGCAGCACCTGCTCGTCGTAACGGCATCCGCCATCGCGTCAGGCGCCACGCGTCAATAAAGCAATCTCGTCCTGATCGTGCCGGGTATCGCGCGGAGCACCTGAAGGATTTCGTCCGCGGCCTGATCGACACTCTCGACTTCGATGACCACGTAACCCGTGTCGCCGTGGGTCTGCAGGAACTCGGCGAAGATGTTCACCCCGCGCGACGAGAAGATTTCGTTCAAGCGGTTGAGCATGCCGGGGCGGTTTTCGTGGACGTGGATGAAGCGCGTTCCGTTCGGGCGCTCGGGCAACTGGACCTGCGGAAAGTTGACCGCGCCCATCGTCGAGCCGATGTCGGAGTACTCGACCAGCTTTCTGGCGACTTCCCCGCCGATGCGCTCCTGTGCCTCTTCGGTCGAGCCGCCAACATGTGGTGTCAGAATGACGTTGTCCAGGCCCTGCAGCGGGCTTTCGAAACGCTCGTTGTTGGAAGCCGGTTCCTTGGGAAACACATCGATCGCGGCACCTGCCAGATGGCCTTCCCTCAGCACTTTCGCAAGCGCATCGAGATCGACGACGGTGCCGCGGGCGTTGTTGATGAAGATGGCGCCCTTCTTCATGCGGCGCAGCTCGGCTTCCGTGATCATGTTGTGCGTCGAAGCCGTCTCCGGGACATGCATCGTCACATAGTCGGATATGTCGAGAAGCTCGCCGAGCGACGCCATCGACTCGGAATTTCCGCGGCGCAGCCTGTCGGAGAGATCGAAATAGCGGACCACCATCCCCATGCTTTCGGCGAGCGCACTCAGCTGCGAGCCGATATTGCCGTAGCCGACGATGCCGAGGGTTTTGCCGCGAACCTCGTGGCTGCCGACAGCGGATTTCTCCCATCCGCCCTGATGTGCGGACGCCGACCGCGGAAAGATCTGCCGCGTCAGCATGATGATCTCGCCGATCACAAGTTCGGCCACCGAGCGGGTGTTCGAATACGGCGCATTGAAGACCGGAATCCCACGACGCCGCGCCGCGTCCAGATCGACCTGATTGGTACCGACGGAAAAACAACCGACCGCGATGAGCTTCCTGGCGGACTCGAAGATCTCTTCCGTCAGTTGCGTCCGGGACCGGATGCCGATGATATGTGCATCGGCGATATGGGCCTTGAGATCCTTGTCATCGAGCGCTTTGGGCAGATGCACGAGGTTGGTGTATCCACATGACGTGAAATAATCGACGGCGCTCTGGCTGATGCCTTCAAGCAGAAGCACGGAGATTCGGTCACGTGCGAGAGACAGCTGGCGAGGCATGAATGAACCTTCGTTTTCCGGTTTCGGAACAGGTGATGTCGTCTGCCGACCACGATGGCCCGCTTCACCGGTGGTTTGCGATCATCCGACAGAAAGCACAAGCAACCGGAAGCTGCTCATGCACACGCCGTGATAGGTGGATGCCACCGCTGATGGATGGTTTCGTTCCATCAGCGGTGAATGGCGGCTTGGGTGCAACGATGGCATTCACAACGATGCGTGGAGCGGTTCAGATGCGTTATTATCTATGGTCCGGACTCATAACCACCAGATGACGGTCGCTGCGAGTGCGATTGCGCCCATGAAGTTTTTGATGTTGCGGTCGAAGCGGGTTGCTATGCGACGCCATTCCATCAGGCGACAGAACCTACGCTCGATGTCGTTGCGCCGCTTTTATGTGGTCTTGTCGTATTAGTACTGGATTCTGCGGTTCTTGCGCGGCGGGATGATGGCTTGGGTACCACGATCGTTGAGCCTTACCATTGGCATTCGAGCCGCATGGCACGTCGACTTATCGTGAGGTCACCGCAACACCGCATCCTCTGTCAGGTGTTTACGGTCTCGTTCGACAATCGTGCCGACACCTCGCATCTCAAGGCCCAAGACCTGTTGCCGAAAAGCAAGGCAACCTCCGTTTTTCCGCATCCGCACCGATCGGAGTGATATTTGCTCCGATCTCCGGCCATTGGAAATCCGTTTTTCTGTCTTTTATCAGCCAAGACTGCGATAAAGGCTGCAACCATACAGGATAACCCATGACATCCATGTCTCTTGAAACAACTGCGGCGGCGCTGGCCCGGCAGCTGGAATGTCTCACCCTCGGCGAGAGGCTGGCGCTGGTCGCCTCTCTCGACGGGCGGGCCGTCTTCACCACCAGCCTCGGCATCGAAGATCAGGTCATCACGGCTGCCATCGGCACGGCGAAGCTCGACATCGCGGTGTCCACGCTCGAAACCGGCCGGCTGTTCAACGAGACCGTCGCCCTGATCGACACGACGGAGCAGACCTACGGCATCCTCATCAAGCGCTTTCATCCCGAGCAGGCCGATGTCGACGCCTATGCCGCAAGCTATGGCCTGAACGGCTTTTACGAGAGCATCGAGGCCCGCCACGCCTGTTGCGGCGTGCGCAAGGTGAAGCCGCTCGCCCGTGCGCTCGCCGGCGCGACCTACTGGATCACCGGCCTGCGCCGCGGCCAGTCCGGCAATCGCGCCGATACGCCCTTTGCCGAAGCCGATCTCGACCGCGGCCTGATCAAGATCAATCCGCTTGCCGACTGGGATATCGATACGATCCGCGCCTATGTCGTGGCCGAAGCGATCCCGGTCAATCCGCTGCACGCCCGCGGCTATCCCTCGATCGGCTGCGAGCCCTGTACGCGGGCCATCAAGCCCGGCGAGCCGGAGCGCGCCGGACGCTGGTGGTGGGAAAACGACGAAACCCGCGAATGCGGCCTGCACGTGGCGGACGCCGCTTCGCAGCCGATACCCGACACGAAGGCGATGGCCGGTAGCGCTGCCTGACGCGCGCCCCGCCCGACCCCGACCGAACGAGACTGGAGACCACCCGATGTCCCTGACGCTTCCGGAAACGGAACTTCACAATCCGCAGAGCGCCCGCCCGCCGCTCGACCCGCATCTCAAGGCGCTCGAGAACGAAGCCATCCACATCTTCCGCGAAGTGGCCGGCGAGTTCGAAAAGCCCGTGATGCTCTATTCCGTCGGCAAGGACAGCTCCGTTCTGCTGCACCTCGCGCGCAAGGCGTTCTACCCCGGCCGCGTGCCCTTTCCGCTGCTGCATGTGAACACCGGCTGGAAATTTGCCGAGATGATCGCGTTCCGCGACGAGATCGTCGAGCGCTACGACCTCGACCTGATCGAGCACATCAACCCGCGCGGTGCGGCGGAGAACGTCACGCCGTTCACCCACGGCTCGGCGCTCTATACCGACATCATGAAGACCGAGGGTCTGCGCCAGGCACTGGACGCCGGCGGTTTCGATGCGGCCTTCGGCGGTGCACGCCGCGACGAGGAGGCCAGCCGCGCCAAGGAACGCATCTACTCGTTCCGCACGCCCGACCACCGCTGGGACCCGCGCAACCAGCGCCCGGAACTCTGGAACGTCTATAACGGCATGATCCGCAAGGGCGAGAGCGTGCGCGCCTTCCCGCTGTCGAACTGGACCGAAGTCGATATCTGGCGCTACATCCAGGCCGAGGAAATCCCGATCGTCCCCCTCTACTTCGCGGCGGAGCGCCCGGTCGTCGAGCGCGACGGCATGATGATCCTGGCGGAAGATCCGCGGCTGGAGCTGCAGCCCGGCGAAGCCAAGCGCCAGGAGCTGATCCGCTTCCGCACGCTCGGCTGTTTCCCGCTGACCGGCGCCATCCGCTCCAGCGCCACCACGCTGGCCGACATCATCGCAGAACTCGAGACCGCGACCGTTTCCGAACGTCAGGGCCGCGCCATCGACCGGGACCAGTCCGGTTCGATGGAGAAGAAAAAACGCGAAGGATATTTCTGATGACCGTTTCCGCTTCCACAGGCAGCCATGCCGCCGGTGTCCAGGCTTCGGGCCATACGGGCGTCAGCGCAAGCGAGGCCAAGATCTCCGGCAACGTTACGGCCTTCACCGGCTCGGATGCGCGCGCACCCCGCGACAGCCGTCCCCTGCGCCTCATCACCTGCGGCAGCGTCGACGATGGCAAGTCGACGCTGATCGGCCGGCTTCTCTGGGACACCAAGGCCGTCAAGGAAGACCAAGCGGCGACGCTGGCCCGCGACTCCAGCGGCAAGCAGAACGATCTCGGCCTGCCGGACTTCGCCTTGCTTCTCGATGGCCTCCAGGCCGAGCGCGAACAGGGCATCACCATCGATGTGGCCTATCGCTATTTCGCGACCGAAAACCGCTCCTTCATCGTCGCCGACACCCCCGGCCACGAGCAGTACACCCGCAACATGGCGACCGGCGCCTCCACGGCCGACCTCGCCATCCTGCTGGTCGATGCTCGCGTCGGTCTGCTCGAGCAGACGCGCCGCCATGCCACCATCGCCACGCTGATGGGCATTCGCCAGTTCGTGCTGGCGGTCAACAAGATCGACCTCACCGGCTACGATCGCGCCCGCTTCGACGCGATCAGCCATGATTTCCGCGAGCTGGCCCTGTCGCTCGGCGTGCGTCAGGTCACGGCCATCCCGGTGTCCGCGCTGAAGGGCGAGAACGTCGTCTATGACGGCCGCGCCTCCATGCCATGGTACGACGGCCCGACGCTGGTCGAGGTTCTCGAGCTGGCCACGGTCCGCTCCGGTCAGACGACCGGCTTCCGCCTGCCGGTCCAGCGCGTGTCGCGTCCGGGCGAAAGCTTCCGCGGCTATCAGGGCACCGTTGCCGGCGGCTCGGTCAAGCCGGGCGACAGCGTCGTCATCCTGCCCTCGGGCATGGTCGCCAACGTCACCAAGATCGTCACCTTCGACCTCGTGCGCAATGCGGCCGTGGCCGGCGATGCGATCACACTCGTGCTCGATCGTCAGGTAGACGTGTCGCGCGGCGATATGATCGTCGCCATCGACAGCCAGCCCCAGACCGGCGTCGCCTTCGATGCGCAGATCGTGGCCCTGCAGCCGGACGGCATCCAGCCGAACAAGCGCTACTGGCTGAAGAGCGGCTCCCGCCGCCAGCGCGTCAGCGTCGAGCCGGTCAGCCAGCTGGACCTGAAGAGCGGCAAGTGGGGGCCCTCCGACGCGCTCTCGATGAATGCCATCGGCAAGGTGCATCTCGCCTTCGACGAGCAGGCCATGTTCGACGCCTACGAGCAGAACCGCACGACGGGCGCGTTCATCCTGATCGACCCCGACACCAACAACACGGTGGCCGGCGGCATGATCACGGGCAAGCGCTCCTCGCTCGGCGGCATCCATACCGAGGAGACCCGCGTCCTCCTGTCCCTGCCCGCCGATCTGGCCGACCGGATCCTGGCCAGCGACCTCGTCGCCGGTCGCCGCGACGAGCTGGAAGTCCGCCGCATCTCGGCCGCACGCGCCCAGGATCTGCTGGATGCGCTCGACGGCTGATGCCGGGAGACGCTATAAAGTAAGCCTTGACCTTCCAAGTGTTGGAAGCCCTATCATGGGGACGGATCTGAAAGGAGACGTCCCCATGACTGTGTTCGACATACCCGACATGACCTGCGCCCACTGCAAGAGCACGGTGGAAAACGCGATCCGCAGCGTCGACGGCCAAGCCGGAGTGCGCATCGACCTTGCGGCGAAAACGGCGGATGTGGAAACCGACGCGAGCGCCGAAGAGATCGCCGCGGCCATCACGGCTGCCGGCTATACGCCCGGTCTTCGCGCCCCGCTCTGATCACTCCGTCTACCCCGGCTCTTCACGCGATCATTCCCGTCACGCCCCTTGACCTTCCCATGATGGGAAGCACTACCTATATCGGCAGATGACACACGGGATGCTCACTATGACCGCCCATACCCCGCTTCAACCACCTCTCACAGCCTCGAAGACGACGAGCTTCGCCATCGACGGCATGCGTTGCGCCTCCTGCGTGGCCCGGGTCGAAAAGGCCATTGCCGCCGTGCCCGGCGTGGTTGGCGCCAGCGTCAACCTCGCGACGGAGCGGGCAACCGTGACCCATGACGCGGCCCTTGAGCCGAAAAGAATCGTCGCGGCAATTGAGACCGCCGGCTATACGCCAAGGCTTGCCACCCACGCCTTTCCCATCGAGGGCATGAGCTGCGCATCCTGTGTGGCGCGGGTGGAAAAGGCGCTGGCGGCCGTGCCCGGCGTGCAGGAGGCCAGCGTCAATCTGGCGACGGAAACCGCGACCGTCCGGCTGGTCGAGGGTACGGATATCGCCGCGATCGAGGCCGCCATTGTCAAAGCCGGTTACGCCGTGCGGCCGCAGGCCGAGGGCCAGCCGGAGACGGACGCCGGCGACCGCCAGTCGCGGGAAGCCAGACGGCTCGCCCGCGCCTTCACCATTGCCGCCGTGCTCACCCTGCCGCTCTTCCTGCTCGAAATGGGCTCGCATGTCGTGCCCGCTATCCACGACGCTGTGATGGCGACGCTCGGCATGGACATGAGCCGCCGTCTGCAATTCGTGCTGGCGACGCTGGTTCTCTTCGGGCCCGGCCTCACCTTCTTCCGCAAGGGGGTGCCCAACCTGCTGCGGCTTGCGCCCGATATGAATGCGCTGGTCGTGCTCGGCACCTCGGCCGCCTGGTCCTACTCCGTTGTCGCCACCTTCATGCCATCCGTGCTGCCGCCGGGCACCGACAATGTCTATTTCGAAGCCGCAGCCGTCATCGTCACGCTCATCCTGCTCGGCCGGATGCTGGAAGCGCGCGCGAAAGGTCGCACCGGTCAGGCGATCCGCCGGCTGATGGGTCTTCAGGCGCGCACCGCGCGTGTGGTCCGGGCGGAGGGCGTCGTGGAGGTCGCTATCGGCGCGGTCAAGCCCGGCGATCGTGTGCTGATCCGCCCCGGCGAGAAAATCCCCGTCGATGGCGAGGTCGTGGAGGGGCGCTCGCTGGTCGATCAGTCGATGATGACCGGAGAGCCTCTGCCCGTCGCGGTCTCCGAAGGCGCATCCGTCGTCGGCGGCACGATCAACGGCACGGGCACCTTCACCTTCGTCGTGACGAAGACCGGAGCAGACACGCTGCTGTCGCAGATCATCCGCATGGTCGAGACGGCGCAAGGGGCGAAGCTGCCGATTCAGGCGATGGTGGACCGCATCACAGCGCGCTTCGTGCCCGCGGTGCTTGCCGCAGCGCTCCTGACCTTCGCGGCATGGCTCATCTTCGGGCCGACGCCGTCGCTCGCCCATGCGACGATCAACGCCGTCGCCGTCCTCATCATCGCCTGCCCCTGCGCCATGGGGCTGGCGACGCCGACCTCCATCATGGTCGGCACCGGACGTGCGGCCGAACTCGGCATCCTCTTTCGCAAGGGCGATGCGCTACAGGCCCTGCGCGATGTCGAGGTCATCGCTTTCGACAAGACGGGAACGCTGACACGAGGAAATCCGACGCTTACCGATTTCATCCTGATGCCCGGCTTCGAGCGGGCCGTCGTGCTTCGGCGGATCGCGAGCCTGGAGGCGCGGTCCGAGCACCCGATCGCCGCCGCCATCGTCGCCTCGGCCGAGCGGGACGGCATCCCCTTGGCGGACATCACCGACGTCGCCGCCCTGCCCGGCTCCGGCATCGAAGGCACCATCGACGGAGAGATCGTGCTGGTCGGCTCCGACCGTGCCATGCGCGAGGGCGGCATCGACGTTTCCGCGCTTGCCGCGCAGGCGGCCGAGCTTGGCGATGCCGGCAAGTCGCCGCTTTATGCGGCCATCGGCGGCCGGCTGGCAGCCGTGATCGCCGTGTCCGATCCGGTCAAGGACAGCAGCGCCTTGGCCATCGCGGCCCTGAAGGCCGAGGGCCTCAAGGTGGTGATGATCACCGGCGACAACAGCCGCACCGCCCATGCTATAGCCCGCGCGCTCGGCATCGACGAGGTGGTGGCGGACGTCCTGCCGGGCGGCAAGGTCGAGGCGGTACGGGCGCTGCGGAAAGACGCCCGTGTCGCCTTCGTCGGCGACGGCATCAACGACGCGCCGGCTTTGTCGGAAGCCGATATCGGCATCGCGCTCGGGACGGGAACCGACATTGCCATGGAAAGCGCCGATGTGGTGCTGATGTCGGGCGATCTCGCCGGCGTGCCGCGCGCCATCGCGATCAGCATGGCGACGATCCGCAACATCCGCCAGAACCTGTTCTGGGCTTTCGCCTACAATGTCGGCCTCGTGCCGGTGGCCGCGGGCATCCTCTACCCCGTAAGCGGCACGCTGCTGTCTCCCATGCTTGCCGCCGGCGCCATGAGCCTTTCCAGCGTCTTCGTCCTCGGCAACGCCTTGCGGCTGCGCCGCTTCTCCCCCGCGACCCTGCCGCACAGGATGCCATCATGAATATCGGCGAAGCCTCCAGAGCCTCCGGCGTCTCCGCAAAGATGATCCGCTACTACGAGCAGATCGGCCTGATCGCCCCCGCGCATCGCAGCGAGGCGCAATATCGCACCTACGCCGACACCGACGTGCACACGCTGCGCTTCATCCGTCGCGCCCGCGATCTCGGTTTTTCCGTCGAGCAGATGAAGACCCTGCTGGCACTCTGGCATGATCGCGCGCGCGCCAGCGGCGACGTGAAGGCGATCGCGCTCGAGCACATCGCCGAACTCGACCGCAAGGCCGCTGCCATCGCCGCGATGACCGCGACGCTGCGCCATCTCGCCAGCAACTGCCACGGCGACGCCCGGCCGGATTGCCCGATCCTCGACGATTTCGCCGATGCGCCACCGGAGACGGACATGCCCGAGTTTTCCGCCCGTTTCGGACGCGCGAACATCGGCTAGCCGGTTTGCACCTTGAGCATTGTCGCGCAGCCTCCACACGATATGATGGCCCGGTATCGAACGGGAGAGCCTGCATGTTTCTGACGGAGAGGGATCTGGTCGAGCTCGTGGCCTTTCGGCACGATCTGCACCGACACCCGGAGCTCTCGGGCGAGGAACGGGAAACGGCAGCGCGGGTGCAGGTGCATCTGGCGGCCCTCAAGCCCGACCGGGTGATCACCGGCCTTGGCGGCCATGGCGTGGCGGCTGTGTTTTCAGGCGTCGAAACGGGGCCGACGCTGCTGTTCCGTTGCGAGCTGGACGCCTTGCCGATCCCCGAAATCTCCGATGCCCCGCACCGCTCCGACAGTCCCGGTAAGGGACACCTTTGCGGGCATGACGGACATATGGCGATCCTCGCAGCGCTCGGCCGCGGCCTTGCCCGGCGGCGGCCCGTCCGCGGGCGCGTGGTGCTGATGTTCCAGCCGGCCGAGGAAACCGGCGCGGGCGCGGCCGCCGTGCTTGCCGATCCCGCCTTCGCCGACATCCGGCCGGATCTGTCCTTTTCGCTGCACAACCTGCCGGGCCTGCCGCTCGGCCATGTCGCGCTCGCCACTGGCCCCGTCAACTGCGCCTCGCGCGGCCTGCGCATCCGTCTCGATGGCAAGACGGCGCATGCCTCCATGCCCGAGACGGGCATCTCCCCGATGCAGGCCGTCTCCCGCCTGATGCCGCAGCTGACGGAACTGGGCAGAGGCGCGTTTCCCTCGGCGGATTTCGCCATGGTGACGCTGACCCATGCCGTCCTCGGTGAACCGGCCTTCGGCATCGCGCCCGGCCGCGCGGACGTCTGGGCGACGCTGCGCACGCTCACGGATGCCGGCATGTCCGACCTCTGCGCCCGCGCCGAAGCTCTGATCTCCGAGACGGCAGCGCAGGAAAGGTTGACCCTTTCCTACCACTATGAAGACATCTTCCATCATTGCGAAAACGCGCCGGAAGCCGTCGCGCATCTGCGGCAGGCTTTGACCGACGAGGGCATCGACCACGACGAGGCCGGGCTCCCGATGCGGGCTTCGGAGGATTTTGGCCGGTTCGCCGCCTGCGGCCCCTCGGCCATGCTGTTTCTCGGCAGCGGCGAGACACATCCGGCACTGCACAATCCCGATTACGATTTTCCGGATGTGCTGATCGAGCGCGGCGCGCGCATCTTCCTGCGGGTCATCGACACTGTATTAGAATTGTCGTAAATACGGACGCGGGACCACCGGTGCCCTTGTCTCGCCATGATGGCATCCCATCTGTTGTGCACTGCACCATGCGCCACCCCACATGTCCCGGGTCCGGCCCAGAGCTGGAGACGGCCCATGCGAAAATTATCCGACACGATCGAACGTCTGGCGCGCCTCAAGGTACGCCCGGACGGCCTGCAGCCAGCCACGTCCGGTTTGCAGCCGCTCGAGATCGTCGGCAGCAATCCCGGTGCGCTCACCGCCTGGTACCGCGCGCCTGAAAAGACAAAGACCGCGCCGCCTCTGGTCGTCGTGCTGCACGGCTGCACCCAGAATGCCGCCGGCTACGATCGCGGCTCCGGCTGGTCGGCGCTGGCAGAGGATTACGGTTTCGCCGTGCTGTTCCCCGAGCAGAGCCGCGGCAACAACGGCAATCTCTGCTTCAACTGGTTCTCGAAACCCGACGTGACGCGCGGATCGGGCGAGGTTCTCTCGATCCGGGAGATGATCGCCACGATGATCTCCGATCACGGGGTCGATCCGCGCCGCGTTTATGTCACCGGCCTGTCGGCCGGCGGGGCCATGGCGAACGCGCTGCTCGCCACCTATCCCGAGATCTTCGCCGGCGGCGCGATCATCGCCGGCCTGCCCCATGGCGTCGCCGGCAGCGTGCCCGAAGCCTTCGACCGCATGCGCGGCCATGGCCTGCCGGACGTGGACGGGCTGCAGGCGCGGCTCTCCGCCGCCTCCCCGCACAAGGGCCCCTGGCCGACCGTCTCGATCTGGCAGGGCACGGCGGACACCACCGTCGCCGACGCCAATGCCGGCGCGCTCATCGACCAGTGGCGCGGCGCGCTCGGCGTCGTCGAACGTCCGGAACGGGTCGAAACCGTGGATGGGCAGGAGCGGCACATCTGGGTGGACAAGACCGGGCGCGAAGTGCTGGATCTGTTCCTCGTGCACGGCATGGGCCATGGCACGCCGCTCGATCCGCAGAGCGGTTACGGCGAAGCCGCCCCCTATATGCTGGATGTCGGCATCGCCTCGACGGTCCACATCGCCCGCAACTGGGGCATCATCCCCTCCTTCGAGAAGAAGGCGCGCCCCGCCGTATCGGCCGGAACCGGGGCCTCTGCTGCCACGCCCGGCAGACCGGAAAACGTCAAGCCGGAAAGCGTGAAGGACGTCATCGAGAACGCCCTGCGGGCCGCAGGCCTGATGAAATAGGTGCCCGCCGCGCTCGCAACCTTGCGGAAACGCTCTTTCCCGACAGTCCTGCTCTGGACCACCGACGGCGGCTGAGGCAAAGTCGGTGCTGACATCACGCCAAGCCGGCCACATGCGGTGGGCGGCCTGCGGTACACGTCGGCGAAGAGGACATCGGGGGATGACGCAAGACCGATGAACTTCTTCGAAAGCCTCCTCGTCCTCCTTCTCGTCGCCATCGCCCTCCTGCAGGTGTCGCGGCGGCTGTCGGTGCCGTATCCCTCGATGCTGGCCATGGCCGGCGTTGCGGCGGCGCTGGTGCCGGGCGTTCCCTATATCGCGCTGGAGCCCGAAACGGCGCTCGCTTTGTTCATCGCGCCGGCCCTCATGGATGCCGCCTTCGATTTTCCGGTCAACACCGCGCGGCGTTACTGGGCGGCCTTGATCGTCTTTGCGGTCGGCGGCGTCGTGGCGACCGCCGCCGCCGTCGCCTTCATCGGCTGGTCCTATGCCGGCCTGCCCGTCGCCGCCGCCCTCGTGCTCGGCGCCATCGTCGCGCCGCCGGATGCCGCGGCCGCGACCGCCGTTCTCTCCGGCATGTCCATTCCCCGCAGCACGGATGCCGTTCTGCGGGGCGAAAGCCTGTTCAACGACGCGGCCGCCCTGCTGATCTTCGGCGCAGCCTTGTCGGTGCAGACGTCCGGCGGTCTCGGGCCGACGGTCGCGCTGCATTTCGCCGTTGCGGCACCGGGCGGCATCCTGCTCGGCATGGCCGCGGCCTGGCTTTCCGCCCGCGTCACCGGCTACGTCGCGGGAACGCTCGGCGGCAACCTCCTGCAGTTCGTCCAGACATTCCTTCTCTGGATCGTCGCCGAACATCTCGGCCTGTCGGCCGTGCTCGCCATCGTCGCCTTCGCCATGACCATCGCGGCCAGCAGCACCAGCCGCTCCTCGGCCCGCATGCGCGTGCAGTCCTATGCTGTCTGGAGCGCGGTCGTCTTCGTGCTCAACGTCATGGCCTTTCTGCTGATGGGCATGCAGGTGCGCGATATCATCGGTGGCATGACGACCGAGAGACTGCTGCATGCCTCGAGCTTCATCGCCGCCGTTGTGGTCACCGTCGTCGTGGTCCGGTTCGTCATCTGCATCGGCTTCAACCGCGTTCGCAATGCCTTGCTGCGGGACGAGGAGCCGACGGATGTGCGCCAGTCGGTCCTGGCGGCCTGGTGCGGCATGCGCGGCCTCGTCACGCTGGCGACGGCTTTCGCGCTGCCCTCCGATTTCCCGCAGAGAGATCTCGTGCTGCTGGCCGCCTTCGCTGTGGTGCTTGCGACCCTCGTCCTCCAGGGCCTGACGCTCGCACCGCTGATCCGGCTGCTCGGCCTCGACCGGCGCGAACAGGGCGCCCGCGACATGACCGGTTTCCGGCTCGAGATCGCCTCGGCCGGGCTCGACCGGATCGGCGACCGGACAGGACGGGAGGCCGAGCTGGTGCGGACCAAGTTCGCCATCGAACGGGCCGCACTGGCCGATACCGAAGGTGCGGAGGCGCTGCAGACCTATCGCGCGCTGGCGCTGGAAGCGATCGACGCCCAGCGAACGGCACTGGAGCGACTGCGAACCGGCAACCGCCTCAATGTCGACGAGTACAATCTGCTCCTGGAAGAGATCGACTGGCGCGAACTCGCCGTTCTGCCCGACGACCAGCGACGCATCGAGGAAACCTGACCTTGCTGCGCGCGGTTAGCGGGTCGGGAAGAAGCGGTTGTCGGGCCGCGGCAGGCCGAGATGATCGCGCAGCGTCGTGCCGTCATACGCCGTCCGGAACCGGCCGCGCCGCTGGAGTTCGGGAACGAGCCGGTGCGCCACGTCGTCCAGCCCTTGCGGCAGGTAGGGAAAGACCACGTTGAAGCCATCCGAGCCTTCCGCGTCGATCCAGGTCTCCATCTCGTCGGCCACGCTTTCCGGCGTTCCGACGAAGGCAAGGCCGGAGTAGCCGCCATAGCGCTGCGCCAGCTGCCGCACGGTCAGCCCCTCGGTTTCGGCCAGCTTCAGCACCTGCTGGCGGCCCGTCTTGCTGGCGTTGGTGTCGGGAAGATCGCGCGGCAGCGGCGCATCGAGGTCAAAGCCCGAGGCATCGAGACCGAGCGCGATCGACAGCGAGGCGATGCCGCTTTCGAAATGGACCAGACCGTCGAGCAGCGCACGCTTGGCCTTCGCCTCCGCGATCGTGTCGCCGAGGACGATGAAGGCGGCCGGCAGGATCTTCAGATGATCGCGCGACCGGCCGAGCGCGTCCTGCCGCCCTTTGATATCGGCGAAAAGCTCCTGCCCGCCGGCGAGATCGCGCGGCGCGGCGAAGATGACCTCCGCCGTTTCCGCGGCCAGCTGGCGGCCGGGCTCGGATTGTCCCGCCTGCACGATGACGGGCCAGCCCTGCGGCGGGCGGGCGATATTGAGCGGGCCGCGCACGTTCAGGCTCGGCCCGTGATGGTCGAGCACATGCATCCGCTCGGGGTCGAAGAACAGCCCGCTTTCCTGATCGCGCAGGAAGGCGTCGTCGGCAAAACTGTCCCAGAGGCCGGTGACGACGTCGAAGAACTCGCGTGCGCGGCAATAGCGCTCGCCATGCTCCACATGCTCGTCGAGGCCGAAATTCAGCGCGGCATCCGGATTGGACGTCGTGACGATGTTCCAGCCGGCCCGGCCGTCGCTGATGTGATCGAGCGAGGCGAAGCGCCGGGCGATATGATAGGGCGCATCGAAGGTGGTCGAGGCCGTGGCGACGAGGCCGATCCGTTCGGTGACGGCGGCCAGGGCGGAGAGCAGCGTGAAGGGCTCGAACGACGTCACCGTGTGGCTGCGCTTCAGCGCCTCCACCGGCATGTTGAGCACGGCAAGGTGGTCGGCCATGAAGAAGGCGTCGAATTTCGCCGCCTCCAGCGTCTGCGCGAAACGCTTCAGGTGGCTGAAGCTGAAATTCGCATCCGGTGCGGATCCCGGATAGCGCCAGGCGCCGGTGTGCAGGCTGACAGGCCGCATGAAGGCGCCGAGATGCATCTGCTTGGACATGGACACTTCCTAGGGGTGCGCCCGGCGCCGACACGCCGGGCCTTGAAGCGAAAACGGGAAAGGCGTCAGCGATGGTCCAGGCGATCGACCAGACGGTCGCCCAGCCACTGGATGGCGCAGACGAGCACGATGAGGACGACGACGACCGCGACCATGACCGTGGTCTCGAAGCGTTGGTAGCCATAGCGGATCGCGAGATCGCCGAGCCCGCCGGCACCGATGGCGCCGGCCATGGCCGAGGCGCCGATCAGCGTGACGAGCGTGACGGTGAAGCCGGCGACGATGCCGGGCAGCGCCTCGGGCAGCAGCACCTCGCGCACGATCGTCCAGCGATTGCCGCCCATGGAGCGCACCGCCTCGATGAGCCCGCGATCGACCTCGCGCAGCGACACCTCCGCGATCCGCGCGTAATAGGGCGTCGCGGCGATGGAAAGCGGTACGATCGCCGCCCAGGTTCCGATCGAGCTACCGACGATGAAGCGCGTGACGGGGATCAGCGCGACGAGGAGAATGATGAACGGCACCGAGCGGAAACCGTTGACGACGGCGCCGAGCACGCGGTTGACCCACAGGTTTTCCGATATGCCGCCCTTGCCGGTCATGACGAGGGCAAGGCCGAGCGGCAAGCCGGCGACCAGCGAGATGACGCCGGAGGCGAGCGTCATCAGCACGGTCTCCCAGAGGGACCGCATCAGAAGGTCAAACATGATCGGCGACATGACCCGCGGTCTCCACATGGGCGCCGTGGCGCGTCAGAAAAGCGATCGCCTGCGGCAGCGAGGTGCCGGGGGCAAGCGTGATGAAGAAGCGGCCGACCGACTGCCCCTGGATATGATCGATGCCGCCATGCACGAGGCGAATGGGCGCACCGAGCTCGATGGAGAGCGCGGGAAGCAGCGTCGCCGCCTCCGGGCCGACCAGATCGACGCTGAGAACCGTCTCGCCGCTCGCCGCGAGGGCTGTGCCGATGGCGGGCGGCAGGCTTGGTCGGATGGCGCCGAGCAGGCTCTTCGTGGTCGCCGCCTTCGGATCGGAGAACACCGACCAGACCGGCCCATCCTCCACGATCTTCCCGGCATCGATGACCGCGACACGGTCGGCGACGCCGCGCACGACCTCCATCTCATGGGTGATGAGCAGAATCGTCAGGCCGAGCCGCGTGTTGATGTCCTTCAGGAGTGCCAGGATCGACGCCGTCGTCTCGGGATCGAGCGCCGATGTCGCCTCGTCGGACAGCAGGAGCGCCGGCCGCGCCGCCAGCGCCCGGGCGATGCCGACCCGCTGCTTCTGCCCGCCGGACAGCGCCGAAGGGTAGGCATCGGCCTTGGCCGAGAGGCCGACGAGATCGAGCAGATCCGCCGCGCGCTTGCGTCGCTCGGCGCGGGGCATGCCCTCGATCTTCAGCGGCAGCATGACGTTTTCCGCCACCGTTTTGGCCGAGAGCAGGTTGAAGTGCTGGAAAATCATGCCGATACGGCGGCGCACGGGCTGAAGCTCGGCTTCCGAAAGTCCGGTAATGTCCCGGCCCTCGATCTTGATCGACCCGCGATCCGGGCGTTCCAGCCCGTTCAGGCAGCGGATCAGCGTCGACTTGCCGGCCCCGCTGCGGCCGATGATGCCGAGCACCTCGCCCTTGCGCACCGAAAGCGAAATGCCGTCGAGCGCCGCCGTCTCGCCGAAATGGCGGAAGACGCCGTCGAGCCGCACGACGGGTGCCTCCGCAGTGCCCTCGGCGCGCCGGTCGGTGCCGGACGTCTCCCGGCGGTCAGCGTCCGCCAAGACGTTCCTGGCGATCGCGCTGGCAGTGATGGTCATTCTCAGGTCCTTCCTCGCCGCAACGGCGAACGGCTCGCGGCAGCCGGGGCCGCGAGCCGTTTCTCGTCTTCGACGCTGTGAGCGTTAGTATGCGCTGATGCCCGTGCCCTTGTACACACGGTCGAACTCGGCTTTCACCGTCTCATTCTGGTAGGACGAGACCAGCGTCTTCACCCAGGGCGCATCCTTCTGGTCTTCCTTGACCGCGATGAAGTTGCGGTAGGGGTTGCCGTCCACGGGCTCCTGCGCGATCCGGTTGTCCGGCGTTAGGCCGCTCTTCAGCGCCCAGTCGGTGTTGACGACAGCCGCGTCGAGATCGTCGATGGAGCGGCCGACGATCCCGGCATCCAGCTCCTTGATCTCGATCTTCTTCGGGTTTTCCTCGATATCGGTGATCGTCGCGAGAATGCCCGTGCCGTCCTTCAGCTTGATGAGGCCTTCGTTCTGCAGCACGCGCAGGGCGCGGCCCTCGTTCGACGGATCGTTCGGCACGCCGATCACGGCGCCTTCCGCAAGATCCGCGATCTTGGAGGCCTTGCGCGAATAGACGCCGATCGGCCAGACGCCGGTGTAGCCGGCAGGCGTGATCTTGTAGCCGTGCTGCTTGATCTGGTTTTCAAGATAGGGAAGATGCTGGAAGGCATTGGCGTCGATTTCGCCGCGCTCCAGCGCCTCGTTCGGCTGGGTATAGTCGTTGAAGACGACGGTTTCGACCGACAGGCCCTTCTTGCCGGCTTCGGCCACGACGACGCGCCAGACATCCTCGTCCTCGCCGCTCATGATCCCGACCTTCACGGAGGTCTTGTCCTGCGCCAGAGCCGGTGCCGGCCCGACGGAGACGAAAGCGGCAACGGCGGCGGATGCGGCGAGCGCCAGGCCGGCGCGCCGGGTGAAGGCGGTCTTTTCGATGAGGGCGGCCAAGGTATTCTTCATGACGGGTCTGCTTTCGCTCTTGGGAGGAGGACGCTTTAGAGAGTGCCCTGAAAAATTGCAAATGCCGACATATGAAGCAACGAAGGATGGCCTGCCGATCGGCGCTGGCGGAGAAATTTGGTCCAAAGTCTCGGCCGGTCGCGCAAACTCATTCTGGACGCTTCGTAAGCCGCTGTTTCTACAGAGCGCCGCCATGCTGCATGCGGAGGATCACGGCGCGGCGATATCGAAGCGGCTCGCCATCGTGACGGAGGTGAAGTCGTCCACCAGCACGGTCACGCGCACGGTCCAAGCGCCCCCGACCGGCAGCACGAAGCCCTCCGCCTGAAAAACCCCGTCTCCGCCGCGCCGCGCCGCGCGCGTGAAAGGCCCGACGCCGCTGACGGGATTGTCGAGTTCCACCGTGATCGACAGCGGATCGATGGATTGCCCGTCGAACATCAGATCCTGCAGGGATATACGCACCGGCCCCGTTCGTGCCGGCGCGATCGAGAGGGTCGCCATCAGCCCCTGTTCGGCCACCTGCCGCTCCTGAACGGGCGGGACCGACGACGCGAGTGCTCGCGGTGGCGGCGTGAAGCGCCAGAGGCCGAGGACGGCGAGCACCAGCGTGCCGAGCACGACCTCCGCGACGATGCTGCGCCGGAGACGCCACAGGGCGCCGGACGACCCCTCTGCCGCAGGGCGGCTCCAGAGAAACCGGTTCGCCGCCGCCAGCAGAACCAGAAGCGCGACGATGGCCAGTTTGATGAGCAACACCTGGCCATAGGCGGTCGCCCACAGGTTCGACAGCGTCTGCACCTGCACGATCGCGAGCAGCAGGCCCGAGGCAACGAGCACCGAGAGAACGAGCGGGATGAGACGCGAGAACAGAAGAAGCGCCGCACGATCGGGATACCCCACCGGAGACGGTCGGCTGGAACCACGCAGCGCTGCCAGAAGCGGCAGGAGACCGCCGATCCAGGCCATGGCGGAAAGCATATGCAGAACGACGGCAGGAAGGGTCGCAAACCGCGGCGGCGCCGTCACGGCGTGCCCCGCCGCCGCGGTCGCAAGGGCCGCCAGCGCGAAGCCAAGCCCGGCAAGTCCCAGGCGAAGACGAACATGGCGGATCCGAAGCGACACGAGTGCCGCGACCATGGCTGCGGCACCGATCACCGCGGCCCGGCCATAGGCGGTGGCCGCGAGACCGGCGGACCAGACCGCCGCCGGGACCCACGCCACCGGCGCCTCTCCGAGAGCATCGAAGCCCTGACATGCGATCCAGACCGGCGTCGCGGCAATGCCGAGCCAAAGGAAGAGCGCAACGCGCGCGGACCCGAGCGAACCGGCCTCTCCGCGCAGATGACGCTCTCGAAAAAACAGCGCCACCCATCCCGCACCGCCGACACCCATGACGAGCCCGGCCATGGCCAGCAGGCGGGACGCCCAGAGACCGGCCGACGTCAACGGGTCGATCGCCGATGCCCTCCCCGGCCCGCTCGCATTGGCTCTGCCGACCGAAAACAGCAACCCGCCGCCGATCGGATGTCCGTCCGCGGACGTCACGCGCCACGACAGGCTGTGCGTGCCGGCAACAAGCCCGGCGGGAAGCGCCACGACGAGCCGCGTCACGCCCGAGCCGGAGCCGGCCACGGGCAGCACATCCACCTGTCCCGCAGGATCGCTCAGCCGGAAAACGAGGGGATCGACCGGCTCTGAGAAGGTCAGCACGATCTGATGTGGCGAAGCCTCGAGAACCGCACCATCCGCCGGATCGGACGCGACGAGCTGTGCATGCGCGAAGGCGTTCCCGGCGCTCGCCAAGAGAAGCAGCAGCCATGTCAGGATTACGACGAGGCGGGACACAAGCCGGTTGCGACGCATCATGACAGCCCGGGTGCAGGCCAGAGCGCTCATGCTGCTTGCGTCCAGGTGCGGCGCTGGCAAACCAATCGGAACGCCGAGACCGACGAAGCGCGGTCCCGCTGCCCCTGCAGACGCGTCATAAAGGTGCGGTGCTCCGCGATGCCGGCTCTCCGGGTGCGACACCGGCGGATCAGGGTTTCACATCGAAAGCCGGAGCCGGCTTGCCGGGTTCGCCAGCCTCCGGACCTGCAGGAAGGTCGATCCACCGCTCGGCCGCATCGCCGCACTGCTGGACGATCGGGACATAGACCCGGCCCTTCGCATCCGCGGCGACCTTGGCCGTGAAGGCGAACTCCGCGTGCTCGGCCGCGGCGATCGTGCCGCCGGTCCAGGCGATCTGCGCCCGTTTCGCGCTCGCTCCGGTTCCTTCGCCGGCGGGTGTCACCACCGCCGTCCAACCGGGCTTGTCCTGCGGCGCGATGGCGGAGAGAACGCCGGGCACGGCGACCCGCAGACCGGTCGTCGCCGCACCGGCGCAGCCATGCGGAATCTTCAGCACGAAGGTCGCCGTCTGCCCGGCCTTCACGCCCTTCGCGGCAATGGTGACATGCGCCGCGGCCGGTCCTGCGGCGATAGCAAGGCCGGTCGCAAGGGCGATCGTGCCCGCGGCCCGAATGCGGGACAGCGCGGCGGTTCGGGAAGATTGCACGGAATGCCTCATCGTCTGCCTCTTTCTGCGTCCGCGCCGTCCGGACGCGGCCATGCCGATCGGCGCGACAGCGAGGGAAGCGCGACGTCGAATGGGCGCAGATCTAGCGCGCGATCCGGCTTCAGGGAAGACGGGCCGGGGCCGAAGGCCTGCGGCTATCCGGCGCGGCGCTAACGGTAGGCGGCGGATCGCTCGGCGAAAGCCGGCTGCGCGTCCACCATCGCGCCGCCCTCGACATCCGCCCTGAAGGCATCGAACAGCGCATAGCCCTGTGCCCATCGGCCATAGCCGCTGGCGATGTTGATATGGCCGGCAGCGCCGATCGTATGAAGCGGCGATTCGAGATCGTCCCGCAGCCGATCGAGCTCGCCCGGCGCCATGTAGGGATCATCGAGGCTGCCGATGATGAGGCTAGGAAAGGGCAAGGGCATCGCCGGCGGCGCGGCGAAGGACAGACGTGCCGGATGCAGCGCCTCGGTCCGCCGGAGATCGCAGGGCGCAACGAGAAAAGCACCCCTGACACGCCGCGCCGACGGGCGCTGACCGAGATGGGCCGTCAGCAGGCAGCCGAGGCTGTGCGCGATGATATAGGTCTCGCCGGCCGCCTCGACCGCCGCATCCATTGCCGCGAGCCAGGTTTCGAGGTCCGGATGCTCCCAGTCCGCCTGCTGCAGCATGCGCGTCTGCGGCCTGTCCGCGTGCCAGATCCTCTGCCAGTGCCCGTCGCCGGACCCGAAAAGACCGGGAACGATGAGCACCTGGACCGCAGAACCGGGTGGCCCTGGGGTCCGGGCCGGGATCGGGCCTGCACGCTCGACCCTCGTCATCCGGGATGCCGCCCAAAACAGGCGCGTTCCCGGGAACAGGCGCCTAGTACCATGGCCCGCCTGCCATGCCCCAGTAGAACATCTCTTCGGAGCGATGCGAGGATCGCCGCTCGTCGCCGTCCGTCTCCTGCCCGCTCCGCTCGGAGACCTCACGCTCGCCGAGGGATATGCGGGTCTGTGCCGCACCGGCCCCGATGCCGGGGAAGCCGTTGCTTCGAAATGCCTCGATGCTCGATTTCAGGATGGCCATCATCGCTCGTACCTCGCTGGGTTGGTGTCGAACATAGCCCCCGGGAACGGTCCGGGCCGCAGGCGCTCCGGTTCCGCGGGGCCGCCTGCAAGCCGGCGCCCTGCCGGCTGCATCTGCCATCAAACCCTTTAGTCTACAATTTTGGTAGAAAGGAATTGGCGTTGCGCACGCCTCCGGGAAACTGTTTTTCCGCAGAGGCCGCGAAACCCGGAACGGCCGGCCCATACCAAAGGTCTATGAGCGGAATCCTTCGGATGGCTCCTCGCATCGACAGAGGGACTACGTCGCGTCCGGCCAGCGATGCGCGGCCCCGACATGCGTATCAGGCAGCCGGTCGCCGCGGCCGAACAGGCGGTTCCGGAACGAGCCCTCGCCATAGGCCGTCTTGTAGAGCCCGCGCTCCTGCAGCACCGGCACGACATGATCGATCACGTCCTCGTAGCTTTCCGGCACCACCGTACGGGTGATGTTGAAACCGTCGATTTCGCCCTCTTCGACCCATTGTCCAAGAGCCGTGGCGACCTCTGCGCCGGTTCCAACCAGCACCGGATAGCGCCCGCCGAGCGCGGCCTCCTCCAGAATGCGCCGGCGCGTCCAGCCGGCCGCGCGCGCGACCTCGACCGCCGACTGGCTGGCATTCGACACGCCGTAGGTGATCGGCGCATCGAGATCGTATTGCGCAAAGTCGATGCCGGTGCTGGCCGAGAAATGCGCGAGCCCCGCTTCCGGATTGGCATGCGCCAGATAGTCCGCATGCTTCTCGCGGGCGATGGCGCCGGTCTCGCCGGCGACGATGGTGATGCCGACGAAGATGCGCAGCGCGTCCACGCCCCGGCCGGCATCGGCCGCTTCCTGCCGCAGCTGCCGGGCCGTCTTGCGCGCCGCGGCGGGGCTGGTGGCGGTGATGAAGATGCACTCCCCGTGACGCGCGGCGAAGGCACGGCCGCGGCCGGAGGTTCCCGCCTGGTAGAGAAGCGGCGTGCGCTGGCGCGACGGCTCGGCCAGGTGGATACCGTGCGAGCGGTAAAAGGGCCCGTCATGGGCGATGGCCCGGACACGGGCGGGATCGGCATAGATCCGCGCCGCCTTGTCGCGCCGCACGGCATCGTCCGCCCAGCTCCCCTCCCACAGCTTGTAGAGCACCTCCATATAGTCGTCGGCCCGGTCGTAGCGGCTGTCGTGCTCCGCCTGGCCGGCGTCGCCCAGCGCCCGCGCCGCGCTGTCGAGATAGCCGGTGACGATGTTCCAGCCGATGCGCCCCTGCGTCAGGTGATCGAGTGTCGAGAAACGCCGGGCGAAGAGGTAGGGCGCTTCCGCGCTCTGGTTGGCCGTGACGCCGAAGCCGAGATGGTCCGTGACCGCCGCCATGGCGGAGATCAGCATGGCGGGATCGTTGACCGGCAGCTGGATCGACTCGCGATGCGTGAGATCCGCCGAACCGCCATAGACATCGTAGACCCCGATGATATCGGCAAGAAACAACCCGTCGAACAGCCCCCGCTCCAGCGTGCGGGCAAGCGCGGTCCAGTAGGGCAGCGTCGTATAGAGATGCGACTGGTCGCGCGGATGGGTCCAGAGGCCATGGTTGATATGGCCGACGCAATTCATGCCGAAGGCGTTGAAGAGAATCTGCTTCGTGTCGGTCGTCATGCTGCGCTCCCGCTGGTGGCACGCGTTTTCGCCCGACGGCTCGGCAAGATCAAGGCGCAAGGCCCGAACGGCGAACGCACTGTCCAGCGAATGCGAGACTGTCGCGACGGCTGCGGATATGCGAAAACGGCGGCATCGCAGGCTGTTGCTCTGACAGGAACGGGCGCTGGATCGACGAACGGATGTTCGATCGCAGGCGCCGGGCATGGGAACTATCATGAAAAAGATCGGCTTTCTCTCCTTCGGGCATTGGACGCCCTCGACGCAGTCGCAGACGCGCAGCGCGGCGGATACGCTGCTGCAGTCGATCGACCTTGCCGTCGCGGCCGAAGCGCTGGGCGCGGATGGCGCCTATTTCCGCGTGCACCATTTCGCCCGCCAGCTGGCATCGCCTTTCCCGCTGCTGGCCGCCGTCGGCGCACGCACCAGCCGGATCGAGATCGGCACCGCCGTCATCGACATGCGCTACGAGAACCCGCTCTACATGGCCGAAGATGCGGGCGCGGCCGACATCATCGCCAGTGGCCGCCTGCAGCTCGGCATCAGCCGCGGCTCGCCCGAACAGGTCATCGACGGCTGGCGCCATTTCGGCTATGCCCCTATGGACGGCGAGACCGGCGGCGACATGGCCCGGCGCCATGCCGAGGTCTTCTACGACGTGCTGCGCGGCGAAGGCTTCGCACAGCCGAACCCCAATCCGATGTTCCCCAACCCGCCCGGCCTCCTGCGGCTGGAACCGCATGCGCCGGGCCTGCGCGACCGCATCTGGTGGGGCGCCAGCTCCAACGCGACCGCCATCTGGGCGGCGAACCTCGGCATGAACCTGCAGAGCTCGACCCTCAAGGACGACGAGACCGGCGAGCCCTTCCACGTGCAGCAGGCCGACCAGATCCGCGCCTACCGCGCCGCCTTCAAGGCTGCGGGCCATAGCCGCACGCCGCGCGTCTCCGTTAGCCGCAGCATCTTCGCCATCACCAACGACCTCGACCGCGCCTATTTCGGCCGCTCGGGCGATGCCGGCGACAAGATCGGCTTCATCGACGCCGACACCCGCGCCATCTTCGGCCGCGGCTACGCCGCCGAACCCGATGTCCTCATCGACCAGCTGCGCACCGACGAAGCCATCACAGAGGCCGACACCCTCCTCCTCACCGTCCCCAACCAGCTCGGCGTCGACTACAACGCCCACGTCATCGAAGCCATCCTGACCCAGGTGGCGCCAGCGCTGGGGTGGCGGTGACGGCACGCGGTCTTTCGATCATCCCCCGGGCGCTGCCGGTTGCGCGCTCCGCAGACAGGCCCAATGGCTGCTTCGAGACCCTTTCGCTCGAAATTTGGATTGTGTCGCCGATTTTCGATGGACATGCCCAGGCATCGGTCCTTTAATATGCGGATCTTCTCATAAAGTCGTCGGAGGGGGCGTAGCGCGATGAGACGTTTTTTCGCATCAATGGGTCTGGCTGCAGCCTTGCTCCCCGTGCCGGGGTTTTTCTCGGCGCCCGGTCTTGCGGCAGAGGCAATGACCGGCGCCGAGCTGACCGCGCTTTTGGCAAACGGCAAAGTGATCCTTCTTGGTGGCCCCGGCAAAGGCTACAGCGGCACGCTGAACATCACGGCGGACGGCAAGGGCAAGGGAGAGGTCAAGCTCGCCGGTGGCGATATCATTTCGATCGAAGGCGTCTGGAAAATCAAGAAGAACAGGTTCTGCCGCGTCTGGAAAGGTGGACGCGACGCCGGCAAGGAAGTCTGCGAAACCTGGGTGAAAACCGGACCGAAGGCTGTCGACGTCATCGCCGCCAAAAAGAACATCGGAAGCAATTCCTGGGAGTAGCCACGTTCTGCCGTTGGCGGCGCCCTGTCATCCCTCCGCCAGCATCGCGACGAGCACGTCCGACTGCGAGAGGATGCCGGCGAGGCGGTTTTGGGGGTCGGTGACGGGGAGGTGGTGGAGGCCGCCTTCGGCAAAGAGGAGGATGGCTTCGGAGAGGGAGCTTTCGGGCGAGACGCTCCGCACGGGGCTGGTCATGATATCCTTGACGGTGCCGTTGGGCGCCGTGGCGCCCGAGACGGCCAGCTGGTAGCGGCGGCGCAGTCCGATGGTCGGGCGGCCGCGGGTCCAGTCCGCGCGGTCGAGTATATCGGTCTGGGTCAGGATGCCGATGACGCGCGCATGGTCGTCGGTCACCGGCAGGGCCTTGATGTGATGGGCCCGCAGGAGCGCGTGCGCCTCCGACAGCGAGGCATCCGGCGCGATCGCGATCACGTCGCGCGACATGATCTGCCCGCACGGTGTCTGGCCGGACCGGCGCTGGAACGACCGTAATTCCGTGCGCTTCAGGATGGTGACGAGTTCGTCGCGCTGGATGTCGAGGACCCGGTCGTAATCCTTCAGCACGGCATCGAGATCCTCCGCGGCAAAGCCGATCCGCGCGGCCGGCGGCGGATCCTTCGTCTGATGGCTTCCGAGCGTCGGCGCGGCGAGATGCGGATAGCGGCGGCCGGTGAGATTGTTGAAGAGCAGCGCGGCGGCCAGAAGCAGCAGCGAATTTCCCAGCACCGGCCAGAGAAGGAACCCATAGCCGAGCGCGTGGATCGCCGGGCCGCCGAGAACCGCCGTCAGCGCGATCGCGCCGCTCGGCGGATGCAGGCAGCGCAGGCTCATCATCAGGCCGATGGCCGCGGCCCCCGCCAGCGCCGCGGCGAGCATGGGGTCGGCCACGAGCTTTGCCACCGTCACCCCGACGAAGGCCGCGACGAGATTGCCGCCGATCAGCGACCAGGGCTGGGCGAGCGGACTGGACGGCACGGCAAAGAGGAGCACCGCCGAGGCCCCCATCGGTGCGACCAGGGCCGGCGAGAGGGGAAATGTCACGCTCAGCAAGGCGCCGAGGAGACCCGTCACGAGCAGGCCGAACAGGGCGCCGGCCGCCGAGCGAAGCCGCTCCTTCGGGCTGACGGGCGAAGCCGGCCAGGGCATGAAGCGGGCCGCGCGGGAACGTGTCGTGGATGGCATGCAGTGGTCTCCGCAGGGCAGGCCCGCATTGGCGGAAGCCGTGTCGATCGTGCCGGGCGAGCCCCGGAAATTGGCGGGACCCCTGTGATGCCCCGGCGAAGGTTACCATCTCCCGGCAGGATTCCCGAGGCGCGACGTGAGACCGAGAGGGCGTTTTTCTGTGCGGAGCGATATCGAAGACCGGGCGATCCCCTCTCCGTCATTCCGCTCGGTCTCGTGCCCGGTTCGCAAGGGAATCGGCCGGCGGCCGGAATCCGGCCTGCGCCTGCGCTCCAATCCTTTGCGTCGTCGGGTCTACCCCTCGCCCTGCCCGTCCAGATCGTGCTGGCGGGCGGCGATATCCGGTGGGGTCCAGCCGCGTTCGGTCCGGTCGTGCAGCGCGCTGCGATCGCCCATCATCGCCTGCTCCAGCACATCGGCGATCTCGCGGGCCCGCGCGATATAGTCCTTGTTCTCGAACACCGGCACGCCCTCCTTCCAGAGCGGCGCGAGCTGACGCAGGCCCCAATTGTCCTGCTTGACGAAGACGGCCTTGCTCTTTTCCACATCGAAGGGATGCATGCCGAGGCTCTGCAGCGCGTAGCCGGCGGCCCGCACGGAGCTGTCGAAAACCTCGCGCACGATGTCGTCGGCACCGGCCTCGTAGAGCTGGTAGACATGGTTGCGATCATAGGCGCGCGCGATGATGTGGATATCGGGGTTCTCGTGCCGGGCGTGGCGGACGATGCTGAGGGCGCGCTCGACATCGTCGATGGCGACGACCAGCAGCCGCGCCTGGCGCAGACCGGCGGAATGCAGAAGATCGGGGCGGCCGGCATCGCCGAAGAAGGAGCGCACGCCGAATTTGCGCAGCCCGTCGATGACGTCGGAGCGGCTGTCGAGCACGATGGTCTTGTGGCCGTTGGCCAGCAGCATGCGGTTGATGATCTGCCCGAAGCGGCCGAGCCCCGCGATGATGACGGAGGCCTCCTCGCCGATGGCGTCGGCCTCCCGCATCTGCCCCCGGTCGAGACGTGGCATGATGCCCTTGTCGAACAGGATGAAGAGCGCCGGCGTCAGCAGCATGGAAAAGGCGATGACCAGCATGAGGATGGCGGCGAGGTCCGAGGGCAGCACCGCGTTCTGGACGGTGAAGGAGACGAGCACGAAACCGAACTCGCCCGCCTGCGCCAGCCCGAGCGCCAGCAGCCAGCGGTCCGAACCCCGCAGCTTGTAGAAATGCCCGATGAGCCACAGCACCGCCGCCTTGATGACGATGACGCAAAGCGTCAGCAACAGCACGAGGCCGAGATTGGCGGTCAGCAGCGAGAAGTCGATGCCGGCTCCGACGGTGATGAAGAAGAGGCCGAGAAGCAGGCCCTTGAACGGCTCGATATCGCTTTCCAGCTCGTGGCGGAATTCGCTGTTGGCCAGCACCACGCCGGCAAGAAAGGTTCCGAGTGCCGGGGAAAGGCCGACCATGCTCATCAGCAGCGCGGTGGACACGACGAGCAGCAGCGCGGCGGCCGTGAACATCTCGCGCAGGCGCGAGGCCGCGATCAACCGGAAGATCGGGCGCGAAAGGAAGTGCCCGGCGACCACGACGAAGGCGATGGCGAGAAGCGTGACCAGCGCCACCTGCCAGCCGGGAAGGTCGGAGACGAGCGTCGCCGCAGTGCCGGCACCATGCGCGGCATGCTCGCCGCCCTGCAGGGCGGGATGTGTCAGAAGCGGCAGCACGGCCAGCATGGGAATGACGGCGATATCCTGAAACAGGAGCACGGAGAAGCTGGACCGCCCGCCCTCGGACTTCAAGAGCCCCTTCTCGCTCAGCGTCTGCAGCACGATGGCGGTGGAGGAGAGCGACAGGATGAGCCCGACGGCGACCGCCGTCTGCCAGGGCAGCCCGGCAGCAAGCCCGATGCCCGTGACGACCGCCGCCGAGCCCGCGACCTGCAGGCCGCCGAGACCGAGCAGTCGCGCGCGCATGTCCCACAGCGCCTGTGGCTGAAGCTCCAGCCCGACCAGAAACAGCATCATGACAACGCCGAACTCGGCGAAATGCTGCAGATCCTGCGTCTCGTTGCCGACGACATGGAAAACGGGGCCGATGACGATGCCGGCGATGAGGTAGCCGAGCACCGAGCCGAGCCCGAGCCGGGCCGCGATAATGACGGAGGTGACGGCGGCCGCGAGATAGACGAAGGCCTGGAACATGAAGCCGCTCATTCGGAGATCCTCGCGGTGATGGCCGTGGGAGACGGCGATGTGTCGGAAAGCGTCGGGGCGTGCGAGGCGCCGATCAGGGGAATATCGTCGTCCAGAAGCTCGCGCCCCGAGACGGCATCGAGATCCAGCGTCTCGTCGCGCAGGGCCGAAAGCAGGCGGAGATAGGCCGCGATATGCGTGTCCGCGCGGCCATCGACGGCGGAATCATGGGCGGAGAACAGCGCGAACGGTGGCAGGAAGCGCATGCCGCAGAGCGAGGCCGTCTGTTCCAGCGGCGACAGCAGCGTGCGCAGCCGGAAATGGTTGGAGCCCTCCTCGCGATAAGCATCCCGCGCGCCGCCGGTGGTCACCACCGGCAGGAACAGCTTGCCCGCCAGCTTCGAGCCGCTCTGCCCATAGGCAAAGCCGTATTCCAGCACGAGATCCTGCCACTCCTTCAAAAGAGCCGGCACGGAATACCAGTAGATCGGAAACTGGAAGACGATGACGTCATGCGCCAGCAGCCGCGCCTGTTCGGCATCGATATCGATGTTGAAACGGGGATAATCCGCATAGAGATCGACGAAGGTGACACCGTCCAGCTGCCGCGCTGCCTGCGCCATGCGCACATTGAGGCGCGAATGCCGCTGACCGGGATGGGCAAACAGGATGAGGACGCGCGCCATGATGTCTTCCTCGGGATGTCTATCACGGGGTGCGACCGTCACCGGGGGCACGAGGCCGGGCGAAACGATCGACACGACCGGGCAAAGGGAGCAGCCGAAACGGGGTGATGGCCACAGACGTGGCCTCGGCGACAATCGATGTTGCGGGAAGATCTTGTCAAGCGGCAAGACGGATGCGATGGTGGGGCAGAGCGGAATGCTCCCGATGTGCACATCTTATTGCCGGCCGGCGCCCTTGCAGGGGCCGTCAGTCGCCGGAGAGAATGAGATTTGGCACTTTTCTTCGCTCTTTTTTCGAGCCAACCCCTTTTCATGACGGACGTGTGGTGAGATAAGGAGCGCCGAAGTCACCATACCACCGCCCCAGCGGGCGACAGAGATCAAGGTTCGAGATGCAGGTTCTGGTTCGAGACAACAATGTTGAGCAGGCGCTGCGCGTGCTCAAGAAGAAGCTTCAGCGCGAAGGCGTCTTCCGCGAAATGCGTATGCGCGAAGCCTATGAAAAGCCGTCTGTGAAGCGTGCTCGCCAGAAGGCTGAAGCTGTTTCCCGCCAGCGCAAGAATGCCCGCAAGCAGCTGCAGCGCGAAGGCCTCCTGCCCGGCCCGAAGAAAAAAGTCGCGACCCGCTAAGATCCGAACGGCGGCCGCCGGACGGTATCCGGTGGCGCGCGGCTGGTCTTCGAAATCACCTCGGAACGACGCTCTGCGTCGCGCCGGGGTTTTTCTGCGTCTTGTCGTTCCGTCCTCCCGTCGTCTCGTGACGCGCGACCGCGAACCGGCCCTGCGACCGGTCCGCAGCCTGCAACGGCGCGCTTTATGATGCCGTGTCAAACAACGTCTTGAACTGCCGGGGCTGGCAGCGGAGATACTGGGGCGCCGCCTCGACCGTCGCGCCGAAATGCGCGGCCGCATGCCAGGGCCAGCGGGGATCGTAGAGAATCGTCCGCGCCAGCGCGATCATGTCGGCATCGCCCGTGCCGATGATCGATTCGGCCTGCTCGAATTCGGTGATCAGGCCCACGGCGACGACCGGGATGGAGACGGCCTGCTTCACATCCCGGGCAAGCGGCACCTGATAGCTCGGACCGACGGGAATGTCCTGCGCATCGCTCAGACCACCGCTCGACACATGGATCGCCGCGCAACCGCGCGCTTCCAGCGCCTGAGCGAAGGCAACGGTCTGTGCGCTGTCCCATCCACCTTCCACCCAGTCCGTCCCCGAGACACGCATGGTGACGGGACGCTCCGCGGGGAAAGCCGCGCGAACGGCCTCGAACACCTCGAGCGGAAACCGCATGCGGTTTTCGAGCGAGCCGCCATACGCATCGGTCCGGCTATTGGAGAGCGGCGAGAGGAACTGGTGCAGCAGATAGCCATGGGCGCCATGGATCTGCACGGCATCGATGCCGAGACGTGCGGCCCTGCGGGCGGCATCGGTAAAGCCCTCTCTGATCCGCGCCAGACCTTCCTCGTCCAGCGCCTCGGGCGCATCATAGGTCGGCTTGAACGCCGATGCCGAAGGCGCCACCGTCTTCCAGCCACGCGCATCGTCCGGCGGCAGTTGCGCCCCGCCCTTCCAGGGCAGATCGGTGGATGCCTTGCGGCCGGCATGGCCGAGCTGGATCGCGATCGGCATGTCCGACCAGCGGCGCACGCCCTCCAGCACGCGAGCCATCGCCGCTTCGCAGGCATCGTTCCACAGCCCGACATCGCCGAAGCTGATGCGGCCCTCCGGCGTCACCGCCGTCGCCTCGATCGTCAGAAGTCCGGCGCCCGACTGTGCGAGCATGCCGAGATGGGTCAGGTGCCAATCGCTCATTTCACCGTTTTCGGCGGAATACTGGCACATCGGCGCAATGACGATGCGGTTGCGCAAGGTCAGACCACCGACGTCGATGGGCGAAAAGAGTTTGGGGGAAGCCATGTCGATCTCCTGAAGACATCCGAGCGGCGCAGGAAAAGCCGCCGCTGCCGGGCAGCATATGGGGTGGCGATCCGCCCATGTCATGCAGCCCTTGACGCATTACCGGCGATCCCGCGCCCAAACGTTCGCCACCGCTTGCGAAAACCGGACGGGCGGGCGACAACATCAGCGGGTATCGGCGCCGCCATCGGCCGCGGCCAGACAGAAGGGAGTGCGCATGTTCGACCATGTTTCCATCGGCGTCCGGGATATCGACCGGTCGCGCATCTTCTACGATGCCGCCCTGACTCCGCTCGGCTATGGCCGGCTGACCAGCGGCGCGACGATGCTCGGTTACGGCGACGAGCAGGTGAGCCTCTGGGTCACGCAGGCCGACCATCCGGTCCGCCCGGATCTTCGCTCCGGCCTCCACTTCTGCTTCAAGGCCTATAGCGAAGAGGACGTCGAAGCCTTTCATGCCGCGGCCATCGCCCATGGCGGGGAGGACAACGGCGCCCCGGGCCTGCGCCCGGAATACGCCACCTTCTACTACGCAGCCTTCGTCATCGACCCCGACGGCTACCGGTTGGAAGCCTTCTTCCACAAGCCGGACCTGTAAACCGCACGCTGCAGACGGCGAACCGATCAGACCGGGATCTGGGTGGCGACATCCCGGTCAGACGCGCGCGCGCTTTCGGACAGCCCGTTGGCCACGCCCTGGCGATCGGCCTCGTTGCGGTTCTGGCTCATCTTCCGCTTGCCCTCCAGATGCGTGATCGGCATGCGCAGGCCGATAATGCCACGCAACTGGGATGCGATGAAATCCGCCGGCGCGTCGTCCACCGCCCAAGCGACGGCCCTCGGCGCCTCGTGCAGGGCCGTCAGCCGGGTCACGACATCGAGCAGCCGCCCGGCATCGTCGAAGAACTCGACCGGCCCGCGCGCCTGAACCGTCACATAGTTCCAGGTCGGCACGACCTTTCCCGTCTGCTGCTTGGTGGCGTACCAGGCCGGCGTGACATAGGCATCCGGGCCCATGAAAATGGCCAGCCCATCGCCGATGACCGGCGTTCGCCATTGCGGGTTGGCCTTCGCAAGGTGCCCGTAAAGGACGCCGTACTCCCCTTCGCTTTCGTCCAGAAACAGCGGCAGAGGCGTCGCGAACGGCCCGTCGGCCGTCGCGGTGATGACGTTCGCCAGCCGCGCCGCCCGCATGGTCGTAAACATGTCGCGACGATCGTCAAGACGGAATGCGGGCGGTGTGTACATGATGGCGATCCTCGTTCGACGCGGGAGACTACCGCGAAACGGGACATCGACGAAAGCCCGTTCGCAGACATGACCCGGAAGGCCGGCCGGCCGGCCTCAGCCGAACTCGACCGTCGTCAAGGCGAGCGCCTCGCGGCGCAGATCGGCCGCGCGCTCCGGGGCGAAGGATCGCTCCAGCGCCGCCTGCGCCGCTTTCCAGAGCGGCACGGCCCTTTCCCGCATCCGCCGGCCCTCGTCCGTCAGCGCATAGCTATAGGCCTGTTCGCCTTTCGCTCGCGTGCTTGCCATCCAGCCGGCGGACAGCAGCGGCTTCAGCCCGCGCAACAGCGTGGTACGTTCCATCACCATGATCCCGCTCAGCTCGGATATCCGGATACCCGGCCGGCGGTTGACGATGCTGAGAAGCGAATATTGCGAGATCGACAGGCCGATCGGCGCGAGATGGGCGTCATAGAGCCGCGTGACATGGCGCGAGCCCCGGCGGAGGGCAAGGCAGTGACACGAATGGGATCCCTCGGATATCGACATGCATCGAGGATAGATGTGTATTTACACACCGTCAATCCTCCACTACGAAGGAGGGGCAGCGTCGTCGCTTGTCGGCCGTTGCCGGGTTCGCCTGCGCGCAATCGACTCGATGCCACCCACGAAGGTTCTCCCATGCTCTCCACCACCGTCTCCGCATGGCTTGCCCGCAAGAAGATCCACTACGGCTGGGTCGTCGTCGTCACGACATTTCTCACCATGCTGGCGACAGCGGGCGCGATGGGCTCGGCCGGCGTCCTCATCCAGCCACTGCATCAGGAGTTCGGCTGGGATATCGCCGATATCTCCTTCGCCATGGCAGTGCGCCTCGTGCTCTTCGGCCTGCTCGGGCCCTTCGCCGCGGCGTTCATGACGCATTTCGGCGTGCGACGGGTCGTGTGTTCGGCGCTTCTGCTCATCATGAGCGGCATCGTCCTTTCCTTCTTCATGCAGGAGGTCTGGCAGCTCGTTCTCCTCTGGGGTGTCGTCATCGGCACGGGAACGGGCATGACGGCGCTGGTGCTGGGCGCGACCGTCGCCACGCGCTGGTTTTCCAAGCGCCGCGGCCTCGTCATCGGCCTGATGACGGCGAGCAACGCCACCGGTCAGCTCGTCTTCCTGCCCCTGCTGGCAGCCCTGTCGGAGGCCTATGGCTGGCGCACGGCGCTGACCTTCATCACCGGCGTCCTGGCGCTCGCCATGGTGCTCGTGATGCTGCTGATGCGCGACCACCCGGCCGATCTCGGCCTTCCCGCCTATGGCGACACGCAACCGAGCCCTGTTCCGCGCCGGAACCAGGCCTTCCTGACCACGCTCGTCTCGCCCCTGAAGACGTTGCGCGAGGTCTCCGGCCAGCCGGTGTTCTGGCTGCTCTTCGGCACCTTCTTCGTCTGCGGCCTCTCCACCAACGGGCTCATCCAGACCCACTGGATCTCCATCTGCGGCGATTTCGGCATGACGGCGGTCACGGCGGCCGGTACGCTGGCCGTCATCGGCGTGTTCGATTTCCTCGGCACCATCGGGGCCGGCTGGCTGTCCGACCGTTTCGACAATCGCTGGCTGCTCTTCTGGTTCTACGGCCTGCGCGGCCTGTCGCTCCTCTACCTCTCGATCTCCGGTTTCGGCTTCACCGAACTCTCCGTCTTCGCCATCTTCTACGGCCTCGACTGGGTGGCGACCGTTCCCCCGACCGTCAAGCTGACGGCCGACAGTTTCGGCCGCGAGAAGGCACCGCTCGTCTTCGGCTGGATCTTCACCGGCCACCAGCTAGGCGCCGCGACCGCCGCCTTCGGCGCGGGCTGGTTGCGCTCGGATTACGAGAGCTACATGCCGGCGCTGCAGATGGCCGGCCTCATGTGCATTCTCGCAGCGCTGGCCGTGGTCATGCTCCGTCGTCCCGCCACCGCCGTCCCGGCCGGCGCCTGAAAAGGCGGGCCGTGACCTGCCCCGCTGCGCGACACGCCGGCCGCGTGGAATAGCATTTCCCTTCGGCCGGCATCTTCGCGAACTTCTTCTTTGTCTATCAATTGACTCAGCAATAACGTGACCGCGGCTCGGACCCTGAGCTGCCCGGTCGCCGGGCCAATCCGTCATGCACAGAACGGGCCTGCCGGTGTCGGACATCGCTGCCCGCCTGCCGATCGAGGAAGACGCCATGAGCCTGCTTCACGCCCTGCGCTCCCCTGCCCCTGAAACCGCCCCCGAACCGGAGCGGCCACCTGCCCCGACGGCCGCCGCTTCGGCGGCCGACCGCGAGCGCCTCTTTGCCCGCGCCACGGCCATCGCCGCAGATCTCAGAGCCCGGGGAGCCGCCCTCGACCGGGATGGCCGCCCGCCCTTCAGCGAGATCACCGAGCTAAAGGCGGCAGGCCTGCTCAACGCCCTGCATCCACCCGAAATCGGCGGCGGCGGTCTCGACTGGGTCGACGGCCTGCGTCTCGTGCGCATCCTCGCACGCGGCGAAAGCTCCATCGGCCAGCTGCTCGGCTATCACTTCGTCAACAGCCAGTACATTGTCTGGGCAGCCGAGGACGGCGACCTTGCCTGGCGGCTGTCGTCGGAAACCGTGGCGAAGAGCCTCTATTGGGGCGCCGCCGTCAATCCGCGCGACCCCGGCCTCGTGCTGACGCGAAAGGACGATCACTATGTTCTGAACGGCAGAAAGACGTTTTCGACCGGCGCGCGGATTTCCGACCGCATCAATGCGAGCGCCGCCTTCGGCGACCAGATCGCCAGCCTCGTCCTGCCCACCGACAGGCCGGGCTATATCGCCCATGACGACTGGGACAATATCGGGCAGCGCCTGTCGGACAGCGGCAGTGTCGTGTTCGAGGACTTCCCGGTCCATGACGGCGATTTCCTGCTGCCGCTCGCGGCCCCGGACGCCGCCCCGAAGGTGCTGGCAAGCTTCAACACGCCGCTGATCCAGCTGGTCTTTGCCAATTTCTATATCGGCACGGCCGAAGGTGCGCTCGCCGAGGCGCTCGACTACGTGCGCGACACCACCCGCCCCTGGATCACCTCCGGCGTCGAACGCGCCGCCGACGACCCGCATATTCTGGAGCGCGTCGGCGAATTCCGCGCCGCGCTGAAGGCGGCCGCAGCTCTCGCCGACAGCGCCGGCCACGCCGTGCAGACAGCCCTCGCGCGCGGCCACGCCATCACCGAGCGCGAACGCGGAGAAGCCGCCATCGAGGCTTACGAATCCAAGGTCAACGCAACCCACGTCGCGCTGGATGTGACCGCCCGAGTCTTCGAGCTCATGGGCGCCCGTGCGACGGCCGGCCATTACCGCTTCGACCGCTACTGGCGCAACGTCCGCACCCACACGCTCCACGATCCGGTGTTCTACAAGGCCCGCGAGGTCGGCGATTTCGCCCTGAACGACCGGATACCGACACCAAGCCTCTACAGCTGAGACAAACCCTCAAAACGAAACGCCGTCATCCCGCACACACGGGATGACGGCGTTTTCTCGAGACGGACGGGACGGACGGCGTGCCTTGCGCGGCGGCCGTCCTTCGCCGGAACGCGTCAGTTCTGCCCGGAGGCGAGCTTCTGCTCCACGCGGCCGAGGTCGCGATAGGCGGCACCGGGATGCGGCGCAACGAGGCGTGGGCCTTCGCCAAAAAGCTTCTCGCGCAGTGTCCCCTGCCGGTACGCCGTCTTGTAGACGCCGCGCTTCTGCAGCTCCGGCACCAGCAGATCGACCGCGTCCTCAAATGTCTCCGGCGTCACGGCGTACGCCAGGTTGAAACCGTCCACATCGGTTTCCTCGACCCATTCCTGCATGAGATCGGCCACCGTCTGCGGCGAGCCGACGAAGACGGGCCCGAAGCCGCCGATGCCGACCCAGTCGGCCATCTCCCGCACCGTCCATTCCTTGGCCGGATCGATGGTGGTGAAGGTCTCGACAGCCGATTGCACGGCATTGGTATGACGATGGCGCAAGACCTCGTCCGGCGAGAACTGTCCGAAGTCGATGCCGGTCCAGCCGGAGATCAGCGTCAGCGCGCCCTCGTAGGAGACGTATTTGCGGTATTCGTCGAACTTGCGCTTGGCGTCGGCATCCGTCTCGCCGACGATGACGGTCTGCAGGTTGAAAGCGAGAATGCCGCGCGGGTCGCGCCCCGCCTGCACGGCCGCTTCGCGAACATTGGCAACATAGCGCTTCAGAACGGCCTTGGACGGCGCGGCGACGAAGATGCATTCGGCATGCTGGCCGGCGAAATCCTTGCCGCGGCTGGAAGCGCCGGCCTGGTAGAGCACCGGCGTGCGCTGGGGCGACGGCTCCGACAGGTGAATGCCCGGCACGCTGAAATGCGGCCCCTTGTGGCCGATGGCGTGAACCTTGGAAGGATGCGTGAAGATGCCGGACTCGCGGTCGCGCACCACGGCATCATCCTCCCAGCTGCCCTCCCAGAGCTTGTAACAGACCTCCAGATAGTCCTCCGCCACGTCGTAGCGGTTGTCATGCTGCATCTGCGCCGACTGACCGACATTCAGCGCGCCGCTGTTGAGATAGGAGGTGACGATGTTCCAGCCGATGCGCCCCTTGGTCAGGTGGTCGAGCGTCGAGATGCGGCGGGCGAAGGTATAGGGGTGCTCGAACGACAGCGACGCCGTCAGGCCGAAACCGAGATGTTCGGTGAGATAGGCCATGGTCGGGATGAGCTGCAGCGGGTCGTTCACCGGCACCTGGGCCGAATGTTTCAGCGCCGCATTCACATTGCCGTTCAGCACGTCATAGACACCGAGCACGTCGGCGATGAACAAGCCGTCGAACTTGCCGCGCTCCAGCGTCTTGGCGAGGTTCACCCAGTAATCGAGATCCTTGTAGGATGCCGACTGGTCGCGCGGATGCCGCCAGAGGCCGGGCGACTGGTGCCCGACGCAGTTCATGTCGAAGGCGTTCAGCCGGATTTCACGTGTCATGCTCGTCTCCTGGCCTCAGAGGCCGTTTGGGAACCCGGCGGCGAAAAGCCGGCCAGGGATTTTGTGTTCCGGCGGAAGGGGATCGCAGGCGAACTCCCGAGAGATCGGCCAGATGCTCGAGGCACCGGCGTGCGACAAGCATTGGCGGCTCGCCCCGTCCGGATCGTCCGACAACCTCTCAGAGGGCACCGCTTCTGGGCGGAGGCACGTCGTTCAGGTGGAAATTGCCGGCCACGTGGTACTTCCAGCGGACCGGGTCGTGCAGCGTGTGGGTGCGGGCATTGCGCCAGTGACGGTCGAGGTTCAGCCCCTCGCGGGCGGATGCCGTGCCGGCAAGCTCGAACAGCGTGTTGGTGGCCTCGATCGCGATCTCGGTGGTCAGCACCTTGGCGCTGGCCACGGCCAAAGAGGCGGCGACGGCCGTCTCCTCGGTCAGGTCGACCTGGGCGTGATCCACCTTGCGGCCGGCATAGTCCACGATGGCGGTTGCCGCCTCGATGCGGATGGCGACCTGGCCCACCCGGGCGATCGTCAGCGGATCCTCCGACGCCCGCTCGACGCCGCTGTTCGTCCAGGGCCGCGAGACCGTGCGGATGAAGCGGACCATGTCGGCAAAGGCCGCCCGGGCAATGCCGAGATCGATGCCGGCATGGATGATCTGCCCGACGGAGCCGATCGTGCCGGGGCGCTCGAAGCCCTTGTGGTGGCGCACCACGGCGCTCGGGGGCACGCGGACGCCGTCGAGGATGGTGGTGCCGCTGCCGGTCGTGCGCTGGCCGATGCCGTCCCAGTCGTCGACGATCTCGACGCCCTCCGTGCCGCGCGGCACGAAGGAGATGGTGATCTTCTCGTCCTCGTCGAGCGCGAAGATGGCGATCCAGTCGGCAAAGAGCACGCCGGTGGAATAGAACTTGCGGCCGTCGATGCGGAAGCCGGCGCCGTCCCGCGTCAGCCGCGTGTTGTAGTGCCCGACGGTCTTGGTCCCCGTCTCCGACAGGGCATTGCCGAACCGGTCACCGGCCAGGGCACGACCGTAATAGAACCGTTTCTGGTCGTCGGTCCCGTCATGGCGCAGGGCTTCCAGAATGTAGAAATGGTTCTGCGGGATCTGCCCGATCGAGCCATCGGCCTCCGACAGGATGGCGGTGACCTCGGCCAGCACGGCGTTGGAGACGTCGATGCCGCCAAAGTCGGCCGGCACGGTGATAGCCAGCAGGCCGGAGGCGGCGAGCCGGTCCATTTCCGCATGCGGCAGGGTCCGGTCGCGGTCCCGCTCGCTCGCGGTGAGCGCGAAGTCCGCCGCCAGCGTCCGGGCGACACTAAGCGCTTCCTCCTCGCTTGCGATCCTGTCTGCCGTGCGGTCGGTGTCGTGGGTGTTGAGGCGTATTAGTTTGGTCATGGCTCTTCTCCCGAGAAGCACCGCGCGTCAGGCGCGGGCCACGGCCTTGCGGTTGGCAAAGCTGATGGCGAGGACGGCAAAGATCAGGAGACCGGTGCCCACCTGCTGCCAATAAAAATTCAGACCGGTCAGAAGCAGTCCGTTGGAGACGATGCTGAGCAGCAGGACGCCGAGCACCGTGCCGGCGATGTTCGGCCGCCCGTGCGGACTGAGCGTCGTGCCGATGAAGGTCGCGCCGATGGCGTTGAGCAGGAAGGCATTGCCGGACGACGGAATGTAGACGGTGACGGTCGAGGTCAGCACCAGCCCGGCAACGGCTGCGATCACCGAGACGAGAAGATAGGTGACCGCGATATGCGCCTTCAGCGCAATACCGGAATAGCGCACGACATTCGCCTCGACGCCGGTCGCCAGCACCACGCGCCCAAAGCGGCTGCGTGTGAGGACGAGCGCCGCGACCGCGATGACCAGCGCCGCGACGATGAGCGGCACCGGCACGCCGGCAACGACGCCGCGACCAAGAAACCGGAAGCTTTCGGGAATGCCGGCCGGCGGCAGATAGACCGGATTGCCGCCATTGGTCAGGATCTGCTGGGCGCTGCGGCCGATGAACAGCGTGCCGAGCGTCGCCAGAAACGGCGAGATGCCGATGCCGGAGATCAGCGCTGCATTGAAGAGCCCCACCAGCGCACCGCCGCCGATGCCGACAAGGGCGGCGAGCGGCACCGGCTGCCCGGCCAGCACCAGCGAGACGAAGGTGAAGCTGGAAAAATCGATCGCGGTGCCGACCGAGAGGTCGATGCCGCCGGCGGCCACCGCAAAGGTCATGGCGATGGAGACGATGGCGAGCAGCGTGAAATTGTTGACGAGGATGCTCTGCAGATTGGCGACGGTGAGGAAGCTCGGCGCTGCCGCGGAGAAGGCGGCAAACACCGCCACTAAGGCCACGACCAGAGCATACCGGGCGGAGCGGCGCAGCAGGCCATAGGGAAGTCGGGCCTGGGAACCGGACACGAGCGTCATGCCGACGTCTCCTGTTTGCGCAGCAGCGTGGTGGCGGACACGACGAAGAGGATCAGGAGACCCTGGATGCCGCTCACCAGCGTGCTGGAAAGGTTGAGAAGCTGGAAGCCGTTGACGAGGAAACCGACGAACAGTGCCGAGAGCAGCGTGCCGGTGACGGTCGGCACCAGCCGGCGCGAGAAGACAGTGCCGAGCAGCGCCGTCACCACCACCGGCAGCAGGAGATCGCCCGCTCCCGTCGTGCTGCCGCTGAGATAGGACACAGAGAGAATGCCGGCGATGCCGCCGCAGAACCCGCTGAACACGAACGAACCGGCGATGAACGGCTTGACGGAGAGGCCAGACGCCCGTGCGGCCTCGGGAAATTCGCCGACCGCATAAAGCCGCAGACCGAGCGGCGTCGCCTGTACGACGAGCGCTGCGACCAGCGTGAAGCCGATGAGGACATAGGCGAGAACGGGGATATCGAAGGGACCGCTGCCCGACAGCAGCGTCAGCAGATCGCCGGTTGCGGGAATGACGGTGTTCTGCGTCAGAACGAGCTCGAGCCCGGCCACGACATTCATGACGGCGAGCGTCGCCAGCAGGGGCACGATGCCCGCAAGGGTGATGGCGAGCGCATTGACGATGCCGATGGCAAGCCCCGTCGCCAGCGCGCCGGCCACAGCCACCGAATCTCCCAACCCCGCCTGTGACAAGGCCGCATAGACGGCGGCGCTCAGACCCATGTTGGCGGCAAGCGACAGGTCGATGCCGCCCGTCACCACATTGCCGCCGCCGGCGATCATCACGACCGTCAGCCCGATCGCGAGCACGCCGGCAATGGCCGACTGGCCGAGCACATTGCCGATATTGCCGACCGACAGGAAATACGGCGCCGTGACGGAGAAGGCGATCAGCACCGCGACGAAGACAGCCAGCGACCCGCCGCGCAGGAGCAGCGTCGCAATCCGCCGCCCCGCCGTGCCGGAAGCCGCACCGAAACCACGCACCGGAACGGGCGCAGTGTCGCCCTGTTGCGAGCCGCCGAAAGGAACAGCCTCAACCGACATGACGCAGCGCCTCCGAAGATCCCGTGACGTCGGCAAGGACGGCATCGACGCTCGTCTCGGCCGTGACGCGTTCGGCCGCGATGCGCCCGCGGAAGAGCACAAGGATGCGGTCGGTGATGCCCAGCAGCTCCGGCAGGTCGGTCGACAGCACGATGACGCCGGCGCCGCGCGCGGCAAGGTCGGCGATCAGCTGGTAGATCTCCACCTTCGCGCCGACATCCACGCCGACGGTCGGCTCGTCGAGCAGGTAGATTTCCGAATGGCGGCTCAGCCACTTGGCGATCGCCACCTTCTGCTGGTTGCCGCCCGACAGGGTGCGCACCAGCGCGCCGCTGCCGTCGGTCTTGATCTGCAGGCGTTCGACCAGCCGGCGCGCCTCCGCCGTCTCCGTATCGGCATCGAGAAGCCCGAAGTGGGTGAAACGATCGAGGCTCGCCAGCGTGATGTTTTCGGCCACGCTGAGGTCGAGCGCCACCCCATGGCGGCGGCGATCTTCGGGCACGAGGGCGAGGCGCCGACGCGCGGCCTGTGCCGGCGTCTTCGTCCAGACCGTCTCGCCATTCACCTCGACGCGTCCCGAGGCCGGCTGCTCCAGCCCGAACAGGGTGCGGACCAGATCTTTCGCGCCCGAACCGAGAAGCCCCGTCAGACCGAGCACCTCGCCGCGGCGCAGCGCGAAGCTCACATTCTCGTAGCGGCCGGACGCGCTCAGCCCTTCGACCCGCAGCAGCGTCGCGCGGAGCGCGGCGGTCCGCTTCGGGTAGAGTTCGCCGATCTCGCGATTGACCATGAGACCCGCGATTTCGGAGGCGGACGTCTGCGCCACCGGCTTCGTCGCGACGTCGCGGCCGTTGCGCAACACGGTGACCGTGTCGCAAAGATCCTCGATCTCGCCGAGATAGTGCGAAATATAGATGACCGTGATGCCGTCGTCGCGCAGGCGCCGGATCAGCCTGAAGAGCATGTCGGCCTCGCGGCGGACGAGTGCGGCGGTCGGCTCGTCGAACACGAGAACCTTCGGCGCGTGCAGCAGGGCGCGGGTGATCTGAACGATCTGCTTTTCGGCCGTCGACAGTTCGGCGATGAGCGCGGATGTCGGCAGGCGCAGGCCGAAATAGCGATCGAGAACCTCGGCGGCACGCCGCTGCATCAGCCGACGGTCGAGAAACGGCGTCCCCGCGATGCGCGGCTCGCGGCCGAGAAACAGCGATTCGCCGACCGTGAAGGTCGGCACCAGCAGGCGGTCCTGGTGGATGAAATGGATGCCGAGCGCCTCGACGTCATGCGGCGTCAGATGATCGTGGACGATGCCGTCGATCGCGATCTCGCCGGCATCCGCCCGGTGCAGCCCGGCGAGCAGCTTGATCAGCGTCGATTTTCCCGCGCCGTTCTGCCCCACGAGACCGTGCACCGAACCGCGCGCGACCGTCAGCGACACGCCGGACAGTGCCTTCGTCCCGCCAAAGCTTTTTTCGATTCCGGTCAACCTGATGATCGGGCGGATGATCTCATCCTCTTGCGGCGACGCCATTTCGCAAACTCCTGCCAGACAGTCTCAACGACACACGATCGGGGACCGCGACCCTGATGGCCACGGTCCCCGGGGACGGCTGGGGAGGATCAGCCGATACCGAGTTTCTTGGTGACGTCGTTGACGTTCGCCTTGTTGGCGAGAAGCGCGGGGACGTAGGTCTCGCGCGGCAGCGTCTCTCCGGCGAGCAGACGGGCGACGTTGCGGATGGCCGTGCGGCCGAGCTCGGCCGGCTGCTGGGCGACGTCTGCGGCGGCCGGCGACGCCGGGTCCGCCACCAGCTGCAGCACTTCGGGGCTGCCATCCACGCCATAGGTGCGGATCTCGGTGCGGCCGGCCGCCGCCAGCGCCTGCGTCGCGCCCAGCTGCGGGATGTCCCAGGCCGACCAGATCGCCTTGATCGAGCCCTTCTCGGGATATTTGTTGAGGATGGCGGTGATCTGCGTGAAGGCGTCCTGCACCGTGTTCGGAATGATGTCGCGGAGCTCGGGCTCGAGGATCTTCACCTTGGGGAAGTACTTCACCACATTGACCAGCTGGTCGTAGCGGATGGCGCAGGGCGTGACGCCGTAGAAGCCGTTGAACACGACGATATTGCCCTCGCCGCCGATGTCCGACACGAGCTGCAGGGCCAGATCCTTGCCGATGCCCCAGTTGTCGGAGGTCGAGTTGTTCAGCGAATGCGTCGAACCGACATCGATCGTCAGCACCGGAATGCCGGCATCGCGCGCCTTCTTCAGCCAGGGATCGATCACCGTCAGCGTGCCGAGCAGCTGGACGATCGCATCCGGCTTCTGCGCGATCAGCGTCTGCAACTGCGACACGAGCTTGCCGTCGTTGCGGCCGGCATCCACCGCGATCGGCTCGCCGCCGAGCCGCTTCACTTCCTCGATCTGGGCATTGTAGGCCTGCAGGTCGAAGAAGTGGTCCGTGCCCGCCGTGCTGATGCCGATGCGCTTGCCCTTCAGCGAGCCCTCGGCTGCCGAGGCGAAAGCGGATGTGCCGCTGAGAAGCGTCGTGCCTGCCGCAGCAACGCCGGCAACCGCCGACCACTTCAGGATTTCGCGTCGGCCAAACCAGCCGCGTGCCCCATTATCACTCATGTCCCCGTCTCCAAATCCATCACTTCGATAATGTCTATCGTTTCAGTAGATTGGATGGCTTTCGAGGAAGCGGATTTTGTTTGAGAGGCGTTCCAGAGAAACGATCACTCTTTTTAGGGCACGCGAGGAAACGCTGCGAATGCCGCATGGCTCCCGCCCGGAAACGGCCGGACGGGACGTGGGATGGACGACGATCGCGCCGCAGCGTTGACGCTCAGGCGACCTTGACGACCAGCTTGCCGAAGTTGCGGCCCTCCAGAAGCCCGATGAAGGCCTGCGGCGCGTTCTCGAGCCCCTCGACGACGTCTTCGCGATAGCGCAGCCGTCCATCGGCGATCCAGCCGGCGGCGTCCTTCAGGAAAGTGTCGCGCTGGTCGCTGAACTCGGTCTGGATGAAGCCGCGGATCTGCAGGCTGCGGCTGAGCACCTGCCGCATGAAGCCGGGCAGTCGATCCGGACCGTCCTGCGCCTGTCCGTCCTGGTTGTAATGCGCGATGAGGCCGCAGACCGGCACCCGCGCATAGGTGTTGAGCAGCGGGAATACCGCCTCGAAGACGTGACCGCCGACATTCTCGAAATAGACGTCGATACCATTCGGGCAGGCCGCCTTCAGTTGCTCGGCGAAATCCGGCGCCCGGTGGTCCACCGCGACATCGAAGCCCAGCTCCTCCCGCAGGAAAGCACACTTGTCCGGCCCGCCGGCGATGCCCACCGCGCGCGCGCCCTTGATGCGGGCGATCTGTCCGACGACGGAGCCGACGGCACCGCTGGCTGCAGCCACCACCACCGTCTCGCCCGGCTTCGGCTGGCCGATGGTCAGCAGTCCGGCATAGGCGGTGAAGCCCGGCATACCGAGAACCCCGAGGGCCGTCGAGATGGGTGCCGTATCCGGATCGAGCTTGCGCAGCCCCTTACCGTCGGACAGCGCATAGGACTGCCAGCCGGAATGGGAGAGGACGATATCGCCGGGCTTGAAATCGGCATGGTTCGAGCGGACGACCTCGGCCACCGTGCCGCCCTCCATCACGTTGCCGATCTCGACCGGCTTGGCATAGGATTTTGCCGTGCTCATCCGCCCGCGCATATAGGGGTCGAGCGAGAGATGCAGGATCTTCAACAGCACCTCGCCCTCGGAGGGCTGGGGCACGGGCACCTGCTCGATGTGGAAATCCTCCGCGACCGGCGCGCCCTGCGGCCGGCGGGCCAGCGTGATCCGTGTGTTCGTGAGGTCTGTCATAGCGTCTTCCTTGCTGTCTCCGCCGATGCGGCGGATCGGCGGAACGTCCACCGATTGTCAGGCTCTGACATAGGCCGCAAAGCCGAAGGTGCAACGTTTCCGCGTCGTCTCAGGCACCAGCCACGGGGTAACCGAGCGCCCGCGCGCCCTCGGCAAGTGCGGCCAGCGGCGCGTAATCCGCATCCTCGAGACGGGCGAAACCGACAAGGCCGAGCTGATCGCGCACCCTTTCCAGGGCCGGATCGGCCGCCGCGGCATCGAGCACCTGCCGGAGAAGCGCCACCTCCGCGTCGGGCGCGGACAGGCGGGTGATCAGCGGCAGGCCCGGCCCCTTCATCGTCTCGCCGAGCACCCGGATGCCGGCCAGGCGGCGGGGGTCGAAGCGGAGGATGTTGGCATAGGTGATGCCATCGATCGCCGCGATATCCGCCGCACCTTCGCGCACCGCATCGATGCTGGCGGCATGGCTGCCGGTCTGGAGCGAGGCACTGAAAAAGTGGCCGCCCACGGCCAGCGGCGCGACCACGGCGCGGAAGAGATTGGCGCCGGAATTGCTGTCGGACTGGTTGATGGCGGCACGGGCACCTTTCAGGTCGATCAGCGCGGTCGCCGTGCTGTTGCTGCGCACGATGAGAAAGCTGCACATGTCCGACCCGTCGCACCCGGGATGGCGATAGACCGGCGTCGCGACGAGCCGCACCCTGCCCCGCAGCCGGCTGACGAAGGGAAAGCCGCAGGTCTGGGCCAGCAGCAGATCCGGCCGCAGCCAGGCCTCGTCGTAAGGCAGCGTCGAAAGCGCCCCGGGCACGCCTGCCAGACCCTCGGCGCGAAGCCTGTCGCGGAGATAATGCCAGAGCTCTGCCGTTGCCGCCGCCACGGGCTCCGGGCTCGCATACATGGCGAGGCTGGCGAGACGCGGCGCGACGTTCAGGATCTGCGGCATAGGCTCCCTTCGCCAATGGATGCCGCCGCGTCGCCCCGCTCAGGCGGAATGATGCGGATGCGTGATGCGGTCGTGCGGCCGCAGGAGGAAGCGGCGGGCGACATCGAGATAGCCGTTGTAGACCAGACCGCCATTCGCCGCCACCAGCGCCTCCCGGTCGCGCCGATAGATGGCCGGCAGGCGATACCAGGGCAGGCCGGGCTTGCGGTGATGCAGCACATGCAGGTTGTTGAACAGGAAGACCGGTCCGAAGATGCGGCTGTTCTCCACGATCGCGGTCCGCTCCGCCTCCGCCTCGGCAAAGCGGTGCTCGGCATAGGACCGCAGCCGCGTGATGGCGGCTCCGGGATAGACGAAGCCGAAGAAGTAGAGCCAGAACGGCATGCCGCAGATGGCGACGACCCAGGTGAGGACCAGCGCGACGCCCACCGCATGCAGCGCCCAGATGCGCCGACGACCGGCCTCGTTGCGCCAGACGAGCCGCGCCTCGCCGGCCAGAAAGCTGGCCAGCATCACCGCAGGCCCGATCGTCAGCCGCCCGAGCAGCGTCAGGTTCCACTGCGCCAGCCGCTTGCCCGCACGCCCGAGGCTCAGCCACATGGCCTGCGTGAAATAGGAGGATTCGGGATCCTCCACCGGATCGGTCAGGAATTCGTCCCTGTGGTGGTCGAGATGGCTGTCCTTGTAGATCGGATAGGGCAGCCACAGCGACAGCGGCACGGAGCCGATCGCATCGTTGATGCGCCGGCTGCGCGTCGGGTGATGGTGGATGACCTCATGCTGCAGCGAGGCGTGCCACGCGATCAGCAATCCGCCGATGACCACCACAAGCGGCAGCGGCAACACCGCCCACCACCACGTCACCGCCAGAAAGCCGCCGTGAATGCCGACAGCGAGAAGAACCGTCGGCCATTCCACCCGGAGACCCGGGTCCGCGCGCGAAACGGGCGGTGGCGTGAAGCGGTGCGTGGCAGTCTCGGTCATCGATGTCCCCCTGTTCTTCGCGTGTGTCGTCAGGCCGCGTCGATCGCCTGGCGCAGATCGGCGATGATATCGTCGGGATGCTCGATGCCGATCGACAGCCTGACATAGCCAGGGGTCACGCCGGTCGCGCGCTGGTCCTCGACGCTCAGTTGCGAATGCGTCGTGGTCGAGGGATGGATGGCCAGCGATCGCGCATCGCCGATATTCGCAAGATGATAGAAGAGCGTCAGCGCATCGATGAACCGGCGTCCGGCCTCGCGGCCGCCCTTCAGCTCGAAGCCCACCAGTGCGCCGAAGCTTCCCGGAACAAAATAGGCCTCCGCCCTTTCACGTGCCTGACCGGTCTGGAACTTCGGGAAGATCACCGTCTCCACCTTCGGGTGGGAGAGGAGGAAATCGGCCACCTTGATCGCATTGTCATTGTGCTGGCGCAGACGCAGCGGCAGCGTCTCCAGCCCCTGGATCAGGTTGAAGGCATTCTGCGGGCTGATGGCGGCCCCGAGGTCCCGCAGCAGCACGGCACGCGCCCGCAGGATATAAGGGTGGAAACCGATCGCATCCGCCTTCTCGATCCAGGTCTTGCCCTGATAGCTCTGGTCGGGCTCGTTGAGGTTCGGGTGCCGCTCGGCCAGATCCCGCCAGGGAAAGGTGCCGCCGTCGATGATCGCGCCGCCGATCGAGGTGCCGTGGCCGCCGATATATTTCGTCGTCGAGTAGACCACGATCGCCGCGCCATGCTCCAGCGGTCGGATGATGAGCGGCGCCGCCGTATTGTCCACGATCAGCGGAATGCCGAAGCGCCGCCCGACGGCCGCGACCTCGGCGATCGGGAACACCTCGAGCTTCGGATTGGGCAGCGATTCCCCGTAATAGGCCCGCGTCCGGTCGTCGGTCGCGCGTGCGAAGGCCTCAGGATCGGCCGCATCCACGAAGCGGGTCTCGATGCCGAAGCTCTTCAGCGTCGCGGCGAACAGCGCCCAGGTGCCGCCGTAGAGGCCCGCGGCACTGACGATGTTGTCGCCGTGTCGGGCGAGGTTGAGGATGGAATAGGCGGACGCCGCTTGGCCCGAGGCGACGGCCAGTGCCGCGGCACCGCCTTCGATTTCGGCCAGCCGCTGCTCGAAGGCATCCTGCGTCGGATTGGAAATGCGGGAATAGAGATGGCCGGCGGCCTCGAGCGCAAAGAGCTTGTCGGCCGTCTCGGTGCTGGAGATCTGGAACGACGAGGTCTGATAGATCGGCACCGCCACGGCACCGGTCGCCGGATCGAACCGGAAGCTGCCGCCATGCAGCGCCAGCGTCTCGGGATGCCGGCTCCTGAAGGTCGGCGCACCCGTCGGCACGCTCGGTTCCTGGCGTGCGCTCTGCTGTTCTGCGAGGTCTGGTGGCTGGTGGATCGTCATGACGCTGTCTCCCGTGGAAGTCGGATGATCGGGTTGCCGATGCAGACAGCGTAGGGCCAGGCCTAAAAATACACAGTTTTAATAGACTATTTTTACGCGCATATGTGAAATCGCTTTCTCACGCGCGGCGTTCCCGCGAAACGCTATCGGCGAGACGGTGACCCACGGCGCGTCTGCGACCGCCGATCGGCCGACCATGGTGGATGCTTTGCGTAAGCGCTCGCATCGGCACAAACACATGCTCGCGAGGCCGTAAAAAAGAGCATGCGATATCTGTCATCGGCAGGCTCCACGCTTAGTCTACGGAGAAACTCAGTTTCCCGGGGTCGCCCTCCGGGATTTTCGGACCCGCGACGGAGCACATTTCATGCTGATCACCAGACGTTCCCTCACCGCCGCTTTGGCCGGCACGGCACTTCTTCCCCTCCTCGGCACCTTGCCCGCCCGGGCAGCCGACAAGGTGATCCGCGTCGGCTACCAGAAATACGGCACGCTGGTGCTGCTGAAGGGCAAGGGCATTCTGGAGAAGAAGCTGGAGACGATCGGCTACACGGTGGAATGGTCCGAATTCCCGGCAGGACCGCAGCTGCTGGAAGCGCTGAACGTCGGCGCCGTCGATTTCGGCTCGACCGGCGAGACGCCGCCGATCTTCGCGCAGGCCGCCGGCGCGCCGCTCGTCTACGTCGCCCACGAGCCGCCGGCGCCCCGCGGCGAGGCGATCCTCGTGCCCGCCGACAGCCCCATCAAGACCGTCGCCGATCTCAAGGGCAAGAACGTCGCGCTGAACAAGGGCTCGAACGTCCACTTCCTGCTGGTCAAGGCACTGGAGGAAGCAGGCCTTGCCTATACCGATATCAAGACCTCGTTCCTGCCGCCGGCCGACGCCCGCGCCGCCTTCGAACAGGGCGCCGTCGATGCCTGGGTGATCTGGGATCCCTTCCAGGCCGCCGCCGAAGCCGCCATCGGCGCCCGCACGCTGCGCAACGGCGAGAACCTTGTGCCCAACCACCAGTTCTACCTGAGCACCAAGACCTTCGTGGACGCGCATGCCGAAGCGCTCGACGTCACGATCGCCGCCATCGGCGAGATCGACCAGTGGGCAAAGGCGAACGCCGCGGCCGCCGCGCAGGAGCTCGCCCCCATCGTCGGCATTCCCGGCGATATCCTCGCCGTCGCGCTCGAACGCCAGTCCTTCGGCGTCACGCCTCTCAGCGAAGCCGTCGTCGCGCAGCAGCAGGCGATCGCCGATACGTTCCACACGCTCGGCCTCATCCCCGCGCCGATCGTCATTGCCGACAACGTTCGCAAGGGTGGTGCCTGATGGCGGAGGCCTCGCTCGCCGGCGCCCGAACCGAAGCCTCCGGCGCATCGCGGCGACAGCCGGTCTCCGACCGGGCTCCCGGCCAGGGTGCCGCCTTCCGGCAGCGCCTGGCACCCTGGGCGCTGCCGATTGCGATCCTGATCCTCTGGGAGATCGCCTCGCGCAGCGGTCTCGTGACGGCCCGGCTCATTCCCGCGCCGACGTCGGTCGCCGCCGCCTTCTGGCGGCTGCTGCTCGACGGCTCGCTCCTCTACCACACGCTCGCCTCCACCCAGCGCGCGGTGATCGGCCTTGTCATCGGCGGCGGCATCGGCTTCGTGCTCGGCGTGGTCAACGGCCTGTGGCGGCCGGCCGAAACCTTTCTCGACAGCACGATCCAGATGGTGCGCAACGTGCCGCATCTGGCGCTGATCCCGCTCGTTATCCTGTGGTTCGGCATCGGCGAGACGGCCAAGATCTTCCTCGTCTCCGTCGGGGTCTTCTTCCCGATCTACATGAACACCTTCTACGGGGTGCGCACCATCGACCCGCAGGTCGTGGAGATGGCCGAGGTTTACGGGCTCAACCGCCGCGCCATGATCCTGCGGATCATCCTGCCCGGCGCCCTGCCCTCGATCCTCGTCGGGCTGCGCTACGCACTCGGCTTCATGTGGCTGACGCTGATCGTCGCGGAAACCATCTCGGCCACCAACGGCATCGGCTACATGACCATGAACGCCCGCGAGTTCCTGCAGACCGACGTCGTGCTGCTCGGCATCATCGTCTACGCTTTGCTCGGCAAGGTCGCCGATCTCGCCACGCGCGCCATCGAACGGCGCGTCCTCTCCTGGCATCCGGCCTATCAAGGCCAGAAAAAGGGAACGCCATGATCCTCGCACTGACATCGTCCGACACCGTGAAGCCGCCAGCGGCGAGAGAACCGAAGCCCCCGGTGAACGGCCTGCCCTTGTCGCTGTCGAACGTGGAAAAACGCTTCGGCGCGCTCAGCGTCCTCCAGCACTTCTCGCTCGACGTGCCCGCCGGCCGGTTCCTCGCCGTCGTCGGGCGCTCGGGCGGCGGCAAGTCCACGCTGATGCGCCTGATCGCCGGGCTGGACAAGCCGAGTTCCGGCACCGTCTCCATCGGCGGCGCGGCCGTGGACGGTCTGAATCCCGACGTGCGCCTGCTCTTCCAGGAGGCCCGGCTGGTGCCGTGGCAGCGCGTGGGAGAAAATGTCGGCATTGCCCGCGGCCCCCAATGGCAGGAAACGGCCCGCGCGACGCTCCGGGATGTCGGTCTCGAGGACCGGGAAAACGACTGGCCGAGCGTGCTCTCCGGCGGGCAAAAGCAGCGCGTCGCGCTCGCCCGCGCCCTTGTCAGCCAGCCGCGCATTCTCCTGCTTGACGAGCCCTTCGGCGCGCTCGACGCGCTGACCCGCATCGAGATGCACCGCCTTCTCGAAACCCTGTGGACCGCCCGCGGCTTCACCACCGTGCTGATCACCCACGACGTCGCGGAAGCCGTGGCACTGGCCGATCGCGTCGTCGTGCTGCGCGAAGGCGCCGTCGCGCTGGACATCGACATCGACCTCGAACGTCCCCGCCGCGAACTGGCCGATCCTCGCGCCGTGGATCTGCAACGGCGGATTCTGGAGGCGGTCTGACCTCTTTCCGGTGAGCCGCCATCCGCTGAACGAGCGTGTTGCCGTCGTGACAGGCGGCAAAGCGGACACGGTGGCTGCACAATGATCGAACCGCCCCGGACAGACGTCAGGCAATCGCTCCGGAAAGCGTCCTCTCCCGAAACCTTATCCCGCCCCTGCGCGTTAACCCGTCATAAAAATCATAAGATCGCGCAGGGAGTGAGACATGACCGACCAGCAGAAAATGTCCTTTGACGCCAGCCTTCTGAAGATCGTCATTGCCGCCAGTGCGGCGCTCATCACCGTGGCGGCCCCAGTGCTCTTCCTGGTCTGATCAGCGCTAGGTCTGATCAGCGCTAGACGCGCCGCTTGGCGGCGGCGCACATATTTTGCGGATGATGAAAGAGATAGCGGCTTCGGGAAAGCCATTTTTCGGCTGGTCGGAGTGGCAGGATTTGAACCTGCGACCCCCACGTCCCGAACGTGGTGCGCTACCAGGCTGCGCTACACTCCGTGACCAGCGGCGTCTCTATAGAACAGCGGTTTTCATTCCACAAGCGGCAAATCATCCGTACGGTCGAGTTTTTGACAGGATGATGTCGGAAGGCCGGATGTGGTGACCGGGCGGTAGAGATTTTCGGCAACGCTTGGAAATTATTGCGCATCGGCAGGTCCCCGACGATTTTCTTTGCGCACGATTGGGGATAGAGGCGTGAGCCGAACGGGCGGTGCGCCTCATGCCGGCACGGGGCTGGTGGCAGGCGGCAGGGCGTCCGGTTTCAGGATCTTTCGAAGGGGACGATACATGACCTTGCGGGTTTTCGCCGCTGCCGGCCTTGCGCTGACGCTTGCCGGATGCACGACCATTGCGCCAACGCAGCAGAACGCGGTCGAAGCCCGCTGGGCCGGACAGCCGGCCGGCGTCTTTTTCGCCCAGTTCGGCCCGCCGATCGCCGACGTGCAGAGCGGCGGCGATACGCTCTATTCGTGGAAGGGCGGCTATCGCAACCGCAAGGTTCCCGCGACCTATGCCAAGAAGGCGGACGGCTCGCGCGGCAAGCAGACGGCACCCGCCCGCACCGAATATCTCAGCTGCTCGGTGCAGCTCACGGTCTCCTCGGACTACATCATCCGGTCAGTCCGCCTCGTCGGCGACCGCCGCCAGCCGGGCGGCCCGAGCTGGTGCGAGGAAGTGCTGGCCGGCGCCAAGGCGTCCTGAGCCCAACCGCCAGACGATGCGAAGACAGAAACACCGGGGCGATCGACGCTCCGGTGTTTTTCGTTGCGGGTCGGTGCAAGGTGCGGATCAGGCCTTCGGCCGGCCCTTGCGCCCGTCCAGCACCACCAGCAGGATGACGCCCGCAAGGCCGATGAAGCCGCCGAGGATGGACGTGAAGCCGTAATCGCCGAGCCGCGTGCCGGCGGCGAAGACGACGGCGCTGATGCCGGCGCTGAGGAACATATTGACGGCGATCAGCGAGCTGCCGAGGCCGGGACGATCGGCGATGAGATCCTGCAGATAGGTAATCGGCAGGCTGATGATGGCGGCCGCCGCGATGCCGCTGATGATCGTCTGGGCGTAGATATGCCAGGTCTGCGTCGCCATGCCCTGCAGCGCCATGTAGACGGCATAGAGCGTGGCGCCGATGACCAGCGAGCGCAGCGACGTGATCCGCCGCTCGGCCGCGCTCCAGAACAGGATGAAGACGATTTCCAGAAGCGCCACGATGCCGACGACGATGCCGATATCGCGCACCGTACCGCCGGCCTTGCCGGTGATGATGAGAGAGCGCACCGCATCGTTGACGAACAGCATGGAGCAGATGAGCGCTATGGCGAGGAGTCGCAGCGCGACGCGCGGAGAGACGACCTCTCGCAGCGATGCCAGCACCCGGTAGCGCGCGACATCGTCGCGGTCCCCGAGCGGCAGCGGCCGCGGCAGATAGAAGGCCGCAAGGATGAAGCAGACGCCGGCGGCCAGCGCCGCGATGAGATAGGCCGGCAGCATGGATTGCGAGCCCGCCAGCGCGATGCCGACGATGCCCGGCACCAGCACCCAGGACAGCGAGATCGTGGCGCGCATCGTCGCGTTGACCGCCACGAGCTGCGACTGCGACAGCTCGGCCGACGCCGCGCGCACATTGGCGAAGATCAGCGAATTCAGCGCGCCGAAGACGGGCAGCAGGACGAGCTTGGCGATGACGAAGGCCGTGATGGTCGCGGAGAGATAGACGAGCGCGAAGCCGGAAATGCCGAACAGCGCGACATAGAGGATGGAGGTGCGATAATCGCCGAGCCGATCGGCGAAGATGCCCATGAGCACGCTTGCCGTCACGCTGACGGCGGCGGCCGCAAACATCAGGCTGGCATAGCCGCCGTCGGTCAAGCCGAGTTCGCGAATGCCGATGATTGACTGGTAGGGCTGGGTCGCCGCTCCGGAAAACCCGAAGAAGAAGATGGCAAGCGCGCTGACGCGCAGCGACGGATCCCGCAGGGCGGTCGCGATCGAGAGACTCATGGGATCACCAGGGCGCGAATCGGCCCAGCTGGAGAGACGGCACATCGCCGGAACTGCGAGGATGCGGGATGTTCTATACCAGAAACAACGGCGCGGAGAGCGCCGTTGCAGACGATTTTCAGGTATGCAGACGGCGCCTACGCCCAGCGGGCGGACGACGTCGGCTGGGGCACATAAACGAAATCCCGATCGAACGGATAGGACGGCCGCCGGCGCCGCTCATTGGGCAGACGCTCGATATCCTGATTGATGACACCATCCGTCAACGCCATCAGGTTCGGCCGGGCGATGGGCGCAAGCTCCGGCGAGAGATAGCCGGACTTGACCACGAGCAGACGCACGCTCGCCGGGTCGATGCCGTGGCGGGTGAAGTCGGCGATATCGTGATAGGGCCGCCGGCGCGCCGCGAGAATGACCGTGATGCCGCCCACCGTAACGACTGCCTGCCGCGCCCCTGCGACGCCGGTGTCATCCAGCCGGACGACGGTCGCGGAAACCTCGACGGAGGGGCTCGCGGGATCGAGCGCCCCGCCGATCCGCAGAGACAGGGTCGCGCCCTCGCCCGCCGCAAAGCAGGCCTCCACGGCCGGCCGGTCGGTCAGGCCGCCGATGACGGCGCCTTGGAAATCGCGGGCGATCAGGGCCTTGAGCACATCGGCCCGGTCGCCTACGCCGCCGCCCGTCGGGTTGTCGCCGGAATCCGCGAGAATGACGGGCCGCGTTTCGCTCGCCTGAGCGATATCCAGCATCTCCTCGAGCGGCCCGGTCACGGGGCCGAAGCGGAGGGCCTCGCGGGCATCCCAGTAGGATCGCGCGATGTCGGCAGCCGTCGCTTCCGCCGCCGCCTTGTCGGTTCCGGTCACGACGGCGCAGGCGGTTCCGCGCGGCTCGTCGGCCCAGACATAGCCGACCATCAGGTTCGCGTCCCACACACCCGGCACCGCATCGTGCCGCGACAGCGCCTCGTAGAGGCTTTTGGCCGGCTCGTCTTCGGTCGAGGTGCGCTCGCCCGGCAGCAGCACCGGTACCGGCGCCCAGGCGACACCGGGCTTTTCTCCCGTCTGCAGCGTCTTCACCAGCATGGACCAGGCCCGCACCATGGTTTCGCGCGTGTCGATATGCGGCGCGGTGCGGTAGGCCGCAAAGATATCCAGCTGGTCGATGATGCGCTGGGTGACGTTACCGTGCAGGTCGTAGCTCGCGGCCACGGGAATATCCGGGCCGACCACGCTGCGTGCCGCCGAAATCCAGTCGCCCTCCGCATCGTCCATGCCCTCGACATTCATCGCGCCATGCATGGCGAGGTAGAGCCCGTCGAGCGGCAGGGACGCCTTCAGCAGATCGAGGAATTCCGCCTTGAACCCTTCATAGGTGTCCCGCGCCAGAGGCCCGCCCGGTACGGCGCGGGCATGAAGCAGCGGCAGCAGCGCGACATCGGGGTTCGGCAGAAACGAGAACGTCTCGGCCGACAGCAGATCGGGACCGCGCAGCACGCGAAAATCCTCCGGCCGCATCAGGACCGGGGAAGAGGTGCTGCACTCGGTATGGATGCCGCCGACGGCGATACGGAAGGTCATGATGTCTGGCCCCTGGGTGGGTTTCGGATTGGGCGGGAGAAAGAAGGAAGAAGAAAGGAAGGAAAACCCTCTCTGGCCTGCCGGCCATCTCCTCCACAAGGAGGGAGAGGACTCGCGGTCGGCCCATCACTTTACCCTTCAACATCTGCTGAAGGAAAGGGAGGACAGCCCCAGGTCTTCTCGCCCTTGTGGCGGAGATGCCCGGCAGGGCAGAGAGGGTTTTTTCCTAAAGCTTAGGGCTCAACGGCGCCAGAGCTGCAAAACGCTGCCAGTCCTTGCGCTCCCGCGGCGTCCACGCGGCTTCGGCAATCGCCGCGAGCCGGGGGAAAACCAGGTGGTTGAAATAGTCGCGGTTGAGGAAGTGCTCCGACCAGATGCAGGCCTGCACGCCGCGCATGCGGGCCTGCAGCGCGTCCGGGAAATCGCCGACCGCCTCGTATGTATAGGTGTGCTGCGGCGGCACGGTGCCGGCCCAGCTCGCGCCCGGTTCCTGGAAGGCCTCGTCCTGCACCATGTCGAGATAATAGGCCTGCCCCGGCGTCATCACCACGTCATAGCCCTGGCGTGCCAGCTCCACGCCGACCTCCGGCTTCTGCCAGGCCATCAGCAGCGTCCCCTCGGGATCGACGCCGCCGCCATGGGAGACCTCGTCCCAGCCGGCGAGACGGCGGCCGCGTGCCGCCAACATCTGCTGGATCCGCTTCATGAAGTAGCTCTGCAGCCCGAACGTGCCCTCGACGCCCTCCTCCGCCATCAGCTTGCGCGCGAGCGGCGAGGCCATCCAGGTGTTGGAAGCCACCTCGTCGCCGCCGATATGGAGAAGCTCCGAGGGGAAGAGCGTGACCATCTCGTCGAACACCTTGCCGAGAAACACATAGGTGTCCTCGACCGCCGGGTTCAGCGCATTGTTGGGAAAGCCCTGAACGGAGCGGTAGCTGTCGGGCGCTTCCTGCCCGTCGGCAAGCTCCGGCAGGGCGACCAGCGTCGCCGTGCTGTGGCCGGGAATGTCGATCTCCGGCACGACCTCGACATGCAGCGCCAAGGCATGCGCGACGATCTCCTTGACGTCGTCCTGCGAGTAAAATCCGCCGACCGGCTTGGCGCCGTTGCCGAGCTGCGGCAGCATCGGCTCGTCCGGGCCGCGCAGCACACCAAGCGTCGTCAGCGTCGGATAGGCCTTGATCTCCAGCCGCCACGCTTCGTCGTCCGAGAGATGCCAGTGGAACACGTTCATCCGGTACCAGGCGAGAATGTCGATCAGCCTGATGACATCGGCGACCGGATAGAACTGCCGCGATACGTCGAGATGGCAGCCGCGCCAGACATAGCGCGGCGCGTCCGCGATCTCGCCGGCCGCGGGAAAGCGGAACAGGGCCTTTTCCGTCCGCGTCCCGTGCAGCATCTGGGCAAGCGCCGTCAGCCCGTACTGCCGGCCGGCAGCGCCACCATACGTAAGCGTGACGACATCGCCGAAGTCCAGCCTGTAGCCCTCGGCCCCGAGATCTTCGGCCTGCCGGAACCGAAGCGCGCGCCCTTCATGGACCGGCGCGAGCGACAGCGGCACATGCCCGACGCTGAACAGGCGCCGGTAGAGCGCAATGACCGTTGTGACCGCCTTCAGATCCTCGACCCCCGTCCCCTCCGCAGGATAGAGCGCGACGGGCACGGCATCGCCAGCCGTCAAGCTGGCCGCCTTCGGCCAGGGAAGTAGGTAGAACGGTTCCGTCACCGCGCCCTTCGGCAGCAAATCCGGTGCGGGCTCGGCCGGACGTCCGCCCAGAAGCAGGTCATCCACATCGACAGGCACATGGACACCGTCGGCGCGTGTCAGATAGGCGGACTTCGCGCCATCTGTCCGGTGCTTGGCCGGACGCCATAGACCCGACACGGTGAAGCGCCAGCAGCCGCCCGGCGCCAGCACGAAGCCTTCCGGCGGGGCGAACTGGTGGAAATTGGCGTTGCGCATGAGGAAGGTGGCATTGTCGCAGGCGGGATCGTCCATCACGCGGGTCAGCGACGTATAGGCCAGCTTGAAGCCGGAAATGGGCGCGTCCGACAGGTTGAACAGCGTGAAGACGAAGCCGCCGCAGTCTTCTCCCTCGATCGGGTGCCAGCTGTTCTCGAGCCGGAAATCATGTGCCTTTGCCATGGTGGTTTCCCTTCTGGACGGTCGTGATGTCAATAATGGTCGGATTGCGAAAACGTCCGCGCCAGCTCGGCCTGCCCGGCCGTCAGCCCGCAGTCCACCGCAAGGCACACGCCGGTGATGGCGCGCGCCTGCTCGCCGGCCAGAAAGAAGACGGCATTGGCCACATCGTTCGCCGTCGCGATGCGACGCAGCGCGTACCAGCGCTTCACATCCTCGAAAACCTCCGGGTTGGCGCGCGCACGCGCCTCCCAGGCCTGCGTGCGCACCGTGCCCGGAGCGACCGCATTGGCGCGTATGCCGAACTTGCCGTATTCCACGGCAATCGACTGCGTCAGGTGGATCAGCCCGGCCTTGGCCGCACTGTAGGCGGGGTGGCCGAACACGGCGAGGCCGTTGACGGAGGCGATATTGACCACCGCGCCCTGCGTCGCCTTCAGCGCTGCTTCCAGCGCGCGGAACACCAGGAACGGCGCTTCCAGATTAAGGGCCGCATCGGCCCGCCAGATGGCGCCATCCGTATCGTGCAGGCTGACGGCGCGCGCAGCCCCCGCATTGTTGACCAGCGTGCGCACGAGGCCGAGGCCGGCCGTGGCCTGCGCCATCGACCGGATGCTTGCCTCGTCGGTGACGTCGCAGACGATCGTCGCGAAGCGGTCGGAGGAGCCGAGGGCGCCCGCAGCCGCGTCGAGCGCCGTCGCATCGATATCGACCAGAACGACGACATCATGGCTTTCGGACAGGCGGGCGGCGATCGCACGGCCGATATCGCCGGCCGCGCCCGTGACGACGGCAACCGAGCGGGTCATCGGCGGCCCTCTCTCACGTGGGCAGAGGTGCACGGCATGGTCAGTCTCCGAGGATCTGGCGGTCGTCACCGTCGCGGTGTTCGACCAGCTGTTGCTTGATATGGCGCAGCGTCACGGTGGAAAGCTTGCGGTTGCGATAGGCGACGAGGCTCGCGATCACATCGACGACGGCCAGGAAGGCGAAACGGGTGGAGGTGGGGCGGAAAATGTTGGCCCCCTCCGGCAGGTCGATGCCGACGACCAGTTCGGCCGCGCGCGCCACCGGGCTGTCCGATTGCGTGAGCGCGATGGTGGTGATGCCGTTTTCGCGGGCAAGCGCAAAGCAGCGCGCGAGGTCCTGATTGCGGCCGGAGAAGGACGAGCCGACGATGACATCGTTGGTGCGCGCGGCGGCCGTCAGCATCAGCTGCATATTGTGATCGTTGCTGGCCGTCACCCGGGAGCCGAGGCGGAACAGCCGGTTCTGCATCTCGGTGGCGATCATCGAGGAATTGCCGCCGGAGCCGAACGTATAGACCATCTCGGCGCGGGATATGCGGTCGGCCACCTTGTCCAGCAGCGCGGGATCGAGCGCGCGATGCATCATGAACAGCGCGTTCTGCGCCTTGGTGATCACATCCTCCGCCACATCCTTCGGCTCGGTGCTCTTGGCCTCGGGATTGAGGTAGCGCACGCCGATGAAGGCGGTCTTCGCGAGGTTCACCTTGAAATCGGAAAAGCTCTGGCAGCCGACATTGCGGCAGAAGCGGGTAACGGTCGGCGGCGACACTTCCGCCCGTTCGGCAAGCTCGATGATGGAGGCGTTGACCGCAAACTCGAAGTCGCCGAGGAGAATATCGGCAATCCGCTGCTCGGATGGCGAAAACTGTGCCCGGCCTTCCTGGATCGTCGTGAAGATATCCATCCCGCCTCCCCTCAAGCCCTTCGACGCGACCGGTACCGCGGTCCGTCAGACCGGCGCCTTGTAGGCGATGCAGTCGATCTCGACCTTGCAATCCACCATCATGGATGCCTGAACGCAGGCCCGCGCCGGCGGATGCTCGCCGAACGTGGACTGGTAGATCCTGTTGAACGTCCAGAAGTCGCGCGGATCGTCCAGCCAGACGCCGCAGCGCACGACATGCTCGACGCCGTAGCCGGCTTCGTCCAGAATGGCGAGCACATTGGCGATGGTCTTGTGGGTCTGCTCGACGATGCCGCCCGGAATGATCTCGCCGTCTTCCATGGCCACCTGGCCGGAGACGTGCAGCCAGCCGGCGGCCTCCACGGCGCGGGCGAAAGGCAGTCTCTGGCCACCGGCACCGGCTTTTTCAGCGCCATATCGCTTGATGGTCATCGCGGCCCTCGTGCAAATTATTTTCGTCGATGATTGACAATGGACCATAGAAAACGGAACTTGACCAGAGTTTTCGCGCTTCCATGAAAATAATTTAGACCGAAGGCCCTCTTATGCGTGATCCTCATGCCAATCCCTTTCCCACGAGCGATGTGGCCCGCCATTCCATCTGGGAGATGCTGGTTCCCCGCGATATCGACGCCTTTCTCGCTGCGGACTGGTCGATGGTCTCGGGCGATTTCGTCGAGGACGGCTTTCTCGCCATCAGCGGCAACCACAAGCCGAACCCGGACGACTGGAGCCTCGCCTTCCCGTCGCTCGCCGCCTACCGCGACGAATGGCTGAAGCAGGCCCGCGACTTCCAGGGCCAGACCTATGGCGAAGACCCGCGGCAGGCGATCTTCGCGACGACGACGCTGGAACAGATCGAGGTCGAAGGCGAAACCGCGCTTGCCCGCAAGAAATTCCAGGGCGGCATCCGCAAGACCGATGGCAGCCTCGACGTGATGCAGTGGCAGACGCTCTATACCTGCCGCCTGCATGAGGGCCGCTGGAAGATCTGCGGTTTCACCGGTTACCTGCCGAACCCGGCCTGAGCGACAACCGATCCGGGCGGTGCGCAGATCCCGCACCCTGCCCTGCCAACCTGCGGAAGGCCTAGCCCGTTGCGTCTCTTTACCGCCGCCCTCGCCACGGAAACCAATACCTTCGCGCCGATCTGCATCGACCGCCGCGCCTTCGAGGCGTCTCTTTACGCAGCGCCAGGCGAGCATCCGGAAACCCCGACGCTCTGCACCGCCCCCATCACCGTGGGACGAAAGGTCTGTGCGGAGAAGGGCTGGACGCTGATCGAAGGCACCGCCGCCTGGGCGGACCCCGCCGGCCTCGTCAACCGGCAGGCCTATGAGAGCCTGCGCGACGAGATCCTCGACCAGTTGAGGGCCGCTATGCCCGTCGATGGTGTGGTCATGGGCCTGCACGGCGCCATGGTGGCCGACGGCTATCTCGATCCGGAGGGCGATCTTCTGACGCGCATCCGCGCGATCGTCGGCCCGGATGTCCTCGTCTGCGCCGAAATCGATCCCCATAGCCACCTCACCGCAAAACGCGTCGCGGCCGTCGATTTCTTCGTCGTCTTCAAGGAGTTTCCCCACACCGACTTCGTCGCCCGCGCCGAAGACCTCTGGCGGATCGCGGTGGACACGCTGGAGGGCCGCGTGAAGCCGGTCATGTCCGTGTTCGACTGCCGGATGATCGATGTCTTCCCGACCTCGCGGGAGCCGATGCGCTCTTTCGTGGACCGGCTGATGCGGATGGAGGCGGACGATCCCGAGATCTTGTCGCTCTCCGTCATCCATGGCTTCATGGCCGGCGACGTGCCGGAGATGGGCACGAAAACCATCGCCATCACCGACGGACAGCTTGAAAAGGGCGAGCGGCTGGCGCGCGACCTCGGTCTCGAGCTGTTTTCCCGGCGCGGAACCTTCATGATGCCGCAGATCGACGAGGGGGAAGCGATCGACCGGGCGCTCGCCAACCCGCGCGGCCCCGTGGTGATTGCCGATATGTGGGACAATCCGGGCGGCGGCACGGCGGGAGACGCGACGGTGATCCTTGCGGCGCTTCTCGCGCGTGGCGTAGAAAACGTCGCCCTCGGCATGATCTGGGATCCGATCGCCGTGCAGATCTGCCTTGCCGCCGGCACAGGCGCCGAAATCCCGCTCCGCTTCGGCGCGAAATCCGCGCCCGGCACCGGGAGCCCGATCGACGGGCTGGTGACCGTCAGGCGGGTCGTGCGCAATGCCGAAATGCGCTTCGGCGAGAGCGTCGCGCCCTTCGGCGACGCGGCGCATATCCACCTCGACGGCATCGACATCATCCTGAGCTCGGTGCGCGTCCAGAGCTACGACCCGTCGCTCTTCACCGCGCTCGGCATCGACCCGACGACGAAGCATCTGCTGGTGATCAAATCCACCAACCATTTCTATGCCGCCTTCTCGAAGATCGCCTCCGAGATCCTCTACTGCTCGGCCGGCTCGCCCTACCCGAACGACCCGGCAAACACGCCTTATCGCCGCGCGCCGCGCGCGATCTGGCCGATCGTCGAGGACCCGCATGGGCTTGCCCCGTTGGGCTTGGATGCAGGATAGGGCGGCATTTGCCGATCCGAGAGCCCGTTGCGCAAACCGCGGGCAACCGGCAGAAGACGACGCATCATCGAACATGAGACAACCGGGAGAGACGCCGATGACCACCCCGCCCCGGCCGCAGGTCGGCCAGTCCATCCTGTCGCTATCGACGCCGCTGCCCCTTATCGACGAGGTGCGGCTTGCCGCAAACATCGCCCGTGTGCAGGCCTATCTCGACAGCCACGGCCTCGCCTTCCGACCGCACATCAAGACCCACAAGATCCCGGCCATCGCCAAGGCGCAGGAAGCCGCCGGCGCGCGCGGCATCAACTGCCAGAAGATCACCGAAGCCGAGGTTTTCGCGGACGCCGGCTTTGAGGATATCCTGATCACCTTCAACATTCTCGGACCCGAGAAACGCGACCGGCTGAAGGCGCTCAACGACCGGATCGCTAGCCTCAAGGTGGTGGCCGACAGCATGGTAACGGTCGATGGCCTCTCCGCCCGGTTTGCCGGCGCAAAGCCGCTTGCCGTGCTCGTCGAATGCGACACCGGCGCCGGACGCTGCGGCGTGCAGGACCCGGCGGCCGCGGTCGCCCTGGCGCAGGCGATCGCCTCTGCCGACGGCCTCACCTTTGCCGGCCTGCTGACCTACCCCAAGGCCCATGACGAAGCGACCGTGGAGGCCTTCTTCGCAAGCGCGATCGCCAGCCTGAAGGCCCTCGGCATCCCCTGCCCGATCGTCAGCCACGGGGGAACGCCGAGCCTCTTCTCCGCCCACCATGTTTCGTCCGCCACCGAACATCGCGCCGGCACCTATGTCTACAACGACCGCGCGATGGCCCGCTCCGGCCACTGCACGCTCGACGACTGCGCCATGCAGGTGCTGGCCACCGTCGTCGCCCGCCCGACGCCCGGCCGCGCGGTCCTCGATGCCGGCTCCAAGGCGCTGACCTCGGATCTGCTCGGTTTTTCGGACTACGGCCTGATCGTGGACTACCCGGACGCGGTCATCACCGGCCTGTCGGAAGAGCATGGCGTCGTGGACCTGTCACGCGTGACCGGCCCCCGGCCCGAGATCGGCGACAAGGTGCGGATCGTGCCGAACCACACCTGCGTGGTGTCGAACCTGTTCGACGTCATGACGTTTCATCGCGACGGCGTGGTGACGCGCGTCGAGGATGTTGCGGCGCGCGGGCTGGTGTGGTGAGGGGTTAAGCAAGAAAAACCCTCTCTGCCGCGCCGGGCATCTCCCCCACAAGGGGGAGAAGACTCGCGGCTCGCACTCAGTATTAATCTGAGGCGTCCTTTTGTGGCATTGCGCCGCCAGCCCAGGATTTTCTCCCCCCTTGTGGGGGAGATGCCCGGCAGGGCAGAGAGGGTCTTTCTTTACCGACCCCCAAATACCGTCAAGCCGCCGTCATAGCCGCGGGTATCTCGAGGTTCCGCCAGTCCACCGTCCGCTCCAGCGCCTCGCCATTGGCCTCGAACAGATGGCAATCGGCCGCCATGATGCCGGTCGAGACGGGTTGTTCCACGGCGAGCGGTGCGGAACCGGGCAGGAGCACGCAATAGGGCGTGCCGTCCGTGAGGCTGGAATAGCCGACCGTGTTGATGCCGAGCCGCTCGATGACCGAGGGGATGATCGGGATGTTAAGGTCGCCGGGGGTCAGCATCGTGTGCTCGGGGCGGATGCCGAGCGTCAGGGGCTGGCCGACGAGATCGGCACGGCTGGCGACCGGAATCGTAACCGCCTGGCCCTGATATTCGACCGTGACGCCGGCGGGGCCGACGGCGGTGCAGGTGACCGGCACGAAATTCATCTTCGGATTGCCGATGAAGCCGGCGACGAAGAGGTTTTTCGGCTTGTGGTAGAGCTCCAGCGGCGCGCCGACCTGCGAGATATCGCCGGCATTCAGAACGACGATGCGGTCGGCCATGGTCATGGCTTCCACCTGGTCGTGCGTCACATAGATCATTGTCGCATTGAGTTCGCGGTGAAGCTTGGCAAGCTCGATGCGCATATCGGCGCGCAGGGCCGCGTCGAGGTTCGACAGGGGCTCGTCGAACAGGAAGATCTTGGGCTCGCGCACGATGGCGCGCCCGATGGCGACACGCTGGCGCTGGCCGCCCGACAGCATGCCCGGCTTCTGCTGCAGACGCTGTTCGAGGTGCAGGATGCGCGCCGCGTTCTCGACCTTGGCCTTGAGCTTGCTCTCCTCCATCTTTTCAACGCGCAGCGGAAAGGCGATGTTCTCGAACACCGTCATATGCGGATAGAGCGCGTAGGACTGGAAGACCATGGCGATGCCGCGCTTGACCGGCGGCAGGTCGTTAACGCGCACGCCGTCGATGATGATATCGCCGCTCGAGGTGGAATCGAGCCCTGCGATCATGCGCAGGAGCGTGGACTTGCCGCAGCCGGACGGGCCGACGAAGACGACGAACTCGCCGTTGACGACCTCGAGCTGCACGCCCTTGAGCACTTCGAAGTCGCCGTAGAACTTCTGCACCTTGTTGAGGAAGAGCTGTATCACATCGGTCTCCGGTCGCCGAAGCGGGCGGCGTTGGTCAGGAATAAACAAAGGGCGGCGGGTCGGCACAGAGGGACCAGACCCGCGCCCGGGAAGGTGCGGTCGCGGCGGCACAGACCGTCGCGACCGCAGGCAGGGACTGGCTTATTTGTACTCTTCGATCGCGGCCGAAGCCTTCTTCAGAGCATCTGCCGGTTCGGCCTTGCCGGTCACGACCGACTGCACCATTTCGATGATGGCGTTCTGGAAGCCCTTGTAATCCTTGAACAGGGGCTCCGGACCACCGAAGGCGATGCCGTCGATGAACGGCTTCCACGACGGATCGGCCTTGACGAATTCGTCAACCTTGGCAGAAGGACGCAGCGGGGTGAGGCCAGCGCCGCCCTGCAGTTCGTATTCGCCCTGCGGGCCGGGCGACGTGATGAACTTGGCGAACTCGATCGCCTTTTCCTCGACGCCCGTGCCCTTGAAGACGGCCAGGCTGTCGGTGATCAGCAGCGTGCCTTCGCCCTTGGCCGAAGGGCCGAGCGGCAGCGGCGCGACGCCCCACTTCATGTTGGTCTTCTTGAGAAGCGCCGCGGCACCGGAGGCGGACTGGATCATGCCGGCCTTGCCGTCGAGGAAGATGGCGCGGATTTCGTTCTGCTCGTAGGCGGTCGCACCTTCGACGGAGTAGGGCGTGATGTCCTTGACGGCCTGCAGGGCGGCCAGAACTTCCGGGCTGTCCATGACGATCTTGTCGCCATCGATGACCTTGCCGTTATTGGTGTAAACCCAGTGCATGAACTGGTGCATGGTGTTGTCGAAGGTCTTGGCCGGAAGGCCGTAACCGGCGATCCCGGTCTTTTCCTTGATCTGCTTGGCGAAGGCGATCTCTTCGGCCCAGGTCTTCGGCGGGGTTTCCGGGTCGAGGCCGGCTTTTTCAAAGAGCTCCTTGTTCCAGTAGAGCGCCTTGGTCGAGAAGGCGACCGGCACGCCCCACTGGTTGTCGTCGAAGGTGACCGTGTCGACGATGTTGGGGTAGTAGCTCTTCTTCTCGTCTTCCGTCATCGGCACAGGAACGATCAGGTCGTTCTCGGCGAATTCCTTCAGTGTGCGCGAGCCGACATAGGCCATGCCGACCGGGTTACCGGCAGCCGCCAGCGTCGTTGCCTTGTCCTGGCACTGCTCCCAGCCGACCAGTTCGGGCTTGACGGTCCAGCCGGCGTTCTTGCCTTCCCATTCCTTGATGTACTTCTCGTGGATCGGGTCGATCTTGTCGCCGCAATAGATCCAGCTGATTTCCTGATCGGCAGCCTGTGCTGTCACAGCGGTGCCGAGCAGGCCGAGCGCGGTCGAGCCGAGCAGCGACAGGGCCAGCAGCCCGGTTTTGACGTGAAATGTCATGTTTTATGCTCCCGTTTGGTCTCTGGTGGTTGGTCTTATTGTTTCACCGCGCCGGCGGTCAGGCCGCTGACGAGATAGCGTTGCAGGAAGAAGATGATGATCATGGCAGGCGCAATGCCGACGAAGCTCGCCGCCATGAGCTCGTTCCAGACGACTTCCTGACGTCCGAAATAGGCAAACAGCCCGACGGGCAATGGCGCATATTCGGACTTCGAATTGAAGGTGAGCGCGTAGATGAACTGCTGCGCGTAGGAGCCGATGAAGGTGGTGATGGCCACCACGACGATGCCGGGCATTGCGATCGGCAGGATGACGCGGCGCAGCGTGTAGAAATGGCTGGCGCCATCCACGAAAGCGGCTTCATCCAGCTCCTTGGGGATGCGCATCATGTATGTGCGCAGAAGCCAGATGGCCGTGGGGATGAGGAAGGCGACGCCAGGCACGATCATGGCGAAATAGGTGTTGAGAACGCCGAGCGAGCGCATCAGGCGGAAGAGCGGAATGAGCAGAACGGCGCCGGAGAACATATTGACGGCGAGGAAGGCGCCGAGGAGCTGGCCCGAGCCCTTGAACTCGAAACGGGCAAAGGCATAGGCCGCGGGCACCACGAGGATCAACACGACAATGGTGACGACGCTCGAGATGAACAGCGAGTTGAAGATGTAGCGCGCAAAGCCGGGAACGCTGACCCACATGGTGCGGTACGCCTCGAACGAGCCGTTTTCCGGAATGAAGCGATAGGGTGAGGAGAACAGCTGGCTCAGCGGCTTCAGTGACACCAGAAAGCCTTCGACGAAGGGCGCGAGCAGGAAGGTCAGGAAGACCAGGATGCCCGCATAGATCCCGACGATCTCATACCAGGTATAGCGGTTGATCAGGATGGACGGCTCTTTCATCGCTTGTCTCCGGCGGAAAGGCGGCTGGTCATACGGAAGTAGAAGACGCAGAAGATCGACAGGAAGATGCAGATGAGAACCGCCCGCGCCGCGCCCTCCCCGTATTTGTTGGAGCCGATCGCCGTCCGGTAGGTGTCGATGATCATCGTCGTCGTCTCGCCGGTCGGCCCGCCGCGCGTGAGGATCCAGATGATGTCGAAGGAATTGAAGGTCGAGATGAGCGAGATCATCGACATCGTGATCATCGACGGTACGAGCAGCGGCAGGGTGATGCGGCGGAAGCGGTAGAACCGGCCGGCACCATCGGTCCAGGCGGCCTCGTAGAGGTCCTGCGGGATCGATTGCATGGCCGCCAGCATATAGAGCGTGACCATGGGAACGCCGATCCACACATCCGTGATGACCGTCGCCCAGAAGGCGGTGGAACCCTGCGCGAGAAAGGCGATCGGGCTGTCGGACAGGCCGAAGCGCTGGAGCAGGCCGGAAATCATGCCGAACTGGCCGTTATACATCCAGCCCCACATGAAGATGCCGATGGCCATGGGCACGATCCAGGGCGGCATGGTCAGCACGCGGAAGAGCGCCCGGCCGGGCACGGCCGCATTCAGCATGGAGGCGCCGAACGTGCCGATGATCATCTTCAGCGACACCGAGAAGAACGTCCAGATGAAGGTGCGGATGATGACTTCGGCGAAGGTGGCGTTGAAGATCTTGCTGTAGTTGGCCCAGCCCACCCAGTTCGTCGTCTTCTTCAGGGATGCATCCGTGAAGGAGAGAATGAACGTATCCACCAGCGGATAGGCGACGATGACGGTGACGTAGAGAATGGCCGGCGCCATCAGGAGCCAGGCGAAGAGAACGGTGCTTCGTTTGGCGTCCATGACCTATCCTCTCAAGCAGACTTGGTCTGCGGTGCGGATGACGCTGCCGTCGTGCCGTGCAGGCAGGCATCGTATTCGGCCCAGACCGGCGCGAGATCGACCACCTTGCGCGCAAACCGTGCCTCGTCCATCGCCAGCGCCAGAATGCCCGCCTCGATGGCGTTCAGCGCCGAAACCGGCAGCGCCTGCCCTTCCGTGACGAACTTGTAAACGTCTTCGGCCATCTGCTCGTCGGCACCATAATGATGCGACATCTCGGACGGTGCCTGATAGGTTTTGGCGACAACCTTCTCGTTGTTGCGCGCGCTGTGCACATCGAGATAGCCGCGCACGAAATCCCCTTCCGCCATGCCCTTGGAGCCGATGACGCAGAAGCGGCGGAACTGGTCCGGCACGTTCAGATTGGTGTGGAAGGTCATGGCGGCACCGTTCTCGTATTCCACGATCGCGGTCTGATAGTCGATCAGGTCGCCATCGCTGTCGAACACCTTGTCGGAGCCTTCCCAGCCGCTCGGCTTGCGGTGATAGACTTCCATGTCGTTGGCGCCTTCGTTGCGCGGGTCGTTGGCGGGAGTGAAGCTCTTGCGGCCGCCGAAGGAGGAGACGTAGCGCGGACGTGCGCCGACCACGCCATTGTAGAGGTCGAGGTCGTGGCAGCACTTTTCCAGCATGAAGCCACCGGCATAACGGCCATAGCGGCGCCAGTCGCGCATGAAGAAGGCGCCGTGATAGGGCTCGATATGCTCGGACGCCTCGATCGACACGATCTCGCCGAGCCGGCCTTCGGCCTGCGCCTGGCGCAAATCGCGATAGAGCGGTGAATAGCGCAGCACGAGGCCGACCAGCAGCCGGTCGTGGCCGTGGCGATGGAGAAGACGCGCGAGTTCGAGGCTTTCCTCGATGGTGACGACGATCGGCTTTTCGGTGAACACCGTCAGCCCGGCTTCGAGCCCGATGCGGATATGCTCGAGATGCAGATGGTTGGGAGACCCGACCATCAGGAGGTCGAAGGTCTCCGCGGCGATCATTTCCTGCGGCGTCGCATAGGCCTTGCCGGCGGAAATGCCGGCCTCTTCGAGACCCGGCAGGCCGGCCGGAGCGGGATCGACGTGACCGACGATCTCGAAGGTCGGATCCATGTCTCTGAAAATACGGCCCAGATATCCCAGCCGAAACCCAAGCCCGATCATCGCGACCTTCATCTCGGCCTGCTCCCCGTTTTTTCGTAATTTATTTTCGCAGCCTGTGTCAGATCAGCGAACTCGTCAACATAAAATCCGTCTTCGTGAACAATCGTGAAATTCATTTTCATAAACGACCGAAACACGCTGCGACGCAGAAGCTCAAACCAGCCATCGCAGAACCCTGAAGCACTGTCGAACGACCCTTTCCTGAGATCGTTCGGCGGCATCGGCAGGCCCGCATCCCGCTGGAGCTCGCTCCTGAGATGGACAATACCAAAAACAGGCCAATCGTCCAGCCCTTCCGCAAGCGATTTTTAACGATTGCAATAATCCATTGAAATTAAACATTTTATAAATAGCTGCAACTTGTGGAGGAATTGTCATGCCATTTGTGAATTGGTTTTTTTTGGTATTGCTGGGGCGAAAACTGGGGAGGTTCGGCTGTCGGCTGCGCATGGGGCAAAGCAGCAATGGACGGCTTAAAGGAAGAGGCCAGTCGGCCCCTGCCATGCGGCCTCGGGACGCAGGGCGCATGATCGACCACAAGGCACTTTCGCAGGCCGTGAATTAGGAGTAAGTTGGATTCCGTTAACGTATACGTCAACGGGAGGAGCCGATGGCAATATTCGACTACAAGGGAAGAGACGCGAGCGCAGAGGTGTCGGAGGCCTTCAACCTTGCGCGTTACGGACAATTGCGCGCGTTCGGAGCCTTGGGAGAGCTCGGAACGACGCTGACGGGAACGAGCGGCAACTTCGCGCCGCCGGCGGGCTGGCACGACCTGACGGCCGCGGATGTGGAGCTTCCGGGGGATGACGTCGACAGTTTCGGCTTCTTTCACGGATCCACCTCGCTCAGCGCACAGGTGAAGATCCTCGCCTATACCGGCACCAGCGGAAACATCGAGCGGCTCGGCATTTCCTTTGCCGGCACCAGCGATATCGGCGACCTGCCGGATTATCTGACGCTCGCCAAGGGCCAGTATCTCGATCAGTTCGTCTACGTCCTCGAGGCCGCCGCCCGCTTCGCCGCGGCCCACGGCCTGACCGGCGAGGACGTCGTCGTCACCGGCTACAGCCTCGGCGGCGGCGCGACCAACATCATGGCGGAACGTTCATCCGCCGTGGCCGACGGCTTCTACGACACCGCGAACTATTTCGGTTTCGATTCGCCGAACATCTACGACAACAGCGACAAGATCATGAACTTCGGCGGCGAGAACGACCTCGTCTACCGCTCGCTGGGCACATCGACCGACAGCATCATCGAGGGCTTCACAGAAGCGCTCGTCCACAAGGACCGGGAGTTCGGCAGCTCGAACGACAACACGGTCCTCTTCAACGACTTCTATGCCAATCCGCTCTCGCCGTTCGGACCGACCAGCGTCTTCAACGTCGTCGGCGGCTGGAATTCGCATATCACCAACCTCTTCGCGGATGCCTTCGCGACGATGGCCCGGTCGAGCTTCGCTTCCATCATGGAAAAGGACAGCGCGATCGTCGTCTCGCAACTGAGCGATCTCCTGCGCCCCGTGACATGGGTGGAGGATGTAGCGCGCGATACCTCCAGTCATTTCGGGGCACCGGCCTTCATCCTCGGCTCCGATCAGGCCGACCTGCTGCGTGACGGCAAGGCCAGCGACTTCCTCGAGGGCTTTGCCGGAAACGACCGCTTCAGCCTCTCCACCGGCAACGACACCGTGGCCGGCGGCGACGGCACCGATACCGTGCAGCTGGCCGGGGCGATCGGCAATTACGAGGCCATCCGCCTGTCGGACGGCACGCTCGTGATGCGGGGGCTGTCGGGACAGTACGGGCTGAAGGAAATGACGTCGGTCGAGCGGATCGAGTTCGGCTCGCTCGTCCCGACGACCTACACCGTCACGAACACCAAGCTCGATACGCTGCTGTTTGCCGACAAGACCTATGCCGCCCATGTCGAAGGCACGGCCGGTAACGACAACCTGGTCGGCACGGCGGGCGTCGACCGCATCTTCGGTCTAGCCGGCAACGACGTCATTCGCGGCGGCGCCGGCAACGACCTGCTGCATGGCGGCACCGGCAACGACCAGCTCTTCGGCGATGCCGGGGATGACGACCTGTACGGCGGCATCGGCAATGACGTATTGTCCGGCGGCGCGGGCAACGACCGCCTGTCCGGCGGGGTCGGCAGCGATGTGTTCGACTTCTCGAAGATCGCCTCTGGCCGCGACGTCATCACCGACTTCAACAAGGGTGTGGAGGGGCACGACACGCTTCTCTTCAGCGCCTCGCTCTTCAAGACGGCGGATGCGGCACTCTCGCATTTCGTCCAGTCCGGTGCGGATGCAGTCCTGTCATGGCTCGGCGGCAGCGTCGTGCTGGCGGATACGAAGGTCGCCGATCTTCACCACGGCGATATTCTGATCGTGTGATCGGCGCTGTGACCGGAGCGTCATCGACGTCTCCCGGTTCGAAAAAAAACAGGCGGCGGATCGTGTGCTCTCAAGGAGCGGCACGATCCGTCGCCTGCATCGTCTTTGCGGCATGACAGGCTGATGCCGGCCGTGCGTCAATCCCTCTGGCGGCTTTTGCCGGGCAAGACCTGCACCGCGCACTCCCGCATCGCGATGTAAGGGAGCCGCGGGCGGATCAGGGAAGCGGAACCCGGATCAGGCAGCGGATGCCGTGGTCGAGAAACTGCAGCTCGGTTGTCGCGTTCAGCTGATAGGGCAGCGCCCGCTCGATGAGTTCGCGGCCGTAGCCCTTGCGGCGGGGCGCGTCATCCCCCGGCATGTTCACGCCCTCCTCCCGCCATTCCAGGAGCACGGCCCGTTCGCCTGCCGCGTCTTCGAGCGTCCAGGAAATCCGCAACACGCCTGTCTCCTGGCTGAGTGCCCCGTATTTGATGGCATTGGTCGCAAGCTCGTGCAGGGCAAGCCCGAGCGCCTGCACGCCGGGCGTCGGCACCGTGACCGGCGGCCCCTCCGCATGAACGGCCTCCATGCGGGACGCGGTACCATGCGCCCGCAATTCGCCCTCGATCAGGTCCTGCAGCGAAATGGTGTCCGCAGCCCGCGCGGCAATCCCCTGAACGCGGCTGAGGGCCCGCAACCGGCTTGAAAATTCGGCGCCGAAACTTTCCAGCGACGAACTGCTGCGCAGCGTCTGGCTGGCGACCGACTGGACGACGGCGAGAAGATTGCGCGTGCGATGCTGAAGCTCGGCCACCAGCACGTCCTGCCGATCCTTCATCGCGCGCAAGGCGTGAATGTCGGTCATGGTGCCGATCCAGTCGCCCGTCGACTCGCCGAACGCGCTGAGCACCGGCAGCGCCCGCGTCTGGTGCCAGCGATAGGCGCCGTCGGAGGCGCGGCGAATGCGGTGTTCGACATAGCATTCGCCCGTCCCGGCTGCCGCCTGCCAGGCCGAAAGCGTCGCGGCGCGATCGTCCGGATGCACCGCATTCAGCCAGCCGAGCCCGAGGCTCTGCGGCTGGTCGAGGCCGGAATAGTCCACCCATTGCGGGCTACCCCAGAGGCGCGACCCGTCTGCGAGGCACCGGAAGACGAGCTGCGGGATCGTGGTGGCGAGCAGCCGGAATCGCTCCTCGTTCTCCATCAGCCTCTGACCGGCCAGATGCGCTTCCGTTCTGTCGCGCAGGATCCTGACGAAGCCCGACCCGTCGCTGAGCGGCATGGTCAGCCCGGATGCCCAGAAGCGCGTCCCGTCCTTGCGCATCTGCCAGCGCTCGTCCTCCGCGCGGCCATGGGCCGTGGCTTCCGCGCGCTCCAGCGCGGGTACGCCCGCCGCCCGGTCCTCCGGCGTGAAGATCACCTCGCCCGACTGTCCGAGAATATCGGCTTCCGTAAAGCCCAGCACGCGCTCGGCACCGGTGTTCCAGCTCGTCACGCGCCCCTCCGGGTCGAGCGAGAAGATCGCGAAATCGACGGCGCTTTCGAAGACGACCCGCAGCAGGTCGTCGCTTTTCGGTGCCAGGAGCGGAGATGGAGGCGTGTCATGAGAGATCATGGCCCGTATCCTCTGTCTGTGAGCCGATCTACAAACGGCTCAGGAGGTGCAGCAATTCATCGGGATCGGCCGGTTTCTGAAGGAAGGGCGCCTCGCGGAAGCGTTCCGGCAGATCGCCCCGGTCATAGGCCGTCAGGAAGGCGAAGGGCACGTTTCGCAGCGACAAGGCATCGGCCACCGGATAGACCTCCGCGCCGCGCAGATGAATGTCGAGAACGGCCGCATCGATCTGCTCGGCTTCGTCCACCAGCTTGAGGGCACCCTCGAGGCTCGACACCGGCCCGATGACATCGGCCCCGGCCCGGCCCAGCACGTCCAGAATATCCGCCGCCACCAGATACTCGTCCTCCACGACGAGAAAGACCTTGTCGAAAATGTCGGCTTCCTCACTCACCACCCGTTCCTCGTCATTCTGTCGTTTCCTCCATGTGCCGGTTCTGGTGGCCGCTCGTTCGGAGCGGGCACCCGGCTTCGGTCAAACTCCCGAACCCGCATCGCGCTGTTCGGTTCCGCGGAAATCGCGAGAGACCAAATCGCCTCTCCGGCGCAGGATCGCGCGCGACTCCGGCGGTCCCGTATCCCAAGTGTTTGCGGCGCAAAGGCGACACGCCGCAAAGTCGTTCCTGCGCATATGTGCATTCATGGCCGGAATGGATAGGTCCATGCGGTTTTCGGGGCCTAATCCTCCCGCCCCGGGCGCCTACCTGCCTCATGCCGCACCGTCCTCCCGCCATCCGGTGCGGCCACATCGACAGGAGGTTCCCTTGAAGACCATCGCCACCACCATCGCCCTTTCGGCCCTCGCCACCACCGGCGTCGGGGCCGAGGAAAACCGGCGGACCCGTGTCGCACCCGCCGCCGTCTACGATGTCGCGCCGGGCCTCGGCCATTTTACCGATGACGTGCTTTTCGGCGACGTCTGGCGTCGCCCGCAGCTTGCGGCCCGGGACCGCAGCCTCGTCACCGTCGCCGCGCTGGTCGCCACCGGCAAGTCCGCGCAGATCGGCAGTCATGTCGGCCGCGCGCTCGACAACGGCGTCGAGCCGCGCGAGATCGGCGAATTGATCACCCACCTCGCCTTCTATACGGGATGGCCGAATGCCATCTCCGCCGCCACCGAAGCAAAGACCGTCTTCGAGGCCCGCAACATCGCGCCGGTCGGCGAAAGCGACGCCGCCCGCATCGAGCACGATGCGGGCGCCGAGGCCGCACGCCGGCGGACGGTGGACGCCACGGTCGCGCCGACGGCACCGGCCCTTGCCGCGCTGACGAACGACGTTCTCTTCGGCGATCTGTGGCAACGACCGGACCTCCGCCCCCGCGACAGAAGCCTCGTCACCATGGCCGCGCTCATTGCCATCGGACAGCCCGAACAGTTGCCATTTCATGCCAACCGGGCCATGGACAACGGGTTGACGGAGACGGAAGCTGCGGAGGTTCTGACCCATCTCGGTTTTTACGCCGGCTGGCCCCGGGCCATGTCGGCCGTTCCCGTCCTGGAGCGCGTGCTTGCCACCCGCCATGAAAAGAAAGCCGAAGCCATGTCTGAAAGATCCGAGTCCGAAAACGCCGATATCACCCTGACGCGAGCCGGCTCCGCCGCCACGGGCGGTCCCGAAGCGTACTTTACCGGCAATGTCGAGATTTCGACCCCGTACAAGAGCACCGCCCCGGCCCGCATCGGCGGCGCCACCGTCTCCTTTCCCGCCGGTACGCGCACGGCGTGGCACACCCATCCGCTCGGGCAGACGCTCTATATCGTCTCCGGCAAGGGATGGGTGCAGAAGGAAGGGGGCCCGCGCGAAGCCTTCGGTCCGGGAGACGTGGTCTGGATTCCCCCGCTGGTCAAGCACTGGCACGGCGCGGCCGTCGACACGCCCATGGTCCACTTCGCTGTCGCCGAAGCTCTCGACGGCAGCGCCGTGACATGGCTCGACAAGGTAACGGACGCGCAATACGCCGGCGACGCCACGGTCGACTGAACGATTCTCCGCCTCTCGGGATCGTATGAACGCGATCCTGAGAGGTGGAACCCAAGGCCCGGCGGGTGTCGGGGCAGAGGACCTTTTCGCGATGCGAAAAGTCCAAGGCCTGCGGGGTGCCGTATGCTACACCGGACCCCAACGTCATTCTCATATCCGGAACCGCATGTTTCATCTCATCTTCGGACTCCCCTGGCTGGTCGTCCTCGTCCGGTTCATCCAGCCGCTGCCGTGGCTCTGGTCCGTCAAGGCGCTGCTGGCGATCGTCCTGCTGCTCGCCTCGCAATACCATTTCGTCAGCCGCCTCTCCTCGGGCTCCGTCTTTTCGCCGGAGTTCCCGCGCTGGCTGGTGATCGGCTTCAACCTGCTCTTCGGCGCCATCGCCCTCTTGGCGGTCCTGCAGATCGCGCTCGATCTGGTGTCGCTGCTAATTGCCCTCTTCAAAGGCCGGCTCATCACGGTTCCCCCGGGCATTCGCTATGCCATGAGCGCAACGGCACTGGCTGCGGCCGCCCTCGGCGTCTCGCAGGCCGTCCGTGTTCCCCCGCTGAGATCGATCGAGATCGCCATCCCCAACCTGCCGCCATCCTTTGAAGGATACCGGATGCTGCAGCTGACCGACATGCATATCAGCCGGCTCTTCCCGCAAGCCTGGGCGCAGGCCGTCGTCGAGACATCCAATGCGCTTGCGCCCGACGTGATCGTCATCACCGGCGACCTGATCGACGGCAGCCTGGCGGATCGGCGGGCCGATGTCGCGCCGCTCGCAAGCTTGAGCGCCCGCGACGGCGTGATCGCCATTCCCGGCAATCACGAGTATTTCTTCGGCTATGCCGAATGGATGGCGCATTTCGCCGCGCTCGGCATGACGGTGCTCGAGAACCAGCACGTCACCGTGACGCGGGACGATGCCGCGATCACCATTGCGGGCGTCACCGACCTTTCCGCGAGCGCCCACGGCCAGTCCGGCCCCGATCTTGCCAAGGCGCTCGACGGCGCGCCGGCAGACGCGCCCATCATCCTTCTCGATCACCAGCCGCGCGAAGCGGCACGCGCCGCTGCCGCCGGCGTTGCCCTGCAGCTGTCGGGCCACACGCATGGCGGCCTGATCCTCGGCCTCGACCGTCTCTTCGCAAAGCCGAACAACGGCTTCGTCTCCGGCCTCTACACCGTCGGCGGCCTGCAGCTCTACGTTAACAACGGGACAGGCCTCTGGCCCGGCTTCGCACTGCGCCTCGGGCGCCCCTCCGAGCTCACGGTCATCACCTTCCGGCGGAAGATGTAGCGCAGCCTCAGCCCCGTGCCCGAAGCGCCGCGGTCAGCGGCAAGCGCGTGGCCATGAAAGCCGGGACGAGGCCGCCGAGAGCACCGATCGCAAGGCCGAGCAGGCCGGCGACGGTGGCGACATCGGATGTCACCGACAGCTGGAAGGCCAGCCGGGCATTGTTGGCCCCGATCGTGCTCGCCTGCCAGCCATTGAACCCGAGCCAGGAGACGACGAGCCCCAGAACGACGCCGGCCGCGGCAAGGCACAGGGCCTCCACCCACGTTCCGACGAAAGCCGCAAACCGCTGGAACCCCAGCGCGCGGACCGTGGCGATCTCCACCGTCCTGTCGGACACGGAACTCATCATGGTGTTCAGCGCCCCGGCCGTCGCGCCGATGGCCATCAGGAGCGCCAGCGGCCAGGCAAACAGCCGGATGAGCAGCGCCGTGCGGCCGGACTGGGCGGCATAGAGATCCGCCTCCGTCATCGCCACGAGAGGCACGGTGCCGAGCGTCGAAAGCCGGGCCTGCAAGCGCGCCAGGCCCTCCGGCTCCATCAGCCGCAAACGCAGGCTCTGCACCGCGTTCTCTCGGTCGAAGCCCGCGCGCACCGCATCGAGATCGGCCCAGATCTCGGACTCGAACGCGCTGCCATGGGCAGAAAACCGCCCGACGACCCTCCAGTCGATTGCGCCGAGACGCACGCTTTGGCCGACCGTGAACCCGAGCGTCGCGGCAAGCTGGTCACCCACGACGATCTCCCGCGCGCCCGGCGAGAAGAGCCGCCCCTCCGACAATGCGATCCGATCGCGCATGGAGGCACCGGCGGCATCCATGCCGCGGACCGCGACGGTGCGAACCGCACCGGCGCCGGCCACATCTACATCGACGGCGACGACCACCTCCCGTGACGAGACGAGCCGCTGCCTGTCGTCGCGCATCACGCCGATATCCTCCGTCGTCGCTTCCAGCGATCGAATGATGTCGGGCGGAAGATCCGAGCCTTTCTCCTGCTGCGCGCCACCGCCGAGAACGACCGCGACCATCGGCGAGCCCGCCCCGGAAAGGGCCGTCTCGAAGCCCTTGGCGAGAGCGAGAAAGCCCGCAAGCACGCAAACCACCAGGGCGATGGACAAGGCCATCGACAGGGAAATGGCAAGGCGGCGCGGCAGGCTGAGGAGATTGACCCGGACCATGATGCCGGTCTGTCGCAGAAGTGTGGACATGAGGATCACCGTGTTCTGAAGGCGTTGATGACGGGAATGCGCAGCGCCGCGATGGCCGGAAGCGCACCGGTCGCAAGAGCGAGGGCGATCATGATCGCCACGCCTCTGACGAGCACCGCGGGCGAAAACACGAGCCCAAGTTCCGGGCCGGCCATCTGGCTGGCCAGCCATGCGAGGATGAGCCCCACACCTCCGCCCAGCAGAAAGATGAAGCCCGTCTCCACGAGGAGAAGGATGACGAGTTGGGAGCCGGAAAAACCCAGCGTTTTCAGGACGCCGATTTCGAAGGTCCGCTCCCGAATGGCGAAGATCATCGTGTTGACGACGATCATCAGCAGCGTGACGAAGGCCGCGCCCACCACGAGGTTCACGATGAGGCCGACATCGGCATATTGCCGCAGGAAGGCTTCGAGGAACTGCTTTTCCGACTGGGTGCGCGTGGGGCTGGCGGAATTGGCGAACCGCGCATCGATGCGGGCGGCAAGCACCGCCGGCGACACCTGTGCGGAGGGCCGCACCACGAAAGCATCGACCGTGTCGCGTCCACGGGCACGCGCGGCATTCACATAATCATAGCGCGCGATCATGAAATAGGTGTCGGTGGAGGCCGTCTCGCCCTCGAAGATGCCCGCGATCTCGAACCGCCAGTCACGGCCGCCTTCCTGCCTGGCGACGTCGAACGCCGTGACCGTGACCCGCTGCCCGACCGTCCATCCTTGCGCATCCGCAAGCGCCCGCCCGACCAACACCCTGTCGCGCGCCATGTCCACGGCCGAGAGAAGCGCCGGCGTCAGCCCGAGGCCTTTGCCGTTGACGTCCATCAGCCGCGCCATGTCGGCCGCACTCACCGCCACGACATTTTTCTCGACGTCCACGAAGCCGCGCAATCGCGTGACATAGGCGACCCCCGCGACATCGGGAATGGCGGCCAGAGGCGAGAGGGCAGCCATCGGCAGAGCCTGCATCCGCCCGCCGGCGCTCGTCGTCACGCCGAGAATGTCCTCGCTTGCCGCCGATGCGCCCTGCGTCCCGGCGAGAAAGCTCGTCGTCAAGCCATAGATCAGAAATGCCGTGGCGATGCAGACCATGAGGAGCACGGCGCGCAGCGGTTTGCGGAAGGCGTTTCGTCGTGCAAGATCGAGAAAGGTCATGCGACAACCCTCGCGTCTTCGACGAAGGCGCCCTTGTCCAGATGCAGGGTCCGCTTTGCACGACGCGCCGCCTGCGGATCGTGCGTCACCATCACGATCGTCTTGCCCAGCACCTGATTGAGCGTCTGCAACATCTCCAGCACATCATCGGCAGAGGCGCGATCCAGATCCCCGGTCGGTTCGTCGCAGAGCAGCAAGCCCGGATCGGCGACGATGGCACGGGCAATGCCGACCCGCTGCTGCTGCCCGCCCGACATCATGCCGGGATAGTGCCGCTCGCGTCCGGAGAGCCCGACGAGATCGAGCACGCGCGCCACACGCACACGCCGCTCACGCGCCGACAACGGCTTCAAGAGGAGCGGCAGCTCGACATTCTCGGCGGCGTTCAGCATGGGCAGCAGATTATAGAACTGGAAGACGATGCCCATATGATGCGCCCGCCAGGACCCGCGCGCCGCCTCGCCCATCTGGTCGAGGCTATGCGTGCCGATGCGCACGCGCCCGGCATCCGGCCGGTCGATCCCGGCCAGCAGGTTGAGAAGCGTCGATTTGCCCGAACCCGAAGGCCCCATGACGGCCACGAAGTCCCCCTTGGGGATGGCAAGGTCGAGGCCGGAGAAGATCGGGATCGTCTGCCCCCCGATGCGATAGGCTTTGCTGACGCCCTCAAGCTGGATGTCGATGTCCTGCGCTTCGGTCATTGCGCGATGTCTCCTGTCGTGGTGATGGGAATGCGAATGCGCGCCGCCATGTTGGGCCGCAGGCCTTTCGGCGGATCGACGAGATCGAGGCGAAGCGTCACCGTCCCCTTCTCGGCCGAGGCCACCGGCGCAAGGCGCCGGATCGCGACCCGGAAGGGTTGCTCCGGGAAGGCATCGAGCACCGCCTCGCCGCCGAGCCCCTGCGTCAGCGTCGCGATCGTCGCCTCCGCCACGTCCGCATCGATCGCCAGGCGGTCCATGTCGGTCAGCGTCAGCAGGCTCTGGTCTTCGCGAACGCTGTCGGCACGGGCAAGAACCGTATCCCCGACATGCACGGAGAGGCCCGTCACCATTCCGGCAAACGGGGCGGAAACCGTCTGCTCGTCGAGGCGATCCCGCGCCATGCGAAGCGCAATATCGGCACTCTCGACGGCTTGCCGCGCCTGTGCCGCGGCATTCTCGGCCTGTTGCTGCCGAAGACGGGCGAGCTCGAGCGCCTGCTTCGAAACCGCATCGCTGACGAACAGGCGCTCCATGCGGTCGCGCTCCGTTTCGGACTGGAGAAGGTCGATGCGCCGCGCGACCTCCTGCAGTCCCGCGGCGGCCTTGCCGGCCTGCGCCTGCTCCAGCCCGAAGCGGGCATCGCGATCCTCCAGCACGACGAGGGCCTGCCCCCGCACCACCACATCGCCTGCCGTCACCGCGACGGCGACGACGCGGCCCTCATATTTGGAGTAAACGCGCGTGCCCTGCTCCGGAATGACGAAGCCCGATCCGGTGATCTCCCGCGCAGGCGACGGTGCGACCGGTGGCGCAACATGCCCGGCAGCCACACCCGGAGCGATATGCCCGAGCGCACCGGTCTCGCCCGGCGGGTGCACAGGCTGGTTTGCCATCCAGGACGGCACCCAGCCGGGTGCCAAAATCGCCGTGCCACCAAGACCCGCCGCGAGGACCAGCAGGCCTGAAGCCAGAACGGACCGTCGCGAAAGCCCTCGCGGTGGGAGATGAGCCGGTACGGGCTCGAAGGAAAGCGAGCCGAGCGTCTCGGCAAGCGACAGAGCGTGTCGTGGGGGATGGTCGATATGATGGTTCATGCCGCCAGTCTGGACCGCTGCCGGCCCTTTGGAGACCGGAAACAGGATCGAGACCGTGCTAGATCGCGATCGAGGACGCGCGCTCCCGCCATTGCAACGGCGTCATCTCCGTCACGCGCTTGAACTCGCGGTTGAAGTTCGATTTCGTCTGGAAACCGACATCCAGCATGATGTCCGTCACCGACCTCTCGGTTTCCGCGAGCAGCTGGCACGCCTCCGCGATGCGCTGCTCGTTGACATATTGCGAGACGTTCTTGCCCGTTGCCCGGTTGATCGCAACGGAGATCTGCCGCGCCGGAATGCCGGCTTTCCGCGCCAGCCGATCGAGATTGAGATCGACATCGCGATAGACCCGTTTTGCCTGCATCAAGGTATCGATCGCCGCCATCGTCCCCGCATCTTCGGCAGCATCGAGCGCCGGGGGCGGGCTGGCGACGACGGCCGGCTCCGGCAGAGAGCCGGTCGCCGCAGCCGCGATCGACAGGATCACCAGCAGACCGAGATTTCCGATCGCGACCACCGACCGCGCATGGTCGCCATGCGTCCAGAGAAAATCAAGAAACACGAACGTATCGACAGCCGCCGACAAAAGAAGACAGAAGGCCGTAAACAGAATGGCGCGATAGGCCGGCACAGCCCCCTCGAACGGTGCCAGCCGCAAGGCATCCGCGCCCGGCAGCATGAGGCGCAGAATGGCAAGGGCATAGCCGACGAAAACCCCGACGAGAACGAGATCGATCGCATCACGCGACGCAAGGATGAGCAGACAGACGGTCAGCGCCGGCAGCGCATGAAGCATCAGGCCCTTCGCCCCCGGGCGCCGCGTTCCCCGGACGAGCTGGACGACCCCGGCATAGGCCAAAGGCGGCACGATCGCCGCCCCCACAGGCGCAAGAACCATCACCGCCCGCACATCATAGCCCCATCGCAAACCCGACAGGACCGACTGCCAGATACTCACGACGATCAAGGCCAGCAGAGGAAGATTGCGCGTCGATCCCCCATCCCGCCGCAGCACGACGGCGAGAAGGATGAGCAAGAGAAGAGCAACGACGAACGGAAGCGGGATGAAGGGCATGGAGAACGGTTTTCGGAACGCGGGCGACGACACGACATCATGTCCGATTTCCCCGCACCCTGCGACCTCGATCACGTTCGAGGACGGGCGTTTCCCTCGTGATATCCCGTTGGGCGGTCCAGACGTTCACCCGGGCAGACCCGGATGTTGCACCTTCATTTTCAGGGACACCCGCGCATCGGGTGCGACCCGGCTCTGAAGGTCGTTTCGAGATCTCCGCAGCGTGTTACGGCTGCCAGTTCGGACGATGGGAGGGATCCAGTCGGCGATCGGTGAAGAAGGCCGCGCTGATGAACGCAAGATGCGTCAGGGCTTGCGGAAAATTGCCGAGCTGACGACCGCGCACGTCCTGCTCTTCCGCAAAGAGGCCGAGAACATTCGCATAACGCATGCCCTTGGCCATCGTCAGCTGTGCCTCGTCGACGCGGCCGGCCCGGGCGAGGCACTCGGCATACCAGAACGTGCAGGTGGTAAAAGCCCCCTCCTCGCCCGCAAGGCCATCCTCGATGCGATAGCGATAGACGAGGCCGTCGTCGCAGAGCTGCTCGCCGATGGCATCGAGCGTCTTCAGCCAGACCGGATCGGTCGAGGAGACGAAGCGCATGAGCGGCATCATGAGAAGGGCGGCATCGAGTGCCGTTCCCCCGCGTTCCTGGACGAAGTAGCCATGCTCGGGATGGCGGAAATTCGCCCACACATCGGCATTGATGGCGTCGCGGCACTCCGCCCAGCGGACGATCGGTGCCGGCAGCGAACGCTTCTTCGCAAGCCGGATCGCACGGTCGAGCGCCACCCAGCACATCAGGCGCGAATGCAGGAAATGGCGCGGCTCCGACCGCATTTCCCAGATCCCGGCATCCGGCTTCTGCCAGTGCTCGATGACATATTCGACGATGTTGCGAACGTGCTGCCAGCCATTATGGCTGATGGCCTCTCCATATTTGTTGGAGAGATAGACGCTGTCCATCAGCTCGCCGAAAATATCCAGCTGGGACTGGACGTTCGCGCCATTCCCGATCCGTACCGGCCGGCTGTCAGCATAGCCGGCGAGATGCGGCAGTTCCTCTTCGTCCTTCGCCTCCGATCCGTCGATCGCATACATGATGCGCAACGGATGGTCGGCGTCCGAAGCCATGACGCGCTGGCCGGCCCAACGGCCGAAATGCTGCGCCTCCTCCAGAAAGCCGAGCCGCATAAACGCGTAGACCGTGAACGAGGCATCGCGGATCCACGTCGCGCGATAGTCCCAGTTCCGTCCGGCGCCGATCGCTTCGGGGAGCGAAAAGGTCGCGGCCGCGGCGATCGATCCGTGCTCGCGCGAGGTCAGGAGCTTCAAGGCGAGCGCCGACCGCAGCACCTGTTCGCGCCAGCGGCCGCGATAGGTCGCCTTGCCGGCCCAGCGGCGCCAGGCGGCCGTCGTCTCCGCGATCTCGGCCGAGATCATCGCGTCGTCGGACATGGTGAGATCGTCGCCGCCGAGCGTGAACCAGGCCGTCTGGCCGGCCGAAAGCGTAAACGTCGCCTCGGCCGCGCCGTCCGTGGCTGTCAGGGGGATCGATGCGAAGAGACGCATCGTCAGATCCTTGCCCGTGAACGCCACGCCGCCATCGATGGCGGCACTGTTCGGGATCTCGCGGGCATAGTCGAAACGGGGCGCGCACCGGATCGTGAACGCCATCGTTCCCCGCGTCACCGAGATCCGGCGGAGAACGCAGCGGGCCGTGTGCCCGGGGTGAACGCGGGCGTCCGGATGCGGCATGAGGTCCAGGACCTCAGCACTTCCGCCATCCGCCATCCACCGGGTGATCAGCACGTTGGTCTCGGGGACATAGAGCTGAAGGCTGCGCGGATCGGCAAGCTGCGGGACGATCGTAAAGGCGCCGCCCCTCTCCGCGTCGAGAAGCTCGGCGAAGATCGTCGGGCTGTCGAGCGCCGGCCAGCAGAGGTAATCGAGCGCCCCATCCTGCGCAACGAGCGCGGCGGTCTCCATGTCTCCGACGATACCATGCTCGCTGATGGCGCGGTTCGGCTTAACCATTGTCACGGAACTCCGGATAAAGAGACATGCCGCCATCGACGAAGAGCGTCGTGCCCGTGATATAGTCGGCCGCATCGGATGCGAGCCAGACAGCCGCGCGGGCGACATCGTCCGGTTCACCGATCCGCCCATAGGGGATCAGCCGGAGAAGCTTCGTCAGCGCCGCATCGGTCTCCCACGCGTCCTTGTTGATCGGCGTGCGGATGGCGCCCGGCGCGATGGCATTGACCCGGATTCCGTCGGCGGCGACTTCCTGCGCGAGAGACCGCGTCAGCATTCGCACGCCACCCTTGGCCGCGGCATAGTTGATGTGACCGGCCCAGGGGATGATCTCGTGCACGGAACTCATGGCGATGATGCTGCCGGCGCTGCGGGCGGGCCGACCGTCCCGGGATTGCGATCGGAAACGGCGCACAGCCTCGCGGGCGCACAGGAACTGGCCGGTCAGGTTGATGTCGATGACGGTGTTCCAGTCCTCGAGCGAAAGATCGGCGATGGCCGCATCCTTCTGAACGCCGGAATTTGAGACGAGCACATCGACGCGGCCGAACGCCGTGACGGCGTCATCGAAGAGCCTGACGACATCGTCTTCCCGGGAGACGTCGGCCTGAACCGCGAGCGCCTTCCCGCCTTTGCCCGTGATGCTCGCGACCAGCTCTTCGGCCGGCTGCTGCTGAGAGCGGTAGTTGACGATCACCGCCGCACCGGCCTGCGCCATAGCCTCGGCAACGGCAATGCCGATCCCGGAACTGGCCCCGGTGACGATGGCCACATGGTTTCCGAGTGCCTGATCCTTCGCTATCATCGCATGCCTTCTCCGCGTTCGTCCCGCCGTGATCCGTGCCGGCTGCTTGATGCCGGACGCATGGCGATGCCATGCGAGAGAACGACATAGGGCTGCGCGTCTTGGAAAGAAGGATGTGTGCGAACACGTTCTCGATCATGAGCTTGGTCTGAGAAGGACGATCGCTTGATCTCGGACCGAACATGGCATTTAGCAGCATTCCGCACAGCGATCATGCGCTCGCTGACAACCGCGCGAAACGCCACAACCCCCGCACGCTGCCGCGTCGGGGGGGGGTTTTTGCAATTGTGTGAGGTCTGTTTGTGTTTGTTTGGTTGCGGGGGCAGGATTTGAACCTGCGGCCTTCAGGTTATGAGCCTGACGAGCTACCGGGCTGCTCCACCCCGCGGAAGGGAATAGGACTGAGGGTGTTTGAGAAGATGAAGTGTTTGTTTGCGCTTAGCAGACCTGGCAGCGACCGACTCTCCCGCGTCTTAAGACGAAGTACCATAGGCGCTGGGGCGTTTCACGGCCGTGTTCGGAATGGGAACGGGTGCGGCCACCCCGCCAGA